>SISS01000023.1 GCA_004332335.1 Methanoregulaceae archaeon UXB-2016 | reverse complement strand
GTCCGGGACATCTGCGACCGGCTCGCCCTCATGCGCGGCGGCAAGATCATCCGGATCGGCCCGACCGCCGAGGTCCTCGAGGTCCTCACCGAGGAAGAGCGAAAGGTCATGACCGCCGGAAGCCCTGCCTGAGGCCTCGATGCCGATCATCCATGTAGACGGCGTCCCCCGGCAGCTCCCGGACGGGGCGACCCTCGCCGACCTATGCGAGGGGTGCGATCCCACCTGTGCGATCGCGGTGATCCGTCCCACGACCGCCGAGGCCGCCGCGACCGCAAACGTCCGGCTCACCACGACCGCGGGCGAGGTGACGGTCGAGACCACGGGCGCGGGGCAGCTCCCGGTGGCCGGAGATTTGGCCGGACTGGGCGTCCAGTGGGCTGATCGCAACTCGGTCGCACTCGGCCCGTTCCCGAGCGGCGTGGTGCCGGCCCGACAGGTCCACCAGTACCGCCGCGGCGATGTGGTCCTCGGGTGCGGGGGCTACGACCCGGCCCGGTCGTACCTGATCGTGGTGCGGGCCCGGCACTCGGCCGACTACGGGACCGGCGCCGACGGGGGCGTGATCGGCACGGTGGTCGCGGGCCGCGCGGTCGTGGACCGGCTCGGCCATGACGACCGGCTGGAGACGGTCCAGCCCGTTCTCTCCTGGGCCGACACGAGCCGATCGTTCACGACGACCGACACCTCGCTTCTCCTTGAGGATGGGATGGAGATCGTGACCCGGATCGGAGTCACGGCCGAGGGCTATGGCGAGAGCGTCGTCGGGATTGCGACCGCCGGCTCGGTCGAGCACCTGCTCCTCTCGCTCGAGACGGGGAGGTTCGAGGTCGTCCGGACTGCCTCGACCCACATCACCGAGGAGCGGCTCGCGGGCACACCGGTCCCGGCCGAGAGGACGCAGGGGCGACGCGAGGGATCGGTCACGGCCCGGATCTCGGGCGCCCGCAGCGGCTGCCTGTACATCTACCGCGAGGATGTGCCCGCCTCGCCCCAGCACACGATCGTGGGCCGCGTCAGCCACGGGCTCGAGCTCGTCAAGCTCGCCCGCGAGGGGGACCGGCTCGCGGTCGCCTGCGAACCGGCCCGGTTCGATCTGCTCGGCCTGCCCCTCGAGACCGCGACACGGATCGCGGCCGACCGGGGGATCGCGTTCGAGGCCGACCGGACCGAGGGTGAACGGGTCGTGGTCGGCCAGACCCCGGGCACCACGCTCGAGGTCCTCGCGGCCGGGGCCGTCCGGGTGACTACGGTCGCGCTCTCGGAGGTGATCGATATCCGGCTCGACCCGGCGGCGGCCCCGGTCTCGGTCGCGGTCTTCCGCCGGATCACCGGGCTCAAGTACCACGCCATCGGGACCCTGCCGTTCTTCTTCTCATTCGAGGATGTCTTCCTCTTCAAGCCGAAGCTCCCGATCGACGTCCGGCTCATGCCCGAGAACAAGCCGATCGGGGCGACCCCGGCCAACGCGCTCGCGATCACCAACGACGCACGGAAGGGCCGGGGGATGGTCGGGATACGCCTCGCGCCGAGCACCGAGTTCGGGCCGACCTCGGAGCCGTTCGAGGGGACCAACCTGATCGGGATCGTGCTCGACACGGCCAAATTGAAGCGGATGAAGGAAGGAAAGATCGTGCATATTCGAGAGGTGCGACCGTGAGCGAGGCGGTCGTCGCGGGCCAGAGGTCCGTCCGTCCCAGCGTGCAGCCCGGCACCGTCGCGAAGTACGTCTTCGTCGACTCGCCCGAGCTGACCGCCGCCGACCTCGCCCTCAGGGCCTACGAGATCGCGCCGGCGGTCCAGATCAAGGAGACCTGCTTCGGCCTCGTGATCACGGGCCTGGAGGCCGAGGTCGACAGGCTGGTGATCGAGCTCCGAAACCTCGACCCCGACCGGATCTTCGTAAAAGACCGGGGCTTTCCGCCCGGAGATGAGCGGCGCTGCCGTGCGAACCTCGGCGGCGCACGCCCTGGCTTCTACGGCCACGAGAACGAGATGAAACTCGTGCGGTACATCTCGTCCGGTCTGCGGGCGCTCCGCGACCCGAAGAAGGCGGACCTCCTCCGCGCCAAGCCGAAGAAGCAGGACGAACCGCTCTCACCCGAGCGCCTGCAAGAGATCATCGAGGAGTCCTGACATGGCGAAAGTATTCATCTATCCAGGCACGAGCCTGATCCTCTCCGACCTCGTCGCCCGGTTCGGGCACCGGCCGCTCGGGGCGGCGCTCGCCGTACGGGAGAAGGTCCAGACACCGGGGCTCGACTCACCCCCGCTCCAGATCACGCCCGAGGACCCGAAGAAGGGCCTCCGGTACGCGGCGGTGGAGGTCCCCTCCGGCGTTCGCGGCCGGATGGCCCTGTACGGGCCGCAGATCGAGGAGGCCGACGCGGGGATCATCGTTCGCGACGCCGACCTCGCGTTCGGCTGCATGGGCTGCGCCCGCACGAACGAGCTGGTCCGCTTCCTGCTGCACCGGCGCGAGATCCCGCTCCTCGAGCTCACCTATCCGAGGAGCGACGAGGAAGGAGTGCGGTTCGTGGCCGCGATCAAAGAGTTCTTAGCCGGCCTTGCCGGAGGTGAAACCGCATGAGCCCCCCCGTCCGCATCGCCCTGCTCGGCTGCGGTGCCGAGTACTCGGGCGTGATGCCCGAGATCTACGAGGCCGCACGCCAGGTCGAGGCCGAGGTCTTCTACCCCGACGTGACCCTTGCCGACGTGAAGGCGGCCGGAAAGAGTTTCGGCCTCGACGTCCACTCGGCCGATCTCAAACTGATGATCGCCCGGGCCGAGGCCCTCGTCGCCGGCCGCACCGAGGCCGACGCGGTCTTCATCGCGACCTGCTTCCGCTGCGCCGAGGCCGCGATCGTCCGGAACGAGCTCCGCCGGTACATCCACGAGGGGTCGCGTCTCCCGGTCGTCTCGTACTCGTTCACCGAGCGCACGACCTCGGGGACGCTCCTGACCCGGATGGAGGCGCTCGTCACGATCGCTCGCCGACGGGCCCTGCTTGCGCGCGAACGCCAGGAGGGGATCACCCTCGGTCTCGACTCGGGCTCGGCGACCACCAAGGCCGTGATCATGAAGGAGAACGAGGTGATCGGAACCGGGTGGCGGCCGACGACGCAGGTTCAGCAGTCGGCCGACGAGGTGATCGCGCTTGCGCTCGAGGAGTCAGGAATCCGGCGCTCCGAGATCGAGGCGACCGGCGTGACCGGCTACGGCCGATTCCTGCTCGGCAACTCGATCGGCGCGGATCTGATCCAGGAGGAGCTGACCGTCAACTCGAAGGGAGCGGTCTACCTCGCCGACCGGCAGCACGGGTTTGCGACCGTGATCGACATCGGCGGCATGGACAACAAGGCGATCACGGTCCAGGACGGGATCCCCGGCGTCTTCACCATGGGCGGGATCTGCGCCGGCGCGTCCGGCCGGTTTCTCGAGATGACCGCAAAGCGGCTCGGCATCGATATCACCGAGCTCGGACCGCTCGCCATGAAGGGGATGGGCAAGAACGTGCCCATGAACTCCTACTGCATCGTCTTCGGGACCCAGTCGCTGGTGAACGCGCTCGCGGCCGGCAACTCCCCCGAGGATGTTGCGGCCGCGGCCTGCCACTCGGTCGCCGAGCAGGTGTACGAGCAGCAGCTCCAGGAGGTCGACATTCGCGAGCCGGTGATCATGGTCGGCGGGACCTCCCTGATCTCGGGGCTCGTCCACGCGATGGGCGAGCTCCTCCAGACCGAGATCGTGGTGCCCCGGTACTCCCAGTTCATCGGTGCGGTCGGCTCGGCCCTGCTCGCCTCGGGCTACATCAGGAAGGAGTGAGTCATGGTCCTCGACCACTTCGTCGTCGAGTCGCCCGAGGCCGGGGCCGTGAGCGCCTACACGGACATCGCGAACGACGTCCTGCTCGACCACAACCTGGCCAGGGCGATTCAGAAACTCCATATCTGGATCGACCCCGAGTATCCGCTCTTCCTCGTGGCCGGAACCCTCGGGCGGCTCCCACCGCTCGTCCGCCTCCGGGACTTCGCCGAGGTGACCTACGCCCCGGGCAAGGTCACGCTCGGGATCAACGAGGAGACCCACCTCGCGACCCTGCTCGACCGGCTCTGGAGCCGGTACGGCAAGAACCGGGTCGAGCAGCCCGATCGTTGGACCGTCGAGATCGCGGATGAGCCGGACCTGCCGGTCGACCGCGATCTGGCCGCGATGGTCGT
The DNA here is from genome assembly GCA_004332335.1 of Methanoregulaceae archaeon UXB-2016. Taxonomy (GTDB): domain Archaea; phylum Halobacteriota; class Methanomicrobia; order Methanomicrobiales; family Methanospirillaceae; genus UBA288. The sequence continues at coordinate 61,960 of SISS01000023.1, read as the reverse complement.
CTCGGACCCGGCCGAGGGGCTGGTCCGCGACCTGATCTACGCCCTCCTCTCGATCGCCCCCGAAGGTTTCCGCGTGCGCGAGCATAGTTACGAGAACGGCCGGTTCTGGCTCGCCTCGAGCGAGAACACCCTGCCCGAGGACCTGCCCGAGAGGATCCGGGCTCTCTTTGCAAAGATGGAGGAGCCGTCATGATCCTGGTCCCGATCACCTACAAGGGCGGGGTCTACCGGCACGACGAGATCGTGGACCTGATCGCCGACCTCGGCGGATACGTGATCCAGAAGCACATGCTCGCGACCGAGGTCGTGCTCCTCTGCCTGGTCCCGCGCGACGACATTCCGCTGATCGAGCGGATCGGCCGGCCCCTCGGCGGCGAGGTCCAGCCCTCGCCCCTCGTCGGGACCGAGGTCGCGATCGTGACCCCGTCCCTCTCGATCCATCACCTGCCCCACCCGGCCTGCGACATCGCCGAGTACGTCCGGCGGCTCGGAGCGAAGTCGAACATGGTCGGCCTCGCCCGGGGCTACGGCAAACGTGTGGCCCAGACCTCGGCCGAGGAGCGCGAGATCATCAACGAACACGACTGCGCCGTCTTCCTCCTGGGGAACTTCGAGCACTGCATCCGGAAGAAGATGGAGGCGCTCCGCCGCGGGATCGAGGTCCCGATCATCCTGACGGGCAAGCCCCCGACCGAGGAGCTCCGGAGGGCGGTCGACCCGCCGGTCGCCGGCTACGTCGGGAACGTCGGTCGGTTCATGCACCGGACCAAGGAGGCCGACGAGATCGCCCGGCTCGACGCCATCGTGGCCGAGATCACACGCGTCCTCGACCTCCGGCGCGAGGAGATCGCGAAGGACCCGCTCTCGGCCTCTCCCGCGCGCCTGATGGCCGTGATCCAGGATAAGGTCCCCGAGGTCCTGGATGTGACGAGCCCGACCCCGATCACGGTCCAGATCGCGGGCCTCCGGGTCAAGCTCCCCTATGCGGAGTACGCGGACCGGCTCCGGTCGGCCGAGGTCGAGGAAGGCGTCACGATCGGCAAGCTCGCGGACGTACTCCCGTCGCGGATGCGCGACTATATCCTCGTCCGGATTAAACCCTCATCAGAGACGGATATCGTCGTCTAGCCGCGGACGAGCGGCGATCTTCCCCCTTTTGGAGACCCTGGCATGACCTTTGAAGAGGAACTGTCCGAGATCGTTCAGGCCGGCACAGAGGATACCTGCGCCGGGTGGATGAAGTCGATCGAGCAGGAATACGGCAAGGTCCCGCTGATCTTCCAGCGGATGGCCGAGCGGCCCGAGGTCCTGATCTCGCACCTGCTGTACAAGGACGCTGTCACCAAGACCTCGGCTCTCGACCCGAAGTACGTCGAGCTGATCTGCCTCGCGGTCGGTGCGGCCCTGAAGTGCACCCACTGCACGGGCTACCATATGCAGGCCGCCCTGAAGATGGGCGCGAGCCGCGACGAGATCCTCGAGACGGTGCTGATCGCCGGGCTGATCTCGAACTCCTCGGTCCTCGCGAACGCCTACCGCGTGATCGACGAGAAACTCGCGAAGTGCGTCTCCTGCGAGACGCACGGTATCGACCCGGACAACAGTGACCCCTGAGACGGCCGACGTGGTCGTGGTCGGCGGGGGTCCTGCCGGCCTCTTCTGTGCGGCTCACCTGCCGGCCGCGCTCGACGTGCTCCTCCTCGAGCGTATGCCCGAGCCCGGCCGGAAGCTCCTGCTCTCGGGATCGGGGCAGGCGAACCTGACCCATACGGGCGACCTGGCCGCCTTCCTCGATCGGTACGGCGATGACGACCACGGCCGTTTTCTCCGCCACGCCCTCCGGTCCCTCTCGAACGAGGGCCTCGGCCGCTGGTTCGCCGACCGCGAGGTTCCGCTCGAGACCCGGGAGGACGGCAAGGTCTTCCCGGCCTCACGCCGGGCACAGGACGTGCTCGAGGCCCTGCAGACCGCCTGCACCGGGAACGGTGTCCGCCTCCTACCGGGTGCGCGGGTCGGGTCGATCGAGCGGACTCCGGGCGGCTTCCGGATCCGGGCCGATCAGGTCGAGGTCGATGCCCGGGCCGTCGTCCTCGCGACGGGCGGGGCCTCGTACGCGCAGACCGGCTCGTCGGGCGACGGGTATCGCCTTGCCGCAGCCCTCGGCCACACCGTGGTCGAGCCGCATCCGGCCCTCGCCCCGGTCGAGCCCGATCCGTATCCCTTTGCCGACCTCGCCGGTGTCTCGGTCCCGGACGCCGGCTTCGTGCTCCTGCGCGGGGACCGGCGGCTCCGGGCGCGGCGGGGGGATCTGCTCTTCACGCACCGGGGCCTCTCGGGTCCGGGCGTGCTCGACCTCTCGCGCGACGTCCGTCCGGGCGACCGCCTTCTCCTCTCGTTCCTGCCCGACCTCCGCCCCGAGGAGCTCGACGCCCGCATGATCGAACTCTGCAGGGACCGCGGCGCAGCCCGCCTCCCGGCTGCACTCGCCCCGCTCCACCTCCCTGAGAGGCTCCTTCGCCGGCTGCTCCACCAGGCCGGCCTCCCCGAGGAGACGACCGGGGCCCGGATGACAAAAGAGCAGCGGCGGGCCGTCACCACGGCCCTCACGGCGTTTCCCCTGGCTGTCGGCCGCGTCGGCGACTTTGCGGTCGCGATGGCGACCGCGGGCGGGGTCGCGCTCGGCGAGGTCGATCCGAAGACGATGGGCTCGCGCCTCGTCCCCGGCCTCTTCTTCGCGGGCGAGGTGCTCGATCTCGACGGCGACAGCGGGGGATACAATCTCCAGGCTGCGTTCTCGACCGGTGCGCTTGCCGCGACCGGGGTTGCGCGCCTCCTCGACTGAGCCCGGGACGGAGTCCGGACAGGACTCTATAAGCAGCTGCCCTCGCAAAGAGATCCACAATGAGCAACGAACCCGCTCCGGGCACGACAGGCTCGCTCGCCGCCGAGTACGCGGCCTTCTGTCAGCGCGTTGCCGACGCCTGCGCCGCCCAGGCCCCGGCCGTCGAGGCACTGGTCGACGCGATCATCGATGCCGGAGCAGTCCACTGCTACGGCTTCGGCCGGAGCGGCAATGTTGCCGCGTCGCTTGCTATCCGGCTGCATCACTTTCAGCGGCACCTCCCGCCTGTCTGGTGGGTCGGGGACCTCGTCCGTGACCCTTTCAGACCCGGCGATCTCCTGATCGTCGTGTCGCGGACCTGCGAGCGGTTCGAGCTCCGGGACCTTGTCCGGCACGCCCACAGCCTGGGCATGCGTTGCGCCTTCGTGACCGAGGGTTCGCACGGCGCCGCCTGCACCGCGAAGGGCGACCTGGTCGTCTCGCTCCCGCCGATGGAGAGTTCGGCCGTCTACGGCGGCGGCGACTTCGAACTCGCCGCCTTCTTTCTCCAGGAGGTCCTCACGGCCCGGATCGGCGCCCGCCTCGGTATCGATCACGGCGACGTGGCCCGGTTTCACGTTTATTAAAACGAATCGGAACCAGAAGTCAGCGGTCGACCACGACGTTGGGACCTCCGGGAAGACCAGCCCGTGACCCGGGCCCCACACCTGGAGGAGCATTCTGTCGCTCACTTCTCCGATGATGACGGGACGGCCTAAATGGTCTCGGCGTGTGTTCTTTCTCCCAATTCTTTGAAAACCTTTTTGTATCTACCGCCATAAGGAAGACTCATTCTCGCGGAGGATACACTAAAACGATGGAGAGAGAGCCACTGGTCGTTGTCATCGACCCTGACGAACATCTCAGCGCGATAAGCCCCCGCCTCGGCACCATTGCCGGGTGCCGAGACTTCGCACCCGGTGCGCTCTCTCTCGAGTCGATCATGGATGCCGAATCGGTCTCGCGGGTTCGCGAGGCACTGCAGGGACCCCCCGTCACCAGCCGGCTCTCCCTCTCGTTCGTCACACTGGGCGACGGGGGCCTTCCCGCCCAAGCGGAACTCAGGCCTACCGGCGACGGCGGTGCCGTGCTCCTGGTCTCTCCTCCGCCGGATGCCTGGACGGAGGAGGACGCGTTGCTTCTCCTCGAACGGAGCCCCGACCTGGTCTTCTCGCTCCGCCTTCGCCCGACGGTCTCGGTCCGGTATATCAACGCCGCCTCGTCGGCCGTGCTCGGGTACGGGCCCGAGGAGGTGTCTGCGGAGCCGTACCTCCTTGTCGACGCGGTCCATCCTGCGGACTGCGTCCGGCTCGAGGCCGCGTTTCATGACCCGGGCGGGCTCATCGACCCGATCCGATTCCGGTTTCGTCATCGGACGGGTGCATGGCGCTGGCTCGAGCTCTCGGCCGCACCGGTCCTGGACGAGAACGGTCATGTGGCCATGATCGAAGGAATCGCCCGGGACGTGACCCTCCGGCGACGGCTCGAGGAGCAGTACCGGCTGCTGGCCGAACGCTCCCCCGAGATGATCTACCGGCTGCGGGTCTACCCGACCTACGGCATGGACTACGTGAGCTCGGCCTGCGAGGCCGTCACCGGGCTGCCGCCCGAGGTCTACTACCGCGATCCCGATCTCGGGTTCCAGCACCTCCATCCCGACGATCGGCCCCTCTTTGACGACCTCATCGCGCGCCCCGAAGATTATTCTAACCGCCCCCTCCAGTTCAGATTCTTCCGCCCCGACGGGCGACTTCGCAGGACCGAATGGGTCAGCGTGCCGGTCTACGATGAGGAGGACCGGCTGATCGCGATCGAGGGACTCTGCCGCGATGTCACCGAGCGACAGGCCTCCGAGGAGGCGCTGAGGCTCGCAAACCAGAAACTGAACCTTCTTGCAAGCATCACCCGCCACGACATCCTGAACCAGCTCACGGTCCTGATCGGGTCCCTCGAGCTGGTCGGGGCGGCACAGGACAGCAGCGACCTGGGCTGGTTTCTCAGTCGCGCCCGGACGGCGACAGACGTGATCCGGCGTCTGATCGAGTTCACGCGCGACTACCAGGATATCGGTCAGGGCCCCCCGCTCTGGGTCTCGGTCAGGTCCTCTCTCGAGCGTGCCGCCGACTCTTTCCCGGACAGGGGGGTGGCCGTCCTGATCCCGGAATCAGAGACGGAGATCCTGGCCGATGCCCTGATCGAGAAGGTCTTCTTCACCCTGATCGAGAACGCGCTCAGGCACGGCCCTCCCCTCAGCGAGATCCGCTTCCTGGTCGAGACCATGCCCGACGGGTCCATCCGGATCGTCTGCGAGGACGACGGGGCGGGGATCCCCACACCGGAGAAGCCGCGTATCTTCGAGCGCGGCCAGGGTCGGAATACGGGATTTGGCCTCTATCTCGCCCGGGAGATCCTGGGGATCACGGGCATGTCGATCTTCGAGACGAGCGCGCCCGGGAAGGGTGCGCGGTTTGAGATCACGGTGCCGGCCAACGCCTGTCGCACACCCGTGAACAGCGTCCCCGAACAGGCGTTCGGTCGATCGAGATAATCGGGAGCGCTGGCGAACGTCTCCCTCATGATAGGGAACGCCCTCCACCCGTTCCCGGCATCCCCGTGACGGCACCCGGTAGGCGCCACCCACGGCCCAGGGATGGCAACGCCTTTGTCGCGCCGTCCACGCCCCTCGTGGTCAGCCAGAGGTTGCCGCCGGCGAACGGCGACCCGGTCGTGTTCCGGACGACGAGGCCGATTTCGCTCTCGCCGGCCGCATTCCGCGTCACCACGCATCGCTCCGGACGTTCGAGCCAGACGGCCGCGAGTTGGTTTGCGTGAAGCAGGTTATCGCTGATCAGCACTCCGTGACTGCCGGAGAGCGCCACGCCCGGATATCTGTTCCGCACGAGGGTGCATCCCCTGACCTCGCCCATCTCCGCATTCTCGACGTAGACGCCGTTCAGCCCGTTCCCCGAGGCCGTGCAGTCCGCAACGGTACTGTTTCGCGACATCCGGACAGGTAGATGCCCAACGTCAGCATTCTCGTCCGCCGTCGACCTCATGACCCGGCACCCCTCGGAGTTGTTGACGGCGATCCCCGGATACCCGTTCCTCACGGCCGTGCAGTCACGCACCTCGATCCCCCTGCACTGCTCGAGATAGAGGCCGTTCTCCGTGCAGTTCTCGGCCCGCACGCCGGCGATCCGGCCGTCGACGAGGTCGCGGCACTCGAGCCTGGTGCCCCCCCCGACAAGGGTCGCGTTCAGGACCGTCACGTTCGTGAGCGGCCAGCTGATGCGGATCCCCGCCGTCCCCCGTCTCGGGCGGGTCCGCTGAGGAGGTGGCTGTCCCCGTCGAGGAGATCTCCCGTGAGCCGCTAGTACCCCGGCGAGGCTATCTCCGACGGCGCTGACAGGTCCGCAGCCCCTGCGGTGCCGGCGAGCAGGAGGACGAGGAGCAGGACGCCCGGGACCACCATCAAGATCTCGAGTCCCTGAACGTCCCCGCGCAGACCACGTAGTCGTGCCCGTCGGACCCACGCGCCAGCCGGCAGTAGGTCGTCTTCTCCGAGAGCCGGCTCTCGGCCAGGTTCACGTAGATGTAGTCGACCCAGCCCGAGCCCTTCGACTGCGCCGTTGCGAGGAACTCGTCGCGGAAGGCCTTTCCGGTCACATCGGTCCTACCGTGATAGTTCTGGCCGACGAGATGGTAGTTCGCCGCATGCGCGACCATGGTCAGGTTGGTGTCGTAGACGAAGGCGTAGACCTCGGGGTCGACAGGGTCGCGGTACGGCGCAACGCCCCTGTTGATCGCCTCCAGGGTCCCGGCCGCGTCGGCGGCCAGGTGCTCTGCCGTGAGGTTGACGACCGCCATGGCGCCGGTCTGGTTCGCCTTCGCACTGGAGCGCTCGGGTCCCACGTGCCGGTAGAGGATCCTCTCGTACGGGGCGATCCCGGAGACGTCCTTGTCGGTCTTGAGCGCGGCGAGTGTGCGGTTGAAGGTGTTGACCATGAGCGGCGAGACGTTCCGGTTGAAGGCGAAGTACAGCTCGTGCTCGCCCAGCGTCTCGATCACCGCGAAGCGGTTCGGGTCGACGCCGTGCTGCGAGAGCAGGCTCCGCGCCGGCAGCAGGGAATAGGCGAGGGCGTCGGCGCTCCCGTTGCGGATCGCCTCGATCATGGTGTCGGGCCCGCTCTCGTAGCGGACCTTCGCATCGGGCACTCCCCGTTCGCGAAGGTACGCCACGGAGGCGCTGTCACGAATCGTTGTGATCCGGAGGCCCGCGAGCCCGTCGGCGGGCATCGTGCGGTTGCGGTCGGCGAGCACCACGTAGTGGAGCCGAGCGATCGGCCCCGCCCACTGGAAGAGCGCCTCCCGCGCGGGCGTCCTCGCGGTCGAGAAGACCACGGTGTTGTCGATATCGAGGGCCGAGCGATACGCGTCGGCCCAGGTTCCGAGCTCGATCTGATCGGGCCGGAGGGTCGCGTTCAGGCGGCCGGCGGTCGCCCGGAGGAGGTCGGGGGCCACCCCCTCGATCGTTCCGTTCGCGGCGGAGCTGTAGGGAGGATACTCCTCGGTCCGGAAGGTCATCTGTCCGAGGGCCACCTCGGGGACGTACCGGGCCAGGATCCTGTCGCGGACCGAGAGGTTGTCCGCGTCCCGCTCGGACGAAAGCCGGTCGAGCGCGGCCTGGAACCGGGCGACGGTCGCGTCCGAGGTGTTCCGGTTGAACGCGAACCAGGTCTGGACCTCGGCGAGCGTGTACACGGGGACGAAACGGTAGACGCTCCCGTTCCCCTGCTGGGCGAGCATGCGTCCGGCCCCCTCGCCGTAGGCGAAGAGATCGATCTCGCCCGCATCGAGCCAGGCCGGAAGTTCCTCCTGACGGTCCGCCTGGTGGATCTGGGCCTCCGGCACGCCGAGGTCGGCGAGTTTCTGGACCGCCGCATCGTTCCGGACCACCCCGATCCGGAGGCGGGTGAGGTTCGCAGGACCGCTGATCGAGAGGTTGTGCTCGCGGAGGGCGAAGAGGACCGAGCGTTCGGGCGCGATCGGCCCGGCCCATTTGAACTCGTGCTCACGGGCGGGCAGACGGGAGGTCGCAAAGAGGACCGTGTTCGTCTCGGCGAGGGCGCGGCGGTACGCGACGTCCCAGGGCAGGGACTGGACCTCGTCGACCTGCTGGCCCGTGCTGAGCCCCTGCAGGGTCTCGTTCAGCAGATCGACCGAGAGCCCGGTCAGCCGGCCCTCCTCGTGATAGTTGAAGGGCGGGTACTCCTCGGTCAGGAGCACCAGCCGGTCGGCCGTCGGAGCGACGGGTGTGGTCGTATTCGTCGTCGTGGTCGTACAGCCCGCGACCAGGGCTGCGGCGATGAGAAGCAGGGTAATCAGGATACTGTTTGTCAACCGCATCGGAGACTCTCGGATAGAAATGGTGATCTTCTCGTGATATAGATATGGCGGGTCGGCTGGACAAAGGCAATCGTTTGTCTCCGCAAATGTCGATCCCTCACTGCTGATCGCGGCGCGCCGTCGGGTGCAGAGGACGAGGGCTGCAGCCGGCATACGAGCGCCGTCACAAGCACTCGATGAACACGGCCCAAACTCCGTGCGTACTGCGAACGTGCCCGGAAAAATGGTGAGGATCAGCGGGAGAAGCCGATCCAGTCGAGGTTCTGGGCGTCGCCCACGAACTGGATCCGGAGCCGGTGCGTCCCTTTCGGGAGCGCGATCGGGACGGTCACGGTCTGCCAGCGGCCGAAGCCGCCGGTCCCCGGCACGCTCACGGTCGTCCTCCGCACTCCGTCGACCCAGACCCAGACCTGTCGACCGGACCAGGGCGAGGCAACGCGGAACGAGGTGCGGTAGGTTCCGGCCTGCCCGACGGCCAGGGTGTACTCGAGCCACTCCGACGACTTGATCCAGCCGACGTTGTAGTTCGCGCCGCCGCGCTCGATATCGACATCGTCCTGCCTATAGACCCCGCCCGCGTTGCCGGGAGTGGTGTCTCGATAGCCACCCGCATCGTAGTCCTCGGCCTCGACCCGCCCCGGGACCGGGTGGGGCGTGTACGGTCCCCGGGTCGGCGTCACGGTCACCGTGACCGTCGGTGTCGGCACGGCGCCGATGCTGAACGGCACCGCTTCGGCCGTGCCGTCCACGACCCCGCCGGTCTGATCCAGCCCCTCGAGGCGGAGCGTGTATCGGCCGGCCTGGGCTCCGACGCCGACCGGGCCGCCGAACTCGTACGACGAGTTGACGATCTCCGAAGGCTTCGCCGGGTTGGTCCGCCGCCCGAGCTCGACCGGAATGGCCGAGCCGGCGACCACGGCGCCCGCATCGTTCACCAGGGTCCAGGCGATCGAGGTGATCCGGTTCGTCGGTCTGCCGTCCTTTCCGGATGGACCGGGCACGACCGGGGCCGGGATCGGCGCGACCACGCCGTAAAGGAGGCAGGTCTCCCCGGGCTCGACCGCGATCCCGTCGGCGGGGGCGAGGTCGAGCCGTTTCGGCGTCGCGTCGGCCAGGTCGACGATCGGGTCCGGCGCGCTCTCCGAGCGGAGCTCGGCTCGCGTCAGGGCGAGCCGGTCGGCATGTGCGAGGTTCGAGAGGGGCGAGTCGAACGAGACCCGGGTGCCGTTCTCACGCGCGACATAGGTGTAGACCGGTTCGCCCGCCGCATAGTAGTGATAGACGGTCTGGGGCGAGTCGGCCATGCCCGTCCGGATGATCGTCGAGACCTCGACCGTGTAGGTGGCCGAGTAGTTGCGGATATCGTAGAGGAAGAGGTCGTTCTCGGCCGCGCCGACCGTATCGACGGTCGTGCCCGGACAGTCGTTCGCCACCTCGATCGCGTTGTTCACCACCCAGCGGCCCGGGATAACGTACCCCGAGTTGTTCCAGTAGAAGTACCCGGGAAATGAGTCGAGGTAGGTCCGGTAACCCTGCTCCTGGGCGAACGCGATCAGCCGGTTCTTCTGCGCCGGCGGCGAGAACCGTCCGAGGGCCGCATGCGTCCTCCCGAGCGTGATCCGCTTCTCGGCCGTGAGGCCCTCGAGGCCGCCCGAGAGCCCGGTCACGCGGATCGTGTACTCGCCGGCGACCAGGTCCTCGAGTGGGTGCCCATCGCGGTCCGTGTAGTTCGTATCGAAGTGCTTCGATGCGCCTCCGAGGACGAGGCCCGAGTAATACTCGGGGGTCACCACAACCTTGTTCCAGGTCTCGGAGAGGCTCCCGGGCTCGCGGACCAGGTCGGGGACCATCACGGTTCCCTTCGCCGTCCCGTTGGGGTAGTCGGCCGCGATCGCCGAGGGCGGGGTCGTCCCGGTCGCAGGATCGACATGGCTCTCGATCACCCGGACCGGCGTGCCGCCGGCGCCCGCCCCAAAAAAGACCTCGATCCGAACGTCGCCGGGTGTCGTGATGCCGGCCGGTATGGCGCCGGTCACGTAGAAGTCGCGCATCTCGCCCATCACCGTCTCGTTCGGCGACGGGTAATCGATCGTCAGGGTAACGGCCCCCGCGATGCCGGGGAGCGGAAGGACTCCCAGGATGAGCAGGGCCAGGAGCAGGACTCGTATGTTCGCCATGATCGTCTCTTCTGGAGACTGACTCCCTGGAGAGATAAACCATTGGAAATACCTTTTTTCCCATGTCTCTGGACGGAGCTCAATCGACTTAACATCCATTCATGCAAACATCTCTGCATGACGTGGTGTTCACATGGAATGATCGCGCTGATCCTGGTCGGCGCAGTGCTGATGGCCGGCTGCACGACGCAGTCCGGCCCGGCGACGCCGACGGCGACTACCGCTGCTCCCGGCACGGCGAACCTCTCTCTTGAGGAGCAGCGGCTCGTCGCATTCGTGGAGGAGGCCGCGTCGTTTGCCCGGGCGAACGGCCGGGATAAGGCCCTCGCGGCCTTCAACGATCCGAACGGCTCATGGGTCCGTGGCGAACTCTATGTCTTCGCGTACGACCTGAACGGAACCGTGCTGGCCCTGCCCTTCCAGCCCGAGGCCGTGGGCACGAGCCGGCACGGGATCGTCGACCTGAACGGCGTGCCCTATGTCCAGGACGCGATCGCGGTGGCCCGAAACGGCTCGGGCTTCTTCCGCTATCACTATCCGAACCCGGCCCGCACTTACGCGGTCGAGCAGAAGACGAGCTACGTGGTCGGCCTCGGCGACTGGTTCGTCGGCGCGGGCCTCTACACCCCCGACGGGGAGAGCAGCGCGAACGTCTCGGTCCGAAGTCGACCGGGGCTGGTCACCTATGTCGAACAGGCCGCCGCGTTCGCCCGGACGAGCGGACAGGCGAAGGCCCTTGCGGCCTTCAACGACCCGAACGGCTCGTTCGTGAAGGACGATCTCTACGTCTTTGCATACGGCATGAACGGGACCACGCTCGCCCTGCCCTTCCAGCTCGAGCTGATCGGGACGAACCGCTCCGACGCGGCCGATATCCACGGGACGAAGTTCATCCAGGCCGCCGTCGCCGCAGCCCGGAACGGCTCGGGCTTCTACGAACTCTGGTACCCGAACCCGGCCGATACCTATGCGGTCGAGCCCAAGACCTGTTACGTGGTCAGCATGGGCGACTGGTACCTCGGTTCGGGCTATTACACGGCCCGCGTGAGCCCGAGCATCACGAACCTCTCGAGCAAGGAGGGGCTCGCGACCTTTGTCGAGCAGTCGACGGCCCATGCACGGGCGAATGGCCGCGAGATCGCCCTGGCCGACTTCAACAACCGGACGGGACCGTTCGCATCGGGTGAGGCCTACGTCTACGCCCTCGACTACAACGGCACCGCCCTCGCCCTGCCCTTCGAGCCCGAGAAGGTCGGGACGAACTTCTTCAATCTCACCGACTCGACCGGACAGCGCTATACCCGTGTCGAGATCGATCTCGCCCGTCGAGGCGGCGGTTTCGTCTACTACGACTTCCCGAACCCGGCCCACGGCATGGCCGTCGAGCCGAAGATGAGCTACGTCCGGGACGTGGACGGGACCTACTGGATCGGGGCCGGCACCTACCTCCCGGTCGCGAACGGAAGTTAGCGGAGCTGACGGCTGGGAGGTCCTGGGCTGTCTCCCCTCTTTCTCCGGGCGGTCACCCTGGCGGATCCGTCGCCTCGCGAGCAGGCCGGGCGACTTTTAACCCCGGGCGGCCCACCGGATCTCATGCATCGACCTGGGGGAAATCGGATCGCACGGCTGGTGGCGGATGCGGAGGCCGCACTTGCCACCGGCCCCGACCTCGCCTCGACCGTGCGGATCCTCGACCTGCTCGGTCTGCCCGCCGACCTCGCTCTCCTCGAGGAGGGCCGGCTCTACTGCGAGTATCTGCCCCTTCCTTCCGGGCCACCACTCTCCGATCATGAGCGACATCTCTCCTTTCTCTGGGAGGCCCTCGACCGATCGACGCTCTCGCTCTTTGTGAACTTCGCGTTGCCCGTCCGCCTCCTCCTCGCCGAACGGCTCTTTCAGAGCTGCGGTACCGGGTTCATCGCCTGCGAGAACGTGCGGTTCAATTTCGGTCGGAACATCGAGGCCGGCGACGAGGTCTTCGTCAACCTGGGCACGTTTCTCGATGCGAAGGGCGGCCTCCGGATCGGTGATCGGTGCGGATTCGCCGAGCACGTCCGGGTCTTCACCCACGGTCACGGCGAGGCCGATCACGCGGAGCGGACCTACGCTCCGGTCGTGATCGGGAACGACGTCAAGATCGGAGCCGGGGCGACGATCCTGCCGGGCGTCACGATCGGAGAGGAGGCCATGGTCGCGGCAGGGGCCGTGGTCTCGCACGACGTCCCGGCGGGCATGGTCGCGGCCGGCATACCGGCGCGTGCCGTGCGCGAGCGGAGGAGCGGAGGCAGGCATGGGCGGGACCTGCACCACGTCTGGCTGGCCGGCGGCGCATTTCAGTAGCGAAGAGCGGCGAAAGAGCCTGGAGGAAGATCGCCACCTCTCGGACGGCCCCGTCGTCGCCGGGGACTGGCTCGAACGAGTATTCGTAGACGACCCCGGCCCGAGGCTGTTTGAAACGCACGGACCGCCGGGTGGCCAGGACCCGTGCGAGGATCTCCTCCCGCCTCTGCCGGTCTTCGGGCCGGGTCAGCTCGGCGATCCGCCGCCCGCGCAGTTCATCGACCCGGAATCCGAGTTTGGCGGCCGCGCTTCCGTTTATTTCGAGGATCAATCCCTGTGGATCGATCAGGACCATGTAATCGGGGGAGACCTCGAAGAGCGTGCGGACGCGGGCGGCGCTCTCCCGGACGGCCGTCTCAGCCGCCCTCCTGCTCGGTGATGTCCTGCGAGAAGATCGCGACCCGCTCCACGGTCCCGTCGGATCCGAACAGGGGGGTGATCAGGGCGTCCTGGATGCGCCCGTTCCGCCGGTCCCGGTAGCGGATTTGTCGGCCCGTCTCGACGGCCTCCTTCACTGCTCCCCGGCGCCCTATCTCCACGCCGGTACCCATCAGCTCGAAGATGGATCGGCCGAAGAGGTCTCTCTCGGCCGCTCCCCAGGCCTCGAGTGCCGCCCGGTTGGCCGCGAGCAGCCCGCCGTCGGGTCGGATCAGGAGCGCAACTCCCGGCGATGCGTCGAGGAGGGCGCGAACCATCTCTTCGGCATGCTCCTCGTCTTCCAGAGAGCGGACCAGCCCCATGGTCGCGCTCTTCCCCCGGTAGTCGATCCTGGTTACGCTGACCGACGCCGGGATGCGCCGGCCGTGGTCATGGTGCAGGAGGCGGAGGGTGTAGCGGTCGGGTGCGTCCCCTCCCTCCTGCCGGAGCCGCTGGTATCCGACGATGCGCTCGCGGTCCTCGGGCGCGATCGCCTCCTGGAACGGCGAGTCGAGCATGGCCTCGACCGTGGAACCGATCAGGTCCACGATCGCCTGGTTGGCATAGACGAACCGATCATCCTGGAGGATGAAGACGCCCTCGTGTGCATGCTCCACCAGGACACGGTACTTCTCCTCGGATTGCCTGAGGGCAACGGCTGCACGACGACGCTCGGTGACGTCCCGGAGGACCGCCTGGACTGCCGGGTCACCGCGGACGGTCGTCCGGTCGAGCGAGACCTCGACAAAGACCTCCTCCCCCTTCCGGTCGAGATGCAGCCAGTCGAACGACTGCGGCCGGCCTTCGAGGGCCGCCTGAATGTGCCGGGCTGCGGCCTCGAGCGACCCCGTTCCGTCGGGCTGCCGGGGCGGGGCGAACTCTCCCGGGCTCCGACCGGTCATCTCTTCGACCGAACGGCCGAAGAGGGCGAGGGCCCGGCGGTTCACCTGTGCAATCACCCCGTCTCGGATCACCAGGACCGCGTCGCTCCCGGACTCAAAGAGGACCCGGTACTGCTCCTCGCTCTCGCGGAGCGCGGTCTCGGCCGACTGACGGGCCACGGCCTGCCGGCATTTATGGGCCAGCTCGGCGAACTGCACGCGCGGATCCCCGCCTTTCTGGAGGTAGAAGTCGACGCCCGAGTTGAGCGCCTCGATCACCACCTCCTCGCGCCCCCGACCCGTGAAGAGGACGAACGGTAGGGTCGAGTCCCTGCGAATGAGAGAGAGGAGTTCGATCCCGTTCATCTCCGGCATCTGGTAGTCTGCGACGACCACGTCGACGGGCCCGGCCGCGAGCCGGACGAGTGCCTCGGCACCCGAGCCCGCCGTCTCGACCGTGAAGTCCCCTGTCCGCTCCAGGAACTGTCGGCAGAGGTCGAGCAACGCCGGCTCGTCATCGACACAGAGAACGCGGATCATAGCGGGACAGATAGGTGTCGGCCTTACAAAAAGAAAAAGCCATGGTGGCTTTCCGGGGCAAGGTCACTCGCGGACGAGCCAGTCGTAGAGGAAGGCCGCGGCCACGGCCCCGACGATCGGACCGACAAGGTAGATGGGAAGGTGCACCCAGAGGTTCGGGCCGCCGAGGAGCGAGTCGGCCAGGTACGGCCCGAAGGTCCGGGCCGGGTTCAGCGAGGCGCCGGCGATGTTGCCGGTCGTGGTGATGACCCCACCCACGGTGAGGCCGATCACGAGCCCCGCAAAGCCCGCCGGCGCACGGCTGTCGACGGCGACCCCCATGATCACGAGCATCAGGACGAAGGTCCCGATCGCCTCGGCCAGGATCGCCTGGCCCATGCCGATCCCAGGGAAGGGTGCGGTCGCGCCGAGCCCGCCGATGAGGACTGAATCTGGGCCGGCCGAGAAGGCGAAGAGGAGCGAGCCGAGTGCGGCCCCGACGCACTGCGCGACGATGTAAACGGCTGAGTCCGACCAGGGGAAGCGGCGGGTCGCCGCGAGCGCGATCGTGACCGCCGGGTTCAGGTGGGCCCCCGAGATCCGGCCGAGTGCGTAGATCGCGGCCGCGATCACGATCGCGAACGCCATCCCGATTGCGAACCAGTCGCCGAGCCCGCCGAGGGCCCCGATCCCGATGCTGAACGGGGTCGCCGGGGTCGTACCCTTCGCGAGCATCAGCGTGATCGCGGCCGCACCGGCGCCGAAGTAGACGAGGAGAAGGGTGCCGAGGCCTTCGGCCACGGCACGCTTTCCGAGCGTGGGGATGCTCATTCTACTGACTCCGGTAGGCCTCGAGGCACGGCGGGCAGAGCATGCGCGGCAGGGTCTTCGAGAGTTTGCGTGACGGGAACGGATATCCGCCCTCGACGAGCTCGACCTCCTCGCGCCGGACGTGGGTCATGCAGACCCCCATGCCGCAGGCGATGCAGGCGGCCACCGCGTCCGAGTCCCGCCCTTCCTGGGCGCAGATGTAGCACTTCACGCCTATACCGCCTCCCGCCACTGGCAGTACTGGTGGTGGAGCTCGACGAGCGAGGCCGCAGCGCAGTCCTTGCAGGACCGGACTGGGGCCGCCGGCTCGTTCGGCTTGAGGGCGATGATGTTCGTCATCATCGTGGCCGTGACCGGCTCCGAGGTCAGCAGGCAAGGGTAGTCCGAGAGGCGCATCATGGCCGAGAACCGGACCGTGATCGCGCAGGCCGGGTAGGCATAGCGCTGCGGGTTCATCAGCACCTCGTTCTCGTGGATCGGCGCGAGGTCGACGGGGAACCCGGCGATCTTCGGGACGAGCGGGCCGCCGGCGCCGTTCTTCATCCGGCGCGCCTTGTCCATGAGCTTCCAGCCCCGGTAGGCCATGTCCATGAAGTCGCAGTTGTGGAGCTCGGCCGCCGCACCCCGGTTCGGCTTGAGCTGGACGAAGTTGTGGTACCGCCGCGTGAGCAGGTCCACGACCATCGGCGCATTGAACCCGTCGAGCTCAAGGATGTACTCGGTCGCGGCCGCACTGGACCCGGTCGCGAGCGCGAGCGGCTGATACACGTCCGTGAACTTATCGAGCGAGGCCCTCAGCGATCTCTCCATCACGGCGGTCGCGGCCTCGATCGCGGCCATGACCACGTCGTCCTTGCACATGTTGTAGGTCGACTGCGAGATGTGATGCGCGATGTCGCCGACGCAGTAGGCGGGCACGGTCACGATGTTCGCGTAGTGGACCCCCTCGTCGAGCGAGGCCTTGACCGCGCCCTCGATGCCGGTGCGGTACTGCGCCATGTATGCGCGGTGGTCGAACGAGGACTGCCCGGCCGCGTCCATCAGCGCGGCCTGCGCCCCGACCGGGTCGCGGTAGATCGCCTGGAGCTGGGCCACCTCTGCCGCGCTCGCCTCGGCCGCGGTCTTGCCGGCCTCGAGCGCGTTCGCGAAGACCTCGCCGATCCCGTACGAGGTGTTCATGCCCCAGGACTTCGCGGCCAGGATCGCCTGCTTGTGCACGACCGGGATCGGGGTGTCCTTCAGAATCCGGTTCACCACGTTCGAGGTCGAGCCCGGGATGAGCGCGAAGTCGACCACGCAGGTCGGGCCGTAGAGCCCTCCGTATCGCCGGATCGACTCGCGTCCGATCAGGGCTTCGGACTTTGCGATCTGCTCGACGAAGAGATCGAGGCTCTTCTTGAAGGCCTCGTCCTGCTCGGTGAGCAGTGCCAGCACGACCGGCGTCTGGTAGTGCTCGACGAACGGGTCGTCCTCGGGCCGAACGGTGGTCGTCAGGCCCGAGAGGACCTTGAAATGCGTCTCGATCGAGTCCTTGTGCAGCCGGAAGACCGCCTCGGACTGCTCTCCTACCGCGCGCATCCCCCGGGAGGCCTCGAGATAGGCCCCGGCGTCGGCGAGTTTGAACTCGGTGCCCCGCTTCTGCTTCACGGTGTCGACATCGGCGTGCTGGGCGGCGAGCGCCTCATCGATCATCTTTGCACAGATCTCATGTACCATGCTGTCCCTCCGCGGAGCACGTTCCCGGCTCCGTGCTCGGAACTCGATGTGGATAAATATAAGCGTTTGCTTCCTTTGACTCTTCTTGAACCTCTCCGCTGTCCTCCCGGATGCACGCAGTCGGCGCAGGACGCCAGGATCTATCACATGACGAGCGCCCCGAGCAGGTCCCGGATCGCCTTCGATCACCGTGCTCGAATCCATCCAGCTCAGGCCCGGCGGACAGTTCTCGTGCGGTTTCTCATCGGACGGCCTGATGAGGTGCTCGGGGGTGTACCGTGTGCGGTCAGCCGGTCTCGCCCTGTTCGGCCGGACAGTAGTTGCAGATCGAGTGCGGGAGGTCCTCCTCCCGGTCGCGAATAGGGCAGAGGAACCGGGACCGCCGCTCCTCGACCCGGAACCCGCCCGGAAACGGGGTCCCGACCGGGTGACCGGGGCGGTCGAGCACGAACATCGAGAAGCCGGCCATGAGGTAGTAGAAGAGGCGGTGCCGGGGCTCGTAGAGGTGGGTGTGCCGGTCGGGCACCTCATCCCACGCGTAGCAGCCTGCCGGGACCATGGCCCAGTAGTCGCGGCAACGGTCGGGGTGCGTGAACGGAGCCCGCATGCGGGCGAACGTCCCGGTCCGCTGGAGCAGCAGCAGCGAGTGATGGGCCCCGAAGACCTGTTCGGCAAAGAACGGGCGGATCGCCTCGCGATAGGGCGAAGGAAGACGGTCGACCTCGTTCTTGAGCCGACCGCCGATCACCTGGAGGTCGAGGACGGAGAACCGGCCGACCGCCTCCGCGATCGCCCGGCTGAGATCGCCCTTCGTCCGGGCGGCCCCGCACGTCCGGCAGACCGCAGCGATCTCCATACCAGTCTCTGGGCGCGAGACCGGTTCAACCTGGCGGAGCCGGCATCGAGATCGCGCAGGCCCGGGCACCGGGCGACCTCGGTGCGATACGGCAGGTTCTTAACCGGGTTCCTCTTAATGGGCGATCGAGAATATGACGCTGAGAGAGGAAGTCCTGACACAGATCGCCGCCCTCATCACGGCCGCCTTCGGGCTGGTGGCCGCGCTCGCCTGGAACGGTGCGATCCAGGCGGTCTTCAAGGCGATCTTCGGCACGGCCGACAGTATCGCGGCCCAGCTCTCATACGCGGTGATCGTCACGATCATCGCGGTGATTGCGACGATCTGGATCGCCAGGATGGTCTCGGCCGCCAAGGGCGAGACCGGCAGGCTCTGATCCTTCCGGGATTGGAGGTGGTCATCGGGCCGTGCCCCCTCCCCGCATGCCGGGGTCGCCTCTCCCATCGCGGGCTCCGCAGCAGAGCGGTTCCTTTGCGAGTGGGCGCCGCATTCCCCATGCAGGGCGTTCTGGTCGTCATACGGACCCCGGGATGTCCCTCCCGGTCGCATTCACGGGCCGGGACGCCATCCCACACCACCTTCGAGCGCAGCCTCCCGGACGGCCGCTGCGACGGCCGGGGCGATCGTCCTGTCGAGCGGGCTGGGGAGGATCCGGTCGGCGGTGGGCTCGGGGACGCAGGCTGCGAGCGCGTGGGCGGCCGCGAGCTTCATGCCGTCCGTGATCCGGGTCGCACGCGCGTCCAGGGCGCCGCGGAAGACCCCGGGAAACGCGAGCACGTTGTTGCACTGGTTCGGAAAGTCGGAGCGGCCCGTGGCGATCACGGCGGCTCCGGCGCTCCTGGCCTCGTCCGGCCAGATCTCCGGAGTCGGGTTCGCGAGCGCGAAGACGATCGGGTCCGGGTTCATGGACCGGACCATCTCCCCGGTGATCACGCCCGGACCCGAGACCCCGATCACCGCGTCTGCCCCGGCGAGCGCATCCGCGATCGATCCAGTCCGCTGCCGCCGGTTCGTTTCGCCCGCGAGGATGAACTTGTACTTGTTCTCGTAGAGGCCCGGCCGCCCGTGGTGGATGATTCCCCGGGTGTCGCAGACGACGAGGTCGCGCACAGGGCGGCAGGCGCTTTCGTCGTACCCGATGCACCGGAGCAGGCGTGCGCAGGCGTATCCGGCGGCCCCGGCCCCGATGATCGCGATCGAGAGTTCCTCGTACCGCCGGCCCGTGACCCGGCACGCGTTCAGGAGCGCGGCCAGGACCACGATCGCGGTGCCGTGCTGGTCGTCGTGCATGACCGGGATCCCGCAGTCGAGCAGGGCCTCCTCGATCTCGAAGCATCGGGGGGCCGCTATGTCCTCGAGGTTGATCCCGCCGAAGGCCGGCGTGATGTTCCGGACCTGGTCCGCGAAGTCGGCGCCGTTCGACGCATAGCAGAGCGGAAACGCGTCGATCCCGGCGAACTCCTTGAAGAGCGCGGCCTTGCCCTCCATCACGGGGAGGGCGGCCGTGGCGCCGATGTTGCCGAGGCCGAGAACGGCTGAGCCGTCGGTCACGATCGCGACCGTATTCGCCTTGATCGTGTAGCGATAGGCGAGAGCCGGGTCGCGTGCGATCGCCCGGCAGACCGCGGCCACGCCGGGTGTGTACGCGAGGGACAGGTCGTCTGTGGTCTCGAGCGGGACCGTGGCCCGCACCTCGAGCTTGCCCCGGTGGGCCTCGTGGAGGGCGAGGGCACGCGCATCCAGGTCGTCGGAGTTCATCACCGATCCAGGGTCGCGTGTCGATTTGAGCATTGCGGGCGACGGGGAACGAGACCGCCAGGGGTCATGACAGGGGATCGTGCGGAGCCTGTTCAAAAATTGGGGAGTCCTGATCTCGGGGGGGCGTCCTCTCCGTGCGGCACTACACGGCGCTCGATAGCGTCCCGCTCAACGCCCTGATCCCGGCCATGAATCGGAGACGCTCGGCGATTTTTCATCGACCGAGCGGATCCCGGGACCTCGCGGCGGCCTGCCGGTCTCTCTTCACCGGGACCAGGATCCTCCGCAGTGTCGACCCGAGCTGGCTATTATGCGGATGGCGCGAGACTCGAGGTCAGATGCCGCAGCTCATCGGAGCGATGAGTAGAGATCCACGAACGAAAAAAGGATCGGGCCGCCTTACCGGCAGCTCTCGCAGGTGCACTCCCCTTCGTCTTCGAGCTCGCTGTCGAGCTCTTCCTGTGTGAGCATGCGGTCGTTCTCGGGCGCGAGGATCCCGATCGGGCCGTAGATCCCGTTCTCCTCCTGTCTGAGCACCCGGATGTACCGGATGTCCTCGGAGAAGGGGGACTCGGTCGAGACCGGCAGGAGCAGGCAGTTGTCGTCAAGTTCGGCGAGCATCTCTTTGAGCTGAGCGACCGTGAAGCCCTCGACATCGTAGGCGATCTGATAGAACCCCATGATAACCGCCTCCTCTTGGGCCGGCATGGGAGTTAAGGGTTTCTCAGGCCCTTCGTCCATGACTGGCCCAGTGGGCCGCCACGAAGAGCCGCACGACCTCGGCAGCCACGGCAGCCGTCTGACCGTGGTCGATCGGGCAGACCTCGACATAGTCGAAACCGATCGAGAGGGGTGCGAGCCGCTCGACCACGGAGCGGACGTCGTAGTGGGTCAGCCCGAACGGCTCGGGCGTCCCGAGACCGGGAGTCAGGCAGCAGTCGATCGCATCCGCGTCGATCGAGAGGTAGACCGAACCCGGGCCGATCGCCGCCACGACCTCGTCGAGGACCTCGTGTATGCCCAGGCGGCGGACCTCGTCGGCCGAGAAGAAGAGCAGATCCCGTGCGAATCGGTACTGCTCGCGGTCGCCCGAACGCGCGCCGATGATCGCGATCTGCTGCGTCGTCTCCTCGTAGACGATCCGGTTCGTGCACCCGTGGTTGAACCTGGTGCCCCGGTACTCGGCCCGGAGATCGAGGTGGGCGTCGAGCACGACGTACCAGTCCGGCCGGACCGCGCGGACCGCGCCGATGGTCAGGGTATGCTCGCCGCCGAGCAGCAGCGGGAACTTCCCGTCCCGCAGGAGCTCGCCCACGGCCTCTTCGACCTGAGCGACCATCGCCTCGGGAACGACCGGGACGTCGAGGTCGCCCAGATCGTGGACCGGTACCTCGTCCATATCGAGGTCGAAGGCCGGGACATACGGCTCAAAATTGTAGGTCACCTCTCGGATCGCACGCGGGCCGAGCCGCGTACCGGGACGGTATGAGGTGGTATTGTCGAACGGGACGCCCAGAATCACATAGCGGGCGTCTCCGTAGCTGGCTAGCGCGTCGGCAAACCGGTAACTCTGGACCTCGGGCATACCCTCCAGATGCGCCTCGGGCCTTATCGAGTTTTCTGTGTCTCGGGAGGGTCTGCGGTCAGCAAGCGGGGTTCAGTCGAGCTTCCGCTTGCCCATGGACTCGATGTACATGAGCTCCTTGCCGGTCTCGATAGTATCCTGCTTCTCGGGCGGGATCTCGATCTCGAAGTTCGTGAACTCCTTCATGTCCATCATCTGGGCCGTCGTTCCGGAGATCGAGAGGACTTGGGCCGACTTGCGTTCCACGATGGGCACGTACGTCTTGGCCGAGACCGGCTGGACGATCGAACGCTTGACTCCGTCAAAGATACCCATCACGTCGATACGGGCCTTTGCTGCGCCGTGCTTACCCGGTTTCGAGACCGAGATCGAGAGGATCTTGCTGGGCTCGTCATCGACGACCACATACCGACCCTCTTTGAGCTTGCCGACTTCCGTCTGTTCCTTCATAGAAAAACACCAGTGTCTGCGAAAACGCAGTAGTAATTTATCTTGATTGGGCTACATAAATACCTCGGAGGTACCGTCCCGAGCCGTTCGCGTCCGCGTCGGCCCGCTTGCGCTGATCGGAGCGCGCTGAGGGTATCTGGTGGAGGGAGACGTGGAGTTCGCGGAGGCATGCAAGGAGATCGCGGCGGCGGTTGAAGAGGTCGCCCTGCCGCTGGTCAATACGGTCGAGGGGGGCGAGCTGGTCGATCCCAGGGCCGTACACTCCGAGACGAAACGGCTCGACCAGGTGGCCGAGGACACGGTTGTCGAGCACCTGCGAAGGCACAAGCTGTGCCGGACCCTCATCTCCGAGGAGTGCGGCCGGATCGAGATCGGGGGGGAGACCGGAACGGTCTTCCTCGACCCGATCGACGGGACCTACAACGCGCTCAACGGGATCCCGTTCTTTGCCCTCTCCATCGCCTATGCCGAGGAGGGCGAGGTGATCAAGGGCTATGTCCGTGACCTGGCGAACCGCGACACCTTCACGGCCGAACGAGGAAAGGGGTCTTTTCTGAACGGAGAGCGGATCACGACCTCGCCGACGTACCTGCTCGAGGAGTCGGCCATGTCGGTCTACGGGCGGAAGTTCGACCCGGCGAACGTGCTGGCACTCGGCCGGACCATACGACGCTGGCGCCTGCTCGGGGCCTCGGCCCTCGAACTCTGCTATGTCGGGGCCGGCCGGCTCGATGGCTTCATCGATCTCCGCGGAACCCTTCGCGTGACCGATGCGGCGGCCGGCATCCTGGTCTGCACCGAGGCTGGCGGCGTCGTGACCGATCTTGACGGTCTCGACCTTCACTTCCCCGACGAGATCCGGATCGGCCGCTGCCTCGTGGCGACGAACGGCCCGCTCCACCGCAAGGTGATCGAGTACCTGCGCTGAATCATGAAGGTCCTCTTTCGCTCCCGGATAGACACGGACGCCGCCCTCTCCCTGACGGCATCCCTCGCGGACCGGCTGGCTGCCCGCGGGGTGGAGATCGCGTTCGATGCGGGCACGGGTGCCGCCCTGGGCCGACCGGGGGAGCCGATCGGCACGACCGATGCGGACACGGTCGTCTGCGTCGGCGGTGACGGCACGATCCTGCTCGCAGTCCAGGAGATGGCCCGGCAGCGTCCGATCCTCGGGGTCAACCGCGGCGAGGTCGGCTTTCTCGCCGACCTCGAGCCCGAAGAGGCGCCGGCGTTCCTTGACCGGCTCGTCGAGGGGTTCGCGGTTGAGCCCCGGATGCGGATCACCTTCTCGCTCGACGGCCGGGTGCTCGGCACGGCCCTGAACGAGGCCGTGATCGTGACCAGCCGGCCCGCCAAGATGCTCCGTTTCTCGGTCCTGATCGACGGTCTCCCCTCGGCGCAGTTCCGCGCGGACGGGCTCATCGTCGCGACCCCGACCGGCTCGACGGCCTATGCGATGTCGGCCGGTGGGCCGCTCGTAGACCCTCGGATCGAGGGCTTCCTGCTCGTGCCGCTCGCGCCCTACATGCTCTCATCCCGTCCGCACATCATCTCGAGCGATCGGCGGGTGGAGGTCGCGCTCGAATCGTCGAAGCCCGCTCATCTCGTGCTCGACGGACAGGTCCAGTTCGAGATCGACGGGCGAGCCGTCCTCCGCGTCGAACGGGCCGAGGAATCGGCGCTCTTCGTCGATGTCGGACGCACCTTCTTCGAGAAGGTCGAGCGGAAGCTCCGGCGCCTTTAAGTCGACCCATGCCGAGCTGAACGCACGGTGAACTGCCATGGACGACACAGCCTGTGACTACGCGGCCCTC
Source organism: Methanoregulaceae archaeon UXB-2016 (assembly GCA_004332335.1). Taxonomy (GTDB): domain Archaea; phylum Halobacteriota; class Methanomicrobia; order Methanomicrobiales; family Methanospirillaceae; genus UBA288. Next base: position 38,329 of record SISS01000023.1, on the reverse strand, counting down.
TCGGAGAGCCTGAAGGCCCTGCTCGGGCTTCAGGGCTCACCGGTCGCATTCCGCTTCGCGCACACGAAGGAAGAGATCCCCGAAGGAATGGCAGAGGCCCCCGAGACCCTCAGGCACTGTAAAATGATCGCGATGGCCCGGCACGAGGGCGCGGTCTTCTTTGCCCCGGCCGAGAAGCACCTCTGCAACGGCGGAGCATGGGCCCTCGGCCTCCGCCCGCTCACCGAGTCCCTCCAGACCGGCGACTTCTACTTCAAGCTCGGCAAATTCTCCTCGCGGGCCGCGTGCCGGCGCACGATCGACCGAATCCCGCATCTCTCGTCCGGCGAGACCTTTGCGACCCTCTACGCGCCGCTCGAGGCGACGCCGTTCGTGCCCGAGATCGTGCTGCTCGTGACCACCCCGCTCGCGATGCTGAAACTCGCGCAGGCCTCACTCTACGAGGTCGGCGGCCGGCAAACGGCGAACTTCGCCGGGATCCAGTCGGTCTGCTCGGATGCCACGGCACAGACCTTCCTCTCGGGCCAGGTGAACTTCTCGCTCGGGTGCGACGGCTCACGGAAGTTCTCGGGGATCGAGGAGAACGAGATGGTCATGGGGATCCCGGCCGAGCGCCTCCCCGAACTCGTGGCTGCCCTCGGAATCGTCACGGGGGCGCCCGGCTCAGTGAAGCGCTGAGCAGAGGCCACCCTCTTGAAGGTAGGGTGATAAAAAAGACGAAGGCCGGCCGAACCGGCCGCTCACTTCTTCTTGCCGCCGAGCAGGTCCGAGAGATCGGAGAAGAACCCCTTCTTCTCGTCCTGCGGTACGGCCTTGCCCTCGACCTCGAGGATCCGGGCGTAGAGCTCGCGTTCCTCGTCCGAGAGGTGGCGCGGGACCGTGATCCTGATCCGGACCAGGAGATCACCGGGCCGGCCGCGCCGCTTGACACCCTCGCCCGGGATCCGGAGGGCCGTGTTGTACTGAACCCCGGCCGGCACCTTCAGCTCGACCGTGCGTCCGTCAATCGTTCGGACCTCGACGGTCGAGCCGAGGACGGCCTGGGCCGGCGTCAGGTCGAGGATCGTCTCGAGGTTGTCGCCGTGCCGGACGAAGCGGTCGTGCGGTGCCACGTGGACCTCGATGTAGAGGTCGCCGTTCGGTGCCCCGTACTCGCCAGCCTCGCCGTATCTCTCGATCCGGAGGCGCATCCCGTGCTCGATCCCGGCCGGCACGTGGACCTTGACCGTCCGTTTCACCCGCTGGTTGCCGCGACCCCCGCAGGTGCGGCAGGCGGTGTCGGGGACCATGCCGCGCCCGCCGCACTGGGTGCAGGGCGTCATCCGGACGAACTGGCCGAAGATGGTCTGGCTCGCCTGTCGCATCTGCCCCGTGCCGCCGCACCGCGTGCAGGTGTGCAGCGTCTTGGTCTCGCTCCCGGTCCCGTCGCAGGCCGGGCAGGGCTCGGTGTGCCAGACCTCGACCTCGCGGTCCGCGCCGGCCACCGCATCCTCGAGCGGGATCTGGATCCGCATGAGGAGGTCGTCGCCCCGCTGGGGTCCGCGGGGCGAGGCTCCGCGGCCTCCCCCGAAGAAGGCGTCGAAGATGTCGCCGAAGCCGGAGAAGTCGGATGAGAAGCCGCCCTCGTATCCGCCCCCGGCATAGCTCCCCTTCGAGGCGTTCGTGAACGTCTCGTGGCCCACCCGGTCGTACTGCGTCCGCTTCTCGGCGTCTGAGAGGGTCGCGTAGGCCTCGTTGATCTCCTTGAACCGCTCCTCGGCGCCGGGCTCCTTGCAGACATCGGGGTGGTACTTCCGTGCCAGGTTCCGGTACGCCTTTCTGATCTCCTTCTCGTCAGCGGTCCGGGGGACGCCCAGGCGCTCGTAGTAATCTCCGGCGGCCATCCGCTCTGCGCTCCTTACTCCTTCACGTTGAAGTCTGCGTCGACCACGGTATCATCCTTCGGCGCAGCTCCGGGTGTTTCTGTGCTCCCGGTCGGCTGGGATGCGGCCGCCTCGGCCTGCGCCTTCTGGTAGAGCTTGGTTGTCGCGGCGTAGACCGCCTCGGAGAGGGCTTCCATCTCCCGCCGCATGGCCTCGATGTCGTCGTCCTCGAGCGCCTTCTTGAGCCGGCCCGAGGCCTCCTCGATCCTGGTCCGGTCCTCGGCATCGAGCTTGTCGCCGTTCTCCTTGATCAGCCGCTCCGCCGAGAAGACCGCGGTGTCGGCCGAGTTGCGGAGCTCGATCTCGTCCTTCTTCTTCGCGTCCTCGTCCGCGTAGGCCTTCGCGTCGTCGACCATCTTCGAGATCTCGTTGTCGGAGAGCTTCTTCGACCCCTTGATGGTGATGGTCTGCTCGTTGCCGGTCCCGAGGTCCTTGGCCGAGACGTGGATGATCCCGTTCGCATCGATGTCGAACGTGACCTCGATCTGCGGGATGCCGCGCGGGGCGGGGGGGATGCCGGTCAGCTGGAACTTGCCGAGCGTGAAGTTGTCCTTGACCAGGGTCCGCTCGCCCTGGACTACGTGGATCTCGACAGAGGTCTGGCCGTCGGCCGCCGTCGAGAAGATCTGCGACTTCCTGGTCGGGATCGTCGTGTTACGCTCGATCAGTTTGGTCGCGATCCCGCCGAGGGTCTCGATCCCGAGCGTGAGCGGGGTCACGTCGAGGAGCACGATGTCCTTTGCCTCGCCGGTCAGGATAGCGGCCTGGATCGCGGCGCCAAGGGCGACGACCTCATCGGGGTTGACACTCCTGTCGGGATCGCGGCCCATGATCCGCTTCACGGTCTCCTGAACGAGCGGCGTCCGGGTCTGGCCGCCCACGAGCAGCACGTGCTGGATCTCGGACGGCGTGAGCTTGGCATCGGCCAGCGCCTGCTTGACGGGGCCGACCGTCGACTCGACGAGGTCACCCACGAGCTGCTCGAACTTCGCCCGCGTCAGGTCGATGTCGAGGAACTTCGGTCCCGAGGCATCGGTCGTGATGTACGGCAGGTTGACGTTCGTCTTCTGGACGGTCGAGAGCTCGATCTTTGCCGACTCGGCCGCATCGCGGAGGCGCTGCATCGCGATCTGGTCGTTCCGGAGATCGATCCCCGAGGACTTGCGGAACTCCTCGACGAGGAAGGTGACGATCCTCTGATCGAAGTCATCGCCGCCGAGGCGGTTGTTGCCGGCGGTCGACTTGACCTCGAAGACGCCGTCGCCGAGGGTCAGGATCGAGACGTCGAAGGTCCCGCCGCCCAGGTCGTAGACCAGGACCGTCGCCTCGTTCTCCTTGTCGATCCCGTAGGCGAGCGCGGACGCGGTCGGTTCGTTGACGATCCGGAGGACGTCGAGTCCGGCGATCGTGCCGGCGTCCTTGGTCGCCTGTCGCTGGGCGTCGTTGAAGTAGGCCGGCACGGTGATCACGGCCTTGGAGATCGTCTCCCCGAGGTAGGCCTCAGCATCGCGCTTCAGCTTCTGCAGGATCATGGCCGAGATCTCCTGGGGCGTGTAGGCCCGATCGTCGATCGTGACCTTCTCGGTCGTCCCCATCCTCCGCTTGATCGAGAGGACCGTCCGCTCATGATTGGTGATCGCCTGTCGCTTTGCCAGCGACCCGACGAGCCGCTCCCCTTCCCTGGTGAACGCCACCGCGGATGGGGTCGTGCGCGCTCCCTCCGCGTTCGGGATCACGGTGGCCTTGCCGCCCTCCATGATCGCCATGCACGAGTTCGTGGTCCCGAGGTCGATACCGATAACTTTCTCTTTTGCCATTTGATTCACTCCTTACCTTTTGAGACTGCGACCTTTGCGCAGCGGATGACCTTCTCGTTCATGCAGTAGCCCCGTGTGATCTCGTCGATCACGATCCCTTCGTCCGCCTCGGACGGGATATAGGCGACCGCCTCATGGTATGCAGGGTCAAACCGCCGATTCAGGCACTCGACCGGGGTAATGCCCCGTCGCTCCAGGATGGCCCCGAAGAGCTTCCGGATCTGCGCGAGCCCCTCGCGGAGCCCCTCGCGGTCGGCCCTTTCAGCCCGCTCGAGATTGTCGAAGACCTCGAGCATCTCGCACGTGAGCCCCTCGAGCGCCGCATCGACCCGATAGGTCAGGTCTTTTGCCGACCGCTTCTTGTAGTTCTCGAAGTCGGCCGCGAGCCTGAGATATCGCTCGTTCAGCTCCTCGTAGGCCGCCTGGAGTGCAGCCAGCTCGGCGGACGTCTCGACGGGATTTTCGCCCATCGCCGTGCGCTCTTCGTTCGCCTCCTCCTCTGGTTTCATACGTGGACCAGGTTATATTGGCTAGTGGTTCTATATATACATTGCCGATTGCGACTGCGGTAAACCCCTGGATATGCGGCCGATACGCGATTGAGGGCAGGATATAGGGTATTCTGGCATTTTACGCCCCCGGGCCGTCGTATCTCTCCGGGTTCGCGCCTTCCCTGCTCGATCTCCGGCCTCGTCGGACTGCATGGAGGCCCCGGGCAATGTGCACTCGGATCCCGTGAGATCGCATTTCGTCCGCATCCGCAGGCCCGTGCGTTCGAAGTAGCCACGAAGATCGGAACTGGGTCCCGCTCCTTCGCTCGTGAAGGACGGATCGTTCCGGGAGGATAGCGGACCATCGCGCCTTCGCCGGACTTCACCGTGCCCCCCCCATTTCCGTGGAAGCCACCTCGTTCTCCTGTACGCGATCATGCTAAGTGATCCTGTTTCCCACACTGGTGCACTATGAGGTTCGCACTTCTCTCTGTCTGGGATAAGAACGGTCTCGCCCCGCTCGCCGAGGCCCTTGTCCGACACGGTTACCGCCTCCTCTCGTCGGGGGGTACCGGGAAGGCGCTCGACGAGGTCGGCATCCCGTTCACCGAGGTCTCGAGCCACACGGGCTCGCCCGAGATGATGGACGGCCGCGTCAAGACTCTGCACCCCCGGATCCACGGTGGTTTGCTCGGTCGCCCGGGGATCGACGACCAGGTGATGGCCGAGCATGGAATCGAACCGATCGACCTGCTTGTGGTCAACCTCTATCCCTTCGAGGCCATGCGTGAGCGCGGCCTCTCGCTTCCCGAGCTCGTCGAGTACATCGATATCGGCGGCCCGGCCATGATCCGCGCGGCCGCCAAGAACTTCCGGGATGTCGCGGTCGTGGTCGACCCGGCGCAATACCCGATGGTGGTCGCAGCCCTCGAGCACGGCGGCTTCTCGGACGAGGAGCGGCTCACGCTCGCACGCACCGCCTTCGCGCGCACGGCCGCCTACGACGCGGCGATCAGCAACCACCTCCACGGGCTCGATGGCAGCTTCCCGCCGGTGTATACCCGACAGTGGACGAACGGCCGGCCCCTCCGATACGGCGAGAACCCGCACCAGCAGGCGGCCGTCTACGGTGACCGGGGGATCGCCGGTGCCGAGCCCATCCAGGGACGCGAGATGTCCTACAACAACTACCTCGACCTCGATGCCTCCGTCCGCCTTGTCGCCGAGTTCGACGATTGCACGGCCGTCGTGGTCAAGCACAACAACCCCTGCGGGGTCGCGACGGGTGCGAGCCCGGTCGAGGCCTACGTGACCGCCCGCGAGGTCGACCCGGTCTCGGCCTACGGCGGCGTCGTAGCGCTCAACCGCCCAGTCGACGCCGCGGTCGCGCAGGAGATCGCCTCCACCTTTGTCGAGGTCCTCGCGGCGCCCGACTTCTCGGAGGACGCCCTCCGGCTTCTGGCTCCCAAGACGAACCTGCGCGTGATCAGGACCGGCACGCCTGTGCCCGGCGATGAGGTCCGATCGATCGACGGGGGTCTCCTCGTCCAGCGGACACCCGCCACGCCCGAGGGCTGGAAGGTCGTGACCCGGCGCGCCCCGACCCCCGAGGAGGAAGCTGCGCTCCGGTTCGGCCTCAGGGTCGCGGCCCACACCAAGTCGAACGCGATCGTCTTTGCGAACGACCGGCAGGCGCTCGGGATCGGCGCCGGGCAGATGAGCCGCGTGGACTCGGCCCGGATTGCGATCGAGAAGGCACAGCACCCGCTCGCAGGCTCGGTCGTCGCCTCGGATGCATTCCTTCCATTCCCGGACACGCTCGAGGTCGCGGCTGAGGCCGGTGCGACCGCGCTGATCCAGCCCGGAGGGTCGATTCGGGACAACGAGGTGATCGCGGCCGCGGACCGGCTCGGGGTGGCCATGGTCTTCACGGGGGTCCGGCACTTCCGGCACTAAAAAAGAGAGGGTCAGGCGACCCGGTCGCCTGCGCCCGGCCCGGGCGTGCAGGAGAAGACCTCCTCGACCCGGAGGATCAGGAGGGACTTGGCCGGGAAGGCCTCGTTCTTCGCCTTCATCGTCGCCTTCATCTTTTCGTACCCGGCCCCCTCGGTCCGCACCTCGACCGATCCCTTGACCTGGAAGCACTTCTTGGAGTCGGGGTCCCAGGCGTAGATCGCCATCTTCGGGTTCGCGCGGACGTTCGCGAGGGTCTTCTTCATGTAGTTGTCTCCCACCCAGACCTCGTCGTCGCCCGCCAGCTGGACGAATGCGATCGGGGCCACGTTCGGGGTGCCGTCCTCTGCCGCGGTCGCGACCGAGAAGACCTTGATCTTCTCGAAGACCGCCCGGATCTCGTCGTTGATGAGTGCCATGCTCTCTTGCATCCTGCGCCCTACGGCGTCGTCGTCTGTGGATCCTTCCATGGCATATCTCTTTCCCCGGGCCACGGGTATCTATAAATCGGCGCCCCGATCATACCTGATAATCCGGAAGGTGGATGGATGGACTACGGCGGGCTGCTCACTGACTCGGTTGAGTTCGCGCGGACCACGCTCACCGGAGATCTCCGCCGCGGGGGCGTGCTCGTCCTCCTCTACGCGCTCGCGACCTCCTCGCTCCCGGCCCTGCCCGCGGTGATCCCGCTCGCCGGGGTCTTCCGTTTTGCCGCGCTTGTGGCCCTCGTCGTCGTCTCCCTCGTCTCGCTCCTCGTCCTGAACGGCTATGCCTACGAGGTCTACCGCCGACCCCGCGGGCTGCCGCCGGTGGAGGACCCGATCGGGCTTGCGCTCCACGGTGTCCGGCTCCTCGTGGTCTCGCTCATCTACCTGGTCCCGGTCCTCCTGGTCCTGATCGTCTTCGGCGGGATCGGGGTGATGGGGATCCTTGCCAGCGGCCAGTCGCAGGACATGGCCGCCCTTCTCTCCTCCATCGCCACCCTCGGGCTCGGTATCCTGCTCGCCCTGATCGTCTGGGTCGTGGTGGGCCTGGTCAGCTCGATCGCGATCGTCCGCTGCGCCCGCCGCGAGGAAATCCGCGAGGCCTTCAACTTCGCCGCGATCCTCGAGCACATCGGCCGGATCGGCTGGGTCAACTACATCGTGGCCCTGCTCGTCCTCTGGATCGTGCTCGGCTGCGCCTACGCGGCGATCGGCATCTTCAGCGGCCTCCCCATGGTCGGCTGGGTGGCCGGCGTCGTGATCGGGTCGGCCGCCTTCGTCTTCTCGGCCCGGTACCTCTCACTTGTCTTCGACAGCGCGCCCGCGCCCTAGGCCCTCGATCCGGCCATCAAACGGGCGAACTCGGAGGCCCGTTCGAGATCCCGATCGGTCGGCCGTCCACGGTTGATCCCGCCCAGGAGGCCGAAGATGGCATACGTGTCGTATCCCGGCAGGCAGAGCTCGCCCGCGACCGGGACTCCTTTTTTTTCGAGCTCGGCCCGCAGCGCCCGGTGCCAGATCCCGGAGAGGAGCGGGAGGCCGGCCGTCGAGAAGAGGAAGACCTGAGCTCCGTCCCGGAACCGCGCCCGGGCCGCAAAGGCGAGGAGGTCGCGGTGGTGCTTCGAGCCGTAGATCCCCGAGCCGAGGCCGACGAGGTCGTAGTCATGCAGATCGGCCTTCCGTCTATCGCGGAGGCGGAGGAGGTCGGCGCCGATCGCCGCAGCCATGGCCTCGGCGACCTTCAACGTGTTCCCGTGGTGGAGCGACTCGTAGACGATTGCAGACCTCATGATGATCACCAGGTACATCAACCATGGCTGCGAACGGGTATGAAGATGACCGGAGAGACCCCGCCGCCCGGCCCCGCGATCGGGATCGTGCTGGTGAACTGGAACGGGTGGCAGGACACGGTCGAGTGCCTGGAGTCCCTGCTCCGGTGTAGGTACGATCGCTGGTTCGTCGTCTGTGTCGACAACGGATCGGCCGACGGCTCGATCGAACGGATCGAGGCCTACTGCGCCGGAGACCTCCCGGTCGAGTCGCGCTTCTTTCCGTACGACCCGTCCTCGAAGCCGGTCCTGTTCGAACGACTCTCGGCCGGGGCAGCGGCAGAACGGGCGCGCTCCGGCCCTTCCGTCCCCGACCGCTCGGTGGTCGTGATCGAGAACGATGCGAACCTCGGGTTCGCCAAGGCGAACAACCAGGGGACGCGGTTCGCGCTCGACGCCCGCCATCCCGAGTTCTGCCTCTTCCTGAACAACGACACGGTCGTCGACCCCGACCTCCTCGACGAGTTCGTCGAGGCCGCCCTGCGCCACCCCCGGGCCGGGTTCTTCGGCCCCAAGACCTACTACTACGATCACGGGGGCCGGCGGGACGTGATCAACTTCGCCGGTGGCCGGCTCGACATGGTCCACGGGCAGACCTGGCATATCGGGCAGAACGAGGTGGACGAGGGCCAGTACGACGACGAGCATGAGGTAGACTGGGTCGAGGGCTCCTGCCTCCTCGCCCGCTCGGAGCTCCTCAGGGAGATCGGCCTGCTCGACCCGTCCTACTTCGCCTACTTCGAGGAGAACGACCTGGTCCTCCGGGGCCGCCGCGCCGGGTACACGGCCGTCTACGCTCCGGCAGCCCGGCTCTGGCACAAGGTCTCGGCCTCCTCAAAGCGGAGCCCGACAAAACTCTACTACCTGACCCGAAACCAGCTCTGGTTCGTCCGGCGGTACGCGACCCGCGGCGAGTACGCCCGGTTCCTCGCCTGGTTCTTCGGCTATCGCCTCTGGTTCCTACTGGGGGTCTACCTCGTCCGGTACCTGAGCCGGCCTTCGGCCGGTGCGCTCCTGCGCGGGGTCCGCGACGGGATGGGACGGCTGCCGGCCTCGTCCGTCGAGTGAGGCGCCGGCCCTCTCCGATTACCCGAGCATCTGCTGGAACGAGTGCTCGTCGAAGGTCGAGAGCAGGTTGACGAGCACGGCCTTCTGCACGTGCAGCCGGTTCTCGGCCTCGTCCCAGACCGCCGACCGCGGCCCGTCGAGGACGGCGTCCGTGATCTCCTCGCCGCGATGGGCGGGCAGGCAGTGCATCACGATCGCCCCGTCCGAGGCGAGGGCGACCAGCCGGTCGTCGATGCAGTACCCGGCGAACGCCTGCTGCCGCGCCTTCTCCTCGCTCTCGGTTCCCATCGAGACCCAGGTGTCGGTGAAGATCACGTCGGCCCCGGCGATCGCCTCCTCCGGGGTCTTTGCGCAGACGATCCGCCCGCCCTCGGCCCGCCCCCGCTCGACGATGGCCGGGTCGGGAGCGTAGGCCGCCGGCGTGGCGACCCGGACCTCCATCCCGGTCAGGCCGGCCGCGAGGATGAGCGAGTTGCAGACGTTGTTGCCGTCGCCGACCCAGGCCGCGATCAGCCCGTCGGTCCGGCCGAAGCGTTCGCGGATCGTGAAGATGTCGGCCAGGAGCTGACACGGGTGCTCGCGGTCCGAGAGCCCGTTGATCACGGGCACGGTCGCGTACTCTGCGAACTCCTCGATCGTCCTGTGCGAGTACGCCCGGATCATCACGGCCGAGACATAGCGGGAGAGGACGCGCGCCGTGTCCGCGATCGCCTCGCCGCGACGCAGCTGCGTGTCGCTCTGGTTCAGGTAGAGCGGGTGGCCGCCGAGCTCGAACATCCCGACCTCGAACGAGACCCGGGTGCGGGTCGACGGCTTCTCAAAGATCATCGCAAGGCTCCGGCCCGCAAGGAGCGGGGGGCAGCACCCTTCGGCCCGCTCGGCCTTGAGCCGGGCCGCGTCGGCCATCAGCCGTTCGAGGTCCGTGACCGAGAGATCCAGGATCGAGAGCAGGTTCCGTTTCATCGGATCGACCTCATGTGTGCGCACCGCTGCTCGAGCAGGGAGCGCGTCCCGATATCGCGTCGGTACCGGACCGGGCCCGTGACGCCGGCGGCAGCCGCTTCGGCCACTGCCTCGGCCTCCTCGAGCGTCGGGCCGGTCCCGACGAAGGCGAGCGTGCGCGAGCGCTGGGTCCAGAGCCGACCGTCACACTCCTCGACGTTCGCGTAGTAGAGCCGGGCCGCCCTCGGGGCGCCCGGATCGATCGGTGCCGAGGGCCCGGGTGCGTCGGGATAGCCCTCCGGCACCAGGTACTTGCAGACCGTGGCCTCCGGCCTGAAGGAGACGGCCGATGCACCGAGGGTGCCGTCCACGCAACGCCAGGCGATGGCTCCAAGGTCCGAGGAGAGAAGGGTCAGCACGTTCATCGCCTCGGGGTCGCCGAAGCGGGCGTTGAACTCGATCACCATCGGCCCGGCGGCCGTGTTCATGAACTGTCCGTAGAGCACGCCGATAAACGGGGTGCCCTCGGCCGCCATGGCTTGGACGACCGCGTCCATGATCGCGAGCGCCGCGTCGTAATCGGCGCGCTCCACGAACGGCAGCCCGTGGTCGGCCATGGAGTAGGAGCCCATGCCGCCCGTGTTCGGGCCGCGGTCCCCCTCGAATGCGCGCTTGTGGTCCTGGACGAGCGGCATCGGCACGAGATGCGTCCCGTCGACGAAGGCCTGGAGAGTGAACTCCTCGCCCACCAGTCGCTCCTCGACAACGATCGGACCCCCGAGCTCACGCGCGTAGGCGCAGGCGCCCTCACGGTCGACCTGCTCGCCCATGACCCGGACGCCCTTGCCCCCGGTCAGACCGACCGGCTTGACCGCAAGATCCCCCGGGTGGTCCCGTATGTACCGGACCGCCTCTTCGGCATCGGAGAAGCCCTGGTAGTCGGGGCAGCCCGCGATCCCGTGGCGGGCCATCAGTCCCCGGGCGTAGGCCTTGTCGGTCTCGATCCGCGCAGCGCCCCGGGTCGGGCCGAAGGCAGGGATGCCGGCTCCGGCCAGGGCGTCGACGAGCCCGGCCTCGAGCGGAGCCTCGGGTCCGATCAGGACGAGGTCGACCTTCTGATCGACCGCGAACCCGACCACACGTTCGACCGCGGTCTCGCGTGCGAGCAGAAGCACGTCGGCGATCGAGGCGATCCCGGGGTTCTTCGTCGCCATCACGGCTGCGAGGTGTGTCTCTCTCTCCCGGGCGAGCGCCGCCGTGATCGCGTGCTCCCGTCCTCCGCCGCCCACCACCAGGTACTTCATAGGTACGTCTACCAGTACTGACGCGTTCAGAGAAAATAAGCGATTGCCGGCGCTCACCGGTCCAGGAGCTCCCGGGCCCGGACAAGCGGGACCAGCCGGACCCCGAGGGCTCCGAGCCGCTCCTCCGCGCCGCCCTCGCGATCGACGATCGTGACCACGCGCTCGACCATGGCCCCGGCCCGCCGGAGCTCCTCGACTCCGTACACGGCCGAGCCTCCCGAGGTCGTGACGTCCTCCACGAGCAGGACATGCCGGTCCCGCACATCGCCGATCACCAGGCTCGACTTGCCGTGGTCTTTTGCCTGGCTCCGCACGATCGCATACGGCCGGCCGCTCGCGAGCGCGGCCGCGACCGCGAGGGGCACGCCCCCGACCGCGACCCCGGCCACGAGCTCGAACGGCTCCCGCTCCGTGATCGCCCGGGCGATCTCGCCGAGCAGCACCGGGTCGGTCATGGCGGTCTTGATGTCGACGTAATACGGGCTTGTCGCGCCTGAGGCGAGCGTGAACTCGCCGAACTCGATGGCGCCGGCCGTGATCAGCCGATCGGCCATGGGGTTTGCGGTTGCAGTCATATTCACGTTCACCATGGTTCGTTCTTGATCCCCGCGGCATACCCGATCAGGTTCATGATCCGGTGCAGGAGCGGGGTCAGGATCAGGATGAAGACGAGCACGGGCAGGGTGATGTGCTCCGTGATCCAGGGCCAGTCGACCAGGGCGAGGACGACGAACGCCCCGACGACGAGATCGAACTGGTCCACGATCGGCCAGGGGGCCCCGCGGTCCTTGCCCAGCCGCCGCTTGAAGAACGATTTCCCCATATCGCCGAGCAGGGCGCCGATCGAGAGCGCAACGACGCTCAGGAGAGTGTGGGCCGGCAGGGCCGCGAGGAGCGGATGCCCCTGGGCAAGGATCTGGACCGCGCCGATGCCGAGGCCGCAGAGGACTCCGATGACAAAGCCCCGCCAGGTCTTGCCGTTGCCGAGCATGCGGTACCCGTCGTTGAGCACCCGACCCCCGTCGATGGGACGGCCGCCGCCAAAGAGCGCAGCAGTCGGATTCGGGAGCCATGCGGGCAGCATAATCCAGCAGGCGGAAAGTGCGGCAAGGGCGAGAGCCCCGGGCGCGAGGGCGTCGGCCAGAGTCACGAGTACACAACCTTACCTGTAAACATTAATGTATCGTAAGAGAAACTACTAGAAAACGTCGCTGGCGAACCCGAACCGCCGAATCGGCCTCCGATTCGGACCGGTGAGCCAGCGACCGCCGCGCCGGTGGATGCTGATGGTGGACAAGACGACGAAGAGCCTCTGCCCCTCGTGCGGGCGAGTCCTGGCTGGGCGAATCCGCGATCAGGATGGAAAGGTCTGGATTGAGCGGGAGTGCCCGGAGCACGGTCCGATCCGTTCGCTGTACTGGTCCGACGTACGCATGTACGACCGGTTCGAGGGCTACGGCAAGAAGGGGAACGGGGTTGAGAACCCCCAGCATGAGCGCGCAGCCGAGAACTGCCCGTCCGAGTGCGGCCTCTGCTCGCACCACTGTTCGGGCACGCTGCTCGCGAACATCGACCTGACGAATAGGTGCAACCTCAACTGCGACTTCTGCTTTGCCAACGCGCGCGCCTGCGGCTTCGTGTACGAGCCGACCTTCGATCAGGTGATCGGCATGATGCGTCTGCTCCGTGCGGAGCGGCCCGTGCCGCCGCCGGCGGTCCAGTTCTCGGGCGGAGAGCCGACCATGCGCGACGACCTGCCCGAGCTTATCCGGTGCGCGAAGGACCTCGGTTTCTCGCAGGTCCAGATCGCGACGAACGGCTTCCGGATCGCGAAGGAAGAGGGATATGTCGAGGCGTTGAAGGAGGCCGGCCTCTCGGCCCTCTATCTCCACTTTGACGGGGTCTCGCGGGAGACGAATCCGTTTCTCCAGACCCATCAGCGCGCCATCGACCGGTGCATGGAGGCGCGCATGGGAGTGGTCCTCGTCCCGACCATGATCCACGGACGGAACGATCATGAGGCCGGCGAGATCATCCGGTTTGCCGCGCGGCACATCCGGGTCGTGCGCGGGGTCAACTTCCAGCCGGTCGCATTCACCGGCGCCGCGAGCAAGGACGACGTGGAGAAGGAGCGGGTCACCATCCCGGACCTGACCGCGGCGATCGAGGCACAGACCGACGGGATCATCCGGCAGGACGACTTCTACCCCGTGCCGTGCGTGCTCCCGATCTCCCGCTTGGCCGAGGCGTACATGGGACAGCCCGTGGTCGAGTTCACGGCCCATCAGCACTGCGGTGCCGCGACGTATGTCTTCGTAACCGACGACGAGATCACGCCCGTGAACCGGATCGTGGACGTGGACCGGTTCTTCGAATCGATCGACCGGATGGCGGGAACCCTCAGCAAGGGCGGCTCGATCAACAAGTACCGGGCCATGATCGAGGGGCTCAAAGACCTGCACGGCTCGCTCAAGAGGGATGAGTCCGGCAAGTCCGCCGAGGTCTGGCGCCTGATCCGGCAGGCCCTGATCTCGCAGAACTTCGATGCACTTCGCGAGTTCCACTGGAACGCTCTCTTCATCGGCACCATGCACTTCATGGACTGCTACAACTACGATACGGAACGGGTCCGCAGGTGCTGCATCCACTACGCGACCCCGGACGGCCGTCTGATCCCGTTCTGCACCTACAACTCGGGCCCGGTCTATCGCGAGCAGGTCTGGAAGAAGTTCGCTCTGCCCGGCGGGGTGACGACCCCGATCACCCCGGAGAAGCCGGTGTCTCCCGGCGGCGAGACCTAGGGAAACGGAAGCTCGATCCCCCGGTCAGGCCCCTCGAGCGCCACCCGGGCGATCGCGAGGTCCTGGATCGCGAGTCCGGTCGAGTCGAAGACCGTGATCTCGGCGTCGGACTGTCGGCCCTTTTTACCAAGCACGACCTCGCCGAGCGTCCCGGCGAGCTGCTCCGCCCTGTATTGCCCGGCCGCGATGGGGACGTTGATCTCGCCCGAGTGAACGGCCTGCCGCGGGTCGTCCACGAAGACCCGGGCGCGCACGAGGATCGCCGGGTCGAGCTCCTGCTTGCCCGGGGCGTCCGCGCCGATCGCGTTGATATGGGTCCCGTCGCGGATCCAGTCATTCGACACGAGCGGCGTACGCGAGGGAGTGGTCGTCACCAGGAGGTCGCAGTCGACGACCCGCTCGAGGGTCGCCGTCTCGATATCGAACCGGTCGCACCGTCGCACGAAGGCCTCGGCGCTCGCCTCGCTCCGGCTCCAGACCCGGATCCGGCCGATCCCGAGCCAGGCCGCCGTCGCCTCGAGCTGGGCCTCGGCCTGCCGGCCGGCGCCGACAAGCCCGACCTCGAGGTCATCCTGCCGGCGGCAGAGGTGACGGGCGGCGACCGCACCGGAGGCCCCGGTCCGGAGATCGGTCAGCATGGTCGCGTTCATGACCGCATACGGCATCCCCGTCGCGGGTGCAAGCAGGACGAGGAGCGCCATCACGCTCGGCAGGCCGCAGGCGGGGTTGTCGGGGTGGACGTTCACGATCTTGACCCCGGCAAGACCGAGGGAGGGAATGTACGCGGGCATGGTCCGGAAGTCGCCGCCGTCGAGGTTCACGTAGACCTTCGGCGGCATCTCGACCTCGTCCCGTCCGAAGGCGGCGAACGCCTCTTCCACCACCGCATTGATCCGTGCGAGGTCGAGCCCTTCCTCCGGATGGGCGTAGTAGCGCATGGAGCGAGTGTCGCCGGCCCGGGGGAAAAAGGTCGCTGCCGGCTCTTATATCCGGGGCGCGCCCCCACCCTGAATGGAGGAGAGCGGTCATGATCCAGATCATTCCGAAGCCGACCGATACGCCCGACGACAACTCGACATTCATGGTCATGGATGCGCTGGACGCGCTCGGCGCCGACTGGACCTGCCTCTCGCTTGATGAGATCGATCCGTTCGCGTGCCCGCTCGAGGGGGTCGTGATCTGGGCCTGCGGCCTCCGGCAGGACGGGCACCAGTTCGAGTCCCTGCAGGCGCTCGCGACCCGGAACCGGGTTGTGAACTCGCCGACTGCGATCGCGACCTGCGCCTCGAAGGTGGCGACGACCGCGCTCATCGTCCGTGCCGGCCTGCCCTCGCCCGCGACCGGCTTTCTCCGGACGCGGACTCAGGCCGGGGATTTCCTCGCGGCCCACGACGGAAGGGCCGTCTCCAAGCCGGTCTACGGCTACGACGGCAACGGCATCCGGCTCGTCGACTCGGCCGACGCGCTCGAGGAGCCGCCGTACTATCTCCAGGAGTACGTGCCGAACGACGAGGACTACCGTATCTTCGTGATCGGCGACGAAGCCGTCGGCGCAATCCGCCGGACCTCTCCGCACCTGACCCACAACATCCACCAGGGAGGATATGGGGAGGCGGTCGAGGTCACCCCCGCGATGGCCGGGCTCTCGATCGCCGCGGCGCGCGCCGTCGGAGCCGACTACGCTGGGGTCGACCTTCTCCCGACCGGAGGCGGCTTCACGGTCCTCGAGGTGAACGGAACCCCGAACTGGCACTGCATGACCGCCCCGATCCCCAGGCTCCTCGCGGAGTACCTGATCCGGTGCGAAGAAGAGGCGGCGGGGATCACTCCTCGCCGACAAATGCCTTCAGCTGGTCGAAGATGAACTGTTCGACCGCCTGTGCGGTCGCGAGGTCGGTCCGGAACGCGAGCAGCTCGCGCTCGTCGCCGTCCATATTCGCGAACTTCATCCGCTGCTTCGTCTCGACCAGCTCGCCCGGATACTGCTGGACGATCGATCGGATGATGCTCCGCGGGACACCCGGGGGGATCACCACGTCGTAGCGCTCTGCTGCTTCCTGAGTCTCTGCCATAGGTCTCTCCTTACTTTCCACACGCGATCCTCTTAGCCATGATGCACCGGCCTCCGCGCCGACCCCCGAGCGGGAACTTCGGCTTGCCGAGCGAGAGCATGCAGCGCCCCATCAGCGCGGCTCCGCGCGCGAGCCCGTCGTCGACGAAGACCAGATGGTCCATCGCCCCGTCGGGGAAGAGCCCCATCGCCTCGATCCCCTCGAGGATGTACTCGGGCTTCCGCCCCGAGATCGCCGCTCGGCCCGTAAAGCCGATCGAGGCGTTCTCGGGGACCAGGTGCCGTTCAGCCGCGACCCCGACCATCCGGAGGGCCATGCGGGTGCAGACCCGGTCCACGACCTCGGTCAGGGTCCCGATCCCGTGGGCCTGGTGGCACTCGCGCCCGAGCGCCTCGAGCTCGGGCCGCGCTGAACCGTCGACGCCCATATCGCAACCGATCAACGCGACTCCTGATGCCTCGGCCACATCCGCACAGAGGGGTACGCAGCCGAAGCGCTTGCGGTCGGACGGCACAATCCGGATGTCGATCTGCTCGTGGCAGCGGTCGACGTACTCGTCCACGACCTTTTTACTGGTCCGGGCCGCGAACGAGCCGAGGGTCGACCGGTCCGAGAAGAGGTCGAGGGCCGTGCCGTTCTTCTGCTGCACGAGCCCCGTGCCCCGGACGAGCGCGTCGGGGATCGCGCCCGCGAGCCCGGCGAAGTTGCCGATCGTCCTGGCGAACGGGATCGCGGCCGCATCGTCCACATCGGAGGTGATCCTCCCGTCGAGGGTCGTGCCGAAATCGATCGAGAGGCAGGGGTTCCGGAAGTCGACCGGCGTCCACTTCGCTCCCTCCTTGATCCCGGCCATCGCGAGCTCGCCCTCCATCTCGTTCGCGACCATCTCGACCCCGGTGCAGCCGACCGGCGGGAGGACGCCCGCGACCGCCCCGACGAAGACGACCTTGTCCGCGAACGAATGGGCCTGGAGCTTTTTGGGCAGGTTCGCCTTGCTCATCGGCGGGGTCATCTTCCGCGGCGGCACGCCTGCCTCGAGGCACCCGTTTGCCAGGGCGATGACGAAGTCGCCGACCTGGTCGGGCGAGTCCATCGCGGCGACCACCCCGGTCGACCGGACCACGAAGTCGAGGTCGTCCGCGATCGAGAGGCCGGCATCCCGGTGGCACTGTATGAGGGTGTCGCGAACCAGCTCGGTGACCGACGCGCGGGTGAGTTCGGTCCCGTCGAGGGTCGCCCCGAAGACCTGCTCGTTCGGGCGTGGGGGCCGGACGTCACGGGTCATCGAGACCGTCTTGTTGATCACGTAACTCTGGCCGGTCTCGAGGTTTGTACCGGTCAGGATGCACTTCGTGGTCGTGTTCCCCATCTCGACCGAGGCCACGATGAAGTACGGCTTCGTCCGGTACTCGGGGACCTCCATCCCGGCGCCGAGTCGGATGGTAGGAGGGGGCGTACTGTCGACGATATGGGGTTTTGGACGGAAAAAGCGGTCAAAAAAGCGGGCGCACATTACCTGTGGTTGCTCCTGTACTCCAATATACCTTTCGTTTTCGGCCGACCTGACCCAGATCCTCCCGCTCTTCGAAAAAAGCCTATTCCGGGGTGGGAATCTCCTCTTTGACGGATTTCGTCGTTTTTTGTCACCTTATGAATTGCGAAAATTTATATATATGAATGGGTAACTACATACAGTTCGTTTGCGGGAGACACGATAGCCGGGAGCATTCATGAGGGAGCGTATTCGACGGATCAACCTGCAGCGGCAGATGCTGACCCTGATCACCTCGCGACCGGGGTGCACCCTCCAGGAGGTCTTCGCGGCCTATCGCGAGAGTTATCGCTCCTGGGAGATCCGCTATCACCTCCAGTGGCTGGTCCGCTATGGGGTCGTGGCTCTTCGTGCGGGACCACGGTCGATCCACTGTTATCCGACTGGCAAGCGGCTCGCCGCCTAGATCCCCTGTTTTGAGATGGTCATCGCGACAAAGACGAGTCCGCCGAGGGCCGTGTTGAGGGCGGGAAGCCACCAGTAGAGCCGCTCGATCGAGATCGCCTGCGAGACGAGCAGCAGCGCCGGCACGACCGGGTACGCGAGGGCGAGCAGGCTCAGGGGGTGAAAGCCGCTCGCGCTGAAGGCGATCGCGGCAAGGCTGAGCCAGAAGGCGAGGCAGAGCGCCAGCGAGCGCTCTCGACCGAGATAGACCGCCGTGGTCGTGATCCCGGCCGCGCGGTCACACTCGATGTCCGGGATCGCGGAGAAGAGGTGCATGGCCGCGATCTGGAGAAAACCGCCGAGGAGGAGCCACGCGGGCGGCCAGGTACCCGAGGCGAGCACGAACCCGTAGATCCCCGGCATCACGTAGAGATAGTTCGAGCAGAAGTCGAGAAACGGCACCTGCTTGAACCGGAGGGGGGGTGCCGAGTAGAACCCGGAGAGAAAGAGAAATCCGGCCAGGACGAGCAGGAGACGGGGGTCCGGGACGATCAGGCCGAGCAGCCCTGTTGCAGCGAGCGCAAGAGCGATCAGGAGGAGAAGCCGACCACGATCGGCCGTGATGAAACGGTACTCGCGCTCGCCTTTCTTTGGGTTGTTCCGATCAGTTGCCTCGTCGAAGAGGTCGTTGACTCCGTAGATGAAGAGGTTGGCGGGAACGAAGAAGTAGAGCAGGGCGAGGGCGTACGCCGGGAGCAGGAATGCGTGCCAGTCGGCCATCCCGATCGAGTAGCCCACGACGAAGGTTCCGCCGGTATAGATCCAGAACCGGGGGCGGGAGAGGCGGACCGCGTAGGCGATCTCTTCCCGCCACCCACTTGTCATGCCGTGGGCCGGATGGTATTCGCGACGAACCGGTAGACGATCTGTGGCACCGACGGCCGGACCTTCCGATCGAAGATCACGAACGGGTTGCGTTCGATCTGCCGTGCGGTCCAGCCGTACATGTCCGATGCCGTGATGATCGGCAGGCGCATCCGCCACGGGATGTAGCGGTACCCCTCCTCCCCAAGGGACTGCCAGGAGCGGTAGAGCTCGCACTGGGCATGGATGAACTCACGGAACTCCTCCGGGTGTCGCCGGAGATACGCCTCGTCGAGGGAGGCGAGGCCGAAGCGGGCGAGCTCCTCTTTGGGCATGTACTCCCGCCCCATCGCGCTGTCCTCGGCGATGTCGCGGATGAAGTTGATGTACTGCATCCCCCGACCGAGGTGACGCGCTGCGTCGTAGCAGGCGGGAGAGAGTTCCAGGAGCCGGGCCATCATCAGGCCGATCACCTCGGCCGATCCGTAGAGGTAGACCCGCAGTTCCTCGAGGATCCGATAGCAATGTACCGAGAGGTCGAGGGCCATCGAGTGCAGGAAGGCGTCCACCCAGGCCTGCTCGATGCCGTACCGGCGCTGGAGGGCGACGAAACCGTCGATGACCGGGTCTCCGGCCGGCTCTTCGTCAAGGGCGGCCCGGTAGGCATCGACGAACGCGTAAAACTCGCTCTCCTGCTGGGGGACCGAGTCGACCAGGTCGTCGGCCGTGCGCACGAACGCGTACAGGGCAAAGACACGCTTCTTCATCTCGGGCGGGAAGAAGACCGTCGAGTAGAAGTAGGTTCTCGAGCCCTGCTTGAAGATATCGTAGACGGTCTGATCGATCACGGTCATCGCCGATCAAGGTGCTCTTTTGCGATCTCCCGTGCCACGATCTGCGATGAGATCATGGTCATCGGGACGCCGATGCCTGGATGGGTGTACTGCCCCGAGTAATAGAGGTTCGAGACCTTCTTGCTCCGGTGCGCTGGGCGCCAGAGCGCGGTCTGGAAGAGGGTGTGCGAGAGCCCCAGCGCTGTACCGTTGTAGGCGTTGTACCGGGCCGCGAAGTCGTCGAGAGCGAAGCACCGCTCGGAGACGATCGCGTCCTGGATCGGCTCGCCGAGGGTGGCTTCGAGATGCGCGAGGAGGTGATCGCGAAGCGCCTTTCGGCGCTCGGGCGTATCGGGCAGCCCCGGAGCCAGGGGCACGAGGACGAAGAGCGTCTCTCCGCCGGGCGGTGCTGCCGTCGTATCGGTCTTCGACGGGACGTTGACATAGTACGAGGGGCTCGCAGGCCATGCCGCCTTTGCCGGGTTGAAGAGGGTCTCGAACCCCTGCTCCCAGTCCTCTTCGAGCAGGAGGGTGTGATGCGCGAGGCCCTCCACCCGCCGGTTGAGTCCCAGGTAGAGGACCATCGCGGAGGGCGCCAGGACTCGCTTCGACCAGTACCCGGCGTCGTAGGTCCGTGATGCCTTATCGAGGAGCGAGAGCTCGGCGTGGGCGTAGTCCGCGTTGACGAGCACCACATCGGCCGGGTATCGACCTTCCGCGGTCTCCACCGAGACGGCGCGTCCGTTCTCCACCTCGATCCGGGTGACCGGTTCGTTGAACCGGAACTCGGCGCCATGCTCTTCTGCGAGCCGCTGAATGCCGTCGACCACGGCCCGGATGCCGCCTTCGGGGTAGAAGACCCCCATCGTCAGGTCGATATGGGACATGATGTGGTAGAGCGCGGGGGTGTTCGACGGAGCGCCGCCGAGGAACCCGATCGAGTACTGGACGATCTTCTTCGCCTCGTCGCTCGTGAAGTACCGTCCGACGAAGCGGTCGAGATGCTCGAAGATGCTGAGGAGCTTGGGGCCCTCAAAGAGAAGGCGGGGCGAGAAGAAATCGAGGATCGACCGGTAGTCGCGGTAGAGCATCTCCTGCATGGCGAGGTTGTAGAGCGACTCCGCCGAGCGGAGGTACTGTCGAAGTTTCTCCCCACCCCCCTCTTCGAAGGTGTCGAAGAGCGCGATGGTCTTCTCCGTGTCGGCGGGCACGTCGACCATCCTTCCGCCGCCGAAGAAGATCCGGTACGACGGGTCGAGGCGTTTGAGCTCGAAGAAGTCTGCGGGCGTCCGGTCGAACTCGGCGAAGAACCGTTCGAAGACGTCGGGCATCAGGTACCACGACGGACCCATGTCGAAGCTGAACCCGGCGTCACGGTGCACCGAGGCCCGTCCTCCGGCCTGTTCATTCTTCTCCAGTACGGTCACGTCTACCCCGTCACGGGCGAGCAACGCTGCAGCGGAGAGTCCTCCGAAGCCCGAACCTACAATCACCGTCTTCATCAGGTACCCCCTTTCTACTCCCCATCGACCGGTCTGCGGGACACGTGATATCCTTTCGCAGTACCCCGAATAAACATTGGGGTACTGACCTATCTACGCCGTATCATGAATAAGCGTTTGGGTACCGTGGTATCATATGTCGACGCGCCTGCTGAGGCCGTGAGCCATCAGCGCGAGCAGGCCGAACCCGATGGCTCCGGGAATCAGCATGCCCGCCCCAAGGCAGACGCCGGTCCAGAACGCAACGATCAGCACGAAGCTCGTCGCGATCGCGACCGGCATTCCTCTCTGCGCCACGAGGTGCGCGAGGGCCGAGTAGAGGGTGTCCGTGAGAAGCCACCCGGCGTAGTTCGAGGCCGGAATCCCGTCGTAGAGCCCGGGCTCCGCCCACGTCCAGTACCCGAGGAGGGCCGCGCCCGGGTCGAGGACCAGGTCAGCGGCGACGAGCAGGAGAGGCAACCATGAGATTCTCCATCCCCTGAAAAGAGGTGGGGTTTTATGTAGTCGCCCGTTCATCGAAACCGTGCGTGATGCCATCATGGAACGACGCTATGCACGACCCCGGATCGTCGTGAGCCGCTGCATCGAGTTCGACCCCTGCCGGTACGACGGCTCGAAGATCCCGTCTCCTCTTGTCGCACACCTGAAATCGCACGTTGAATGCATGCCGGTCTGTCCGGAGGTCGAGATCGGTCTGGGGATCCCGCGGGCAACAGTCAGGATTGTTCGGCAGGACGGTGCGGACCACCTCGTGCAACCGGCGACGGGGCGGGATGTCACCGTGGAGATGTCCGCCTTTGCCGAACGGTTTCTCGATTCTCTGCCCCCCGTCGACGGTTTTATCCTAAAAGGAGGTTCTCCCACCTCCGGCACGAGCGGGGTACGGGTGTACCCGTCAGCCGAAAAGTCCGCCGCGATCGACAGGACTGCCGGCTTCTTCGCCCGGGAGGTGCTGAAGCGGTTTTCGCAGCTGCCCATCGAAGACGAGCTGCGCCTGCAGAATGCGCGGATACGCGACCATTTCCTTGCCGGGATCTTCAGCCTCGCGGCGTTCCGGGAGGTCGAAGAGACCGCGGACCGTGAGGCCCTCGTACAGTTCCACGCAGCGAACAAGCTCCACCTGACGGCCTGCCACCAGCAGCTTGCGCGCGAGATGGGGCGGCTCGTTGCTTCCCGGTCGGAGATCGCCCCGGCCGAGCTGTTCTCCCGATACCGGCAGATGCTCTGTTCAGCACTCGCCCGGGCTCCCCGGTACACCGGCAATATCAACGTGCTGCTGCATGCCCTGGGGCATTTCCGCGACCGCGTCACCCCCGAGGAGCGAGAGTACTGCCTCAGGCTGATCGACCGCTATAAAAACGGCCATGCGATGCTGGCCGAGCCCCGCGACCTGCTCCGCTCATGGGTGATACGGTTCCAGGAGACCAGCCTCATGGACCAGACGTTCTTCGCCCCGTACCCGGTCGTCCTTGCAGACCTGCCGGAGGAGATCACGGAGCGCGGGAGGGACGTATGGAAGAGTAGGGGACCGCCACCTGCTCCGGACGAGCACTGGACCAATGGGAAAGGCGAGTGAAAACTGTCGATCAACGTCCGGCTCGCATCGTGCCGGCACAGGGTCTTCAGCGTGTCTGCCAGACCTTTTCTACGTACCTGTCCATGGCAAATTTCCGGTCGAGTCCCCGTGCATTCATGTACCGTACCATGCCGAAGACCGGACGTTCCCCCCACGGGCGGTCGTGCTTTCCGAAGCACCAGGCGACCCCGGCGAACCCGCAGGGGTCCCGTCCGTCGATCTCGTACCTGTTGTTGAGATACAAGGCGGTCGCGTAGGCTTCTTCGGGCGTCGAGCTCCATTCGAGGATCTTCTTGCCCCAGTACATCCGCATGTAGCCCTGCATCTTCCCCGTCTTCGTCATCTCCTGCTGGGCGGCATTCCAGTACGGGTCGTGGGTCGCAGCCCGCTCCAGTTCGTCGAGAGAATACACGTACTCCCGCGGATCGGCACGATGACGCGCCAGCGTCGTCTGCGCCCACGCCGGGAGGGACGAGATCGTATCGTAGTTGTCGTTATACCGGACGAAATTCACGGCGAGTTCCCGGCGGACGACCAGCTCCTCGAGAAATGCCGGAGTGCCGCGCCCCCCGTGTTCCCGGGCCAGGACGGCGAGCGTGACCGGAGAGACCTGCCCGTAATGGAGGTAGGGGCTCATCTCCGAACCCCCGTCGCCGCCGGGATCATTGCGGGTGTCGGCGAACCCTTCGAGTCGAGTCTGCAGGAACTGCTCGAACCGCTTGTGCGCCTCTGTCGTCCCGCCCGCGAACAGGTCCGATGCGGGGACCGTATGGTCGACGGCGAGCCGGGAGAGGAGCGCATCGGTGGTTTCACCGGCGAGCGTGGGAAGGTCGAGGGCGAGGGAGGAACGCTGCGGGGCCACCGTCTCGACAGGATTCAGGAACCTGTCCAGGTGGCGGGTGATCTTCGGGCGGAACGTGGCTGCCGAATAGTCCTCTTTCTGCGATGCCGCATCGACAGGCACCACCACGTTTCCCTCGACCTGGACGAGCGGGCACCGGCACCGTTCGGCTACGGCGCGGTACCACGATTGCTGCAGCCTGAGGTAGCCGCGATCGACGATCACGACGGCCGCGTTCTTCGCAAGGGCCAGGACTCCTCTGTCCGGACGTTCCGTCCTGAGCACGAACCGGATCCCGAGAGCCTCGAGCGAGCGTGCAACCTCGGCAAGCCCTTCCAGCATGAAGGCGAAGTGCCGGAGGTTGGACTCGGGGTAGGTCTGCCAGAGGCCGAAGTACACGATGAGCGGGAGATGCGCCCGGTCCGCCCGTTCGACGGCATACCGGAGTGCCGGGTTCTCCTCTGTGCGGTGAGAGGACTGCATCCAGTAGAGCACGTAGTCGCCGTTTCGGTGGGATACGTCATTGAGAGAACGGCACCGTTCCGGCTTGATGCTGGCGATCACCGGGATCCTCTCGTCCTGGATGGTTTATTGATGTTCCGCCATTATAATGCCATGAACGCGGCCAGGTCGATCCGGTGGCCGCCCGGCCATCCCGATGGATAAACACAGGTGCCGGCAGAAGGAGCAGGGGACTTGCATCTCGCGATCTCTCGTATGGGACGGAGCATACTACAGCCGTCCTCCCGGGCCGGTTCCATCTCGTTTATGAGCACGAGATGCATGCAGCGAGTCCAATCAACCCTGGTACCGCAACGTTTAGCCTTCAGAAAGCCCGGGGGAGAGGCAGATACCACCACCCGTCCTCTGTGTACTGTCTCCCGGTGCGCGATGGTCCCGGTTGGGGTCCCCCTAAAGCACGGAACAGGCGTTTTCGGGTGTATCGATCACGGAGAAAATAAGATGAGGAATCGGTCTTCCCTTTGTTCACGGGACGAAAGTCTCCGGGGCCCTGGTTGGGGCCTAGGCTGGCGGGATGAGGACGGAATCGATGATATGGCAGACACCATTCGAACATTCGATGTCCGTCATTATCACGTTCGCGTCGTTTACCTTAACGCCGTTCTTGGCGGAGATGACGAGGTCCTTGCCCAGAACGGTCTTCGCCGATGTGAGTTTGACGACATCGGCGGCCATCACCTTGCCGCTGACCACGTGGTAGAGCAGGATCTGCTTCAGCTTACCCTCCGGGTCCTTGAGCAGGGTCTCCACCGTGCCTGGCGGGAGCTTCTTGAAGGCATCGTCCGTTGGGGCAAAGACCGTGAAGGGCCCAGGCCCACTGAGGGTGTCACCCAGCTTCGCCGCTGTTACTGCAGCGACAAGGGTCGTGAACCGCCCATCCGCCACCGCTGTTTCCACGATAGTTTTCTTTGTTTCCATGTTGATCTCTCCAATCCCTGGTTGAGAGGGACTGTGCTAAACATGCTCGCTGTTCTATATATATTTTTTTTAATTTATATGCTTATGGCAATGGCTCTATTGCTCCATACCGGTGTACGTTCACCGAGTCTCTCGGAGAGATCGGTGTCGCGGCATGAACTCCCGCAATTCAGATCCTCGAGATCGAACAGGGACTTCCCCGGTCCGACACCAGGATAGTTCCTCGGGCGATCCTGTGCCCACCGGACCAGGACCCTTCGATCCCGTCGATCTGGATCTTCCCGTCGGCGAATCGTTTGCCGTGATCGATGTGTGGTGTCAAAAGGCGTTGGAGATGAGGCCGTTATACCTTCTCCTCCTATCAGTGTACACCTGGGTGCCACGCTTCCCGTTCCGATGGCGAGTTCGAGCAACGTCTCTCCTCTCATGGTATCAACCACCTTAACCCGAACCATCCCTCCGAGTTCGAGAACGCCGGAGACCGGTACCTTCCCTGCCGCACCTCGTCCCTGTTCTCTTTGCTTCCGGCGACCGAATTACGGTTCATCCAATCTATCTCGCCGTTCGGGGTGACGTTGCATCCTCAGCGGCACATTAATTGGGTGCACAGGTATCGGAGGCGACAGGCGGTGGTATCGGCGAGGCCGAGCTGACGGCCGGTCCCACATAGACCGACATATAGAGCTCATCCAGTCTGAGCGCCGACACGAGCATCGTCAGACGGACGATGGATAGTGCGCGGCTCCTCACATCCGGCATCCCCGTTCATTCCGACACCTGCAGCACCGGTGGCGTTGACAGATGGATCGGCCGGGGCGAGAACTGCCTAAACTTGGGCACACGGAGTACGGGGCCAGGAGGCCATGGTCACGGAGGCACGTCTCCGCAGACTCCTCGGTCCGGGCAAACGACCTGCGTCCATGAAAGATGCGCTGCTACGTCCAAAGTATTCTTTCTGTGCAGGTGGCCCCAATCAGGAGAGCAAAAAAAAGATCTTACCCGTTCTTCAGGGCGACGATATCCTCTCCCGCGACGCCGGAGAGGCAGAGCGCATGGATATACAAAAAGTCGTCCCCCTTGCCCGGGAGCGTGGTGATGTATGGGAGATGCCGGTGGACACGCACAGTCGACATATTTATTCTCGCCGAGGAGAAGCACGGAGGGAATGAGAGAATGGACAATCGACGGAAAATCGAGTGGGTCGAACCCACACGGTCTACTGCGATTGAGGAGAGACCAGCCCCCATTCACGGCATAGCGGGAACGAGCTTCTGGAAAATCGGTGAACTACCCTACCGTGAACGACGGGGCTTCCTGCTTCATCCTGCTCACCGGTGTGAGCGAGTCCACAGGCTCGACGGGCAGGTCCTGCCCTGCTAACGCAAAATCTCTGATATTGATCGCCGCGTTCAGATCGCGGTCGTGATGCGTGCCACAGTCCGGGCACGTCCACACCCGATCCGCGAGCGTCAACGATCCGTGGCGGTGCCCACATACACTGCACGTCTTCGTGGACGGATCGAATCGACCGATTTTGATCAATGTTTTCCCGGCCCATCGGCACTTATATTCCAGAAAGGAGACGAACATCCCCCACGCGGCGTCCTCGATGGCCTGGGCCAGCGTGTGATTTTTGACCATGTTGGCGACACAGAGCGACTCCACTGCGATGGCTTGGTTTTCGCGTACCAGTCGAGAAGAGAGCTGGTGCAGGAAGTCGCTCCGTTGATCGGCAATGGTCCGGTGGCATTTTGCCACGGCGATCTTGGCTTTGTTCCGGTTCTGCGATCCCTTTGTTTCCGGGAGAGCCGTCGTTGCAGCACTTTGAGTCGCTGGAGCGAGGTCTTGAGGTACCGGGGGTTGTCGACAATCTCGCCCGTCGAGAGGGTGGCATACTGTTTCAGCCCGAGGTCGATCCCCACCGTCTGGTCCCGGATCGGTGCCGAGACACACGGTAGTTCCGCGTCGTCCTTCGCCAGGACACTGATGTAGTATCGACCCACTGAGTTCCGTGACACGGTCAACGTGCGCGACACTCCCACGATCTGACGGTGGAATACGGCTTTGACCGCCTCGATCTTTGGCAGCTTCACTGTCCCTCGATTCACATCGAATGCGTATGCTTGGGGCACTGTGAACGACTGGCGGGGCGAATGCTTCGACCTGTACGTCGGGAGATCCGCGAGGTGCTTGAAGTGCTGAGAATAGGCATCGAAGAGGTGCTTGATCGTCTGCTGGAGCGACTGCGCATTGACGTCCGCGAGGAATGGGTACTCTTTCTTCCAACCGGGCAGCATCGCGCTGATCGCGGCCTGGGAGAGATTCGTTCTGTCCCGACGATACGTCTCGTGCTTGAGCGAGAGCGCCCGGTTGTACACGAACCGGCAGCAACCGAAGTGCTGTCCGAGCAGCACTTTCTGCGCCTCTGTCGGATACAATCGGAATCGGTACGCTCGCAGCATACGATGACACAATAGTGTCTATCATTTTATATCATCCCTATCGGTGCGGTGTGAAAGTGTTCGGGACGGGGCTCCGCTTTCTCCTTCGGCCTGAAGTCCGGGGCCCCCCCACTCTGCCCCGTCGCCCCGCTTAGGTAGAAAATAGTGAAATTACTTTTCCGCTGTGTGGATCTTTATCCACATCTCTTTGTCCAGCGAGGGGATGTCGTGAACCTCGCGGGCATGCTGGGCAATCTTCTCGTCCAGTTCCTGCACATTGGCCGCGGTGGTCTCAAACGTGCAGTCCATACCGATATCCTTGCATTTAAACGATACCATTATTCATCTCCGTAGGGCCTTTGAGGCCCAGGTTATATTTATTCTTATCCATACTGTGAAAACAACCGACGATAACCGGTATATACGTGAATACACTGGAATATTCCTATCGGGAGAGCCCGGACAGACAGGACGGTTCTCCCTGCCCTACATTCAGCACGGACCGGAGGTCTCTTCCGGACCTGCACCGCCCTTCTTCGTCCTGAAGGCCGCCATGGTCTCGGCGATCCGACGCCCGAGCCAGTCTTCATCGAACGCCGAGGGGAACACCAATTTCACCTGGTTCGAGATCTCCCAGTCCTCCCAGGAACCGAGATCGGCGACGCGGTTGAAAAGGGGTGTCCCGGGCAGGGGAAGGGGTACGGTGAACGAGATCTCGTCGAGCGGAAGTGAGAGCGCCAGGTCGAAGGTCGATTCGATATCCTCGATCGTCTCTCCCGGGTATCCGACCATGAAGAACCCCGCCGTGCCCACGCTTGCCCGGGAGAATAGTTCGACGGCCCGGGTTCCCTGTTCGACGGTAACCCGCTTGTTCATCAGGCGAAGGGTGTCGTTACTTCCCGATTCGAGCCCGAGGTAGACCCGGAGGCACCCCGCACGCTTCATGAGGTCGACGAGTCCCGGGGTGAGCCGCTCGACCCGGGAGAGACAGGTCCAGCCGATGGGCGTCCCGCGGCGGATCATGCCGTGGCAGAACTCCGCGAGATAGTCCGTGTCGAGCGTGAAGCAGTCGTCGGCGATCCAGAGACTGGTGTACCCGAGAGACAGGATCGCATCGATCTCCCGGAATACTTTCTCAAGTGGGGGCTTCCTGAAGAGATCCCCCCAGACGGGTTTCGAGCAGAAATCGCAGGAGAACGGGCAGCCCCTCGTGACGATTATGCTGGTCTGCTTCAGCCCGGCGATCTCCTCCATCGCTTCCTGGTACCTGTGGTGGTCGAACCCGGTTCGGTCCGGAAGAGGGAGCCGGTCGAGGACCTCTGCAGGGTAATGTACGGGGGGAGTCGCCACGAGACGACCGTCAATCTCCGCGTAGAGACCAGGGTAGTCCTCGCTCTTCATGGTATTCAGGAAGGCCGGCCCCCGACCTGCCGAGAGATAATCGCGACAGAAATCCGGAAACGTCACGTCGCTCTCTCCGCGGAATATCACGTCGAATCTGCCGGCAAACATCCGCGGATGGATGGTCGGCAGGGGACCTCCGGCAACGAAAAGGGTGGCCGGCAGGAGTTTCCGCAGGGCCGCCAGCAGGTCGAATGCGTTCCTGCTCATCGTGACCATGACGTACAGACCCACGATGGCCGGCCGGGCGCCTGCAATCCTATCGACGACGTCGTCGAACGTTTGGAACGTGCAGTCGGCGACCCTTACCGGGACCCCGCGTTCCCCGAGCTGGCTCGCGAGGTAGGCGATCCCCAGCGGGGGGAAGAGCTTCTCGACCGGGTCCTTACTCCGGAAGTAGGGGTACACGAGGGCGACCCCGGAGGGAGATGGCGGATTCATGGGCACCCATCCCCGGTAAAATCGATGCCGTATCGGACCTCCAGCGGTTCCTGCAGATCTTCAAGGGGACCCAGCTCGAGGCAGAAACCCGCCCAGCAGAGGTCCCCGGTCCGCTCCCTGCCCCAGAACAGTCTCGACGGCACCGGCGGAGAGACAGAAGGGCTGGTTACGGTGAACCGCACTCCGTGTTCGGGGTCATACAGGTAGGCCGGCGGATCGTGCGGACCGATCGCCTCCCATCCCGGCGGGGGCGGGGCGATCTCTTCGTTTCGGACCGCCGCATTGAACCATTCGGCACTCAGCTCGTTAAGGAGGCAGACCGTACTCCCCGATTTTATCGGGGGATGGACCTCCACCCGGACGTCCACATGCCCCCCCTGCACGGCGCAGGTGACCGAGACCTCTCCAACGGGGGGTACGGCCTCGAAGAGCGAGTCGATCCCCAGAGCGCTGCGCAGCGGGAGCACGGCGCGAAGCAGCAGGCCCTGGAGGGAGGGCAGGCGCATGTAGGCGCCGACAGCGGACTCGATCCAGCGCGTCAGAAGGGGGGATGTTCTCCCCATGATAATCCAGCTAATGCGGGTATCGAGGGTATATGTCCTCCCGAATCCGTCGCCATCCGCCCGGTCGTTCCACGAGCGGGAGAAGTACGTGCATGTTCGGTCCCTGACCGCCACGCCACCGATGCCCATCCCTTCGCCGGTCAGGTTCAGGTCGCCGAAAAAGACCAGGAGGCCCCGAGCAAGCCCCCGGCTCCTGCCTGTTCCCTCGTAGTTCCCGCCAGGTACGATTCGGATCGCGTCCATGAAGCTCGGCTCTGTGGAAATGGGAATGGCCGCGATAAATACTCTCCGCGAGTCGGAGGAGATAAGCCGCTCCTGCCTCGGGAGGCCGGATGGGAACACACCGTTGGGAGCGAACGATGATGGTCCAGATTTTCGGCCGGACAGGGGTGTGGACGGGGCTCCGTGCGCACCGGGGGAGTTCCGAACCCTTTCCTGCCGTCTCTCTCCGACCCACCCCCTAAACGCCCACGGCGAGGCGAACACGGTACCTGCCTGCTCCCTCCTCGCATCTGCCTGTGGCAGAGTTCCGACGGAGTCCCTGTGTTATCATGTGCCGCACTATGCCGGATGCCGGGCGCACCCCCCGGAGCGGTCGCGTTTGTCCGGGCGCTGGGCACGTCGGGTGTGCCCGGCGGGGTCCTGCGTTCGTCCATCGCGTATGCGATGGTGATATGCCGGGCGGCAATGCTGGTTTCCCGCGGTTTCGTGCCCCCGTCGATGATCACCTCTTCATCGTGCATCCGCGTGTGGCCCTGGTTCGAACCTGTCTCCTGATCTCCTGGAAGGCTGGATTCGGAACATGGACCCGGAAGAGGTGTCCCGGCTGTCAATCCCTCCCGAAAAGGATTCCGGGGTCTCCGTTGAGGACGAGGTCAGCATTCATCCGTGCAGCGGGATGCCCCCGGTGAACGATACATCCATCTGTTCCCGGGGGAATAGTGCCCGTGCAGGAATTGGAGCGACGCATGACGGAAACGATTCCCTACGAAGTGACCGGGAAGGCCGGCGAGGCTGACTTCCGGCTGTATCCCCCTGTTGTCCTCGCGACCGTGGAGGACGATGGAGAAGACACTGGATTTCGCCTGCTCTTCGCCTACATCACGGGCAGCAATCGCGCCCGGAACACCATTCCCATGACTTCGCCGGTGATCACGTCCGAACAGATCCCCATGACTTCGCCGGTGATCACATCTCAAGAGATCCCGATGACCGCCCCCGTCATTTCCGGGCCGGGCACGATGTCGTTTGTGATGCCCGCGGGGCGAACGCGGGACGATATCCCGGAGCCGACCGACGAAAGGATTCGGATCGAGGAGGTTCAGGCGAGGGAGGTCGCGGTCATCCGCTTCAGCGGGCACGCCCACGAGGACGACGTCGAGGCGGTCGTGGCGCGGCTGTTCGAGGAACTGAGGAAGGCCGGCGTCGCCACCCGGGGCACGCCGTTCCTGATGCGGTACAACGCTCCGTACACGCCCGGTTTCCTCCGCCGAAACGAGGTCGGGGTCGAGATACAGCGGTGATGCCCTTCCCGTCCGCAGTCCGGAAAGAGAGTGGGCGAGGGGAGATCGGGCGCGTGAAGGCGAGGGCCATAGCCAGCGACAATTGATATGTCCCATTCGGATAAGGCGGCCCGTGCCGCTGCCGGCATGGGAACAGGAATCATGGCAGACCAGCAGCACGGCGGTATCGGCGGGAGGCTCGGAGGCATGTGAAACAAGGCCAACGAGGAGATAGCGACCACCATGATCATGGGGGCCCTCCGGAGCCCGGATTACCCTCTGGCCAAGGAGGGCCTCGCCCGAGAGGCACAGCAGCGGAACGCTCCGGGCCTGGTCACGGACGTCCTCAGAAGGATGCCCGTGCGGACGTATGCGTCGGCCGACGGCGCGGTCGCGGAAGCCCGGAATACCTGGAAAGGGCAGTGAGCACCCATTTCGGGCGGTGAGACCGCAGGTGGGTACATTTCTTGTCGACCGCACCCCTTTTTCCGATTCCCTTCCAGACCCTGGAGGTGCCGGCAGAGCTCCGCCGGTGCAGACGGGTCCCGGATTTGGGTCCGGGCAAAGGCTAGCGAGGCCGGTGTCAAGGGAACCGAGGTAAACCAAAAAGACATGGGCGATCTCGCCACGGCCATTGACGGCGGGTCAATCAGTCATCATGCCTCGAGGCGATGCCTAGAGATCGCCTTCTCATCCGGCCCTGGAGAGATCATGGTAATCTTGGCGCCGACATCAAGGGGGAGACGATGACACAGAAGGCAAACAACTGATATGCCCGGTGACTGATTGACGTGTAGTGCCGGTCACGGCACGGTAACGGGGGACCATGGTTGATCAGGATCATGGGGGCGGACTCGGGGGCATGAGCCAACGGGCTCAGGAGAAGGTGGCGGCCGGCCTGATCACTGGCGTCCTGCGGGGTCTACACTACACGGTCGGAAAGGAGGACCTCGGACGCGAGGCCCGGTGGCGGTGCGCTCCCGGTGCGCTCATAGACCTCCTGGTCAGGATGCCTGACCGGCAGTACACCTCTGCGGACGACGTAGCGCAGGAAGGCTGGAAAGGTCGGTGATGAGCCCGGGCCGCTCACCGCGACGGCACGGCCGCAGTAGAGAACATGCGCCGCAGAAACTTGGTTGCGCCCAATCATCCGGCCCCGCTCGCGGCAATCCTCGCCCACCCGGTTCTCGCACACACAGGTCGGCCTTGGAGAAGAGGGAGCGGCACGGCCTCGCTATGACCGTGTAACAGGCCAATAGACGGGACTGGTTCACACGCAGCGGTTCGGGATTCCCGCCCCTCGAGGGTACGTGATGCTGACCGACGGTTCGGCAAGAGAGCCTCGGCACCCAACTCATTGGACGCAATGCCCAGTACTGTCCAAATCTCCCTCGATACCACCTTTCATTTTTTCGCGCTCCTTCCTCCCTTTGGCTATCCCGGGTTTCGGAGTGCAGAATTGTTCCGCATGGCCTTCAAGGTCGATCGTACCGCTTCCCAGATTATCAGCCGGAATAGGCCAAATCGGAACGCGCGCATCTCGATGGTCCACGGACGTAACGTGCACAAGGACAGGGACCGGTCCCGTCCCGCCGCCGTCCCGGCCTTATACGAGGGGAAGCTGGGGGATCTCCGGGATGCCGCCCCTAATCAACGATAAAGCGCCTGAGGAAAACGGGGCGTATACCGGCCAGGTTCAGCACGGTTGCAAGAATATACACCGCTGTCAGTTTCGTTCTCCCCACGCGTTCAAACCGTCGTGGGGAACTCTGAATGAACCGGTCGATCTGCACCATCCTGCCAAATCGGCGGGCAGACCGGCAAAATTCGATGTCCTCGCAGAACGGGATGACCGCAAACCCTCCCGCTGCAAAAAAAACATCCCGCTGAACGAAGATCCCGAAATCACCGAAATATATTCGGGACCAGGCGGCAAGGGCACTGGCAACTTTGCAGCTGACCGCGGGGAAGAGACCGGCGTCCCTGCAATTCTGGGTGAATGCCCCGCCGCACACGCCGGGTACCCTGCAGGCTTCCGAAATAACCCGGAGTGAATCGGCAGGGATACGACAATCGGCGTGGAGGAACAGGAGGATCTCTCCTCGTGCTGCCACCGCACCCGCATTCATCTGGGTGCTCCTTCCTTTCGGGGCTGAAAGAAGGTTCACGTTTACGGGGATTTTTCCGGCATGGTCCCGGATGAGGGCACAGGTGGTATCGGCACTTCCGCCATCGACAATGATGATTTCGAACGGTTCCTGCAACCCGGTAAGATGATCGAGAAACCCCTGTATCTCGGCCTCCTCGTTCAGCACCGGGGTGACGATTGAGACCAGAAGCGACGTGCCCCCCGTGGTTTCCAAACAGTTATTCATTCACGAGTGGAATTCGCTTTTATGAAATTCGAACCCGGGCCATGGATGACAACCGGGACAGGTATCTTCCTGCTGGGTCTTGCCTGGCTCCTTTTCTGGCTCGGGCCTGCATTCCACCTGTACGACTCAGACCCCCGGTGGGCCCATAACTTCGCATTTGCTCTCATCTTAATCATTGTCGGGATTGCGTCTTTCCGTCCGTCGGTATCTACGGGTGTGATATCATTGGTCGCCTCCTTTATCACAATTCCGACCGAACTTGCGTACTGGTCGGGAGCTGTGGCAACACTCATGGAGGGTGTATTGCTGGGGGCAATTATCATGGTCGTGGCCGCGGAATGGAAGATGAAGCGGCCACTCCTGGTTGCCGGCCCGAAGGCGGGATTCTGGCTGAAGATCCACCTCCCGGTACTATCCTACATCGGCATCGCTCACATGCCCCTCATCTTTTTCATGGTACGATGGATCAATGCAGCTCCGTATCTCACCTACCTCCCGGTAGAGCACGAATATTCGACAACCGTCTTCAACGCAATGGTCCTGGCCCTCATGATGTTTGCAATCGCCGGGCATTATGTGAAGGAGATACGGGGGTTCAGTATCCAACGGGCGGGTTTTTACTGGTCGGTTCTGATGCTGATTATTCCTCTGGCATCGATCGGCATCTTCGGGCAGTGATTCTATGGAACACGTGCAGCCCTTTACTCCTCCTTTGAAGGACGGACCTCAGCACGCACCTGCCCGGACAGATCCCGGCTCGGTCTCCGCACAGGGGTGCCTTCACCCGGATCATGCCGGGGTCGTCCGGTATTTTAAAGAGAACCGGGTCTATTCGCTGCAGATCGAATCCTGCCTCTCCTGCAACGGAGGGTGCCGGTACTGTTACGCATCGGCACAGGACGCCCGTGCTGCCGAGATCCCAGCGGCCACGATCCACCGGATCCTCCGTGAGGTAACGGCTGAGGGAGTCCGGGCGATCGACTGGCTCGGGGGAGATCCCCTCTGCCGCGATGACTGGTACGAGCTCGCACGGGAGGCCCGGGATCTCGGGCTTGTCAACAATATCTGGACGAGTGGGATCCCGCTTGCCGATCCCGCTGTTGCACGCCAGGTCGCCCGGGTTACACCAGGGGGTTTTGTCAGCGTCCATCTCGACAGCCTGGACGAGGAGATCTACCAGCTGCTTCATACCGGGGAACCCGGGACGAAGAAGGAGGCAATCCTGCGTGGTGTGGAGAATCTCCTTGCGTGCGGAAAACCGCCCGGAGAGATCATCAACTGTATCACGTTCACCCGCCCGCTGTCGGGCAAAGACGTGGAACGCACCATCCGGCACTTCGCCGGAAAGGGTATCAGGACCTGCCTGACCCAGATCTGCGCAGCGGGCCTCGGCACGGAACACCCGGAATGGGTACCTTCAGGGCCGCAGATCGAGCACGCCATCGGTATTCGCGACCAGCTGAACTATCCGGGATCTGACATTTCGATGAGTACGATGGATACCAACAAGTTTTACTGTGGCGGGACTGTCTGCATCACCATTGAGGGGGATCTCACCCCGTGTTCCGTCATCCGGCAGGGATTCGGGAACGTGAACCAAGAGCCATTCGGGGAGATCGTCGACAGGCACCGGCGCGAGCTGCTCTTCCTGCCGCTCCGGGAGCCCGACAGTTCCAGCAGGTGCAGCAGCTGTATTAACCAGGCGGTCTGCTGGGGGTGCCGGGCCACCGCATACTACATGACCGGCGATATTATGGCAGAAGACCCCAACTGCAGGGTACGGAGAAGAGCATGACCAGGAGTATTGACATCAGCGTCGGCGACGTGAGCGACGCATATTCGGGGGCGGTTGGCACCCTTTGGGAGATGGTGATGGGAGAGGAGATCCATATCGGGGGCCCCCTTGCCACTACCGAACTGGCAACCATGGCAGGGATTGAAAACGATTCCCTGGTGCTCGACATCTGCAGTGCCCTGGGAGGGCCAGCCTGTCAGCTTGCCAGGGATTTCGGGTGCAGGGTCACCGGGATCGATGCCACGCCGGCGATGGTGGAGGAGGCAACCCGGCGGGCATCCGCTGCCGGGTTGGACGAGAGGGTCACATTCCGGCTGGGAAATGCCCTCGACCTGCCATTCAGGAGATCGTCCTTCGATATCGTCTGGGGACAGGACGCCTGGTGCTATGTCACTGATAAAGAGCGGTTGATCCGCGAAGCCGGCAGGGTCATAAAACCCGGTGGCACCCTCGCCTTCACCGACTGGATCCTGAACGACGGCATCTCGGATGAGGAACTCGCTCCACTCCTCGGATTCATGCTCTTTCCCAACCTGGAGACCCGTGCAGGGTATACCCGCCTGCTGGAAGAGAACGGCTGGGAAGTTACTGCAGATCTGGATATGAGCCGTGACTTCTCCCTGCAGCTCACCCGATATCTCGCGATGATCCGGGAAGAACTCAGGCCAGAGATCATCCGGCGGTTCGGCGGGGAGTTCTATGAAGCAGTCGAAGAGGGAATCGCCTGCTGGGAGAAAGCCTCACGCGAGGGGAAGGTCGGACGCGGGTTATGGGTTGCGAAGAAGACTGCATGACGAACCGGTCGGGATCAGCCATCGCCATCATGGCAAAACAGCCGGAGCCCGGAAAGGTCAAGACCCGCCTCTGCCCACCGCTCACCCCGCGCGAAGCAGCGGATGTCTACGGTGCGTTTCTCCTCGACACGGTCGGGCTGACTTCCGGAATCCCCGAGGCGGACCTGTTCATTGCATACGATCCGTACACCGCCCGGGATTTTTTCTCCCGGATGTTTCCCCGCCCCGTGGAGTGCATTCCGCAAGGAACGGGGGATCTGGGGAATCGGCTCTCACGGGTCTCCCGAAGGCTGTTCTCCCAGGGGTACCGGAAACTCGTCATCGTCGCAAGCGATACTCCCCATCTACCGCAGGATGCAATCCGCCGGGCATTTATCCGGCTGAATGAAACCGATGTGGTCCTCGGGCCGTGTGATGACGGGGGGTATTATCTGATAGGATCCCGGGTCCATGTGCCGGCACTATTCGATGGAATTGTCTGGAGCTCATCTGCTGTGCTGGAACGGACAACTGGGCGGGCAGAGGATCTGGGGTTGACATGGGAGTTGCTACCGTCCTGCTACGATATCGACACGAAGGAAGATCTGTTGAGGCTGATCATGGATCTAAAGGACAATAGAGGCGGAAGTCCGGTCATGTGCCCCCGGACAAGGGAGGCGCTCGTCGCCCTCGCACCGGTCCTTTTGGGTGATAACGGAGTTCTGAAATCCCTGTGAGTGTCGGCAGAAGGTAAACCATTTTGAGTCCGGATTCCCAAAAAACTTCGAAAAAACTGCTCTTCTGGCACTGAACACGGGAAAAATATCCTCCGGAACTGCCATTGGACATCCCGGGGTTTTTCATCCGGGATGAGCCGTTGCCATGACTCGGCCCACGTCCTGTCCCGTCGTATCTTTGGATCCCACTGAGACTGTGCGAGTCCCGGAGCTTTCGTTGTTGAACGTGGGGGTGGTTTCAGCCGGCGACAAGTAGCTGCCGGTCGGTGTCCCTGGCGCATCGTTCCGCCGACCGATCTCGACTTCGACGTTGTCATTGACAACGTCAACGGCAACGGCCGGAAGGACTTCGAGGACATCAGTACTTCGCTAATTTCCCTCCGTGTCATCTTTCATTCGTCAGTGTTCCCCGTTCCCTTTGACTATCCCGGTTTTCTGAGTGCAGGAATGGTGCGCACGATCTTCAAGGTCGATCGCACCGCTTCCCAGATGAATAGTCGGAACTGGCCAAACCGAAACGCGCGCATCTCGATGGTCCGAGGACCGGGTTTCACGGGCGAGAATCGGGTCCAGAGCACGGCCATCCAGAGGTTCTTGAGGAGAAACGAGACAATGGCGAAGAGACAGCGGGTCACCGAATTGCGGGGTGAGGTTCTAGGTTTAACCTGGTTTCGCATTCGGCAGACGACTCGATCCCGAACCGTGATCGGTACGTCTCGTGGATCCGTCGAGGGCTCCAGGGTACGCCGCTGACCACATAGCCGAAATTCTCGACACCATGGTTCCCCCGTTTTCCTTTCGCGTACATCACGGCGAGCGCAATCTTCAGGTTGAGCGGCGTTTTTCCACGCATGATATAGTCTCTGAACTGTGATTGTGTCCCGTTCAGGAGTTTTTTCATCGCACGGCTGTGTCTCCTGATCGGGATGATGAACGGGACGTTCGCTGTCATCAGAAACGCGATGAGCTTGTGCGCGTAGAACTCCCGATCGAGGCAGAGTGCCTAGACCCTCAGTCCGGCCGTCGCGATCGCGTCCAGGCATCGGGCGATGTACGCGACCCTGGAGGTACCCTTCGTCACGGGATAGACCGCCAGGGTCACCTGGCGGTCTCGGGTGATCGCGTA
>SISS01000022.1 GCA_004332335.1 Methanoregulaceae archaeon UXB-2016 | reverse complement strand
TCATCTGGGAAGCGGTGCGATCGACCTTGAAGATCGTGCGGAACATTCCGGCCTTCAGAAACCCGGGATAGTCAAAGGGGACGGGGAGCACTGACGAATGAAAGATGACACGGAGGGAAATTAGCGAAGTACTGAAGCCAGGCCGTCGCCCGTGACGCTGCCCGAGCAACGCCCATTGAATAGACCTGCTCGAGGCTGCAGGCACGGATGGGTGTTGCCCGTATGTCCCGGCTGTCCGCTCTCGCTACCTCCTCTTCATCACGGAACCCGAAGGCAAGGATATCGGCGTCCCGAACAAGCGGGCAGAGGCCGTCGAGGTCGGTCAGGACTGTGGGGGCCACGGCCGGACACGAGCGCGAGCTCCATCGACGCCACCTCGCCGTGGGGCTCGGCTTCTGGCGGGTAGAAATCGGTGTGACCGTCGAGGAAGAGCAGCCCGTACCGCCCCAGCCGGCGCAACGCGAGTGCGGTGCCGAGGAGGATGCTGCAATCGCCGCCCATTACGATGGGAAAACGTTCCTGCTCTACCAGGGGCATGACGGCGTCGGCCAGTGACCGTGCATAGGTCCGGATGGCATCGCCGTTCAGCAGGCGACTCTCCGGGTCGCGCCTGCTGTCGTAGGGGAGCGGGTCCACCCGTCCGGCGCGATCGGCCCCGAGCATGGTATGGAGGCCGGCGGAGAGGAGCGCATCGGGCAGCCGTTCGACGCCGCTCGGCCACAGGTCCAGGTTCGATGGCGATTCGAGGATTGTGTACTCAGGCACCGGTTCATCACCTCTGCCCGGGGACGTACGCTGCCGGCCTTCCGTCACCGAACATTCAGTCGATGCTCTTCTCGTCGGATATTCCTTTTTACTCACCCCCAGGCGTCCTCGCCCGGAACCCGGCTCTGTGGTGCGCCTGGCGATGTGGCGCCTCTGCCCGGCGTGGGCCGTGATGATGGCCGTTCCCCGGCCGTATCGGTGGCGAGGCCGGCGATCGAGACCGCCGACACCTCGGCCGGGACGGTGGCAGAAGAAGTTGACTGATCGATGAATGAAAAGTGCTTGATAAGAGTAGAGAATCAAACCATCTATACTTAAGCCGTTGGAGGGAATACGGATGGCTATGGTTCGATTCCTTCGCCTTCACACTTAAACAACAGCATCAGACCTCCCGTTCAAGTCGAAGATATTGCGGCACAGCGGCGCGGTCTGGGTCGAGTCGACGCCGGGCGAGGGCTCGACCTTCATCTTCACCCTGCCGGCCGCGTGAACCGTGATACTTCGGAGAAAGGCTCTTCACCCCCTCCCGACATCGAATCCAGACGCTCTCCCAACGCAGTCTGCGCTGGGGTCGTCGGCACCTCTGGAAAGTGGTAAAAAAGGGGGTCTCCTTTCCGTTAGACGCGGATTCAGGACTCGACCAGGGTGACCAGATTCTCCATCACCCGGTCGACCGCCTTCCAGGTGGGAGAGTCGGCGTGCCGGAGGATGAACGGACGTCCCTCGTCCCCGGCCTTCATCATCTCGGGGTCGAGGGGAACGGCGCCGAGATACGGAACACCGAACTCCTCCGCGGCCCTCTCGCCGCCGCCTCTCCCGAACAGGTCCACCGTCTCTCCGCAGTGGGGGCAGACAAGGCCGCTCATGTTCTCGATGATCCCCAGGACCGGGATCTCCAGCTGCTCGATGAACTTGACCGCCTTGACCGCGTCGAGGACGGCGACGTCCTGCGGCGTGGTGACGATGACCGCCCCCCGGAGGTTCGGCGCGAGCTGCGCGATGGTCAGGGCCTCGTCGCCGGTGCCGGGCGGAAGGTCGACGACCAGGTAGTCGAGCGAGCCCCAGTTCACGTTCTCGAGGAACTGCCGGGTGACGCCCATCTTCACGGGCCCGCGCCAGATGACGGGGGCGCTGGGTTCGGTCAGCAGGAACCCCATGGACATGACCGACAGGTTGCCGGTCACATGGACGGGTTCGATCTTCCCGTCGAACGCTGCCGGCCGCCGGTCCTCGATGCCGAGCATCTTGGGCACGCTCGGGCCGTGAAAGTCGAGGTCGAGCAGGCCGACCTTCCGGCCATGCCCTGCGAGCGTGTACGCGAGGTTGACGGCGACCGTTGACTTGCCGACGCCCCCTTTTCCGGAGAGAACGAGGATCACGTGCTTGACGTCGATCTCCGCCCGGGCAGGGAGCCCTGTTGCCTCCTGTCGGGGTTGCGTTGCGGCAGGACCCGCGTTCTGCGTCTCTGCCTGTGTCTTCTGCTGTTCCAATGTCTGTTGAGTCATAGTATCAGCACCCTGTATGTTATGTTAAAAGTAATTCAAGAGGGAGATCGCCGCTCCCTGTCGCACGACAAGGCGAGTTCTCCCTTGAGGGTCTCCCAGCAGCCGGCAAGGGCCCGCGCTGCAGAGGAGTCTGTCCCGGTGACCGGTCGACCCGCTCTGACCGCCTCGATCACGGCGGGGTCGAACGGTATCCGGCCGATGACCGATACGCCCAGTGCGGCGCACTCCTCTTCGATCTTCGCCGAGATCTCCGGGTCGAGGTCCCAGCGGTTGATCAGCGCTAAGACACGCGGCCCGAAGCGCCGGCAGACCCCGACTACCCGCCGGAGGTCGTGGAGTCCCGAGAGGCTCGGCTCGGTGACGACCAAGACCGCATCCGTGCCGCTGACGGTCGAAATCAGCGGGCAGCCCGTCCCGGGCGGGCCGTCGATCAGCAGCAGCTCGGCCGTTCCCGCGCGGTTCTCCACCTGCCGCTTCACGGTCTGGACCAGCAGCCCCGAGTTCCCCGACCCCGGATTGAGACGCGCATGGCTCAGGGGGCCGTACTCGGTACTCGACCACAGGACCGCACCGCTGATACGCGGGATGAGGGAGACCCCCCCATTCGGGCAGACCCGTTCGCAGAGGCCGCAGCCCTCGCAGTCCCGCGGCTCGCAGACGGCGACCCCGTCGTTCCCGACCGTGATCGCGCCGAACCGGCAGAGCTCGGCGCACCGGCCGCAGCCCCAGCACTTCTCAGGGTCGATCACGGCCGTCTCCATGCCCTCGAACGGGCTTGTGTAGCCTCCCCGGGCCGAGAGGAGGAGTTCGAGATTGGCGGCCTCGACGTCGCAGTCGGCAAGGATCTGCAGACACCGACTGAGGGCCGCAAGGCCGGCAGTGACCATCGTCTTGCCGGTACCGCCCTTGCCGCTGACCACGGCCAGGCGGATCATGCCCTCCCTCCCAGGCCGCACGCGTCGGCGAAGAGGGCGGCAAAGCGAGAGCGCCAGCCGTCGTGCTCCCGGCTGATCAGGCCGCCGCGGTTCTGGATGGTTGCGATGGACCGGTCGAACGGGATGGTCATGAGCACGGGAAGGCCGAGCTCGCGGCAGATCTGGCGGATCGCCCGGTCATCGCCGTCGGACCGGTTGATCACGACACCGGTTGGAAGTTCGAGCTGCCGCGCCACCTCGGCCGCGAGCGCGAGGTCATGGGCCCCGAACGGGGTCGACTCGGTCACGAGCAGGCAGGCGTCGGCCCCCTTCAGGGTCTCGATCACCGTGCAGCCGATCCCCGGCGGCGCGTCGTAGATGATGAGCGGCGCCCCCTCTGCAAGCCGTTTCGCATAGCGCACGACGGCCGGCGCCTGGACCTCGCCCTCGCCGAGTACTCCGCCGATCAGGGTGAGAGATGGAGAGGGACGTGCACACCGGACGGATCCGACCGTCCGATACTCATCTCTGACGGCGTTCTCGGGGCAGACATACCGGCACCCCCCGCAGCTGTGGCAGAGGTCGGGCAGGAAGAACACCTCTGTCTTGAGGACGCTGATCGCGCCGAAGCGACAGAAGCGTCCGCACTCGCCGCAGAGGGTGCACCGCGCCGGGTCGACAGCGGGCACCGGGACCCGCGCCGGCAGCTCGTGCGCCATCGAGGGAAAGAACAGGTGGAGGTTCGGGGCCTCGACGTCGCAGTCCACGGTCACGACCTCGCGGGACCGGGCCAGGGCGTACGCGAGGTTCGCGGCAACCGTGGTCTTGCCCGTCCCCCCCTTGCCGCTGGCGACGACGAGTTTCATCCCGGCACCCTCAGGAGATCTCGCGGAGCGTGCCTGAGCGAAACGCCTCGAGCGCCTCGCCCACGGTCTTCTCCTCGGTTGTCGCATACGCCGGGATGCGGGCTGCATGGATCGCACGGTCGGCGTTCTCCCCAAGCTGGCCCGTGACCAGCACATCCGCGCCGTACTCGGCGATGAACTGGACGACGCGAGGCCCGGCTCCGCCGGGGCCCCCGCAGAGCGCATTCGCGACCGAATGGATCTCCCCGGTCCCGGTCTCGATGAAGACGAAGAACGGCGCACGGGCGAACCGGGGCTCGACGGGTGCGTCGAGGCCGGCCGCCTGCGCGGTGATGCAGACCTTCATGGTTGCTGTCTCATGGTTGCTATCTCACGTCTCTCCGGCCGTCACGCCGACTCAGAGATCGCACCGATCGGGCACTCGTCCACGCAGGTGCCGCACCCGGTGCAGAGGTCGGCGTCGATGCGGGCGCAGTCCCCGTCGAAGGTGATGGCCCCGGCCGGGCAGGCCGCGATGCAGGCACCGCAGCCGGTGCAGAGGGCGGGGTCTACGACATATGCCATGGTTCGATCGTTCCGTGGGCTCAGTGCGATCCGCAGTCGCCGCTGCACTGGTCGTGGGTGCAACCGCTGACACCGCCGACGAGCGTCCCCGCGGCGAACGCCTGGGCGGCCTCCGCAGCCGGGCCGTGCACGCCGAGCACGACATCGATCCCATTCTCGCAGAACAGGTCGACCGCCCGGGGGCCCATGCCTCCCGCGATCACCGTGTTGACACCCCGTTCGGCTAGGAACACGGGGAGGAAGCCCGGTGTGTGGCCGGGGTTGGCGAGGTTCTCCTGCCACACGGCGTTGTTGTTCTCGATGCTGTACACTGCATATGCCTCGCAGTGACCGAAATGTTCGGAGACTGCGGCGCCTTCCAATGCTATCGCTACTTTCATGGTCTCACACTCTGCGGAACCGTCCGCCACAAAATCCCTGCCCGCAACCCCGCGGCAGACCGCCGCGACCGAGTCCGCAGGTCCCGGTGGGCTGCACGGCTCCCGTGGTCTGCGTGTCCCGGTTGACGGGCTGCGCTGCCGCGGGGTTCCACCGGCTGTCCGTCGGCGCGATCCTGCAGGGACCGCGCCCGTGTCCGCTGACAGCTCCGCGTCCGGACGGGGCTGTGCCATTGAATGCTGGCATGCTGTTCGTCTCCTCCGTCGGATGACCGGCGGATATTTACACATATGCGCGAAATAGATTAAAGGTATCCCTGCGGGCAGGCAGCTCTGGCCTATCGCGGCTGGAGGGGGACACCGAGGAGAAGAGCTTGATGCCCAATGATCACGATCAGATGACGGGGCTTCCGGGCGGGCCCGATTGGAACACCATCTGGATGGCGATGAAGGAGCGCCAGCGGGCCACGCCGGGATATCTGTCGGGGACCGAGTTCTTCGGGAGGGCGGAGAACGTGGAGCGGTACCGGAAGCTGGCCGCGGCCCGGTATGACGGGTATGCCGAACGCCAGCTGGCGTCAATGGCGATCCCCGACGGAGCTACGATCCTCGATATCGGCGCCGGCCCGGGCACCCTCGCCGTGCCCCTCGCGCGACAGGGGTGCCGGGTGACTGCAGTCGAGCCCTCGGCGCCGATGCGTCGGGCGCTCCGGGAGTATGCGGTGCGCGAGGGGGTGACGGTCGCAATCATAGAGGATCCGTGGGAGACGGTGAAGCCGACCGCCTTC
The DNA here is from genome assembly GCA_004332335.1 of Methanoregulaceae archaeon UXB-2016. GTDB lineage: Archaea > Halobacteriota > Methanomicrobia > Methanomicrobiales > Methanospirillaceae > UBA288. Next base: position 16,041 of record SISS01000022.1, on the reverse strand, counting down.
TCCGGTCCCTTCGACGTCGTTATTGCCTCGTACTCGCTGATGATGGTCGACCTCCGGGCCGCCCTCGCAAAGATGCACGAAGTCTGCAGCGGCCGAGTCCACCTCTTCTGGCCGTTAACTCCGCCAGGAGGGCGTGAGGTCGAACGCGCGCTCTGGCCGGCGGTCCACGGCGCCGACTATCCGCCCGAGCCGATGGCCGACTGCGTCTGGAACGTCCTCTTCCAGATGGGCATCATGGCGACCCTCGAGGCGGAGTACACCCAGGCCGAGCACCGGTTCCGCGACCTCGACGAGGCCATGGCCGAGTTCCGTGATCGGCTCAACTGTCCCGACGGAGCAGAGACCGTCCTCCGATCTACACTTGGCCGCCTCCTTATCCGCAGCGCGGACGGTGAATACCGGCTGGACCGATCAAGCTGGAACGCGGCGATTCACTGGGACGTACGCCACCAGCCGGCCACCGATGAGCAGGGTGCAGCACCATGAATGGCGGGAACGGAAACCTTACGTGGGTGCCGGTGCCTCGTGTGATCATGATGGGGTTGGCATGAGCAGTACGATCTCAGAGGAGCACTGCTGCCGCCGCAGGGGGCGGCCGCGCATAACACGAGCGATACAGGGCCAAGGCCCGCTCCGCTGTTTCGCCCCACAATGTAAATCGACCGGAGAGGTCGAGCCGGTCTCCCTCGTGCCATCCGAGATTGAGGCTCTCCGGCTTGTCGACCTGGAGGGGTTACAGCAGGAGAAGGCCGCAACCGTGCTCGGCATCTCGCGAAAGACCCTCTGGCGCGATCTCCACGGGGCACGGCGGAAGGTGGCCGATGCGCTGGTGAACGGCCGAATGATCGAGATGGCCGCCTGCTCGAGCTCGGAGGATGGTGAATGTCCCCGCAGGAGCCGGATTGCCTGCCCACGCTCTGCTGACGGGCTCTGTTCCCATATGAGCGAACCGGTAAAGACGAGCGGATGCCCGGAAAAACTCGACTTCGATCGGTAGGTATTTTCGCTCATATGTGCAACAATCGCCAGTCAAGCGCCGAGAATGAAGAGACCGCAATTCACGGAGACGACAGCCATGGGTGAGGATGAAGGTGTGAGCTACAGGAGAGGCGGCGGCATGGCCGAAGCCGCGACCATGACGGACCTCCGTCGATCGAGACCGACGCTAATCTCGCTCGATCGCGTCTGCATGGAGTTTCACGGAAAGCGAGTGCTCTCGAACATCTCGCTTGAGATCCCCGAGGGCGAGATCGTGGGGATCATCGGGCGTTCGGGGGCGGGCAAGACCGTGCTGATGCACCTGCTCCGGGGCGTGGACCAGCCGCCGACCTCGGGCCAGGTGATCTACCATGTCGCTCGCTGCGCCGGCTGCGGGCATGTCGAGTTGCCGAGCCGGGCAGGGCAGCCCTGTCCGGGCTGCGGCGGCACCTTCGTTCCCATTGACCCCGACCTCTGGGCGCCGGAGAACGAGACGCTCAAGCGGGAGGTCATGGCCCGGGCCGCGATCATGTTCCAGCGGACCTTCGCCCTGTATGGCAACGACCGCGTCATCGAGAACGTGCTTCACGCCCTCGACGACATTCACTATCCGAGTGAGAAGGCCATCGGCCGTGCCGCGGACCTTCTCGACGAGGTCCGTCTCAGCCACCGCATGATGCATATCGCCCGCGACCTCTCCGGCGGCGAGAAGCAGCGCGTCGTCCTTGCCCGGCAGCTCGCCAAGGAGCCGTTCCTGCTCTTTGCCGACGAGCCCACGGGCACGCTCGACCCGGAGACGGCGACCATCGTCCACGGCGTGCTCATGTCGTCGGTCAAGAACCAGGGCATGGGCATGGTCGTGACGTCGCATTTCTCGAATGTGATCGAGAGCCTTGCGGACCGGGCGCTGCTGCTCGAGAACGGCGAGATCATCGCGATCGGGGCGCCGGCCGAGGTGGTGGCACGGTTCATGCAGGATTTCGCCGACCTCGAGGAATTCGAGAAGCCTGACCTCGGCGAGAACCTCCTCGTCGCCCGCGACATTATGAAGCGCCATATCTCCGTCGACCGCGGGGTTGTGCGTGCCGTCAACGGCGTCGGCTTCGACGTCAAGCGCGGCGAGATCTTCGGCATCATCGGCCGGTCGGGCGCGGGCAAAACCACGCTGTCCAGAATCATCGCGGGGATCATCGAACCCACGGGCGGCGAGATGAACATCCGCGTCGGCGACGAGTGGGTGGACATGACCAAGCCGGGGATCGAGTTCCGCGGCCGTGCCAAGGGCTACATCGGCCTCCTGCACCAGGAATACGACCTCTTCCCCCACCGCAACATCCTCGACAACCTGACCGATGCGATCGGCCTGGAGTTCCCCAAGGAACTCGCCATGCGCAAGGCGATCGTGACGCTCAAGATGGCCGGCTTCTCGGATGAAAAAAGCCGTGCCGTGCTCGACCGGCTTCCCGGTCAGCTCTCCGAAGGCGAGAAGCATCGCGTTGCGCTGGCGCAGGTGCTGATCCGGGAGCCGATGCTGGTCATTCTCGACGAGCCGACGGGGACGATGGACCCGATCACCAAGATCGACGTCAAGCACTCGATCCTGCATGCGCGCGAGGAGATGGAGGAGACGTTCATCGTGGTCAGCCACGACATGGACTTCGTCCGGGACATCTGCGACCGGCTCGCGCTCATGCGCGGCGGCAAGATCATCAAGATCGGGCCCACGGCCGAGGTGCTCGAGCACCTGACCGAGGAGGAGCGGCAGGCCGCTTCCCCCTGACCCCCTCCTCACCGTTCGCATACACCTAAGATGCCATCCGTACCGCAGGGTCGGCGGCAGAGCCCGTTTTTATACGAAAGCTTCCATTAGTCTGAAAAAAACAGGAAAAAGAAACAATAAATAGGATTAAATCACACGAAATTTGATTATCGTATGATTCGCCCTCGACGCCTTCTCCTGATCGGCGTGCTGGTCGCCGCCGCGATCCTCGCGGCCGGCTGCACGAGCACGGCTCCGGCAGCATCCCCGGATAACGGCACCACCACTCTCACGGACATGACGAACCGGACCGTCACGCTCAATGCGACCCCGGAGCGGGTCATGGGCGTCGGTGCCGGCTCGCTCAGGATGCTCGTCTACCTGAACGCCTCGGAGCTGGTCGTCGCCGTGGACGAGCGCGACCGGCAACCGATGACGGCCGGCGCTCCCGGAATGCCCTCGGGCGAGGACCGGCCGTACCTGCTCGCCAACCCCGGCCTCGCCGATCTCCCCACGGCCGGCCGGATCACCGGCGACCCCGAGCTGATCATGGCCCGGCAGCCCGACGCGGTCTTCGTCACCTTCACCACGGCAAAGGACGCACAGGCCCTCGGGGAGAAGGCCGGCGTGCCCGTGATTGCGCTCGTCACGGGCGACCTCGGTGCGAACCGCGCCGCGTTCTACAAGTCGCTCCTGACGATGGGCGAGGCCCTCGGCCGGGAGGAACGTGCCGAAGAGGTGCTAGCGTACATCAACGCGACCGTCGACGACCTCCAGCGCCGGACCCGCGACATCCCGGCCGAAGAGCGCCCCCGGGTCTACATCGGCGGCGTCGCGTTCAACGGCGCCCACGGTTTCCTTTCGACGGACCCCGCGTACGCCCCGTTCATGCTGCTGGGCGCGACCAATGTCGCGGCCGGCACTGGGGCCGCCGGGCAGGTCATGATCGACAAGGAGAAGCTGATCGAGTGGAACCCCGACGTGATCTTCATCGACGAGGCGAGCGTGTCACTGGTCGAGGCCGACCTCCGGGACCCGGCCATCGGGTCCCTCGACGCCGTGAAGGCCGGCCGGGTCTACGGGGTCATGCCCTACAACTGGTACGCGAACAACTACGACACCGTCCTCGGCGACGCCTACTTCATCGGCAAGACCCTCTACCCCGAGCAGTTCGCGGACGTCGACCCCGCCCAGAAAGCCGACGAGATCTACCGGGAGCTGGACGGAGGCCCCGCGTACGGGGGCATGCAGACAATCTTCGGCGGCTTCGGACCGTTTGCCGGGGTGAGCCGCGGATGATCGGCGCGGCCGGCGTCCGGGACCTGGTCGAGCGGCCGCCGTTCCCGTTGGACGGGGACCTGCCCCTCCCCTGCCTCGACGAGGCCTTCGCCGGCCTCCGCCTCTATTACGCGGTGACCGGCGCCCTCGAGATCGGGCTCTTCGACCGGCTCCGCATCCCCATGACCGCCGCAGACCTCGCGGCGGCGCTCGGCGTGCGGCCGCACGAGACCGCCCTCCTCTGCGAGGCGCTCGCGGACCGCGGGCTGCTCGTCCGCGAGGGGCCGGCCTTCAGGAACGGCCCCGAGGCCGACGCCTTCCTCGCCGCGGACAGCCCGTACGCGGTCCGCGGCATGCTCGCGTTCCAGCAGCGGCACGCGGAGCGCTGGCGGGAGCTCCCGCAGCTCCTCCGCGAGGGGCCCGAGGTGCTGCCGCGCGAGACGTTCTTCCGCGATACCGTGATTCCGTCCATGGCCGAACACGCCCGGTGCGGGCTCGTCCAGCACGTGACCGGGCTCGTCGCCGGCATGCCGGAGTTCGGGGAGGCCAGAACGCTCCTCGACCTCGGCGGCGGCCACGGGCTCTACTCGATCGCGTTCTGCCAGAAGAACCCCGGGCTCCGCGCCACGGTCTTCGACCTGCCGGCCGTCACCGGGGCGACGAAGGACTTCATAGCCCGGTACCGGGCCGACCGGGTCTCGGTCGTCGCTGGGGACTTCAACACGGACCCCCTGCCGGGGCCGTTCGACATCGTCTTCTCCTCCTCGAACCCCGGCGGAAAGGACCCCCGGCTGGTCCCGAAGATCGCAAACACCCTCCGCCCCGGCGGCCTCTTCCTGAACAAGCAGGGGGTCGACGATGAGGCCGCGGACCCGCTCGGCGACCTCGAGTGGAACCTCTGGACCTTCGAGGGCGTGGAGAAACAGCGGTCGCGGTACACCTTCTCGCACAGTGTCCCGCTCGAGGAGTACCACCGGGCGCTCGAGGCGAACGGCTTCTCGGTTATCGCGGTCGTACCCGTGGACGGGACCTCCGAGATGACCATTGCCCGGAAGGAGCGGTAACCCGGGTCCCCGCCATGCACATCGACCTCCAGGCCGGCCCGGTCGCTCCGCGCTACGCCGCATACCTTCGCGGAAAGCGTCTCTTCCTGGCCGGTTGCCTCGTGGTCCTCCTCGCCCTCGCCTGCGTATCCATCTCGGTCGGAAGCGTGACGATCCCGGTCCGCGAGGTTGTCGCGACCCTGGTCGCCGGCCGGCCCGGCGACGCGTCGACGATCATCTGGAACATCCGGCTGCCGCGGGTGCTCGCGGCCTGCGTCGCAGGCGCCGGTCTCGCCGTGGCGGGCGGGGTGATGCAGTCGGTCCTGCGGAACCCGCTCAGCTCGCCGTACACCCTCGGCATCTCGCACGCGGCCGGGTTCGGTGCGGCCGTCGCGATCACCCTCCTCGGCGCCGGGACCGTCTCGGCCCACATCGCGGACTCGGTCGTGGTACGGAACCCCTATCTCGTCACGATCTGCGCCTTCGTCGCCGCGATGGTTGCCACGGGAGCCCTGCTCGCGATCTCCCGGATCCGGTCGTCGCAGCCCGAGGTGATGGTCCTGGTCGGCGTGGCGCTCGCGGCGCTCTTCACGGCCGGCACGACCTTCCTCCAGTACTTCTCGAGCGCGGACCAGGTGGCGGCGATCGTCTTCTGGACGTTCGGCGACGTCGGGCGGGCGAGCTGGCCGGACGTCGCGCTGCTGACCGCGGTCGTGCTGCCCTGCACGGCTTGGTTCCAGCTGAACCGGTGGAACTACAACGCGCTCGACGCCGGGGACGATACCGCGCGGAGCCTCGGCGTCCACGCAGAGCGTGTCCGGGTGACGGGAATGCTCCTCTCCTCGCTGATCACGGCGGTCGTGGTCTCGTTCCTCGGCATCATCGGCTTTATCGGCCTGCTCGGGCCGCACATGGTCCGCCGCCTCATCGGGGACGACCAGCGGTTCCTGCTGCCGGGCTCGTTCCTCGTCGGGGCGATCATCCTGCTCGTCTCCGACACGCTCGCGCGGATCGTCCTCGCCCCGATCGTGCTGCCGGTCGGGATCCTGACGGCCTTCTTCGGGGCGCCGCTCTTCCTCTACCTGATCGTCCGGGGGTACCGGCGATGATGCTGGAGGTGGACGGGGTCGGGTTCGGGTACCCGAGCCACCCCGTGCTCGAGGAGGTCTCGTTTTCGGTGAGGCCGGCGGAATTCATCGCGGTCCTCGGGCCGAACGGCGTGGGGAAGACGACCCTGCTCCGGTGCCTCAACGCCCTGCTCCGGCCGGGGGTTGGGAGCGTCCTGCTCGAGGACCGCGACGTCCTCGCGATGAGCCGGCCCGAGATCGCGAGGGAGATGGCCTACGTCAGCCAGCGGACCCAGCCGATGCGGATGACCGTCTTCGACTCGGTCCTGCTCGGCCGGCGGCCGCACATGGGGTTCGACGTGACGTCCCGCGACCTCGCGATCACGGAGGCGATCCTCCAGCGGCTCGACCTCGCGGAGCTCGCGCTGCGGTACGTCGATGAGATGAGCGGGGGCGAGGTCCAGAAGGTGGCGATCGCGCGGGCGCTCGTGCAGGAGCCCCGGATCCTCCTGCTCGACGAGCCGACGAGCAGCCTGGACCTGAAGAACCAGCTCGAGATCCTGGGCCTCGTCCGGGACGTGGTGCGGGAGCACGGGGTCGCGGCCCTGATGACCATGCACGACCTGAACCTCGCCCTCCGGTTCGCGGACCGGTTCATCCTGATGAAGGGGGGCGCGATCCACGCGGCCGGCGGCCGAGAGGTCGTGACGGCCGAGACGATCGGGTGCGTCTACGATGTGCAGGTGACGGTCGAGCAGTGCTGCGGCTTCCCCGTCGTGGTGCCGTGCGTCTGAGGCTCGGGCCCGCCGGCCCCGGTGGGCGGCGAACCGTTACCTCCCCTGAAGAATAGCCGTCCCGCGTCTGCCCGGGGGAAGGCGATAGAAGTGCGCGTCGGTCCGATCGGCGGAACGACGTATCCTGTTCGTTATCCGATCGGGGCGCGGACGATGCGATGTCCGTACCGCGGTTCACAGGCGGTAATGTCCCCCCTCGATCCTGATGCCTTTTCCGTGCGTCAGGGCGTCGGCGACCTTCTGCCGCGCCGAGGTCACCAGGCGATGGAACGTCGGCTGCGAGATCTCCATCATCCCGGCGCACTCGCTCTGGTCGAGCCCCTCGAGGTCCTTGAGCCTCAGCGCTTCGTACTCGTCGACAGTGAGGACGACCGCCTCGGGAGGCAACGCTCCCGCTCCTGCAGGTACGAACGACGTGAAGGCGGGCTGGAAACCCACCCTCCTGCACCGTCTCCGGCGCGGCATTACACGAGATCGTTGAGCCTGCGCTGTACTTCTATCTTTTCTGCCTCGATACGTCTGAGCTCCGCCTCGAGCAGCTCCTTCTGCGCTTCGCCGCTCAGCGGTGCGGGGGGAACGATATTCCAGCAGTATCCCCTGCCGAAACCCCGTCGTGGGCCCATACGGCCGCCCATGCCCATGCGGCCCCCTCGTCCGAAGGCCATGCCTCCCCCGCAGGGGCCCATGCCTCTTCCCGTGCCGGGTCCATACCCGACCGGTCCTGTCTGGTCAAATCCTGGCATAATTCTGCCTCGAGATATGAATATATATTCATAACAGGAAGGAGTTATCGGATCGGGCAACAGGGCGGTGCTCCCGGGGGCGAGGTCGGGATATATCGGGGTAGTGTCTCGGAAGTGCCCCAATTCCCTCGAAACCGTAATCCCCTGACTTCCATCAACCATCCTTAGGCAATTATCTTTCGCCAGGGACCCAAGTGTCATCGGTATCCCGCAGGATCGAATCCGCCAATGGAGGCAACGCCTGTTCCGTAGGGAATGCTCCCGCCACTCTCGTTCGTCGTTCGGGTTCCTTGTTGACCAGTTCAATGATATTGGTTGTACGGATATGTTTCCGGGGGCCCTGTGGAAGGGCCGTGCACTCCAGGTGCTTAGATAAAAATCGTTCGATAGTCATTGCTGCCATTCTGGAGCCCCCATGCCACGAGGTCATCCCTACGGTCTGGACGCGGCGTCGACCTTAATCCAGATCCAGGCGCGGGGGCTGAAGACCGAGATCATGATCGACGCCCGGGACCGGGAAATGCGCGCCCGGTTGCATGTGACCGGCATGAACGAGCTCTTCGACTGCATCATCACCCACGAGACAACGCGCCACTGGGAGCCGGCGCCCTTCAGGGCGGCCCTAGTCGCACTCGGTACCCGGCCGGCGGAGATGGTCTTCGTCGGCGACAGTCTGCGGCGCGATATCGCGCCGGCCCAGCGGCTCATCCTCTTCACCGTTCACGCAGCCTACGGCGGCCGGAACCTCGACAACTCCCGGGACGTGGTCCCCGATGTCTGGATCGAGGGCATCGAGGAGCTCATGGCGGTGCTCGAGGGGTTGCAGCGGTAGCTGGCCCCTCGCTGGGCCGGCGGGCGCGGCACCGCCGACCGTCCCCTTCTTCCCGCGTTCAGACAGGAGGTCGCGGACGGCCAACCGGGACAGCCCGGCAACCAAACATGCGCGGCTGGTGTCCGGGAGGCTGGTGGAGACCAGACCGTCATCATTCAGGATCTGGGCGATCGTGGTCCTGACCACGGCTTCCGGGAGCAGCCCCCAGGCACCCTCGTCCAGGAGGTGGAGCGCTGCAGCAGCCCGTGCGACGTTCTCCGGGCGCCGTACCCATCGCTCCAGGTACTCCATGAGCACCTCCCGGTCGAAGGGGTAGGGATTGCCCGTACCCCCGCCTCCCGTTACGGCATCGCACAGGTCCGTCTCCGCGATCCCGAAGCGGGAAAGCCGCACCAGCACGTCGCGCTGGGAACGTGGAGAGAGGCCCGTCTCGTTCTCCAGGGCCGCGGTGGTGGCGCTGATGACCGTCCTACCGATCAGCTCGCCCAGTTTCGAGTGCTTCCCCGTGTCCGAGAGGAATAGCGACGAGCCGGGATCGGCCACGACGGCGATCATGTCTGTGCCGGACCCAGTCGCAATCCCGGAGGAGTAGAGGCTTCGGGCTATCAGCTGCTGGAGCGCGACAGCCTTTGCCTCGCTCGCGGTCATAACGGCGCGGCAGAGCGCGTACTCCGGGAGGTCCGCGCCGATCACGAGCACCGTGTTGACTGTACCCCCGACCGGCTCGAACGAGCCGTTCTCCTCGTAATACGACGCGGGGTCGCCTGCCCGTCCCCCGTTCTTGTCGACCCCCGCCGTCACGATCGCCGTGACCGAGAGGTCCCGGTGCCGGGCCGTCACGGCGACCGCGTTCTTCATCTCCGCCCGGGTGACCAAGCCGCAGGCCGCGCGGGGGTCGAGTTCCAGGGACGCGGCGACCGTCTCCAGGTAGGTCTCCACGCCCCCGTTCTCGTGGCAGTCGTCGCAGGCGTCCAGGGGGATCTGGTGGTTGAAGACGGCCGAAAGATCCCGCCTGTACCCGCCGTTCAGCCAGGACGTGGAGATCACGTCGCGCGGGCCGGAAAACTGCACGGTGAGGGAGTTATCCGCACGGCGTACCGTCTCTCCGGAGGGGAGGTGCGCTCGGCCCCCCTCCGGGAGCGGGAGCTCGTCGCAGGCCATCCGAGTCACCGGCCCTGCGCCGCCCTCGCCGCCAGTCCGCAGGCCAGGACGAGCGCGAGCCCGACCATCGCATGCGAAAAGCCGGGGGACTGGGTGGTCCCGGCCCCGGGCGTGGAAGCGTTCCCCCCGGCCCGCTCCGCGTCGAAGGCGGCGATGATGCGGCCCACCTCCTCGGTCGCGTCGGCGACGCGCGGGCCGGGCCGGCTCAGCATGTCGGCGTTGACCGCGTGGACGTGGCCGTTCCTGACCGCGGAGAGCGAGGCGTACTGGGGGTTGGTCGTGAACTCGTCCAGGATTACGTCCCTGTTCGACGCGATCATCCCGTCGCCGCTGCTCACGATGATGATGTCAGGGTTGGCCTGGAGGAACTCCTCGAGGGAGACCGTGCTCCAGCCGTCGCGGTCGGCGAAGGCGTTGGTCCCGCCGGAGCGGGTGACGATGTCGTCCTGCATCGTCGCGTTGCCGCTCACGTACAGGGGCGTGTGCCAGACCACGTGGGCTACCAGCGGGCGGTCCGTCGTCCCGCCGCCGGTGGCCCCGGCCATCCGCCGGGAGAGGTCGGCGGCGAGGTCGTCGGCCCGCGTCCCGGTCCCGGTGACCTCTCCGACCAGGCGGATGTCCTGCAGCACGTGGTCGATGCTCTTCGGGGCCACGAGCATGACCGGGAGGCCGAGCTCGCGGAGGCGGGCCACCGTCTCCGCCGGCGTGAGGTCGGAGGCGATCACCAGGTCCGGGTTCGCGGCCGCAACCCGCTCGATGCTGACCGACGCGAAGCCCCCGATCCGGGTCAGGTTCCTGACCTCGGGGGGATGGTCGCAGACGTCGGTCACGCCGACGACACGGTCGAGCAGGCCGAGCGCGGCCAGGATCTCGGTGTTGGACGGGGAGAGCGAGACGATCCGCTCCGGCGGACCGTCGAGCGTGATCTGCGTGCCGGAGTCATCGGTGAACGTGGCCGCCGATGCCGGCGCCAGGCAGAGAACGAGGGTCGCGAGCGCGACCAGCAGGGCGGTCCGCGCCCCGTTCGGGTTCATGGTGTCGGGTGTCATGGTTCAATCACCATCGATCTGGATTAGGGGGGAGGCCCGTCGGTGAACCGGGGGAGATGGGTACCCCGCTCATGGCTCGCGTCCCTCGGGACCGCCGGCGTCCCCGTCCAGGAAGGCCAGGACGCCCTCGTAGGTGGCGGTGCACCGGGCGCCGGCGTCGACCAGGTCCCGGTAGGCCGCCTCCGCGATCCCCTTCACGAAATCGTACGATCCGAAGTCCCTTCCCTCCGACAGGTGGACAACGACCCGGGCCGGGTCGACCTCGCCGAGTGCCAGGAGCACGGGCAGGTTCCCGGGCCCGACCGGGTGGGCCGAGAGGACGACCCGGTCCGCCCCCGCGAGCACGCCCCCCAGCTCCTCCAGGGCGGGGGCCGGGATGTGCGAGAACGGCGGGATCGGGATGCAGGGGATCTCAAGGGCCGTCGCGGTCTGGTAGTCCGTGTCGGTCGTCGCGAGCACCCCGGCCGAGAGCGCGAACACCCTCCCCGCCAGGAAGTGGAAGAGGGAGGCCCCGCTCCCGCCGCCGGAGACCACGGTCACGTTCAGTCTCGCCGTGCCCTGCGGCCGGGCCGCCGCGTGGACGGGCAGCAGGAAGACCCGGCCGGTGGCCGGGTGGCACGAGGCCACCACCTCGGCCCCGTAGACCTGCCGGATCCGTTGCGCGGTCAGGACCTGCGCCGGGGTGCCGTCGGTCACGATCCGCCCGTCGCACACCATGATCAGCCGGTCGCAGTAGAGCGCGGCGAGGTTGAGATCGTGGAAGACGCCGATCACGGTCCTCCCGACGCCGGCGAGCCGCCGGAGGAGCGAGAGAACCTCGGCCTGGTGCGCGAGGTCGAGGTGCGAGGTCGGTTCGTCCAGCAGGAGCACCGGGGTGTCCTGCGCGAGGGCGCGGGCGATCAGCACCCGCTGCCACTCCCCGCCGCTGAGCGTCCGGATCGAGCGGTCGGCGAGGTGGGTCGTGCCGGTCTCCTTGAGAGCGTCGCGGCACCGGGCGTAGTCGTCCGGCGACAGGGAGGTGAAGCGGCTCGCGCGGACGTAGCGGGACATCAACACGACCTGCATCACGGTGTACGAGAACGGCCGCTCCTCGTCCTGCGGGACGAACCCGAGCGCCATGCCCAGTTCGGGCGGGGTGTAGTCCCGGACGTCCTTTCCTTCCAGGGTCAGGACCCCCGCCGACGGGACGACCCGGCTGAAGGCCCGCAGGAGCGTGGTCTTGCCCGAGCCGTTCGGCCCAATGATCCCGGCGAACGTGCCCGGGACGAACGAGCAGCTGATGGCCTTGAGGATCTCTTGCTCGCCGTACCCCGCGTGCAGGTTCTCGGCCCGGATCCGGTCGCGCGCGCTCATGCCACGTGCCCCCGCTGGTAGATGAGCCAGATGAAGAAAGGCGCTCCGATGAAGGCCGTGATGATACCGACCGAGATGTCCGAGAAGAACGAGCGGGCGAGGGTGTCCGAGACGGCAAGGAGGATCCCGCCGGCGAGTACGCAGGCCGGGATCACCACGCGGTTGTCGGGCCCGAGGAGCATCCGGACGATGTGGGGGGTGACGAGCCCGATGAACCCGACCGAGCCGGCGATCGAGACCGCGCCGGCGACGAGCAGGGTGCTGCTCCCGAGGACCGTCCAGCGGACACGGGCCGTGTCGATCCCGAGGTGGGCGGCGGTCTCCTCGCCGAGCGAGAGGGCGTTGAGGTCCCGGCCCACGGCGAAGAGGGCCGCCCCCGCCAGGACGAGGATAGCGGCGGCCAGGAGGGCGTCGCCGGGGGAGGCGTTCCAGAACCCGCCCATCAGCCAGAAGATGATCTGGTGGACGTTCTGGCCGGCGATGGCGACCAGAAACGAAACGACCGCGGAGAAGAAGAACGAGACCGCGATGCCGGTGAGCAGGAGCGTCTCGACCGAGATCACCCCCCTCTGCCCGGCAATCGACCAGACGATCAGCATGGCGACGACGGCGCCAGCCCAGGCGAAGACCGGCACGTACAGCCCTCCCAGGAAGACGATGGCGAGGGCCGCCCCGAGCGCCCCGCCGGACGAGGTGCCCAGGATGTAGGGGTCGGCCATCGGGTTCCGGAAGAGGGCCTGCATCGCCGCGCCGGCGACGGCGAGGCACCCTCCGACGAAGAACGCGGCGAGGACCCGCGGCAGGCGGATGCCGCCGACGATGTCGGCCGCCCCGGGCCCGGTGGACGGGATGCCGAACCCGGCGGGCCCGGTGAGGGTGCAGAGCACGACCGTGACGACGGCGGCGACGCCCAGGCCCAGGATGACGGGCACCGTCCGGGTCACGGCCGCCGCCCGCCCGGCCCGCGTGACTGGCCTGCAGGACGCGGCCCGTGGCCGGCAGCCGGAGCGTGTCGACCGGACAGCGGGATGCAGCCGCCGGGAAGGGGCCCCCGTCCTGATTCCGTCCTGCTCGCATGATCGTATCCGGCGCGGTCCCCCCGACCAGATCCGGCGATAGTCGTCAAGTCCTCTGTCACGCTACTGCTCCCCGGCACGCCTGCACCCCGCCATGGACAGGCGGACGGAAGCGTACAGACCGGTAACCGGCCCGTCTGCCGCCATCCGTCCCGGCCCCCTCGCCCGGGGGAAGCCCGGAGGGCCGCCTGCTGCGGTGAGCCGGCATCCGGGCGAGAACAATGGGAACCCGGTTCTGCAGGGTTGGGCACGTCTACCGCTCGCCGTCGAGGACCAGCTAAACGGGAGGTACACGATCCTTCCGTTCCACCAGGCAGGGGGCGCGCATCCCGGCCATGGGCCGGCTCCTGTTTTTGCAGAGGTTGTCCGAGCATGAGTCAAGGCACCGTAATCACCCACCGGGCAGGAAAAACAGCCCTGGAAGGGTCCTGCCACGATCGGCACCTCGGTGCAGGATCAAATATGCTTGTCTTAACGAAAATAATGTTTGCCAACCAGGTCTGGTCATGGCCCAGTCCCGCCGGTTCACCGCCTGCCGACACCTTCGCGAATGACATGGAGGTTGTCCCAAAATTAATATCCTCTCAGTCCTGTATCGGCCCTCATGAGTTTTCATGAGGTTGACGATGGATTGTGGCAGATCATTGAACCGTTCCTCCCTCCCCCAAAACCGCCTGTCGGGCGCCCTCGTGCTGATGAACGGGGATTGTTCAATGGGATTCTGTATGTCCTGTCCACGGGATGCACCTGGTACGACGTTCCCCGCCAGTATGGCACGAAATCAACGGTGCATCGCTTTCATCTCTATCTCTGTCACCACGGGATCTATGACGAGATCTTTGCTGCCATGCGGCAGCAGGGGTACGATCTCGCCGACCTGGACCTGTCCTGCTGTGCGATTGATACCACGATCATCCCGGCGAAAAAGGGGGAGCGCTAGGCTATGACGGGTACCGACGCATTCGCGGCTCGAAGATCAGTCTTCTGGTCGAGCGGCATGGCCGGCCGATCGCCTGTGTGATCGTACCGGCGAATGTCCACGATGCGACGGCCTATCATCCAACGCTCGCCGCATGTCGCATTTCTCGCCCGCGAGGACGGCCGATTACTCGTCCGGGAGAAATTCTCGCGGATGCTGCCTACGACACCAGGGCAATTCGCAGTACCAACCGCCGTCGCGGGATCAGGACCATGATCCCCGTCAATCCACGAAAGCGTAAGAAACCAAAACAAGGACGACCCTATCGGTTCGACCGCAGGCACCACGCAACCAGGACAGCGGTTGAACGATGTTTTTCGTGGTTGAAGTCGTTCAGAAAAGTGGTACCACGCTACGAACGGCTCGAACAGTCATTCCGAGGACTGGTCATTGTTGCGTGTACGCTGATACTATGGAGGATTTTGGGATAACCTCATGGAAAGACGCCGGCGACTTTGCCACGGAAGACCCCAGGGAGAACACCCTGACCCGGGGCGGAGGCATCCCCACCATCCGTGGCGACCATTACTACGCCGGGGCGCTCCGTGGCGAGATCGTGACTCATTGCGAACGATTCGAGCCGATCTCAGGCGACACCACAACCCTCACGACCGTGGTGGCCGAAGAATACCAGGAAGAGAACATTTCAGAACTGGATGAAGAGGTAGATGACGTATGCGAAGTCGATCCAGCCGCTGCCTTCGACATCTCGCAGCTGGATCGGAGAGACGCCGGAGCGGTTCGCTGTATCGGGCGATTGATCTTCCTTTGCGAATCGATCTCCCTGTAGCCCCATTCACCCGACATGCTCAAGGGTCGGAGCAGCGACACCTGACATGAAAATCGCGGGGAGGCAAGCAGCCACGGTTGACAACAACTTTATTGAAAAGAAGAGCGGTTGTCTTCGGTAATGGTAGATCCCCGTACTGGGTGGCCTCGCATCTACGATCAGATAGGGGGAGGCGGAACCGTGCAAAACGCACTGGGGAATTATCCAGAAAAGTCAAGATACGTATTGTCCAATCATCCCATTTCAAACGGATATACCCTGTGAACTGGGTGATGATCTTTGTCCTTGTCGCGACACTCATCGAAATCGGATGCACCGGCATTCTTGACACTTATGAGCACTACCGCGGGGAAGAGGAAGACAAGCCGGCACGGAGAGTCGAAGACAGCGCCGGTTCCAAGGGTCCAGATTCTGGCGCGGCCCCGTGTACGGGGGACAGGACGAGTTCCAAGGAAAGGTTATCTTATGGCACCCTGTGACGTAGGACCAGAGAACCGCCGTTAGTCTTCCTGCCGGACTCCCCCGTCACGCATGTGCCAGGCGGGTATTGAACGCCTCGAGTCGGTGTCGGTATTAGAGCATCCACGGGACCGGACTTCTGGACGCGGTAAACGACACTTTGGCTAAGAAACGCGGTTCAATAAGTACCCTTGCCGCACGAGGCCGACACCAAGATTGCAAATGCGATTCGCCGCGAAAAGAACATAAAAGCGCTTCGCCAATGCCGATAGGAGAACCTGACTTGACCATCCAGGGCGATCTGCTGGCCAGTCTTTCCGATGATGCTCCCGTACGGTCAGTGCTGGTGGGCGCACACTGGACAATAGTATGCAGCCGGCACTGCGGTCTCGCCTCGACCATCAATCCCCCTTCCCCTCACAATTGGAAGACCCTTGTTCGGGATGCGGGCTCCCTCCATACGAAGAGCGCGCGAAAGCTGGCGAAGTACGCCCTCTCTGAAAACCCGCTGGAGGTCAGCATTGGTGTTGCGGCCATCAATTCGCTCCTGGAGACCGACGAGGGGAACGTTGTCGATGTCAATGCTCAGTAGTTCGCTAATTTTGTAACGGTTCAGATGGTGCTCTGATCGTTGATTTGAGGTCAGAATAGGAAGATCTATATACTTCGCAGGCTGCCCC
>SISS01000021.1 GCA_004332335.1 Methanoregulaceae archaeon UXB-2016 | reverse complement strand
CGCTCGTCGGAGGCTGGTCCACCCCGCGGATCAGGTGCATCAGCACCGTCTTCCCCGCCCCCGAACGGCCGATGATCCCCATGATCTCGCCCTCGGGGATCACGAACGAGATCTCGGAGAGCACCCGCTTGCCCTCGAACGCCACCGAGACCCGGTCAAGCGTGATCATCGGCAGGCCGGCGGGCCGCTTCACTGCGCCTTCCTCCGTGCCCGCACGCCGCCCGGCCCCGTCCGCGGGGGCCGATGCGGGTGCAGCGCTCACTCCTCCCTCTCCTTTGCCCATCTCAGCACCACCTGCGGCCGCACCCCGGGTGCTGCCGCGGAATAACTACACTTATGGGCGGAATTATTTAAAAGTAGGGTCCAGGGACGGCCGATGCGGGCAGTTCGCCGCCTCGGGGCATCCCTCCCGGCTCCGGCGGGGGCAGGTCCCGTTCAGGGCACAGGCGCATTCGGCCATCACGATCGCCTTCCCGTGCAGGAGCGCGTCGGTGACCTTCCGGCGGGCCTCGTGGAGGTCGCGCCAGAGGGTCTTGCGCGATACCCCGAGCGCGGTCGCGGCCTCCTCCTGCTGGAGCCCCTCGAGGTCGACCAGGCGGAGGCACTCGAGCTCGTCCGGGAGCAGCGCGACCTGCTCCGCGGTCTCCGCGGGCCGGCACTGCGGCAGAAAGCAACGGGGGGCGGTCCCGCTCGCGACGAGCCGCCGGATCCGCGGACGGCCCCGGCGCCGGCAGCAGGCCCCATCCTCCGCTTCGCGCTCCTGAGCCTCCATGCGAAGAGAGAGGGCGTGCAAGCCTAGTAAGGCTTCTGCTGCACGCCCGCGGGAGAGGGAGATCGGGCTCCGGGGCGACGGGAAACCCTTTTTCGGCATACCCGGCCAAGGAGAACGCACGTGCAGAGCATCGACCTGATCCTCACCCTGACCGGCGGCTTCACGGCGGCCCTGGTCTTCGGATACCTCACGCACCGGCTCGGGCTCTCGCCGATCGTGGGCTACCTCCTGGCCGGGATCGTGGTCGGCCCGCACACGCCCGGGTTCGTGGCCGACCCGGAGCTGGCCGAGCAGCTCGCCGAGATCGGGGTGATCCTGCTGATGTTCGGCGTCGGGCTGCAGTTCCACTTCAGGGAGTTCCTGGCCGTACGGCGTGTGGCCGTGCCGGGGGCCGTCGTCCAGAGCCTGGCCGCGACCGCGCTCGGGGCCGTGGTCTTCCACGGGCTGGGCTGGAGCTGGCCGGCCGGGATCGTCTTCGGCCTGGCCATATCCGTGGCGAGCACGGTCGTGCTGACCCGCGTCCTCTCGGACAACAACGAGCTACAGACGCCGATCGGGCATATCGCCGTCGGCTGGCTCGTGGTGGAGGACCTCTTCACGGTCTTCGTGCTCGTGCTGCTCCCGGCCGTCTTCGGTTCGGATGCCATGGGCACGGGCGCGCTGCTGGCCGCGACGGGCCTGGCCGCGGTCAAGATCGTGGCCCTCGGGGCCTTCACCTTCGTCGCGGGCGGGTGGGCGCTTCCCCGGCTGCTGACCCGGATCGCGGATACGGGCTCGCGCGAGCTCTTCACCCTCTCCGTGCTGGCGATCGCGCTGAGCATCGCGGTCGGCTCGGCCCTGCTCTTCGACGTCTCCATGGCCCTCGGGGCCTTCCTCGCGGGCATGGTGGTCGGCCGCTCCGAGTTCAGCCTGCGGGCGGCCACGGAGGCCCTCCCCATGCGCGACGCGTTCGCTGTGCTCTTCTTCGTCTCAGTCGGCATGCTCTTCGACTGGCGGGGCCTGCTCGCGGCACCGGGCCAGGTGCTCGCGGCCCTCGCGATCATCCTGATCGCCAAGCCCCTCGCGGCCTTCGGGCTGGTGCTCCTGATGCGCTACCCCCTGCGGGTCGCGCTCTCGGTGGGCCTCGTCCTCGGGCAGATCGGGGAGTTCTCGTTCATCCTCGCGACCATGGGCCGGGAGCTCGGGATTCTGCCCGAGAACGCGGCCAACATCCTCGTCGCGGCCGCGATCATCTCCATCACCCTGAACCCCCTCCTCTACCGCGGGAAGGTCGGGATCGAGCGGTGGATGGAGAGGCGCACGCCGCGCATGACCCGGCGGATCCGTGCCCGCACCGCCCCGGACGTCCACGGCGAGCCGGAGCTGCCGCCCGCCTCTCCGGACCGGTTTCACGCGGTCGTCGTGGGCTACGGGCCCGTGGGGCAGACCCTGGTCCGGCTCTTCCGGGAGAACGGGATCGGCGTCACCGTGGTCGAGCTCAACGTGAACACGGTCCGTTCGCTGAGAGAGCAGGGGGTCAGGGCGATCTACGGGGACGCGGCCTGCCTGGAGACCCTGACTGAGGCCGGCGTGGAGGCGGCCCGCGTGCTCGTGCTCAGCACGCCGCAGATCCGGGGGAGCCGCGAGATCGTCCGGCGGGTCCGCGAGCTCAACCCCGGGATCCTGGTGATCGCCCGGACGGAGTACCTGCGCGACTGCGGAGAGCTCTGCGATGCCGGCGTGGACCAGGTCCTCTCGGACGAGGTCGAGGTCTCGCTTGCCGTGACCGAGTACATCCTGAGGAACCTCGGCGCGACCCCCGAGCAGATCGACCGGGAGCGCGCCCGGGTGCACCAGACCCTCTTCGCCATGGAGGCCCGGGACAGCAGAAGGGGGTGACCCGGACGGGCCCGGAGTGGCCTTCATTACCCCCCGCGGACCATCACTCATCATGGCGATGGTGATCGAAGCCAGGGGGCTCTCCAAGCACTACGGCGAGACGGTCGCGGTCGACTCCCTGGACCTCGAGGTGCCGGCCGGGGCGCTCTACGGCCTGCTCGGCCCGAACGGCTCGGGCAAGTCCACGACGATCCGGATGCTGACCGGCCAGACGCCGGCCTCGGCCGGGACCGCGACCGTGCTCGGGGTGGACGCGGCCGCCGACCCGGTCGGGGTCCGGAGGCTCGTGGGCATCATCCCCGAGCAGGAGACCCCGCCCTCGTTCCTGACCGCGGCCGAGTACCTCCGGTTCGCCGGCGCCGTCCGGGGCCTCGATGGTATCGAGGAGGCTGCGGCCTGGTGGTTCGAGTTCCTCGACTTCGGCGATAAGAAGGACGTCCTCTGCAAGGACCTCTCGCGGGGCACGCGGCAGAAGCTGATGTTCGCGCAGGCCTTCCTCCACTCGCCCAGGCTCGCCCTGATCGACGAGCCGCTCGTCAACTTCGATCCGATCGTCCAGCACGATGTCAAGGAGTTCCTGGTCGACTACGTCCGGCGGGGGAACACGATCTTCCTCTCGACCCACATCCTCGAGGTGGCCGAGGAGGTCTGCACCGGGTTCGCAATCCTCCACCGCGGCCGGCTGCTCGCGACCGGCACGCCCGACGAGCTCCGGGAGGCGGGCCGGCACCTGCCCGACGTCTTCCTCGAGCTCGTCCGCCAGGACCGAAACCATGTTTGAGCTCTTCGTCGCGATGTTCCGCGAGGAGTGGCGGATCCACGCGGTCCTCTTCGGCCCGGCCATGTTCGCCCTCCTCCCGGCCCTGATCGGGGCCATGGCGTTCATGGGCGCGTTCCTCGTCCCGGTCGTGAATCGGGCTCTGCCTGCCGGCGACCTCGCCGCGATCGTCCACATCCTCTTCCTCCTGCTCGGGGCGATGGTCGGAGGGTTCGGGCTCGTCGGGAACGAGGTGATGAACCGGCGCTTCGGCCAGGCCTCGTTCGTCGCGTACGCGGCCCGGGCCCTGCCCCTCTCGGAGCAGCGGATCTTCGCCGCGTTCGTCGCGAAGGACACGGTCTACTACCTCATACTCTGGATCCTGCCCGTGATCGCAGGCGTCGCGCTCGCCTCGCCCTTCATCGGCCTCCCGCCCGAGGCCGTGCTCCGGCTCTTCCTCTCGCTCCAGCTCGCGTTCCTCGCGGGCCTGGCCGGGCTCTTCCTTGCGACCACGGTCTACGGCCGCTCGAAGGGCGCCTTCGCCGGGCTCGCGGTCGCGATCGTCGTCGCCGTCGGGGCCTTCTCTCTCGCGAGCGGCGCCCTTCCGCCGTTCCCGCCCCTGGCCGTCTACCGGGATTTCTCCTGGCCCGTCCTCGCGGGGACGGTCGCCGCGATCGGGGTCGCACTCGCAGTCTCGCTCCTCCTCTTCCGGCCCCAGTCGGCCGGGGGCGAGCGCCGGCACCCCGACCGGTTCACAGGCCTCCGCCGCCGGCTCGGCCGCCTCCCGTACCCCGCGCTCGGGGCGAAGGACCTCCTCGACCTCTGGCGGAGCGGCGGCGGCGTGGGACAGGTCCTCTTCTCGCTCCTCCTCCCGCTCGGCCTCTGCTGGTTCCTCCTCTCCCTCCTCGCGCCGGTCCTGCCGTCCCACGGCGTGCTCCTCCTCTTCGCCGTGCTCGCGGGTGTGCTCGCCTCGACCATGTACACCTGGCTGACCGCGTTCGACACCCTCGGGGCCTACGCCTGCCTCCCGGTCGGCGTGGGCGACCTGATCCGGTCCAAGCTCGGCCTCTTCGCCCTGCTCCAGCTCGTGCCGGCCGGGGTCGTGCTCGGCGCCGCCCTCCTCTCGGGCGGAACGGACGTCGTGCTCCCGGCGCTCGGGCTCGCGCTCGGGGTCTCGGCCTGGTCGGTCGGGGTCACGGTCTATCTCGCCGGCCTCTCGCCGAACGTGCTCGTGTACGACCCGAGGGTCCTCCTGACCTACCTCGCCGGCGTCGGACTGCCAGTGGTCGTGCTCGTCGTGCTCGGGCTCCTGCACCCCTGGCTCGGCCTGCTGGCCCTGGTCCTGATCGTGCCGGCCGTGCTCGTGGTCCGCTCCGGCATCCGGCGGTGGGAGGCTGCGGACAGCGCGTTCTTCTGAAGACGGCCCATCCACTCTCTTCTTCACCCGGAACAGGAGACCGGCAGGATGATGCGACGTGGCACCGAGAGTGTATTCACTCGGTGACCGAGCCGCCACCATGCTTGATATCCGCACCCTGATGGCCGCCTGCATGCTGGCATACGCCCTGTTTGCCGCCGTGCTTCTCTATTTCTGGCGTACCGAACGGACCTACCCGGGCTTCCACCTGCTGATCGGGCACCTGATCCTGCTAGCGATCAGCTACCCCCTCCTGGCCCTCCGGGGGACCGTCACGGACCTTGTCAGCGTGGTGGCGGCGAACATCCTGATGGTCCTTGGCCTCGTGCTCCTCTTCGACGGGCTGACGCAGTTTTTCACCGGCCGGCGGATCTCCCGGGCATACTACCTCGTACTGCTCCCGGCCGGGGGCCGGGTTTTTTGTGCTCCGTTATGCCATCGACATTCCCCTCGGGCGCGTGATCCTCGTCAGCAGCCTGATGGGCTGCCTGCTCCTCCTGTCGTCCCGAAGGGTGATGCAGAGCCGGGTCGACGACAGCGCGCTCCCTCCGTTCCTGGCAGGGGTCATGCTGTTTGACATGGTTGCCCTCGCGCTCCGGGCACTCGATTGGACACTCTCTTCCCCCGGCCAGGACATGCTGACGCCGTCCATGGGAAACGTGCTCTTTCAGGCCTACCAGCTGGCCCTGGCCGTGATCGTACCGACGGTCTTTCTCCTGCTTGCCATGCAGCGGCTGAACCGGGAGCTCCGTTCGTCGGAGCGGGAGCTCCGGGACCTGGCGGATCGATACGATCTGGCCATCTCGGCGGCCGAGATTGGGGTCTGGGACCTCGACTTCACGACGCGCCGTCTGCTCTGGGACGAACGGATGTATGCGATCTACCGGGTTGGACGCGAACAGACCGACGACCTCATCGCCGCGTGGAGAGCGGTCGTCCACCCCGAAGACCGCGACGCGATCCTTGCCGAGCTCCACCGCGCGACAGTGGAGGGCGTCGGCTTCGATCTCGAGTTTCGAATCCTTCGCCCCGAGGGCGGGGTCCGATACGTCCGTGCCCGGGCCCGAGGCATCGGGAGCACGACGGGTGCCGGGCGCCGTCTGGTGGGAGTCTCCTACGACGTGACCGCCGTTCGACAGGCGGAGAAGGCGCTCCGCGAGGCCGTCCGGAAGCTGAACCTGCTCTCCGCGATCACGCGCCACGACCTCCAGAACCAGCTGACCGCCCTCCGGGGCTGGCTCGATCTCGCCGACGAGCAGTCCGGCGGCGACGCGCTCCTTGCACGGGCGCTCGCTCAGGAGCGTGCAGTCGTGAACCGGCTCGACCATATCGTTGAGTTCACGCGGGAGTACCAGGACCTCGGCCTTCACTCGCCGTGCTGGCAGGACCTCGGAGCGGTCGTGGCCCATGCGATCGACGAGGTCCGTCCGCCGTTCCCGGTCCGGATCGACGGGCTCGACCGTGTCGAGGTCTACGCCGATCCGCTCCTGCCACGGGTCTTCTACAACCTGATCGAGAACGTCGTCCGGCACGGCGGCATCGTGCGCGGCCTCTCGATCGGGCGCCGAGAGGAGTCGGACCGGCTGGTCGTCACCCTCGAGGACGACGGCCGCGGAGTGCCGGCGGACGAGAAGGAACGGGTCTTCGAGCGGGGATACGGCAGGAACACGGGCCTCGGGCTCTTCATGGCGCGGGAGGCCCTGGACCTGACCGGGATCGCGATCGCCGAGACCGGGGAGCAGGGAGCCGGGGCGCGGTTCGAGATCACGGTCCCCCGCGGAGCGTGGCGTATCCGGGGAGACGCCTGATCTGACCCGGGGCCGCTCCGTCAGCCATTCTTCACACACACGGCCCGCCCCGGGACCGTCGGGAGATCGCGCCAACTATTACCATGGTCAGCCGAGAGCTCAGCATGCAACGCCCGCTCCTGGTCTTCGTCTCCCTCCTGTTCGTTGCTGTGCTCGGGGTCACCGCGGTAACCAGCCCCGGCCTGGTCGGCACGCGGCCCCCGGTCGTCTCGGCCGGCTCATCGGTTGCGGCGCCACCCGAAGAGACGACCGCGATCTTCCCGGTCGTCGTGCTCCAGGGTGACGAGTATACCATGGGCCGGCAGTACGGGCAGCAGGTCCCGCTCATGATCGAGACGACGGCCCGGGCATCGCGGGCCGCGCTCCTCGGCCGGTACACCTCGGCGAACCTCTCGCGCACGCTCCAGGCCCTCGAAGCCCGCATCCGGGACGACCTGCCCGGCCGGGACATGGCCGGGTTCATGCACGGCGTCGCCGACGGCGCCCGGGCCGGAGGCGCGAATATCAGTTACGAGGACGTGCTGCTCGTCAACTGCTATGCCGCGTTCTGGGGCCCGCGCCTGCCACTTGAGGAGGACGGGGGGTGCACGAACGTGGTCGCGTTCGGCAACGCGACTCAGAGCGGGCGGACGATCGTCGGCTCGACCCTCGACCTCTCGCCCGACCTGACGAACAGGGAGACGGTCATCGTGCTCGCGTATCCGCTCGACGGCCACTCCTTCCTATCGCTCGGCGCAGCCGGCCGGATCACGACCAACTTTGCGATGAACGACGCCGGCCTTGTCGAGGTCGTGAACAAGGCCCCGCCGAGCGGGAGAGACACCGAGTCCGCGCTCGGCGTCCCGACGAACGTGCTGATGCCCTACCTGATGATGCGGTTCGCGACCGCCGACGACGCACTCGAGTTCGCCGAGCGGACCCGCCGGCCCCTCGGGGCGAACCAGATCTTTGCAGACGCGAAAGGGACGGCCGCCGCGCTCGAGTCGACGGCCTCGCTCTCGGCCGTCCGCCGGCCGGGCGACCATGGGGAGGGGGACTACCTGATCGCGACCAACCACTTCCTCGAGCCGGCCATGCGGCCGGGCCAGGACCCCTGGGACCCCCTCGCCTTCTACCCCTCGAGTTACTACCGCTATCTCACGGCCGAGCGGCTCGTGCGCGAGGCGAACGGGACCATGGACATGGCCGGGATGAGAGCGCTCATCGCCTCGACCCGGTTCTGGAACGGCACGGCCTGGTCCGACGAGGCCCGGTGGACCGGGAACACGATCAACCGGTTCGCGACCGGTGGGACCACGCTCGAGGCGAAGGTCGCAGTCCCGGCGAACCGGACGGTCTCGATCTGTGCCGGCAACCCGGGCGCGCCCGAGTGGTCGGGGCTCGCGCCCGGCCGGAGCGGCGAGTTCGTCACGATCCGGCTCGCCGACTCAGCCGCAAACTCGACGACCGCTCTCCGGACGGAGGCGTCCTCCGCGCTGCAGGCGACCGCGGAGGCGATAGGAGAGGTGCGGGACCCCTGGCACGCGATGGAGGCGAACGAGCGCGGCTCGACCGGGCGAAGGCGGTCTACTGGCGCGGGGAGGAGGCCCTGGCCGACGCCCGGCTGGCTCCAGACGGCGACGAGCGCTCGCGCGGGTTCGGCCGGGCCGCGACCGCATACGCGGAGGCGACGGCCCTCTCGCAGCAGCTCGGGCGGGCGCTCTGAACGGGGCTCCGGGCTCCCGAGCTCCGCTTCGAGGAGCATGCCCTTCCGGCGGAAGGCACGGCCGAGCCCTGCGGCTCTCGAAACGGGGTCTGAAAAAGAGAACGTCTGTGAAAGGAGGTTGGGAAGGGGGTATGGGCCCGGACTTCAGAAGTCCATGCCGCCCATGCCGCCCATGCCACCCATGCCGCCGGGCATACCGCCCATGCCGCCCATGTCGCCGCCCGGTGGGGCTGCCGACTTGGACGCGGCGATGACGTCGTCGATCCGGAGGATCATGACGGCGGCCTCGGCTGCGGAGGAGATGGCCTGGGTCTTGACGCGCAGGGGCTCGATCACGCCGGCCGCCTGCATGTCGCCGGGGTGACCGGTGAAGACGTCGAGGCCCGCGGTCTTCAGGCCCTTCTCGTGGGCGGCGCGGAGCTCGACGAGCATGTCGATCGGGTCGAGGCCCGCGTTCTCGGCGAGCGTGCGGGGGATGATCTCGAGGGCCGTGGCGAAGGCCTCGATCGCGAGCTGGGCCCGGCCGCCGACCGACGACGCGTACTCCTTGAGGCGGAGCGAGAGCTCGATCTCGGGCGAACCGCCGCCCGCGACGAACTTGCCGTCCTCGATGACGACCGAGACGACGCGGATCGCGTCCTCGAGCGCACGGTCGAGCTCGTCGACCACGTGCTCGGTCCCGCCGCGCACGAGGACCGTGACCGCCTTGGGGTTCAGACAGCCCGTGACGTAGGTCATCTCCTCGCCTGCGAGCTTCTTCTCCTCGACGAGCCCGGCCATCCCGAGCTCCTCGGCCGTGATCGCGTCGATCGAGGAGACGAGCGAGGCGCCGGATGCCCGGGCGAGCTTCTCCATGTCCGACTTCTTGACACGGCGCACGGCAAAGATGCCAGCCTTGGCAAGGTAGTGCTGGGCGATGTCGTCGATCCCCTTCTGGCAGAAGAGGACGGTTGCGCCCGACGCGACGATCTTCTCGACGATCGAGCGGATCATCCGCTCTTCCTCGTCGAGGAAGGCCTGGAGCTGGTCGGGGCTCGTGATGTTGATCTCGGCGTCGACCTCGGTCTTCTTGAACTCGACCGCGGCGTTCAGGAGGAGGATCTTCGCGTTCTCGATCTTCTTGGGCATGGCCGGGTGGACCCGCTCCTTGTCGATCAGCATCCCCTCGATGATCTCGGAGTCGTGGATCGACCCGCCGACCTTCTTCTCGACCTTGATGTTGTCCTTGTCGACCGCACCGTCATCCTCGGCGACCATGCTGACGGCCCTCACAACGAGCTCGGTCAGCTTGTCCTTCGAGGCCTCGGCGCCCTTGCCGGTCATCGCGGTCTCGGCGATCTTCTTGAGGAGTGCGAGGTCGCCCCTCTTGACGGGGATCGCGATCTCCTGGAGGATGGCCTGGGCCCTCTCGGCCGCCTGGCGGTACCCGTGGGCAATCACGGTGGGGTGGACGTCCTGGTCGAGGAGCTCCTCGGCGCGCTTCAGGAGCTCGCCCGCGATCACGACGGCCGTGGTCGTGCCGTCGCCGACTTCGTCGTCCTGGGTCTTGGCGACCTCGACCATCATCTTGGCGGCCGGGTGCTCGATGTCCATCTCCTTCAGGATCGTGACACCGTCGTTCGTGATCACGACGTCGCCGATCGTGTCGACGAGCATCTTATCCATGCCCTTCGGGCCCAGTGTGGTCCTGACTGCGTTCGCAACGGCCTTCGCCGCGGCGATGTTGTTGCCCTGCGCGTCACGTCCGCGGGTGCGCGAGGACCCTTCTCTGAGGATGAAGATCGGCTGTCCGGTAAGCTGTTGCGACAAGAGTATCACCTGATGTGTCGATAATTTTGGTTTGTGGTTCTATATAAAATTTGTCACTGCCGGTTCAGATGCGTTCGGGATCGATCGATCGATTCGTCGGTTGGTGATGCATGACACCTGGAGAGCGCATGAGGAGTAGGCCTCTTTCGAATCGGCCTAGTGCTTCTAAAAAAAGGGCATCGAACCGGAGCCGGATCCACCGTGCTTCATGCATCAATGCACCGTCGAGATCTCTTACCGATGAATCGATCATTGGGATCCTTCACGATTCGAGGTTCTCTCATAACCTCCGCTTTTCCCCCTGTCGCACCGGAGATGGCTCGCTCCACCGATTATGATGAGAGTGTAATCGATGTGGGGAATACCCCCCTATGGATAAATAGAATGAATGCGGGGATACGTCGATGAAGATCAAACTGACAGGTGTCTTTGTAGACGACCAGGAGAGGGCTCTTAAGTTTTACACGGATGTCCTGGGCTTCGTAAAGAGCGCGGATATCAGCGCAGGGAATTACCGATGGTTAACGGTTGTCTCGCCTGAAGAGCAGGACGGTACCCAGTTGCTCCTTGAGCCCAACGAAAATCCCGCAGCGAAAACCTACCAGAGAGCGATCTTCGAGCAGGGTATTCCCGCTGCGATGTTCTTCGTTGACGACATTGAGAAAGAGTATCAGAGACTCAAAAGCCTTGGAGTGAGATTTACGATGGAGCCGACAGAAACACCCGGCTCGACCATTGTCGTCTTCGACGACTTGTGCGGAAACCTGATACAGTTGACCCAGATGGGCTAGCTTTTTGAAGATACCGTCAGGCCCCGATCAGGTCGAGGAGGTCCTGCCCGTCCTCGAGCTGCCCGAGCGCCTCGGGCCCGATCAGGAGGGTCCGGCCGATCCGTTTCTGCCGGACCTCCTCGATCGTGACGCAGACCGCGTACGTGTGCGTGATCTCGGAGAGGTTGCCGATCAGGCCGGCACGCTTGACGACCTTCTGGGCCGAGCCGCAGCCCGCGAGGATCGTCTGCTCCTCGAAGTGGGCCATCGCCTGGAACGGGGCCCGCCGGAGGTGGTGGAGCTGGAGGCCGAGCCGCTGGAGTGCGGCGAGGGCGGCCGACTCCGGGCCCGGGGCGCCCTGCAGGCCGGGCTCGAAGTGCGAGGCGTATGCGAGCAGGTCGATCGACTCGATCACCTCGGCATCGAAGAACTCCTCGAGCTTGATCGCCATCTCGAGGGTCGTGCCCATGCCGGCCTCGTACTTGCTGATCGTCCTGCGGGAGACCCCGAGCACGTGCCCGAGGTCGCCGAGCGAGAGGTTCCGGGCCTCGCGCAACTCGCGGAGGACGTCGCCGTCGATGTTCACGTACAGCCCGCCGGGCGAGGCGTAGACGAGCGGGGGCACGCCCTCGACCATGTAGTCGTAGAGGGTCTCGGGGTTGACGGCCGCGATCCCGTACCGGAGGTAGACCGCGCCGCGTTCGAGCTCCGCGTCGCGACCGCGTTCGCCGATGATCAGGGGCAGGCCGGCAAGGTGGGTCGCGACCAGGTCGAGGTCTCGCGCGATCTCCTCGGAGACGTTGTCGATCGGGCTGGCGACCTTGACGATCAGCAGGAAGTCATCGCGCTTCGCTACGAGATCGAACGAGCGGGGGCGGATATTGCAGCGCTCCGAGCAGGCGAAGCCTGCCATCAGGAGGACGCTGACCGCTTTATTGACGAGCCGTTCCTGCACCATCGGCCTTAATGAGACGTATCGCCCACGAGAGTTATAATCATGGCGATCGGGGTAGACGGCTTCCGAATCGGGCTCGATGACACGGATGCGGCCTCGGGACTCTGCACGACCTGGCTCGGGGCCGTACTCGCCGAACGGCTCGAGCCCGCCGGGTGCCGGGTCCGCGAGCGCCGGCTGGTCCGACTCAATCCGAACGCCCCGTTCCGGACGCGGGGGAACGCGGCGATCGCGCTCCTCGCCGACGGCGACCCCGGGACCGCGTTCGAGCTCGCCTGCGCCCTGGTCGAGGAGTACGCCCCGCTCGACGCGCCGATGACGAATCCCGGGGTCGTGGTCGCGGAGCGAGCCCTCCCGGTCGCCTTCTACACCCGCGCCGTGACCGACCTCTGCACGATCGGCGAGGCAGTCCGTGCGCTCGACTCGGCCGGGGCCCGGTACCGGGGGTACGGAAACGGGCGCGGGCTGATCGGCGCCACGGCGGCCGCGGCCGCAGAGTTCGCCGACCGGACCTGGGAGCTCCTCGTGTACCGCGAGCCGGCCCGGTGGGGGACTCCCCGCCATGTGGACCGGGAGTCGCTCTTTCGCGCCGAGGCCGATACCTTCCCGCACACATGGGACTCGGTCGATCGGGCGAACCGCGCGGTCGTCTGCGTCCCGCACACACCGGACCCGGTCCTCTTCGGGGTCCGGGGCGAGAGCCCAGCGTGGGTAAAGTGGGCGCGGGAGATGGTCGTCGCCGAGCCGAACGCGCTCGAGACCTGCTGGGTCACGAACCAGGGGACCGACGCCCATCTCGTTCCCGGAGAGTGCGGCGCCCTCCGCGAAGCGCGGTCGTACGCGGTCGCCGGCACGGTCGCCTCGACCCCGACGACCGGCGAGGGCGGGCACGTGACCCTCCTGATCGGGGACGGGGGCGAGCGGCTCGGGTGCATGGCCTACGAGCCGACCAAGGGCTTCCGGGACGTGGTCCGGGCGCTCCGGGCCGGGGACCGGATCGTCGCCTGCGGCTCGTACAGGCACGGCTCCCTCAACCTCGAGAAGCTCCGGATCGACGCCCTTGCCGAGGCGGCCGTCTCCCGCCCGCCGCCCTGCCCGGCCTGCGGAAAGCGGACCACGAGCGCCGGCGCCGGAAAGGGCTGGAAGTGCCGGGCCTGCGGGGCACGAACGGCCGAGCCCGAGCGCGTGGCCGAGGAGCGGGCGATCGGGCCCGGGTGGTACGAGGTGCCGCCAGTCGCCCGCCGGCACCTGGCCCGCCCGCTCTGCCGGGGGACGGAGACGGATAGCATCCGGCGGCATCAACCAGAGGACATGCCGCCGGGCCCTGCCGGTTCGGCCGACTCGCCGTAGTGACCATGCGCAAGCCGTAGGGAGATACCGGCGGTCGGCCCCGGATGCCGCGGGCGGGCGGGGAACGGAACCATGCCCATCCGTTATCATGGATGAGCTCCAATGATCCACGTGATGGACTGCGGTACACCGGTCAAGCCGGTCGCCCTCCGGCCCGGCATGACCGTCTCCGACCTGGTGGACGCGCTCGGGCGCGCCGGGGCCTACAACGGCGGCTCGCTCGCCCGTGGCGTCGACCTCTGGGAGCGGATGGTCCGGGACGAGGAGGCCGTCCGGTTCTTCGGCCTGGCCGGCGCGATGGTGCCGGCCGGGATGGGCGGGATCGTCGCGGACCTGATCGAGCGCGGCCACATCGACGTCCTGGTCTCGACCGGAGCGAACCTGACCCACGACGTGATCGAGGCGATCGGCTGCTCCCATTACCGGGGGACCGCGGCCTGCTCGGACATCGAGCTCCGGCACGACGAGATCAACCGGATCTACGACGTCTTCCTCCCGAACGAGGCCTTCGTCCGGTTCGAGGCGTTCATGCAGGAGGCGTTCGAGGCCCTGCCCGAGGGGTCCGTGCTCTCGATCAGCGACCTGCTCCGCCACATCGGCCTGCGCCTCGAGACCGGGATCCTCGCGACCGCGGCCCGGAAGGGGATCCCCGTCTACTGCCCAGCGATCCAGGACTCGATGATCGGGCTCCAGTACTGGCTCTTCTCCCAGACCCACAGGGTCGTGATCGACGCCTTCCGCGACATGCCGGGGCTGCTCGACCGCTGCTTCGGGGCCAAGCGCGCCGGGGCGTTCCTCGTGGGCGGGGGCGTGCCCAAGAACTACATCCTGCAGTCGATGCTGATGACCGAGAACGGATTCACCTACGCCGTGCAGCTGACCGGCGATCGGCCCGACCTCGGCGGCCTCTCGGGGGCGACCCTCGACGAGGCCCGTTCCTGGGGCAAGCTGACCGAGGAGGCCGAGGCCGTGACCGTCTACGCCGACGCGACCATCACCTTCCCGCTGATGGCCGCCGCCCTCCTCGAACGCCTGGAGGCCTCTCATGACTGAACTGATCCTCGCCCTCGACGTGACCGACCCCCTGACCGCACTCGAGATCGCCGAGGCATGCGCCCCGTACCTCGACCGGATCAAGCTCGGCTACCCCCTGATCCTCGCAGCCGGCCTCGGGATCGCCCGGGACCTCGCGACCTTCGGCCTGCCCCTGATCGCCGACTTCAAGGTCGCCGACATCCCGAACACGAACCGCCTGATCGCCGAGCAGGTCTTCACGCACGGCTTCGATGCGATCATCTGCCAGGGCTTCGTCGGCCGCGACGCGATCGAGGCCTGCGTCGACGGCGCCCGGGCCTACGGCGGCGAGTGCTATGTCGTGACCGAGATGAGCCACCCCGGCGCGACCCGGTTCTTCTCGCCGGGGATCGCTGAACGCCTGGCCGAGCTCGCGGTCGAGTGCCGGGCCGACGGGATCATCGCGCCCGGGACCCGCCCCGAACGTATCAAGGCCCTCCGGCCGATCGTGCGCTCGCGCAGGATCCTCTCCCCCGGGATCGGAGCCCAGGGAGGCGACCTCGCCCGCGTCGCACCGCTCGTGGACGGGGTGATCGTCGGCCGGACGATCTACGAGGCCCGGGATCCGGCCTCGGTCGCGGCCGATTTCGCGGCGTCGCTCGCGGCGCTCTCGGGCCGCTGACGGCCCCGGCCGATGATGAGCACTCATCCTGACCGGCGATGAACCCTATGAGTCCCTGAGGCCTCAGATGGTCGGCCCGGGCGCCTTGCCCGTGCCGACACCTTTACATCCGAAATACCCTATTCTGTAGGTATGGACTGGACCCCGGAGCAGCAGGCTCTCGCCCGGAAGTACCGTCGTCTCGACGAGATCCCAGTCGAGGAGCGACAGTACAAGTGCCACACCTGCCACCTGATCGTGGACGCGTCGCCCTGCCCGAACTGCGGCGAGGTGCACCCCCAGGTGATGTGCCCGCTCGACCACTGCCACTGCGCGCACGAGATCGTGACCGGGATCGAGTACTGCCCCCTCTGCGGGGTCGCCATCTGCCCCGAGTGCGGCTCGCACGACGTGGTCCAGATCTCGCGCGTGACCGGGTACCTGCA
The DNA here is from genome assembly GCA_004332335.1 of Methanoregulaceae archaeon UXB-2016. Classification (GTDB taxonomy): domain Archaea; phylum Halobacteriota; class Methanomicrobia; order Methanomicrobiales; family Methanospirillaceae; genus UBA288. Next base: position 40,346 of record SISS01000021.1, on the reverse strand, counting down.
GGACGTCTCGGGCTGGAACGCGGGCAAGCAGCAGGAACTCAAGGACCGGATCCGCTACACGGTCACATGAGGTACTACACGAAGGAGGGGGCGCTCCTCCTTCGCGGGCTCGCCTCTGCGGCCGGCACGGGCCTCTCCCCCGGCGGAGAGGCCTGCCATTCGATTCTCTTCGCCCCGAGCTCGCGGGCCTGCCCGGTGATGCCGGCCGTCCCGCTCGCCGCAGCCCGCGCCGGGCTCGATCCCCGGGCGACCGCCGGCTTTGCGATCCGTGTCGGGGTCGATAGGGCCGTGGTCACCCAGTACGATGGGACCATGGCGTTTGCGATCGCCGACGGCGACGCGGTCCTCCTCGTCGCCTGGACGCCGGCCTCGGTCCCTCCCTCCGACACCGCACCCCTGCTGGCCGCGATCGGAGCCGCCTGCCCCGTGCCGCCGTCGGCCCTCCTGCTCGCCTGGGACGGGGGAGAGCCCGCGGCCCGTGCCGGGCCCCTCTGCGAAGCGGCGGCGGCGGCCGTCACCGAGGCGCTCGTTCGCCGTGACGGTCCTTCCGGCGCCAAGCCGGCCTTCTTCATCTACAGCCGCTTCGGGGGCGGACACTGGGTCGGATGGACCCCCGAGGCCTGCCCGTACTACCCCTGCCATCACCGGGAGGGGCAGCGCTGCGAGTACTGCTACTGCCCCCTCTACCCCTGCGGCGACACCTCGCTCGGCGAGGAGGTCGCCTCGTCGACGGCCGGGGCCGTCTGGAACTGCAGCTCCTGCACGCTCCTGCACGAGCCGGCGGTCGCGGACCACCTCACCCGGAACCCGATGGCCTCCCTGGCCGAGCTGAAAAGAGTGATATCCCGCCCGTAGGCGGGGAGCTCAGGCCTCGATCTGGAGGGCCGAGAGCATCTCGCCGAGGGGGACGCCGTGGGCGGCCGCGGCCTCCTTGATCGTCTCGCCCTTCGCGATCGCGCACCCGACACAGCCCATGCCGAACTTGAAGAGGACCTCGGCCGCCTCGGGTTTCTGCTGGAGCAGTTCGTAGATCGTGCTGTCTGCCGTGAGAGCCATATCCTAAGATACAGACCACGCCGGGTTATGATAGTTACGGTCCGGGAAACACTTTCACACCGCCAGCACGGGGTATTTACCCCGCCGGATCGAATATCACCCTGGAGATGTAGGTATGGATCTGTCCATAGTCGCGGAAAGAATCTCCCAAAAGATCCTTCAGAAGGGAAAGAACGTCGAACAAAAAGAGATCGAGGCGAAGCTCCGCCTGCTCGTCGAGGAGTTCGGGGTCCCGCCGGCCGAGGCCGAGCGGACCGTGATCAGCGAACTCGGACGCGAGTATCAGGTGCAGGGGCTTGCCGGCGCGATTGAGTCGGACCGCCACGCGATCGCCGAGCTCGTGCCCGAGGAGTGGGTCACGATCGAGGGGAAGGTCGTTGGGCTCTCGGCACCGAACAGTCCGTCGATCGCCCAGACCGGGATCATCGCCGACGCATCGGGAGCGATCCGGTTCGTGGTCTGGGCAAAGGCCGGGGCGCCGCAGCTCGAGGCGGGGTGCTGGTACCGGGTCGAGTCGGCCGTGGTCGACGAGTTCCGGAACTCGCCGAACCTCAAGATTCACTCCGGCACGACCGTGACCCCGATCGAGACGGATCGGCCGCTGATGCCCTCGGAGACGACCGTCGCCGAGCTGAAGCCGGGCGTCGGCTCGGTACGGGTCAAGATGGTCCAGGAGTGGGAGGCCCGCTCCGACCGGATCCTGCAGACCGGCCTCGTCGGGGACCCGACGGGCACGATCAAATTCACGATCTGGAAGGAGGAGGGCAAGGAGCCGCTCGTCCCCGAGGCGGTCTACGACATCTACTATGCGACCGTCGACGAGTACAACGGCCGGCTCTCGCTCGTGCTGAACTCGGGGACCGTGGTCCCGGACGAGGAGGCCGAGCTCGAGGTCGGGGCCGGTGGCCAGGTCTTCGCGGGCGCGATCGTCCACGTCGGCCAGGGGTCGGGGCTGGTCAAGCGCTGCCCGGTCGAGGGCTGCAACCGCGTCCTCTCGCGGCAGAACTACTGCCCGATCCACGAGATCCAGCCCGACTTCCGGTACGACCTCCGGATCAAGGCCGTCCTCGACGACGGCGTAACAACAAAGAACATCCTGATGCAGCGTGAGACGACCGAGGCCGTGGCCGGACTCACGCTCGACGAGGCCGTCGACCTCGCTGAGAACAGCCCCCTCGGCATGGACGAGGTCTTCCTTCGGGTCCAGTCGGCCGCGATGGGTCGATACCTCGACTGCCGGGGGCGCGAGATGGATACGAGCGTGCTCGTGACCTCGGCCGAACGGCACCGGTTCGATCCCGCAGCCCTGGCTGCGCTGATCGACCGCGCCGGAGGTGAGGCATAATGTCGGCACAGGTCCCGTTCAGCGGCCGGCGCGAGGTGCGCTTCGAACGCGAGCCCGCCCGGCGGGTCTTCGCGGCCGAACTCCGCGAGGCCCGGCACCAGTTCAAGGAGGGGACCGAGGAGAAGAGCCCGACGTACGTGCTGCTCCCGACGGGGCAGCGGTGCAACCGGGTCTTCGTGGTCGGCTCGATGACCGAGAAGCAGCGGCAGGGGGAGCAGAACATCTTCTACCGCGCCCGGGTCGTCGATCCGACCGGGACGACCTTCGTGACCGCGGGCAACTACCAGCCCGAGGCGATGCAGCAGATCGCCCGGGTCGAGCCGCCTGCGTTCGTCGCGGTCGTGGGCAAGCCGAACGTCTTCGAGGCGCCCGACGGCGGCGGGGTCTACGTCTCGCTCCGGGCCGAGTCCGTCACGGTCGTCGACCGCGAGACCCGGGACCTCTGGATCCTGGATGCGGCGAAGGCGACCCTGGACCGGATCGACGCCTACGGCACGACCGAGGACTCGAAGCGGGCGGGCGAGGAGTACCGGATCGATCCGGCCCTCTTCCGCAAGACGGTGGCGGACGCGCTCGCGCAGATGCACCTCTGATCCTTTTTTCTTTTTCGAGCCCATACCTCGTGCGTTATGCGCCGGGCTCCGTGGCTCCTGCTCTTTCTCGCCGCCCTCGCCGTGATCGGGCCGCAGCTCCTGGTCCCGCTCGCCCTGCCGGCCGGCACGCTCCACGCCCCCGTCACCGTCTCGCTCGGTGAACCGGCCACCTGGCCGTACGCGTTCGGCGCGCTCGTCTGCCACCAGCGGCCCGACCGCTCGTTCGCCCTCGCCGACAACCAGCTTCCGGTCTGCGAACGCTGCCTCGCGATCGAGCTCGGGATGGCGGCCGCGTTCGCCGGGGCCGTCGCAATCTCCCCGCCTTCGGGCTTCTTCGCATCGCTCGGCGCGTTCCTGCCGCGATGGTTTCGCACGCCCGCGGGAGTCCTCGCGATCGGCCTGGTCCTGATGCTCCCGATTGTCCTTGACGGCGGGCTGCAGCTCGTGACGCCGTACGTCTCGGCCACGCCGCAGCGGGTGCTCTCCGGGCTCCTCTACGGGATCGGCCAGGGCGGGCTCGCCATCGGCATCATCGCGTGGCTCGGAGCGATGGTCCGAAGGCGACCTTCCGAGAGGCAGTGATTCGCCCCCTCGCTCCTGCAGCGTATGTCGATGCAGGGGCGAAACCCTGATACGGAGGAGCGATGATGGAGTGATATGGAGCCGAGAGTGCTCGTCCAGGCCGATGCAGCCCTTCACGACCTCCCGGGCCACCCCGAGTCACAGGCGCGGCTTGTGGATGCGTTGCGCGGGGTCCCCGAGGGGTGGACCGTGACGTCTGCGGGCACTCCGCCGGCATCCGAGGCCGCGCTCGCCCGGGTCCACGCGCCGGGGTACGTGGCGGCCGTGCGGACCCGGTGCGCCGCACTCGGCGACAGGGGGATCGGGCACCTCGACCCCGACACGTATATCCGACCGCATTCGTTCGAGACGGCCCGTTCAGCCGCCGGGTGCGCGCTCGAGGCCGCTCGGGTCGCCCTCGCCGGGACCTCCGCCTTCGCGTTCGTCCGTCCGCCCGGCCATCACGCCGAGAGGATGCGTGCGATGGGCTTCTGCCTCTTCAACAACGTGGCCGTCGCGGCCGCCGACGCCCTCGAGAGGCTCGACCGGGTCGCGGTCGTCGACTGGGACGTGCACCACGGCAACGGGACCCAGGGGGCGTTCTACGAGACCGATCGGGTGCTCTACTGCTCGGTCCACCGCCGGTTCCACTTTCCCGGGACCGGCTGGTACAGCGAGCTCGGCGAGGGGGACGGGCTCGGGTTCACGCTCAACGCCCCCCTTCCGGCCGGCAGCACGGGCGCGGACTACGCGCACATCTTCGAGTCGGTCTTCTGCCCGGCCCTCGCCGCGTTCGACCCGGAGCTCGTGCTCGTCTCGGCCGGCCAGGATTCGCTCGGGGACGACCCCCTTGGGGGCATGGCCCTCGTGCCGGAGGACTTCGGGATGATGACGCGGCTCCTCCTGGAGGCGTCCGGCCGGCCCCTCGCGCTCGTGCTCGAGGGCGGGTACGGCCCAGGGCACGGCGCGGCCGTTGCCGCAATCCTCCGTGCGCTCGAGGGGGGCGGGACGCCGCCCGTGCGGGGACGGCCCGGTCGCGAGGCACGGGCGGTCGCGGAGATGCTCGCGGGTGGCTCGCCCCTGCTCGGGGGCTCCTAGGGCGTTACCACGAGCGCAAACGCGAGCACGATCGCGGCGAGCAGCACCGGGGGCAGGGGTCGTGACGGCACCCGCGCACCCCGCACCTCGGCCCACCGGCAGGAATGGTCAGGCGGCTTTGTGCAGAACCTATTCCAATATATCCCTTATGGGCCCCACATAGCAAAAGTTCTAAATAGTTAAAACGCTATCGAGCAATGTGACTCCGGTCGAAACACCGGAGAACGGAGGCGAAAATGGCAGATCTGCTCTATCTGGCAATCGTGTTCTTCGTCCTCGCGATCGTTGCCGCCGTTCTCGGGGCCGGACGCGTGGCGGGGCTCTCGATGGACATCGCAAAGTGGCTCGTGATCATCTTCATCGTGCTCGCGATCATCACCCTGATCCTGTAGGGAACGGGCGGCCAGAAGGCCGCCCGCAGCACGTTCCCCTCTTCTTATTTCATCCCGACATGGCCATCAGGTAGAGGTCCGGCCCTGTCATACGCGCCAGCTCCGGGAGCCGCGAACACGGCGTGCGGACGCAGACGTCCGGGATAGATTGAACAGGGACCGGGTGCCACCTGCAGAGAGATGGAGCTCGCCGTCCTTCTCCACGACCCGGTCGAACCACCAGGCATGATCTGCGACCTGCTCGAGTCCCGGGGCGTGCGCCACGAGATCCACCGGCTCTACGAGGCGGAGGGTCTGCCTGCCGGGCTCGACCGGGCGGGGCTCGTCCTGATGGGCGGGCCCATGTCGGTCAACGACCAGGACCGACACCCCTGGCTCGAGGACGAGCAGGCGCTGATCCGCGACGCGGTCGGGGACGGGCGGCCCGTGCTCGGGGTCTGCCTCGGGGCCCAGCTGATCGCCCGGGCCCTCGGAGCCCGGGTCTACCCCTCGGTGCCCGAGCGGGGCTGGCGGACTCTTGCCGGAGCTCCGCGCAATCCCCTCTTTCCGCCGGCGTTCCCGGCCTTCGAGCTCCACGGCGAGACCTTCGACCTGCCCGAGGGGGCGACCCTGCTCGCGACCGGCGACGCGGTCCGCCATCAGGCCTTCGCGATCGGCTCGGCGCTCGGGCTCCAGTTCCACCTCGAGGCGACCCCGGCCGTCATCGCGGCCTGGACCGCGGACCTGCCGGGAGCCGAGCGCGAAGGCTGCGCGGCCGAGACCGCCCGGCATCTGCCCGCGGCCCGCCGGCTCCTTGTCGACGTCCTCGACTATCTTCTCCGGGAGTAGCCGGTCCCCTTCCCCTGGGTATAGGCCGGCCTCTGCCCCCGGGTATCGGTCGACTCCGTCCGGCGGGTATAGGCCGTCTCCTCGCGCACGTACCGGCCGTAGATCCGCCGGACGCGGCGGGCGAGCGCCTTCCACCCCTCCTTGCGGAGCACGGGGCCGTCACGGAGCTTGATGTGGGAGATCCGGACCTGCCGGCCGCCGAAGGTGTAGACCTCGCCGACCGCGAAGACGTCCTCGCCCTCGACGCGCAGGTGATACGGGATCGTCTCGCGCCCGCGGTGGACCGAGACCGAGATCACGACGTCCTCGACCACGCGGGTCCAGAGGGTGACGATCTTGTTCGCCCGCGCACGGGGAACCCGTCCGCCGTCGGCCACCTCGATCGAGCTCACCTCGACGCCGGCCGCCTGGTCTCCCTCTCCCTCGGCCACGAGCAGGTCCCCGACCTCGACCAGGTCGGTCGGCATCAGCTCGATCGTCCCGGTCTGCGACTCCGTCCCGGCCGAGACGATCGCCCGGACCCGGAGCGGCTCGACCGGGGCCTCACGCGGTGCGTGGTGAATATGGCCGCAGGCAGAGCAGCGGAGCAGGAGGTCATGGGACTCACGCAGGACCTCCTGGTCGGCCTCATCGCCGCAGCCCGGGCAGCGCTGGTTCCATTCCATGGGCGTATGGTTGGGGACGGGGAAGTGTTAAACCTGCGGTCGATCGGGCGGAGAGAAACGGGAGGGCGGGCGCGGGACGCCTCAGGCGACCTCTCTCAGATCAGGTTTCCGCGCCAGAAGAGGACGATCCCGAGGGTGCAGAGGAAGGCCGTGAGCCCGACCACCAGCAGGAACGCGTCGGGCGAGCCCTGGAGGGGCAGGTCCACGTTCATCCCGTAGAACGATGCGACGAGGGTCGGGATCATCAGGATGATCGTGATCGTGGTCAGGGTCTTGACGACCGTGTTCAGGTTGTTGGAGATGAGCGAGGCAAAGGCGCCCATCATGTTCGAGAGGATCGAGGAGTAGATCTTGGCCATGTCCATGGCCTGCTTGTTTTCGATGATCACTTCGTCGAGGAGGTCCTTCTCGTCCTGGTCAATGCGCGAGTAGGTCGCGGCGTGGAACTTCTCCATCATGAACGCGTTCGACCGGAGCGAGGTCGAGATGAAGACCAGGCACTTCTCCAGGTTGAGGAGACGGATCAGATGCTCGTTCTTGGCCGAGCGTTGGAGGTCCTTCTCGACGTTGTTCGTGACCCGGTTGATGTCGCGGAGATAGCGGAGGAAGAGGAGTGTCGTCCTCAGGAAGAGCTGGAGGACGAACCGGGTCCGTTCGTCGGTGGAAAAGCCCCGGACCTGGTCCCGCTTGAAGTCGCCGATCACCTCGGCATCGATCGCCGAGACCGTGATCACGAGGTCGTGGACCAGGATGATCCCGATCGGCAGGGTCGTGACCGGGATGTCGTCAGCCCAGCTGTCGAGGTGCGGAACGCGGATCACGATCAGGCGGGCGCCGTCCTCGGTCTCGAGACGGGCCCGCTCATCCAGGTCGAGCGGGTCGGTCAGAAAGTCGAGCGGGATCCCGAACCGTTCCACGAGCAGAGCGAGTTCCTGGTTGCTCGGATTCGAGACATGCACCCAGGCGCCGGCAACAAAGTCATCGACGGTCAGGAGCCCCTCGCTCGTGGATTTGTAGATCGTGATCATGCTCTCCCCTCTTTCCCGGGCCAACGCCTGCCGGTGTTCTCACCCCGAATACAGCGTGCATGGCCTGTACGGTCCGCGTTCCTCGATCGGCACAAAAAACATGACGGAATCGAAAAATGCGGCGGCCAGAAGACGTGTATTCAGGAAAAAGTGGACTCTCCTGGGTAAAAGGGCTTTGGATCTCCCTAGACCGGAAGTCGCTCCTGCAGGGTCGCCGGTCGCACGTGGAGATGCTCGACAGCCGCGGCCTCGACCGCCTCCCGGACTCCGGCAGGCGCGTACACCCCGAGCCGCCACTGACCGCGGCGGGTCTCGTTCAGGGTCCGGATCATGGGCGAACGCTCCTCGAGGGGGACCGTGCCCGCACCGTGGCTGATCCGGACCTCCATCGAGAGGTCGCGGGGGAACGGCGGCGCGTCCACGATCACCTGGTCGGGCGGCACGCCCGCGAGCTCGGCGATCGCCTGTGCGGCCGAGAGGGCGTACCCCTGGTCGGGGCCGGTCGGGAGCGCGGCCGTGTTGACCTGCTCGTGCCCGACATAGACCGCGCGCTTGTAGAGCTGCCTCGTCGTGATCCGGCGCACAAGGGCCCGGGTCTCGGGCCTGTGCGAGGCGAGCAGGGCCTGCAGGCAGCCCCCGTCGTCCGAGGAGAGGAGGGCGGCGGCCGACTCGTGCCCGCCCGGTGCGGCGAGATGGAAGTGGAGGGCGAGCGCGAACATCCCCTCGGCGATCCGGGAGACATGGTGGTAGTAGACCGAGGGGCGCATCAGGGTCCGTGCGATCAGCAGGGACTCGGCCGCGGCGATCCCGCCCTCGTCGATCGCGAAGCCGTGCCCGGTCATCCGGACCGAGCGGATCAGGCGTTCGGCATCGACGGTCCCGTACGGCACGCCCGTATAGTGGGCGTCGCGGCGGAGGTAGTCCATCCTGTCCACGTCGAGCTCGCCCTGGATGATCCCGGCGAGCGGGTGGTCGCCCGCGACGAGCCGGCAGACCTCGCCCGGGTCGATCCCGGCCCGATCGAGGAGGACGGCCGCGCCCGAGACCTCGACGAGCTCCCGGATCTCCTGGTGTGTCCGCCCGAGCCGGGAGACCAGGAACGGCTCGGTCGCATGGCTGAACGGGCCGTGACCGACGTCGTGGAGGAGGGCGGCCGCGGTCACGGCCCGGGTGACGTCCGCGTCGAGCTCCAGCTGGCCGCAGAGCCGGCCCGCGAGGTGCATCGCGCCGAGCGAGTGCTCGAAGCGGGTGTGGTTCGCCCCGGGGTAGACCAGGTAGGCGAAACCGAGCTGCCGGACCCAGCGCAGGCGCTGGAGGAGCGGGGCGTCGACGAGCGGAAGGAGCGCGGGCTCGACCTCGATGTAGCCGTGAACCGGATCCCGGACCGACTTCGACCTCCCCGCCATCGGGATCAACTTAACCCTTCCAGGATAAAATGGGATCAGGAATGATCACCGTGCTCTCGGGCGGGACCGGGACTCCGAAGCTCCTCCGGGGCCTCCGCCGCCGCCTCTCCGACCCCGAGCTCGCCGTGATCGTGAACACGGGCGAGGACTGCTGGCTCCAGGGCAACCACCTCTCGCCCGACATCGACACGGTCCTCTACCTCTTCGCCGGGCTGTTGAACACGGAGACCTGGTGGGGGATCCGGGGCGACACCTTCGTCACGCACGAGCTGGCCCATGATCTCGGCGTGGACGCGTTCATCGCGGTCGGCGACCGCGACCGGGCCGTCCACATCCACCGCGCCGAGCTCCTCCGGGAGGGGAGGACCCTCACGGAGGCGACAGCCGCCCTCGCGGCCGCGCTCGGCGTCGAGGCTCAGATCCTGCCCATGACCGATGCGCCGTACATGAGCCACGTCCGGACCCCCGAGGGGCTGCTCCACTTCCAGGAGTACTGGGTCCGGCACCGGGCTCAGCTCCCGATCACGGGCGTGGTCCGGCTGCCCCCCGGACGGCCGGCCGCGACCGGGGCGGCGCTCGCCGCGATCCGGGAAGCCGACGGAGTCGTGCTCGGCCCCTCGAACCCGGTCACCTCGATCGGCCCGATCCTGGAGTGCCGGGGCGTGGCCGAGGCCCTCGAGGAGGCGTTCGTGGTTGCGGTCTCGCCGTTCATCGGGGATCAGCCGATCAGCGGGCCGGCCGGCGCCCTGATGGTCGCGCAGGGACTCGAGCCGACGTCGCTGGGGGTCTCTCGCCTGTACGCCGAGTTCTGCGACGTCTTCGTCCAGGACGTCCGCGACCCGGTCGAGGTCCCCGGCGCGGTCCGGGCCGACACCCTGATGGTCGACGAGGCCCGGAGCGAGGCCCTCGCAGATGTCGTGCTCGAGCTGGTGCGGAGCCGGTAGGCTCACTCCCGGCGGGCGAGCCGCTTCAGGATCCCGAAACGCCCGCGCCCGAACTCGGCCGCGAGGCGTTCGACGGCCTCGCCCTTGCCGAGGCCCTGGGCCCTGAGCCGGGAGTAGGCGTCATGGAGTGCGACCTCCCCCTCAGCGGTCCAGTGCCGGCCCTGGTTGAGGACCGGGGCGATGACCGGCACCCGGAGCGTGGGCAGGAGTTCGCCCGGCTCGAGGCGGCTGAGCTCGGGGAGGCGGGCGGCGAAGATCGCGGGCGAGAGCTCGAACCCGACGAAGCGGCGGTTGAGGCCGATCGCGGCCCGGGCCGTCGAACCCCCGCCGAGGAAGAGGTCGCAGACCAGGTCGCCCTCGTTCGAGGCGTACTGGACGATCTTCGCGAGGAGAGCGTGCGGGAGCTCATTCCGGTTCTTCGCCCGCCCGGGCTTGTACTCGCGTCCGATCGTCCAGACGTCCTCCCGGTCCAGGTAGTTGAGCGAGCCTCCGTCCCCGTTCCGTTCGCCCAGGCCGTACCGGCTCTCGAGGTTGAAGGTCCGGTTCCCCCCGGCCTTCGTCCAGTAGAGGACGTGGTAGTGGCTCGAGACGAACTTTCGCTGCGTGTAGACCCCGAACGGGTACTTCCAGACGATGTGGTTGACCTCGACGAGCGAGGCCTCCCGGAGCGCGCCGAGGATCTCGTAGAGATGGGTATACCCCGAGATGACGAAGAGCGCCCCGCCGGGCCGGAGGACCCGGGCGGCCTCGCTCACCCAGGCCCGGCTGAAGGCCCCGTACGCGTCGGCCGGGACCTCGACATACCCCTCGACCACGTGGGACTCGTCCCGGTTGTAGTGCCGATCGAGCCGGTCGCCGCCGATCCCGTACGGGGGATCGGTCACGATCAGGTCGACCGAGCCGTCGGCCAGGAGCCGGCGGGCGCCCTCGACGCAGTCGCAGTTGCAGAGGAGACTCGCGCCGCACACGACCGGGTCCAGCATGCAGTGACGGGTACGACGGCCCGGGGGAAATAGGATGCGAGACCGCAACCCTGAAGTCCCGCCAGGACAAGACCCGTCCCATGGCCCGCCTCTCCCCACTCCTCCTCGCCGCGCTCCTCGTGATCGCCGGGGTCTGGATCGTCGACGTCTACACCCACCTGGCCCCGCCGCCGGCCGACCGGTCCGGCGAGCTCCGAGAGGCGAACAGGACGTCCCTCGACTCGGTCGCGGCCTTCCGCGAGAACTCTATCCACGGGCCGCCCGCGGTCGACCTCGCCTCGTACCGGCTTGCTATCGGCGGCACGGTCGGCCGGCCCCAGAACTACACCTACGGCGAGGTCCTCGCCCGGTTCCCGGGCGAGGGGCGGGTGGTCACGCTCTCCTGCGTCGAGGGCTGGGACGCGACCGCGCTCTTCGAGGGGGTCCGGGTGATCGACCTGCTCGAGGCCTCGAACGTCTCGCCGAGCGCGACGACCGTGATCTTCTCCGCGCTCGACGGGTACACGACCTCCCTGCCCCTCGACGCAGTCCGCGACGGCCGGCTCCTGCTCGCGTACCGGGTCAACAACCTGACCCTGCCCCGCTCGCTCGGCTCTCCCTTCATCCTCGTGGCCGAGGGGCGGTGGGGGTACAAGTGGTGCCGGTGGGTGACCGGGATCGATGCCTCGACCGAGGCGGACTACCGCGGGTACTGGGAGCAGCGCGGGTACGCGAACGGCGGCGAGCTCGGCCGGCCGTCCATCGGGAGATGAACATGCACCCGCGCCAGGCCCTCGGCTGGGCCCTCCTCGGGGTCTCGGCCCTGCTCCTCCTCACCGGGTTCGGGATCACGCACCACACCCTGGTCGGGCCGCTCACCCTCGGCCTCCTCGGGAAGGCGACGGCACAGGTCCTGCATACGCTCCTCTGGGGACCGTTTCTCGTGCTGCTGCTGCTCCACTGCGGGCGGAGCGGCTAAAAAAAAGAAGGGTTACTGCCAGGACTCGAGGTCGGTCAGCAGCGAATCGCAGGAGACGACCAGGCGCTGGCAGGCGTCGCGGATCACGGCCACCGGGTCCCGGCCCTCGCGCGTCGTCACGAGGAGCTCGGGGTCGGCGAACTGGAACTTGATCACGTATTTTGCCACGTCGACCCCCGGGTCGAGCAGCATCTCCTCCACGAGGGCGTTCATGAACGTGTGCCCCTCGCCCCCGACCACGAGCCGTGCCTTGCCCGGTCCGAGCTCAAGGACCTTGATATCCATGCCCCCAGCATTGGACCGCTGAGGAGTTTAATGGTATGGATTCGGCTAGAGTCGGGGGCCGCGCTGGGTGCGGGGCGGACCGGGCGGCACGGGCGTGTGGTCGCCAAGGACGAAGGTCTCGCCGTCGTGCCCGATGTGGTGAAGGTCCCAGGGGACCAGGTGGGCGAGGTGGACGCAGCGGAACGCCTTGGGCCGGAGCCGGGCTGCGAGCCCGAGCGCCTGGTCGTAGGTCATGTGCTTGTTGATCCGATAGCCGGCCGGCGCGATCGCGTCCACGAGGAGGAGGTCGGCGTCCTCGAGGAGGGCGAGCGACTCCTCCGGGATGTCGGCCCTCGTGTCGGCTGTGTACGCGAGCACGGCCCCGTCGGCCTCGAGGCGGAGGCCGTAGGTCGGGCCCGGGGGGTGGTTGACCGGGACGAGCGTGACCGTCGCGCCGCAGACCTCGAACGGCTCGTACGGCGCGTGCGGGTGCTCCTCGAAGCGGAGGAACGAGAAGATGCGGCCGCAGTAGTCGAGCACCTCGGGGGCCGCGTGGACCGGGGGCGCGTCCTGGACCCGGTAGAACTCGCCGAAGCCCATGAAGTGATCGTAATGGCCGTGGGTCCAGACAAGGGCGTCGATCGCAGGCGAGCCGGCGCAGAGGAGCTGCCGCCGGAGGTCCGGGCCCGAGTCGATCAGGAGGTGACGACCCCCGATCGTCAGGAGGAGCGAGGTCCGGAGGCGCTCGCGCCCGGTCGCATGGGCCTCCCGGCACTGGGGGCAGTCACACCCGACCTTCGGTGTCCCGATCGCGTCGCCCGTGCCGAGCAGGCGCAGCTCCATCCTACACCCAGGAGTAGTCCTTGATCACGTTCCGCTTCAGGACCATGTTAACGCCCTTCTCGATGTCGGACTGGAAGATGTGCGTCCGCTCCTCCATCAGGGCCGAGAGGACGCCCTCCTTGACGATCATGCGGAGGTCGGCCCCCGAGAACCCCTCGGTCTCGTCGGCGAGCCGGTCGAGGTCGGCCTCGGTATCGAGCCCGGCCATCACCTTCTTGAGGATCTCGTAGCGCATCCCGCGGTCGGGGAGCGCGAACTCGATCACCTCGTCGAAGCGGCGCCAGGCGGCCTCGTCGAGGAGGCGCGGGTGATTGGTCGCGCCGATCAGGACCACGCTCGACCGGATCAGGCTGACCTGATCGATGTTCTTCAGGAGGGCGTTCACGGCCCGCTTCATGGCGCCGTGGTCGTCCGAGACCCGGCTTTTCGCCACGAAGTCGAACTCGTCCACAAAGAGGATCGCGGGCGCGAGCCGGCGGGCGAAGTCGAAGACCCGGTCGATGTTCTTGCTCGTCTCGCCGAGGTACTGCGACGTGATCATCGAGATCCGGACCTCGATGATCGGCATCCCGAGCACGTGCGACATGGCGAGCGCGAGCGAGGTCTTGCCCGTGCCGGGCGGCCCGACAAAGAGGAACTTGCCGACCTCGGCGATATCGTGCGCCCGGAGGAAGGCGAGGTTCGCGAGCGCGGTCCGGACCTTCTCGATCGAGATGTACTGATCGGGGGTCAGGACCAGGTCGTCGAGCCGCTTTCGGATCTCCTCGGGGGCCGAGACGATGCAGAGCTCGAGGGCCGAGCGCATGCGTTCGTCCTCGGCGAGCAGGGCCGAGATCTTCCGCTCGAGGTAGGCCTTGGTCTCCTCGTACTTCGGGTTGCGCATGCGCGCGTCGGCGTAACTGACCCCCTCGAGCGGCTCATGCTGCTCGTAGTACCAGGCAAGGGCCGGGTTCTCGCGGACGAGGGGGGCGCCGCCCTTCCGGGCGAACCAGCGGGCCGCCTCGGTGAGCGCGGTCACGCGGAGGCGCTGGCCGAACTCCTCGTAGCTGACGAACGGGTTCTTCTTCAACCGCTCGGCCGCGTCCGGGATCCCGAGCGCCTTCCGGATCATCGCCTCCGAGACCGAGACCGGTCGCTTGGCCTCGGACGCCCCCCCGACGCCGAAGACCTCGCGGCAGTGGGGAGGGAGGTCGTTCAGATCGAGGTTCGGGTGCTGGTTGTACACCTCGGCGGTCAGGACCACCTCCACGAGCCGGAGCAGGCCCTCGTCGGTGGGCGCGCCGGTCACTATCGGTGCGTTGGCTGCGTCGGCTGACATGGATGCGTATCCTGATCTATGAGGTTCGTCCATCGATAAGCGTATCCTTCATGCCGTGGTGACCAGGCAGCCGTCCTCGAGGATGACGAGCGTGTGCTCGGCTTGGGCCACAAACGATCCGGGCACGTCGTGGAGCACGGGGTAGGTCCGAAAGATCCCCTGCCGGACAAGGTTCGCGAGCGCGATCTCCTTCTTCGGGAGGTCGAGCCAGCGGCGGGAGAACGGCATTCCCCGCCGTTCGCACACGAGTTCGACCGCGCGCCTCGCCCCGGGGAGCCGGGTCGGCCGGGCCGAGACCTGGCCGTAGATCTCGGCCCGGGCAGCCTCGGAGACGAGCCCCGAGCCGGTCGAGGCGAACGGCTCGATCGCGACGACCTGGCCCTCGACGAGCAGAGCGCCGCCCGCGTGGCCGATGTTCGGGACGCTCGGCGAGCTGTGGAGCACGTACCGGTCGAGGCCGTGGCCCGTCAGGTTCGCGACCGGCCGGTAGCCGTGCCCCTCGATCGCGGCCTGGATCGCTCCGCCGAGCGTGCCCGCGGAGACCCCGGGGCGGGCGATCGCGATCGCGGCGTCGAGGGCGGCGCGGGCCGCTTTAACGAGCTCGCCGTGGTCGCCGAGGTCGATCGAGACGGCCGTGTCCGCGACATAGCCGTCGAGGTGGACCCCGAGGTCGAGTTTGACCAGGTCGCCCGCGGCAAAGACTCGCTCATCGTCCTCCGAGGCCGTGTCGTGCGCGGCCGCCTCGTTGAACGAGCAGTTGAGCGGGAACGCGAGCCCGGCGTCGGCCTCGAGGACCATCGTCTCGAGCGCCTCGACCGTCTCGAGGACCCCGGCCCCGGGCCGGACCATGCCGGCCCCGGTCGTGAGGATCCGCTTGGCGATCCGTCCCGCCTCGCGGTACTGCTCGAGGATCTCATCGTTCATAGGACCAGATCCTCGTCGAACCGGGTGAAGTTCTCGAACCCGTGGGGGGTCACGAGCCCGAGGTCCTCGAGCCGGACCCCTCCGACGCCGGGGAGGTAGAGCCCGGGTTCGACCGTGACCACGTTTCCAACCTCGAGGAGGCTTCCCTGCGGGCCGAGCGTGGGGAGCTCATGGACCTCGAGCCCGACTCCGTGCCCGAGGTTGTGCGTGAAGCCGGCCGCTCCCTCGCTCGCGTACCCGTGCTCGGCAAAGTGATCCACGACCGCCTGGTGGACCTCGGCCCCGGAGACGCCGGCCCGGATCCGGGCGATCGCGAGCGCCTTGGCCTCCACGACCGCCTCGAACATCCCCCGGACCTCGTCCGAGGGCTCGCCCTTCACGACCGTCCGGGTCATATCCGCGAAGTACCCCGAGAGCTCGTCCTCGGGGAAGATGTCGATCACGATCGGCTGGTCCGCGGCGAGCGGGCCCGTGCCCCGCTGGTGGGGCTGGGCCGCCTGCTCGCCGCAGGCGACGATCGTATCCGCCGCCCGGCACCCGTACGAGAGGAGGGTCACGTGGCACTCGGCCCGGACCCGCTCGGCGGTCAGCTCCTCACCGCCGAGGACGAGGAGGCCGTCCCGGACCTCCGCGGCCCGGATCATCCCGACGGCCGCGGCCATACCGGCCTCGTTCGCCCGCTGGACCGCACGGATCTCCTGCACCTCGCCCGGCACCTTGACCGCGCGCAGGCGCTGAATCGTCCCCTCGTCGACGACCACGCGGCAGTGGCTCTCGAGCCCGCGGGCCAGCGCAATCGGGAACGAGGGCGGCACGAGCACGTCGCCCTTTGCGAGCCCGGCGATCGCGGCGGCCATAGCAGACCAGCGATCGGACGGGTCCTTCCAGTGGGTGAAGAGGCCGGCCTCGGCCCGCGTCAGCGGGGCGAAGGTCGACTCGGAGGCAGCCCGTGCGTACTCCATCTGCGAGACGACGACCAGGCCCCGTTCGTCCGGCCGCTTCAGGTAGAGGACGGGGTCGGTCGTCTGGAACCGGGTCAGGTAGCGCATATCCGGGTCGATCGAGGACGCGTACCCGACGTAGGCCGCGGCCCCGCTCGACACAATCGCCTGGTCCAGCAGGTCCATCGGGGGAGCTATGCGCGCCCGAAGATGAAGTAGGTATCAGTGAGGGTCAGGGGCCGAGCAGGGGCACGAGCCCCCGGGCCCAGGCCGCGATCGCGGGCCAGTCGCGACGATCGCCGGTCGGCGCCCCGATCAGCCGGACCACGGCCCGGTCGGTGAGGCCCATGCCCGAGGGCTCGAGCGCCCCGGCAAAGACGGCCGTGGCGACCGGGGCGAGCGGGGCGACCGCGCCGGCCAGGGCGTCGCGAACCTGCTCGAGCTGCCCGGTCTTCGGCGCGATGGGAGTCAGCCCGGTCGCGAACGCGGCCACAGGCATTCGGGCCAGGGCTCCGGCGTGGCGGGCCACAAACGCAGCGAGATCGAGGGGCTTGCCCATATAGATCGGTGCGCCGAGCACGACCCCGTCGTAGCCCTCGAGGGTCGCGACCCCCTTCTGTTCAACGGCCTGGGCCTCGAGGCCGGCTCCGCCAAGTTCCCGGGCGACCGCGTCCGCCACGCCGGCCGTCGATCCGTACTTCGTCGTGTACGCGACAAGGATCCGTGCTGCCATCCAGTTTCGTCTCCGCCGGATGGGTGGGCGAGGCGCGGATATAATACCTGCAGGGGGCCGGGGGTTCAGGAGGACGGGACGGGCCGCGCAGTTCGGGAGCGGGACACTGCAGAGGGCCGGCGCCCAGCCCCGGTCAGGGACCCGCCGGAAGCCGATCCACGGTCACCTTCTTGTACCTTGCCGCAGATATTCGATCATGGACGATGCGACGAAGGAGCGCTTCAAGTGGAAGTTCTACAAGCTCACCCTGCTCCTGAACGTGGTCATCCTCTTTTACGCCCTCTCGGTGATGGCCCTCTTCAAGGGTGGCGGGTACGCGCTCCCGCTCTTTGCCGGGTTCGTGGTCGTCGCGTCGGCGCTCGCGTTCGTCTTCATGCGGATGTACAGGAAGGAGAAGACATGGCTGATGGTCCAGCCCTGAGCCCCGACGCCGACCTCCTCGGCAAGATGCGGAGCGAGATCGAACTGCTCGCCCGGCACCTCGAGGTGGCGAAGGCGGTGG
The DNA here is from genome assembly GCA_004332335.1 of Methanoregulaceae archaeon UXB-2016. Classification (GTDB taxonomy): domain Archaea; phylum Halobacteriota; class Methanomicrobia; order Methanomicrobiales; family Methanospirillaceae; genus UBA288. The sequence continues at coordinate 22,964 of SISS01000021.1, read as the reverse complement.
GAACCCACCAGCCGATCGGGATCATGAAACTCTCCGAGCTCCTGGGCGAACCCGTCCACCGTGTGCGCTACTCGCTCCACGTCCTCGAGGCCCAGGGGTACATCGCAGCCTCGCCCGCGGGGGCGGTCGCGACCGAGCGGACGGCCGTGCTGCTCAACGGGCTCGACGACGAGATCGCACACCTGATCGCGCTTCTCCAGACGATCCGCAAACCCTGATCAGGTGGCGAGGGCCGACCTGACCGCGGCCAGGAGCTCGGCCAGCCTGTACGGCTTCGGCAGCACACCCACGAAGCCGCAGGCCGCGTGGTCGGCCATGACCGGGTCGTCCGAGTACCCCGATGAGACGATCGCACGGACCGAGGGGTCGAGGACGAGCAGGCGCTCCATCGTCTCGCGGCCACCCATGCCGCCCGGGATGGTCAGGTCCATGATCACGAGGTCGAAGGGGTGTCCGTCGGCGGCGGCCGACACGTAGCGCTCGAGCGCCTCCTCGCCATCGGCCGCGCACTCGACCTGGAAACCGTGCATCCGAAGCATGGCCCCGGTCACGTCGCGGATCGCCGACTCGTCGTCCATCAGCAGGACGCGGGCAGGCGGGGCGTCCGCCCGTGAAGGCGGTGCCACGACCGCCGGCGCGATCTGCGTCGGCGCGCTGTCGGGGTGCGCGGGGAGGTGGAGGATGAAGACCGCTCCCCCGCCCGGCGCCGGCTGACAGGCCAGGTACCCCCCGTGGCGCCGGACGATCGAGAACGAGGTCGAGAGGCCGAGGCCCGACCCGGCTGGCCGGGTCGTGAAGAACGGATCGAAGATCCGCAGGAGGAGATCGGGGGGCACGCCCGGGCCGTGGTCGCGAACCTCGCACCGGAGATAAGGGCCGGGCGGAAGCGGGAGCCCCTCACTGCCGTCCAGGCGGACGTTCTCAAGCTCGCACTCGATCGCGCCCCAGCCGTCCATGGCCTGGACCGCATTCAGGACCAGGTTCGAGATCACCTGGGCGATCTGATCCGGGTCGACCTCGACCGTCCAGAGCCCTTCAGGCGCTGCGAGGACGCATCGAACACCCGAGCCACGGCAGACAAAGGCCGCCGTATCCCCGACGAGATCGACGATCCGCGTGGCGCGCTTGATCGGAGAGCCGCCCCGGGCAAAGGTCAGGAGCTGTGAGGTCAATCCGGTCGAGCGCTCGAGATGCCGGGCCAGCTCGTCGAGTCGCTCCGCGACCGGCGTATCGGGCGGCAGGCCGAGCCTGACCAGTTCGAGATTGCCCATTGCGGCCGCGAGCAGGTTGTTGAAGTCGTGGGCGATCCCACCTGCCAGCACGCCGAGGGCCTCGAGCCGCTCGGTGGTGGCCAGCCGGTCATGCATGGTCATGCACTCGGCCGTTCTCCGGGCGACGAGCACCTCGAGCTCGTCCCGGTATCGGCGGAGCTCGACCAGGGCCTCGTGCTGGACCGTTACGTCCCGTCCGACGAGCTGGTGCGCCCCCCCGCCGAGGGCACGCACGGTCCAGGCGACCCGCCGCAGGGCCGGGCCGTGCTCGAACGAGGTCTCGGGCTCGACCACCGGGCAGCCGGCGGAGGTCGATCGGATGGCCCCGGTCAGCACGGCCGCAAGAGGCCCCGGGAGGAGCTCGTCGAGGCGTCGCCCTTCACCATCACCGGGGAGGAGAAAGTAGCGGAGAAAGGCCCGGTTGGCGAATACGAGGACTCCGTCCGACCTGGTCCGGCAGATCAGCTCGCTCTGGTCCTCGACCACGGCCCGAAACCGCACCTCGCTCTCGTTGAGGCGGCCGTGGTTACACCAGGATCTCGTCGAGCATCCCGTTGACCGCCGTGCCGAGCATGGAGAGCTCGTCCCGACCGGATAGTTCGGGGACCCGCCCTCCGCCCGGATGTCGGCCGATCCCCTCGACCGCGGTCGTGATCGTCCGGATACGGCGGAGAAAGAGCCGGTCTGTGGCGACGAGCGCGATGAGGCCGAAGAGGAGGGTCATGAGCGTGATCGCTTCGAGGAAGACGACCGCGGTCGCCCCGCCGCTTGCGACGATCGTGCGCGGGAGCTCGAGCCTGAGCCAGAGGTCATGCCCGGCGAGGTCCGTGAGCCGGGCGTATCCCGAGATCGTGGAGGCGTTCACGGGCAGGAGAAGGGCCTCGCCGTCGTCCAGCACCGCCGACCCCGGGCCTTCCGGGAGCGGCGGGGATACGAGCGTCACCGGGAGCCCCACGACATCGGCGACGGCCGCCATCCGTTCGTCGTCGAGGCCTCGCGTCAGCACGAGCGTACCCGGCGACGGCCCCTCGAACGTGCTCGTCAGGACCCGGTGGGCCGCGACCAGCACGGGCCGGCCCCCGACCACGAGCAGTCCCTCGACCGCGTCATCGGCCGCAAGCGCCCGCGCTGGCAGCCCGGTACCGGCAATCGCGGCCGTCATCGAAAACGGCACCTCCTCGAACAGGAGCGAGGAGCGGTTCAGGACCCGGCTATATCGGAGCGTTCCGTCGGGGGCGTAGAGCAGAAAGGTATCGAACTTCAGATTCTGGAAGGTCTCGAGCATCAGGTTCCGCTCGACGTACTCGGGGTTCTCGCCGCGGGAGAAGTAATAGGTGTCGTCCCAGAGCGCCCAGTCCATGACCACGCCCGTGAGACCCGCCTGCTCGCTCTCGAGGGCCGCCTCGCCTCGTTGGAGCTCCCGCACCACGTCGCCCTGCTCGAGGGTGGCGTAGGTCCCGTTGATCAGCGTGACCGAGGTGAGCCCGAGCATGCCGATCAGGAGCAGGAGCAGCATGGCAACCATCACGACGGCTTGCTGTACGAGTTTCATGGACCGGTCCACGTGCGGGCGTGGACGTGCCCGCATCGTACTCTAGACTCTCCGCTTCATCACTCAAGATACTGTTGCCATCCCATTGACCGAACCGTCCCGCGACGGCCCTTCCGCTACCTTTATTACGCGGTCGGGGCAACATTAGTAGACACCTGAGCCGCCATAACTCAGTTGGTAGAGTGGCTGGCTGTTAACCAGCATGCCACAGGTTCGAGTCCTGTTGGCGGCGTCTTACCCCTTTCTTCACCGTTTCCTGTTCCGGCAGAGTCATCCCCTTCGCCCGCCCATGCCATGCATGAGCGGCTGCCCGCGCCTTGTCATCTGTCCGTTCGTGACGGCCGCCGATGAGGCGGGCCGGGGCTATACCGTGCCGGAGTTCATCCGGCACTACTGCCGCAGCCCCGGCCACGACGGTGCGTCCGCCTCAGCCTGGCCGGAGCCCACGGGTTTTCGGTCGTTTCGCCGAAAGGGATGCCTCGACACGACGATTAAATATCTTCACATCCGATCTCTTCCGCTGTTCGGGCCCGTAGCTTAGTCTGGTCAGAGCGCCCGGCTCATAACCGGGCGGTCATGCGTTCGAATCGCATCGGGCCCATCCGGATCCAATTGACAAACTCTATCCCCCCGTCGGGTGCATCCCTCCTCCATGCACTGCCCGGTCTGCGGTGAGGATCTCCCCGAGGCCGGGATTGTCCTTGAAGGGCTCGCGACGCGCTTTGCCCCCTGTCCGGCCTGCAGGCCCGCAGGCTTCGACCCGCAGCGGCCCCCCGACCGTGTCCCCGCGCCCTGCGCCTGCGGCCGGCGCCCCCTCGACGGGGTGATGGCCGCGGCCCACGCGATCCTGGTCGACGAGGGGCTGCTCCGGCCCGACGCCCCTCTCGCCACAGTCGGCACGCCACTCCTCTCGCCGCTCGCGCCGCTTCGCCGCCCCCCTCACCTTCCGCCGGCCTCGCTCGTGCTCCAGAGCCCGCATGCGACCCCGTCCTCGGCCCGGCGGCTCATGGCCGAGATCCCCGAACTGAAGGGGGTCGTCGGGGACCGGCAGCTGATCCCGGGCGCCGACGGCCGGACCCACGACCTGCTCGCCGGCTGCGACGTCTATGCCACGGTCCGTTTCACGCCGGCCGGGCCGCTCGTCCTCTATCGTCAGGCCTCGAGCTGCCATATCGAGGCCCCGGGCCTGGCCGACCCGAAGGTCGTCGCGACCGACCGAGCCCTCCGCCGGTTCCTGCCCGACGTCTTTGTCGACGCCTGCGCCGGGGTCGGCACGCTCGGCCTCGTGGCCGGCCTCAGGTTCGTCCCGACGGTGGTGCTGAACGACCGCTGGGGCCCGGCCGCCTGGTTCGCCGGGCTGAACCTCGAGGCGAACCGCGCGGCCCTGCTCGTGGGAAAGGTCGACCACCTCCGATCGTTCGCCGAACTCTCGGCGACCCCGCTTTGCGACGACCCGGTCCCGGTCGCGGCCGTCCATGGCGAGCAGGAGCTCCTGGTCAGCCAGGGGACGCTCTGGGCCATCCCGCCGCTCCTTCCGGCCGGCCTCCGGCTCGCGGCCCTGGATCCGTTCGACAAGGAGCCCGCCCGGCTCGCACGTATCACGGCGAAATGGCAAAATTGCGCAGGTGGAGAGGTATTTATCCCATGAAGAGGGAAAAATACTGGGAACTAGCCCGGGTGGTCCGGCGTCACCTGTGATCCGAAACCGTCGGCATGCGGAGGGCGAAGTTCGAGGAAGGCGCACACGGCTCAGTCAGTCCCGTCGGATCCTGACGTTGAAGCCTTGTCCTGCGAGGTCGGCGGCCAGGTATCAAGGCTCCGGAGGGAGCGGCGGCCTGTCGCTGCGGGCACCGGTTCAGGCCCGGAAGGGAGCAGACCCACCGTAGACGTTTGGCGCCCGCGGGAGTGCGGGGTGGAGGATGGGTCCGCCGGGTAGTCTGGGTGCGTGACGTCGACCGAGAACCCGTTCCCACCGGTTCTGATCACCATGGCACGTGTTGCGATCATCGGTGCGACCGGCAATGTCGGCTCTTTTGCGGCGCATCCAATCTCTGAGATACCGTACGTCGACGAAATTCTGCTCATCGGCCGTCCGGGTCGCGAGTCGCTTCTCGAGGGACTTCGCCGGGACTTCAATGACAGCTACGCCGCGAGAGGGACGAACTGCCGCCTCTCCTGGTCGACCGATATCGCCGACGTTGCGGGCTCGGAGGTGATCGTGCACGCGGCCGGAGCGGCCCGCGACGGCGGCCAGGACCGGATGGACCTCGCGGTGACCAACGCGCGGATCGTGGCCGAGGCGGCCGAGGAGATCGGGCACCAGGCCCCGAAGGCGAAGCTCTTCATGGTCACGAACCCGGTCGACGTGATGACGTCGGTCGGGCTTCACTGCTCGGGCATGAAGCCCCACCAGGTCTTCGGCCTCGGGACGCACCTGGACTCGATGCGCCTCAAGTCCCTGATCGCGCAGTCGTTCCAGGTCCACGTCTCCGAGGTCCACACGCGGATCATCGGCGAGCACGGCCCCTCCATGGTCCCGCTCTGGTCCGCGACCACGGTCGGGGGGATCCAAATCAACCGCCTCCCCTCGTTCGGTGACCTCCCGGTCGCGCGCATGGTCGAGAGCGTGAAGGCGAGCGGCCAGACCATCATCCGGCACAAGGGCTCGACCGTGTACGGCCCGGGCGAGGCGATCGCGACCCTGGTCCGGACGGTTCTCGGGGACGAGAACCGGATCCTGACGGTCTCGGCCTATATACGATCGGAGGTCCACGACATCGGCGACATCTGCATCGGCGTCCCGGCACGGGTGAACCGGCAGGGAGTGCTACCCATCCCGATCCGGCTCGACCCCGAGGAGGTCACGGCCTTCCGGGAGTCGGTCGATAAGATCCGTGCCCACACAGCGCTCGTCTTCGAGCAGCTCGCGTGGGAGTAAGTCCCCTCTTTTTCTGCTCCGCTCGGGCGGAGCGGCACTAAAAAAATAAGTTCAGACCAGGGTCACTTCGACGATCTCGACCCGGTCCACGCCTGGAACCGACGAGAGCTCGGACTCGAGACGATCGGTCTGACCGCCCTTGTCACCGACGACCGCGACGACCATGAGGGCCTTGAGGCCGAAGCCGATCGGCTCCTCGCGGATCTCGTGGATCTCGGGGACCTTCGCCTTCAGGGCCAGCTTGAGCGCCTCAAGGTCGATCTCGGGCGATTCGGGCATAACCTTGATGATGCACGCGACGTCGCCCATGGTTATGGTCCCGTGAACCCGCACTGCGGGCACATGTACGGAATGCTCTGCTCGCGGCACCGGAAGCACCGCTTGATCTCATACTCACACTGGGGGCAGAGGAACGTGGTTCCACCGACCTCAGCGAGAGGGGCATTGCACGATGTGCACTTTTTTGTCGTCATATAAACCCGATCCCCAGTACATTCACGCTGGGGACTCAAGAAACCTGGGGTCGATCAGGGTCCCCGGGACCGGTTCGTCTCGGAGCGCCTGGGCGAGCCGCCCGGGGGCCCGGGCGTTGACGAGCCGGACGCGGAGGTCGTGGGCGAGCGCGTACGGGACCAGGCGCGGGTCGACCGCGTCGGTCGCGACCGGGGCGGTCACACGTTCGAGAAGCCGGCCGTCGACCACGACCCCGTCGACCGACTTCACGAGCAGGAGATCGCAGTCGAGCGCGGCCGCGCACCAGGCCGCGATCGTGTCCGAGCTGACCTCCCAGGTGTGCGGCAGGGGGTCCCGGTCGCGCAGCAGGCGATAGGGGAGGAGGACCGAGGGCATGGGCGGGAGCTCGAGGGCCTCGACTCCGGGCAGGCCCAACCCGGTGAGGTAGTGGCCGAACTGCTCCATCGCCGCGCAGGCCATCCAGTGGGCTGCGTCGTCGTCGACCCCGAGCCCCCGGACCGCGTCGGCGAACGGCCCGCCGCCCGGGACCACGAGGACCGGGCGCGGGGCCTTCAGGAGGACCGGGACGAGCGAGGGGGCGAGGTCCAGGAGCGATCCCCCGAACTTGACCACGAGCGGGCGCACGGCGTACTATAAACCGGGGCGTGACAAAAAGTCGATCGATGCGCGCCGTCCTGATCCTGCTCGCCCTCCTCTGCCTTGTCACGGCCGCCGGGGCGTACACGCTCGCGGAGGTCTGCCCCGACACCTGGCTCTCGGGCGAGGCGGACGAGTTCTTCGTCCTCGCGGGCGACGGACCGCTCGACGGCGTCGCCGTGACCGACGGCGAGGGGACGGCTGCGTTCCCGCCGGGCGCGACCGGGCACGGACGGGTCGTGGTCGCACGGAACGGCTCGGCCTACGCACTCGTCCACGGCGCGCTCCCCGACTTCGAGCTCCTGGACGCGTCGCCGGCCCCCGGGATGGTCCGGACGAAGGACCTCCGACTCGGGAACGAGAAGGACGAACTCACCCTGCTCGTCCGCGGGGCCGCGGTCGACCGGGTAAGCTGGCCCGGGGACGTCGACCCGCGCCAGGGCCAGGTCCACTTCCGCGAGAACGGGGCCTGGGACCCGCGGGTCCTCATGATCGGGCAGTCCCGTCTCTCCGCCCTCACGGTCCCGAGCGTCTCGGGCACGGCCTTCGTCGCGCCCGACTGCTCGTCGGACGTGCTCGCAGACCTCGTCGCCTCGGCCCGGGAGTCGATCGTGCTGAACGCGTACGAGCTGACCGACCCCGTCCTCGGCGAGGCGCTCGTCGCGGCCCGGGCGCGCGGCGTGGATGTCACCGTGCTCGTCGAGGGGGGACCGGTCGGCGGGATCTCGTCGGGCGAGTGGGCCGTGCTCGCCCGGCTGCTCGAGGCCGGGATCCCGGTCCGCCGGATCGGGTCCGAGGGCGCGGCCCACGCCCGGTATCGCTTCGACCACGCAAAGTACCTGGTCGCGGACGACCGCTGGACCCTGGTCACGACCGAGAACTGGAAGCCGGCCGCGTTTCCTCCCGCGGGCCGGCAGGGGAACCGGGGCTGGGGGGTCGTGCTCGACGACCCGCGGGTCGCGGCATACTTCAGCGAGGTCTTTGCCGCGGACATCGGAGGCTCCGACATCCAGCCGGTCGCAACCGTTCGACCCGGGGCGATCGAGACCCCGTCTGAGCGGGCGTACTCCCCGCGCTTCACGCCGGCGCCGTTCGGGAACGCGACGATCACGACCGTGCTCGCCCCCGACACGGCCGGCGAGGTCACGAGCCTGATCGCCTCGGCGCGCTCGTCGATCGCGATCGAGCAGGCCTACATCACCAACGAGTCGGCGACGGGGCTCCAGCGTTATCTCGCCGCGGCCGTAGAGGCGGCACGGCGCGGGGTGGAGGTCCGGGTGCTCCTCGACGCGGCATGGTTCAACACCGAGGACGAGGCCGACAACGACGAGCAGGTCGCCCTGATCAACCGGATCGCAGCGGCCGAGGGGCTGCCGCTCGAGGCCCGGCTCGTCGACCTGGAAGCGCACGACCTGACCAAGGTCCATACGAAGGGCGTGGTCGTGGACGGACGGCGGGTACTCGTCTCGTCGATCAACTGGAACGAGGCCTCACCCTCGTTCAACCGCGAGGCCGGCGTGGTCGTGGACGACCCGGGGGCCGGGGCGTACTTCCTGGCCGTGTTCGACGCGGACTGGGCCTCGGGCGCGAACGCCTCGACCGCGGCCGCCGGGCGGGGCGTGGACTGGACCCGGGTCGGGATCGCAGGGCTCGTGCTCGTCGGAGTTGCGGTCGGCCTCCTCGTCATAAAGAGAAGAGGATAAGAGAGCGACGTCTCAGACGTCGAGAGAAGGGGACTCGTACTTCTGGGCCGCGCAGCGACAGAGGTCGCAGAGCGTGATCGCCCCCTCCTCGTGGCCCATGACCGAGAGCGCCCAGCGGTCGATCAGGGAGGAGAGTTCAGGCGAGAGCTCGTGGCCCTCGCAACAGCCGCGCTTGCGGCTGACGTACTGGGAGATCGCGGCACGGCTGATGCCGAGGCGCCGTGCGATCTCGGTCTGCGGCACGCCCTGGTGCTGGACCAGGCGGCAGACCATCTCGGCGCGGGCTGAGGGGACGAGTTTGCGCACCATGGCGTCACAGACCATGATGTCACAGACCCGCTCGTTCATGCTGGTACCGCAACAGCCGCCTGGCGCGACTGGTAGATGATCTGCCGGGCGTCCTTGAAGTTGAACTTCTCAAGGATCAGGTGGTTCTCTTTCAGCTTTTTCAGCGCGTATCGTACGGTGCGCGGTGCGAGGTTCGACCGCTGCACAAGCTCCTTGTGGGTCATGGCACCGCTGTTGTCCAGCAGGTGCAGGACCGTCCTGGAGGATGGTGGAAGACCAGACCCTGTCATACGTATAATGTTAACGCTGTTAACATTTAAACCTGTCGGTTATATTTAGGATGACTACGAACAGTTTCGTAGTATGCTGGTGCAGCAGGAGCGGTGGGCCCTCGCCATCCTCATCCTCGTCTTCGGCCTGGTCGCGGGTGGCGCGGCCCTGCTCGAGGCCCTCGGCCCGGGAGCGTTCGCAGTCCCCTTCTCCCCCGACCTCGCCGACGGCACCCTCGCGGTCGTGCACGGCCCGGTCGAGGACGTGGTTGCGGCGAGCGGGGGCCACCTGATCTGCCGCGTGGGCGGGGTCCGCATCTTCATGCCCGCGAGCGCGGTGCCCGAGCCCGTCCCGGCGAAGGGCGAGCTCGTCGAGTGCTTCGGGCTCGTCTCAACCTACAGCGGGGCGAAGGAGCTGGTCCTCCGCGAGGCCCGGGACCTCCGCCACGTCGATCAGGAGTAGTCGGCGCAGTCGGGGGGCAGAGTCTCGAAGGGCGTGGGGGCGCCGAGCACGCCCCGCTCGCGGGCCGAGGCCCGCCAGGCCCCGGCGAGCGCCTCGGCGAGCTCGGCCGGGTCGGACCTGAGCGCGGCCTCGAGCCGGGCCTCGAGCGCGGCGAGCGCGCGGTTGCGGCAGCGGTCGTGGGCCGCGACCACGGCGAGCTCGACGAAGACGAAGAGGGTCGCGTCCACGGGCTTCAGGAACGCCGCGACGACCAGGCAGGGACGCCCGGCGCCGTCGGGGCCGAGGGCGCCCGCGAGGTACCGGGCCGGGACGCCGCGGGCTCCGTGCCGCCGCCGTTCCTCGGCCGTGCGGACCCGGTTCCGGTCGCCCTCGACAAGGCGGAGGGCGAGGTCGTCGGGCGCGCCCTCGCCGAAGAGCCGGCAGGCGGCCCCGTTCTCGCGGAGAACGGAGCCGTCGCGGCCGGCGAGCAGGAGCGGCAGGGGGGCCGACTCGACGATGGCCTCGAGGCTCGCATCCCGGGCGGCCTGTCGGGCGGCCGCCTCGTCCGATCGGGCCACGCCGAAGCCCTCGTCGGCGAGGGCCCGGAGGGCCGCCGCCTCGCGCTCGGTGTACGCCACAGATCGGTCCGCGACCGCGACCAGGCCCGTCAGGCGGCCGTCCTCGAGGACCGGGGCTGTGAGCAAGCGCCGTACGGGCATGTGGCCCTCGGGGAATCGGGCAGGATTGAGCTCGTTCAGGCAGTGGGCTGAGGCCGGATCCTCCACAAGGGCCCAGGGCTCGAACCGGCCCGGGGTGCTATGCAGCGCCGGCGAGAGGGCCATCTCCACAGGCCCTCCGTCCTCGAACCGGAGGACCGCGCCGTAGCGCGACCCGGTCAGGCGGATGGCGGCGGCGAGGAGCCGGTCGGCCGCGCCCCCCTGCCCGGCCCGGTGGACCTCGAGGAGCGCATTTGTGAGCGCCCGTCGCTCCTCGGAGAGAGCGAGCCGGTCACGGAGGGCCGACACGTCGGCCGCGAGGAGCACGGCCCCGCCCACGGTCCCGTCCGGCCCGGGGACCGGAGCGGCCGCGAGGAGGAGATGCCGGCCGGCGACCTCGAGCTCCCCTGTCCCGGGAGCGCCGAAGACCGCGAGCCGGGCGAGCGGCTCGATAGCCTGGGCAATCCGTTCGGGGAACGCGGTCCAGAGGTTCCGGCCCGTAACCGTGGCGCCGTCGCCGGCGAGGAGGTCGAGGACCTCACCCCCTGTGGCCGTGCAGCGGAGCTCGTCGTCGACGAGCAGGGCCGCGCCGGGCAGGTACGCCGCGAGGGCTCGGTGTGCGGCCTCGCTCGCGGCGAGCGCGTCCTCCCTCCCCCGCTCGGCCGTCCTGTCCTCGACCGAGACCACGGCGAGCACCGGAGTCGCCATGGCGCCACTGAGTTCGCACCATCGGCGTGCGCCGTCCCCGCCCTGGAGCCAAGCCCCACACCGCACGACCTCGCCGGCCGCAACGTCGGCCGCGAAGGTCGCATACGCCTCCGGGTCCTCGAAGGCCCCGGCGAGCGAATGAGTCTGGAGGAGCCCCAGCAGGGCTGCAGCCCGGTCGTTCAGGTCGTGGATGCGGCCCGTGGCGGGCATGAAGAAGAGAGTGGCGGCCGGGAGCCGGTCGCGGAGGGCGTGGTACCAGACCCGGTAGACCCCGGCCTCGTCGGCCGCGGCCCCGAGCACGCCCGCGATGAGCAGCCCAGTCGCGGCGAGGACGACGGCCCCGAGCAGGGCCGGCAGGAGGGGCAGGCCGTTCGCGACGGCGAGCCCGGCATGGACCGCGGCCGAGAGGAGGGCGAGGGCGAAAGCGAGACGCTGCTCACGGTAGGCTCCGACTGCGACCGGGACGAGCACGAGGGTCGCGGCCACAGCGGCGAGGTTCGCCGCGAGTGCGGCGGCAGCGACGGCCCAGGCGACGAGGGTGGCAAGAGCGAGGAGAGGGAGGCCGTAATCGGTCCGGGGCATGATAGAGAGGGGTGGCTCCGGATGCCGCATCAATCTGCCTGTTCCGTCCGAAGAAGTGATAAACGAGCGGGGGGTACCCTATCCCCATGTCGAACCAGGAGATCCAGGTCCAGATGCCGCCCGACCTCGACCCGGTCTACTCAAACATGATCCAGATCGCGTACAAGGACGACGAGTTCACCTTCCTCTTCCTCCACCAGATCCCCGGGACGAACCAGGCCCGGGCCAAGGCGATCGTCTCGATCTCGCCCCGCCACGCCAAATCCTTGCTCGCGGTCCTGGGCGGGTCCATGACCGAGTACGAGGAGAAGTTCGGGACCCTCGAGGCTCCGGGCGAGCGGCGCCCCGAGGGTGTCTCGACGACCCTCTCGGGTTATTCCTGAGATGGACCTGGTCGCGCCTGTGACCGGGCTCGACGAGCTCGGCACGGTGGTGGGGGCCGGGCCTGACCTGGTCGAACTCCGGCTCGACCTCGTGGCTCGCGAAGACCACGCGGCCCTGGCTGCGGCATGCCGCAACCTCTCCCTCCCCCTGATCGCCACGGTCCGCTCGATCGACGAGGGCGGCGAGTTCGCGGGCGACGTCGAAGAATGCGCCGGGCTCCTTGTTCCGTTCCTCCCGCTTGTGCAGTACGTCGACCTCGAGCGTCGGTTCCGGGGACTGGCGCCGGCCTGCCGCGAGGCCGGGTGTGGGGTCATCGCCTCGGTCCACCTGGGGACCATGCTCTCCCTGCCCGAGCTCTTCGGGCTCGAGCGCGAGCTGCGGACCTACGGCGACCTCCCCAAGCTGGTCCTCGCCCCGTCCTCGGACGACGACCTGCTCGACCTCCTCTCGTTCACCCAGGCGGCCACAAAGCCTGTCTGCACCTCGATCATGGGGACCACATACCGCCACGGCCGGGCCCTCCTTCCCCTCTTCGGCTCGGCCCTCGCGTACTGCTCGGCCGGGCGGCCCTCGTCCCCGGGGCAGTACACGCTCGCCGAGATGCGGACCCTGATGGCGCTCCTGCGGCCGGCGGAGCCAGCCCCGTAGAATCTGAAAAAGAGGGCTCTCTTACCGCTCTTCTTCGAAGCGGGCGTAGGCGTCCTGCCGAAGCAGGGCATCCGCAAGCACGAGCCCGAGCATCGCCTCGGCGACCGGCACGAGCCGGAAGGCGATGCAGGGATCATGCCTTCCTGCGATCGAGACCTCGACCGCGCGGCCGGCAGCATCGACAGTCGCCTGGGGCCGTGCGATCGACGGGGTCGGCTTGACCGCGCAGCGCGCGACCAGCGGGGCCCCGTTCGAGATCCCGCCGAGGACGCCGCCCGCACGGTTCGAGGCGAAGCCGTCGGGCGTGATCGGATCGTTCATCTCGGAGCCCAAGAGCTCGGCCGCGCCGAAGCCCGCGCCGATCTCGACCCCCTTGACGGCCCCGATCCCCATCAGGGCCCCCGCGATCGCCGCGTCGAGCCGGCCGAAGACCGGGTCGCCCAGGCCGGGGGGCAGCCCGGTCACGACGACCTCGACGATCCCACCGACCGAGTCGCCGCGGGCCTGCGCGGCCCGGACCTCGTCGGCCATCGCCTCCTCCCCCTCCGCCCCGTGGACCGAGAGGACACGGCCTGTGACTCCGATACCGCGGAGCGAGAGGATCTTCAGCGCGATCGCCCCGGCCGCGACCCGACCGATCGTCTCGCGCCCCGAGGATCGGCCGCCGCCGCGGTGGTCACGCACCCCGTACTTCCAGGCGAAGGTGCAGTCGGCGTGGCCCGGCCGGTAGACCTCGCGGAGGGGCTCGTAGTCGCGCGAACGGGCTCCCTGGTTCTCGACCAGGAGCGCGATCGGGGCTCCCGTGGTGACCCCTTCGAAGACCCCCGAGAGGATGTGGACCCGGTCCCCCTCCCGTCGGGGCGAGACGAGGGGCCCGGTTCCGGGCCGCCTCCGGTCGAGGAGGGGCTGGATGTCTCCCTCGTTCAGCGGGATGCGCGCTGGGCAGCCGTCGACGACGCCGCCGAGGGCCGGGCCGTGGCTCTCGCCGAAGGTCGTGACCCGGAAGAGCCGGCCGAAGGTGTTCATCGGAGCGCCTCCTCGACGGCGGTGACCGGGGCGCGGATGCCGAAGAACGCCTCTGCCTGAGCCGCGGCCTGGTGAGCGAAGAGTGCGGTCCCGGGGATGACGATCGCGCCGGCGGCCCGAGCAAGCCGGAGGAGCGGGGTCTCCGCCGGCGTGTACACGAGGTCGAAGACGGTCATCCCCGGCCGGATCTGGTCGGCTTCGAGGAGCGAGTGCGTGTCCGGCGCCATCCCGACCGGGGTCGTCTGGACGACGACGTCGGTCGCGGCCGGGTCGAAGGCCCCGAGCGAACCCGAGGCGGCCCCGAACCGGGCCGCGAGCGCCCCTGCCCGGGCCGGATCGCGGGCGAGCACGGTCACGGCCATGCCCAGGTCGGAGAGCGCGTAGACTGCGGCCGCGGCCGCACCTCCCGCACCGAGCACGACTGCCCGAAGTCCCTGGCCATCGAGGTGGGCGAGCGGGGCCCGGACCCCGAGCCAGTCCGTGTTCAGGCCGTGGAGCCTCCCCCTGCACAGGACGACCGTGTTCACGGCCCCGATCTGCTCCGCCTCGGGCGAGAGCGTGTCGCAGTGACGGAGCACGGCCTCCTTGTGGGGGATGGTGACCGAGAGGCCGCGGATGCCGAGCCGCTGGGCCAATCCGATCGCATCGTCGACCGTGACCACATCGATCCGGGTGTAGGCGTAGGGGAGGCCGTAGGCTGCGATCAGCCGGGCGAAGAGGGCCGGCGACCGGCTGTGGCCGACCGGGTGGCCGACGACCGCACAGAGGAGGCGCCCGTCCTCGAGCGCCAGGTCGACTCCGGCGGCCTCGTCGCGATCTGGGTTGGTGGCCATAAGCTCGGCCCGGAGCGTGGGCGACGGCCGATGCCCGAGCCACCCGAGGACCTCGCCCGCGACCGCCTCAGGTTCACGACAGCCGGTCCAGACGCAATGATCGGCCGCGGCCCGATATAGCGGCGCGCGGGCCATGAGCACGGTTCGGACTTCGTCCTCAGGCGCAAGGCCGGTCAGGGCCGGCCGGTCCGAGCCGGCGCACCGGGAGACGAGCTCCTCGGGCGGGGCCTCGAGCCAGACGACCCGGGCGTGCCGCCGGAGCAGGGCCACGTTCACCGGGTCGAGCACGACCCCGCCGCCGGTCGCGATCACGCCGGTCGCGTCGGCCAGCCCCTCGCAGACCGCCCGTTCGTACAGGCGGAAGCCGGCCTCGCCCCCCTCTCCAAAGATGGCGGGGATGGAGCGCCCGGCCGTCGCCTCGACGAGCGCGTCCGTGTCGACGAACGAGAGGCCGAGCCTATCGGCGAGGAGGCGGCCGACCGTCGTCTTCCCGGCGCCGCGGGCGCCGATCAGGACAAGTCTCACAGGAGCTTCGCCCCCCGGAGCGCCTCCCAGAACCCGGGCCAGGACTTGGCCACGCAGCCCGGGTCCGTGATCGTGACCTCGCCGACCGCGAGCCCGAGCACGGCGAAGGCCATCGCGGTCCGGTGGTCGTCGGCCGGGTCGATCGCCCCCCCGTGGAGCGGGGCAGGGGTGATGACCAGCGTGTCCCCCTCGACCATCGCGCCGGCCCCGAGCCGCCGGAGCCGGTCCGCGGTCACGGCGAGCCGGTCCGACTCCTTGTACCGGAGGTGGCCGACCCCCGTGATCCGGGTCGGCGAGTCGGCGAGGGCCGCGACCACGGCGAGGGTCTGGACCGTGTCGGGCGAGGCGGACATCTCGCACTCGATCCCCGAGAGCGGCCCCGCCCGCTCGACCGTGACCCCGGCCGGGCCCGTCGTGACCCGGCAGCCCATGGCTCCGAGGGCCGCGACAAAGCGGCGGTCGCCCTGGGCCGAGGCCGGGTCCAGGTTCGGGACCGTGATCCGGCCGCCGAGGGCCGCGGCCAGGGCGAAGAGGTACGAGGCCGAGGACCAGTCGCCTTCGACCCGATAGCGGGTCCCAGCATATCCCCCGGGGGAGGCCCGGAGGCGCCGGTACCCGGTTCGCTCGATCGCTCCCCCGAAACGGACCATCACGTCGACGGTCAGGTCGAGGTAGCTCCTCGAGACGGAGGGGCCGGCGAGCCGGACCTCGATCCCGTCCGGGGTGAGGGGGCCGGCGAGGAGGAGGGACGAGATGAACTGGCTCGAGACCGAGCCGTCGACCTCGACCGTGCCGCCCCTGAGCGGCCCCGTGACCTCGAGCGGGGGACAGCCGTCCCGGCCCCCGTACCGGACCCGGGCCCCGAGGGATGCAAGGGCCGCGCCGAGCGGCCCGACCGGTCGTTCCTGCATCCGGGCCGATCCCGTGAGCGTGACCGGCACCGATCCGAGGGCCGCGACCGAGGCGAGGAGGCGGAGGGACGTGCCCGAGTTGCCGAGGTCGAGCACGGCCCCGTCCTCGCCCTCAAGGGGACCGCCTGCCCCCGTGACCACGATCGCCCCGTCCCTGAGCTCGATCAGGGCCCCGAGCCGGGAGAGGCCGGCGCAGGTCAGGCGGGTGTCGTCGGCGAGGAGCGGATCCTCGATCACGGACCGGCCCTCGGCGAGCGCGGCCGCGATCAGCGCCCGGTGGGTGAGGGACTTGCTCGGGGGGGCCGGGAGCACGAGCTCGATCGGTCCGGCCCGCGCGAGCGTTACTGGGGTCACGCACACTCCATCGGGCCGTACCGCCCGAGGTCTTTGACCCGACTGAGGCCCGCGACCTCGGCGACCGCCTCGTCCCAGCCCGGAGCACAGTCTCCGTCGAGGAAGAAGACGTACCGCCCCAGGCCGCGCCGTGAGGGGCGCGACTCGATCCGGGTCAGGTTGAGTCCGCGAACCGCGAAGGGTTCGAGCAGGCGGGCGAGCAGGCCCGCCTGGTCCCCCTCGGGGTCGAGGAGGAGGCTCGCCCGGCAGGGCGACGGGGCCGGGGCGGGTTCGAGTGAGATCCGGACGAAGCGGGTCTGGTTGGTCCGGCTGTTCTGGATCTCGCGTTCGAGGATCGTCAGCCCGTGCCGGGCCGCGAGCCCCTCCGAGACGAGCGCGCCGGTCCCGGGGTTCTCGCGGGCCGCGATCGCCGATGCTGCGTTCGAGGCAGTTGGGATGATCGGTAGGCCCAGCGCCTCGACCCGCGCCGAGCACTGTTCTACGGTCTGGGGGTGGGCGTAGAGCCGCTCGAGGGGGCGGACAGGGTCCAGGGTCGCGAGCTGGTGGCGGACCGGAATCGTGCATTCGCCTGTGATCACCACCGGGTGACGGGCCAGGCCGTCCAGAGTCGGGCCGACCGAGCCGGCCTCGCTGTTCTCGAGCGGGACGAGTCCGTCGCCCTCGCCGGCCGCGACCCCGGCGAAGACCGACGCGATCGTGGGGCGGAGCCGGACGTCGGGGTCGAGCCGCGCCGCGAGCTCGTGCGAGAAGGTCCCCTCGGGCCCGAGTGTGAGCAGGGTCATGGCTCCACCAGGCAACGGATCAGGCGGTCGGTCTCGACGGTCGCGGTCGGGGCGTACGCAGCGTACGCGGCCGCGTTCTCCTCGAAGAGGCGCGTGAACGCGCCCGGGCCGGGATCGTCGACCGACTCCCGTAGCTCCTCGAGGGCCTCGCCGCAGGCCTCGAGCACGGCCGGGACGTGGGGGTTCGACCGGAGCATCTCCCGGTACAGCCCCGGGTCCTGAGCAAGGAGCCGGCCGACGAGCCCGAGCTCGATCCGGTAGACGGGCGAGGTGAACGAGAGGACCTCCACGAGGTCGCAGTCGAGCCGGCGCATGGTCTCGGCCATCACGAGCGTGAGCGAGTGGGTCAGGCCCTGGACCACGGCCATCACCCGGTCGTGCCGCTCGGGGGTCGAGAAGGTCAGCCGCGCCCCGGCCCTCCGGAGGACCTCGATGAGAGGAGCGTACTGCGTCTCGGTCGCGGTCGCGGGCGTCACCACGATCGTCTGGCCCGCGAGCGAGGCCACGCCGGGCCCGAACATCGGGTGGAGCCCGATGGCCGGCGCGGCCGACCGGCTCATCGCGGCGACCGGCCCCGCCTTCAGGGAGGTCAGGTCGCAGAGGAGCTGGTCGTGCCGGAGGTGGGGGGCGACCGCGGCGATCACGCCGAGGGTCACCTCGATCGGGACCGAGACCATGACCACGTCCTGCCGGGCGAGGAAGGCCGCCATCTGCTCGTGACCCGTCCGGCCCCGGACCGAGACCGCCCAGCCGGCGCCCTCGAAGACCCGGGCGAAGAGGCGGCCCATCCCGCCCGTACCGCCCAGGATGCCGATTCTAATGCTCACGGATCGTCTCCCGGACCGCGTGGCCGAAGTGGCGTCCTCCCTCGAGGAGCGCGCCGAGCACCCGGTCGCCGACCTTGAGGGCCGCGACCGAGACCGCGCCCCCGCCCTCGCGGACGAGTCGGATCGTCTCGGCGTTCTGGAGCACGATCCCGGCCCGCCGGCCGTCGTCGGCGATCGCCTCGACAAGCAGGAGGGGCCGGCGCTCGACCTTGACCCGGCCGACCGCGGCCGACGCAGTGCCGCCGCGGGCGTGGACCCCCAGGACCGCGTCGCCGGCCGCGAGGTCGGCGAGGTACGCGGTCCGCCCGCCGGGCAGGAGGCAGTAGGCGTGGACCGCGCCCGCGTTGACCCGGAACGGCCGCGGGGCGACGTAGGGATTCTCAAGGGTCTCGGCGTGGACCAGGAAGAGGGCCGACGAGGTGTTGCCGACGAGCAGGCCCTCGTCCTCGCCGAAGAGGGTGCAGGTGTCGACGCAGACACGGTCGCCCATCCCGATCGGACGGATGGCGCTGATTGTGAGCGGGACGAGCGGAACCCGTTCGTCCCCGGCCTTCACGAGCGCGGCGACCCGTCCGACCACGGCCGGATCGTCGGTCGCGAGCACGATCCCGGCCACCCCGGTCTCGAGCGCGCCGAGCGCGAGGAGTGCGTCGTCCTCCGAGGTCACCCGGGCAAAGACCCGGTCCGAGCGGGCGATCAGGTTCTCGAGCGGGATCACGGTCCAGTCGCTCGTCTCGACCACGACCGTCCCCCGGCGGGCGAGGTCGACGGCCCGGTCCTCGTCCTCGGACGAGGCGATCCTGACGGCGAAGACGTCGCGGTCCCACTCGAAGTCGCCGCCCGGGCCGATCGTGGCGACCCGACCCAGCGCCCGGACCCGGTCCGGTTCGTCGGTCACGATCGCGTCCGCCCCGGCCTCGAGGGCCGCGGTCACAATCTGAGTCGAGAAGGGGCGGGCCTCGATCCAGAGGGCCTTCATCGCCCGTCCCCGTGGACCGTCGTGCAGATCCGGCCGACGAACGCGGCCGTGTCATCGCGCTGGAACGCGTTCCGGCCCATGCAGACCCCGGCGCCGCCCGCGCCGACCGCGTCCGCGATCATCGCGATCGCGGCCTCGTCCCCGCCCTTCTCACCCCCGGCGATCATGACCGGGACCGAGGAGGCCTCGACGATCAGCCGGAACGCCTCGGGGTCCCCGGGGTAGTTGACCTTGATCAGGTCCGCGCCGAGCTCCTCGGCCGCGCGGACGCAGTGCGAGACCGCGGCCGGGCTCGAGCCGTCGATCCCCGGGCCGCGGGCGTAGGCCATGATCAGGAGGGGCATGCCCCAGCGCGTGCACTCCTTCGAGATCTGGCCGGCCGCCTCGAGCATACGCGACTCGTTCGGCGCGCCGAGGTTGATGTGAATCGAGACCGCGTCCGCGCCGAGCGCGACCGCCTCCTCGACCGTGCAGACCAGCACCTTGTCGTTCGGATCGGGGTTGAGCGCGGTCGAGGCCGAGAGGTGGACGATCAGGCCGATGTCGCGGCCGTGTCGCCGGTGACCGGCCTTGACCATCCCTTTGTGCAGGATGATCGCGTTCGCGCCGCCCTCCGAGACCTCGGAGATGACGCGGGTCATGTCGCGCAGGCCCTCGATCTGACCGAGGGTCATGCCGTGGTCCATGGGCACGATAACAGCCCGGCCCGTGTTCCGATCCATAATCCGCTCGAGCCGGATCTCTTTGCCGATCATCGGAGCACCTCCATGGCTTCGTCGACAGTCCGCCCCTCGTGGACGATCATGGCCGCGGCCCGGACGAACCGATCGGGGGCCGCGTGCTGGAACGCGTTCCGCCCGATCGAGAGACCGGCAGCGCCGCCCTCCATCGCACCCTCGATCAGGCCGAGGGTCGCGCGGTCGTCGGTCTTCGAGCCGCCGGCGACCACGACCGGGACCGGGCAGCCGCGCGTGACCTCGCGGAACGAGTCGGGGTCGCCCGTGTACACGGTCTTGACCAGATCCGCACCGAGCTCGGCCGCGACCCGGGCCGCGAGCCTGACGTGCTCGACCGCGTGCTCGTCCGCGATCTTCCGTCCCCGCGGGTACATCATCGCGAGGAGGGGCATGCCCCAGTCCTGGCACTCGACCGCGATCCGACCGAGGTCGCCGAGCATACGGGCCTCGGAGTCGGCTCCGATGTTGACATGCATGGAGACTGCATCCGCGCCCATGCGGAGGGCGTGCGTGACCGTGTTGACCAGCACCTTCTCGTTCGGGTCCGGCCCGATCGCGGTCGAGGCCGAGAGGTGCAGGATCAGGCCGACGTCGGGGCCGTGCCGGCGGTGGCCGTAGAGCGCCAGACCGATGTGGCCAAGCACAGCGTTCGCGCCGCCGAGCGCGACCGCGTCGACCGCACTGCCGAGGTCGATCAGGCCCTCGATCGGGCCCTGGGTCACGCCGTGGTCCATGGGCACAATGATGGTCTTCTTCGTATTCCGGTTGATGATGCGTTCCAGACGGATCTCTTTTCCTCTCATGACACAGACCTCTGCCGCCCCACTCCGCAGTGTAGTGGGGCGATCAGAAAAAATAATAGCGGGCGAAAGCATTGGCTCGCCAGGAAACAATCGATGCACGGTGAACGGGTGCCCTAGCGATAAAAGCACTCACGGGCGAAAAAACATTCACCACACATTGAGGACAGATTCGGCTGAGCACGTCATAAAACTGCCGGTCAGCACGATCCGACAGGCATATGAATCGGGGTCACCGAACCGTATGCGATGAGCCCGTCCGCCCCGCTTCCGGCCTGGACCTTCTGGGTCCTGGTGCTCGTGCTCTTCGTGGCGGCCGCGGTCGCGTTCTGGCCCCTCGTCGGGGTCTCGGTCCTGGCAGCCACGCTTGCGGTGGTGCTCCTGCCGCTCCAGCGCTGGCTTACTCGGCACATGCGCCCGTTCTTCGCGGCGCTCGTGCTGACGGTCGTGGTCGGGGCTACGCTCGTGATCGCGGTCGCGGTCACGGTCGCGGTCCTCGTGCAGAACATCGACTATATCGAGGAGATCATCCGGACGATCCTCTCGGCCGCGACCGGGCCGGGCACGGATCCGTTCGGGGGTGCCGTCCCGATCGACATGGCCCAGGTGACGGCCGCGATCCAGTCCGAGGTCGGGGCCTTCAGCGACTTCGCCCGGTCCCTGATCGGCGAGCTGCCCATGCTCTCGCTCGAGCTCGTGGTCTTCTTCCTCGTGCTCTACCTGACCCTCGAACAGGGGGAGGCGGCCGGCGGGCGGCTGGTTCACGCCCTCCCGGAGCGGGTGCGCCGGCCGATCGAGCGGCTCTGGCAGATGGCCGTGGATGTGATGTACTCGATCTACGTAGTCCACTTCGCGACTGCGTTCGTGACCTTTCTCGTCGCGCTCCCCTTCTTCTGGCTCCTCGGGTACGGCCACATCTTCTTCTTTGCCGTCCTCTCGGGTGTCTTCCAGCTCGTCCCGATCCTGGGCCAGACGATCATCCTGCTCGTGCTCGGCGGGTACGCGTTCGCGATCGGGGATCTGCGGGGCCTGCTCCTCGTGCTCCTGGTCGGCTATCCATTCGTCGCGGCGATCCCGGACCTGGTGATGCGGCCCGTGCTGATGGGGGCAAAGGCCCGGGTCCACCCGGCCGTGATGTTCATCGGATTCTTCGGCGGGATCACCCTGCTCGGGCTCGTCGGGTTCATCCTAGGCCCGCTCCTGCTCTCGCTCGCGGTCGGGGCCTACGGGATCGTCGTAGACGAGCTCGAACTCCGGCGGGCCGAGGCCCTCGGCGAGGCGGTCGAGCCGGCACCGTAAACCGGGCGGACCACGGGGACCGTGATCGACGACGTCGATCGGCGAACCGGGCCGGACCTCCGATCGGCAACCATGACGAGGGTCGGAGGAGAGTGACTGAGAACCCGTTGCAGGAGGGAAAGGCGGTTCGTCCGGGCCGGAACCTATCGGCAGATCTCTTTAAGCTCGGCGACGGGCTGCTTGAGGATCGCACTGAGGCCCCGGAGGTCTTCATCGGTGAGCTCGAGGTCGACCCGGGTGCCTCCCTCGCGGCACTGCCGGAAGAGGTCGTCCGCCAGTTGCTGGCTCGAGGCGGCCGCGCTCCGGTTGGGGACGGTGAAGGCCCGCCTCTGCCGGTCCGGTGCTGCTGTTTCCACGCTCGCTACCTCCGTCTATCAGAGCCTCGCTGCGATGGTATTTGTAGATTGCTGTCGAGGCCGATTCAGGCATGCCGGGAGGTCTTTCGGTCCGGCGATGAGGGCTGCGGAACGGCCGTTCTCAGCGGCCGGGGCCGGCATGCCCCATCTCTCCCCCCTGCCGGCCCCGCGGGAGAGTTTTATCCTCCCGCGCCGACGTAAGTGGGGCGCGGGGTAGTCAATCCCGGTCAACAGCGCCTGATTTAGGGCCTTATATACATAATGGGTGCAGATTGTTGAATGCGGGGATAGCCAAGCCAGGTCAAAGGCGTGGGGCTTAGGACCCCATCGTGAAGACGTTCGAGGGTTCGAATCCCTCTCCCCGCACTCAGATCATCTCCTTCAGTTCAGATGTCTGAAAATTTTCGCGATTCTGAGGGCAATTGTTCCGTTGAATCCGATAGGGCCCGGAGTCATATCGGGCATCAAATCAATCCTTAACCCGGCTCAAAAGGGGAATATAATCCACTAATCGACGTTTTTTCGGGTTTCTTGCGGGGACGATAAGAACGGCCTGCTAACAGGTATTCAGGTGAATTAAACGGCCTGTATGTGCCGTATCATGGATGCAAAAGAAGGTGATCGACGGCACATCTCCACTGTATCATCCCGGACATCGTCTCCACCTCCCACAGGTATCCACCTTGCCGGAGCCTCGAGCCGGCCGCGTTACGGTGCCGGCGCCATACGATAGCAGGAAAGTGGCTTGACGGCGAGGTCCCACCAGGCTCGCCGGGATCCCCGCGGGGGCGTCCGCGACCAGCCGGGCTTATCGGGAACGCACCATTTAACAGTCCTTCGCTAATTTCCCTCCGTGACTATTTTCATTCGTTCGCACTCCTGGTTTCCTTCGGCTATCCCGGGTTTCTGAGTGCAGGAATGGTC
>SISS01000020.1 GCA_004332335.1 Methanoregulaceae archaeon UXB-2016 | reverse complement strand
CTCACCGCCGGCGAGAAGCAGGTCCTCGAGGTCGTCTACAGGAACACCGGCGCCGCCGGTGTCAAGGCGGCCCAGGCACGCCTCTCGGCCGTCGATCCCTTCACCTCCTCCGACGATACCGCCTACCTCGGCGATATCAACCCCGGTGAGGAGAAGACCGCACGATTCGAGGTCGCCGCCGACGGTGGCGCCACGGCCAAGGACTACGGCCTCGACTCAGAGGTCCGATACCGCGACGCCCTCGACAACTCCCAGATCTCCGATACCATGAAGGTCCCCGTAACCGTGACCCAGGCAGAGGGGATCGGCGCCCTCATCGGCTCGCCCATCGTGCTCGCGATCGTCGCGGCCCTGCTGATCGGGATCGGGTATTATCTTTACCGAGCGCGAAAGACGTCGACATGATACCAGGGTGGACCGAGACCGACCTCCCCGCACCTCAGCCCCGTGACGGCTCCGAGCTCTCCGGCATGACCGCGGACCCGGACTGCCGGATCACGGGCTCGATCTACCAGATGTACCGGGGCGTGGCCCGCTCTGAGGACGACCGGCGCTGGCTGGCCGGCCAGCGGGTCCGGTACGACATCACCCGGATCCCTCCAGCCACCTTCTGCAACGAATTCGTCAAGACCAAGGGCCACTATCACCCGGTCAACACGGCCGGTATTGCCTACCCGGAGGTCTACGAGGTGCTGGCCGGCCGGGCCCACTATCTTCTTCAGCGGCCGGACCACTCGGACGCGGTCCTGGTCGAGGCGGCGGCCGGCACGATCGTCCTGATCGCACCCGGGTACGGTCACGTCACCATCAACCCGGGCGACCAGGTGCTCGTGATGGCGAACCTGGTCTCGACCTCGTTCTCGAGCGAGTACCAGCCGTACGAGGCCCTCCACGGCGCCATCTACTACGAGCTCGCAGACGGCACCTTCGTGCCGAACCCGTCCTACCTCCGCGCGCCGCCGCTCCGCCGGCTCCGGCCGGCCGATCTCCTGCCGCTCGGCATCCCCGAGGGCTGCAGCCTCTACGACCTCGTGGCGCGACGCGTCCCGCTCGACTGGCTGGACGCGCCCGAACGCTTCGCAGGTCTCCTCAGCCTTCGGTCAGCAGAGTGAAGGCGTCGAGCCGCTTATGGGCCGAACCCCGGACCCGCGCGAGGACCTTCTCCTCGACCGCACCTTCGGCCTTCCATCCATGGTCGGCGAGGGCGGCCAGGGCACGGTCGATCTCCTCGTAGCTGAGGCCGAGCTCATCCTCGTCCCGCTGGCCGGTCCAGAGCCCGGCCGACGGAGGGCGCTCGAGGATCCGCGCCGGCAGTTCGAGCTCGGCTGCAAGGCGATAGACCTCGTGCTTGTACAGGTGAAGGATCGGCTGCAGATCGGCCGCGCTGTCCCCCCACTTGGTGGAGTACCCGAGCAGATACTCGGACCGGTTCGAGGTCCCGCAGACGAGCCGGCGGTCCCGGTTTGCATGGTAATAGAGGACGGCCATCCGGGTTCGAGCCATCAGGTTCCCGAGCAGGTATGGGGTCTCGATAAAATCCGGCATGGACCGGAAGCCCGCGAGCACGGGCTCGATCGGGACCGTCCGGAGCTCGCACCCGAGCTGCCTGCAGAGGACCGTGGCATCCTCGAGGTCCTCCGGGGCGCTCACGGCGCTTGGTAAAGAGAGTGTGAGGACCAGATCGGGACCGAGCGCGCGGACACAGAGGGCCGCTGCCACAGCCGAGTCAACCCCGCCGGAGACCCCGAGCACGACCCCTTCGGCCCCGGCCTCCCAGTATGTGCGCCGGATCATCTGCTCGATCCGGCCGAGCACGCACCCACATCCGCCATCGGTCACGGATTCCACCTACATCAATCGGAGACAGCGCCTTAACTCATTAACGCCGCCGATCAGCAGGAGCAGATCGCCCTCAACGAAGACGTCCGTCGGGCCCGGGCGGAGGACCGAGCGACCGAGTCCTTCGATCCCGATCAGGGTGGCACCGCTCCGCTCCTCGAGCCAGCGGGTCATACGGGATCGGGTCTTCAGCCAGCGAAGCTGAACCAGCCGCTGACCGCCGGGCAGGTCTAGGAGGATTCGGACCTGGTCGGCCAGCACGGTCCCCGCGATCACCTGCCCGCCGATCATCGGCTGGAGCGCGACGAAATCGGCACCCGCCCTGTACAGCCGTTCCACGGCGCCAGGGTGATTCGCCCGCGCCACGATCTTGAGTGTCGGGTTCAGGTTCCTCGCCATCAGGATCGTGAAGATGTTGACCGCGTCGTCGTTGACGGCCGCGATCAGAAGGTGGGCTTCCTCGATTCCGGAGCGCTTCAGCACGTGTTCGTCCTCGGCGTTTCCGATGACGGTCGGAACATCCCGCTCCAGGGGATCGATCACGGTGCAGTTGACGCCCCGAGCGGTCAGCTCGCGGTAGGCGGCCGCACCGACATCGCCGAACCCCGCGATCACAGCGGACCGGTCTCCACTCCCGCGAGCCCGAAGCTCGTGCTCGATAACGGCTTCGAGGTCGGGAACCCGCCCGACAAGGAAGAGCATCGCGGAGGAGTCGACGACCTCGTCCGGGCCGGGAAGAAGTTTGAACGCGCCGGCCCGCCAGAGGACCAGGGGAACGACATGATAGGTCTCGAAGAGGGAGAGCTCTCCGATCGTCCGGTCGATAGCAGGCGAACCCCGGAGGATCGGGGCCTTGATCAGCCAGAGCATCTGTTCATGTCGGGGACGGTGATCGGCGGAGACGGTGTCTGCATCCGAGTGGAGCCCCGCCGGTGGGACGAATCCGTACCGGGCGAGCATCTGGCCGGTCGAGTGCTTGGGGGAGAGAACGTACTCAGCCCCAGCATACCGGAGGTACCGGTCGAATGCCGGGTCATCCACGACTGCGATCACCTCGGCCCGGGTCCGACCGCGGAGCGCGAGGATGGTATTCGCGGCCGCCCGCTCCTCCCCGACCACGACGACGTACCGTGCATTCTCGATCGAGGCCGCATTCTGGGTCGAGGCGAGGACCGGGTCCCCCCAGAGCACCTGCGCCTGCCACCGGTACCGACGATAGGCCTGCATGGCCGCTGCTTCGTTCTCCGCGATGATCACGACGGAGCGATCCGCGATCTGAAGGCTCTCGATGAGCGACCGGACCGTCTCGTCGAACCCGATGATCACGATATGGTCCTCAAGGGCGCGTGCGGTCCGGCGCGGCGGCGTATCCCTGACGAAGCGGTAGAGGTACGGCGTCAGGATGAGCGGCACGACCATGAAGATCATCACCACACCGGTCGTCATGATCACGATCGAGAAGAGCGAGGTCAGCTCGTTCTCGAACGGGAGGAGCTCGCCGTACCCGACCGTCGTCAGGGTCTGCATCACGAACTGGAGGGACTCGACCCAGGTGGTCGGCTTGCCTTCGAGAATCGGGTAGAAGTGGTGAAAGAGGCCCGTGTAGACGGCCACGATCGCTCCGAAGAGGAGGAGGTAGACCTTGACCCGCTGGGTCGAGACCAGCTGGACGAACGAGCGGAGCCAGCGCACCATCTCCCTCAGCATCGCTCCCGGTCCTCCCGAGCGAGTTCTACGAGGGCATCGGCCAGACGGGCGAGGGCGAACGGGGCCGACGGGTGGTCGGACGTATGCCGCGCAAGCTCGGCCTCGACGAGGTCTCCGGAGCTCTGCCGGACGTCGCACGGCAGTCCGGTCAGGACTGCGGCATACCACCTCACCTCCTCCTCGGGCACGTGGGAGAAGGGCCGGATCACGCGGACGGCTCCTGGCGCCGGGAGCTCCAGCAGGTCAGCCTGCCGGCCGTCCAGCACGGCTCCGAGGACCCGGACCGCCATGTCCTCGAGGACCACGGCCTCGGCGAGGACCGTGCAGCCCTGGTTCGCCGCGGCCGCAACGGGATCCCCGCCAGCGTCCGCCGGGAGGAGGCGGACAGGCGCCCGCCACCGACCCGGGCGGCGTTCGAGAAAGGCGAGGAGGGCCGCGTCGGCCGGTCCGTCACCGGTGAGGACCGCGACCCGGTCGTCGGGCCGGAGGCCGCCCTGCCGGCGGACCGCGCGTTTGGCCCGGCTCTCGACGTCCCGGAGCAGGTGCTCGCGGCAGAGGGCCCGGCCCGAATACCGCTGCACCAGGACGGCTTCGCGGCGGCACCGGCTGCAGGGCTCCGACTCCTTCACGACAGTCAATGCGACGGCCGGGTTTATGACCTTGACTGCCGGATTCACGCTGCTTTTATCCGTGGAACGGCATAATGATGGAGCAGATGCCCCTCTCGGCCGAGGTGATTCGATCCCTCCAACCCTACGATATCCGGGTGATGCTCGCACTCGAACGGCTCATGCGCCGGTTCGAGTGGGTCCCCATCGATGACCTGAAGAGCACGACCCATTTCAACGAGTCGGAACTCGAGTACCGGCTCGGCCGGTTGATGGCGCGCGACCTCGTCCGCTTCGACGCGGTCCCGTACCGGGGATACGCTCTGATCTTCAACGGCCTCGACTCCCTGGCCCTCCACTCGCTCAGCAACAAGGGCACGCTCCAGGCGCTCGGGTGCCTGATCGGCGAGGGGAAGGAGTCGCGCGTGTACGAGGGGCTCGGACTCGCTCCCGTCGCCATCAAGCTCCACCACGTGGGACAGCGCTCGTTCCATTCGGTCCGGCTGAACCGGGACTACCTCCCCGAGCGGACCCACTGTCCCTGGATCTTTGCCTCCCGCCTCTCGGCCGAACGGGAGTACGAGGCCCTCACCCAGCTTCACGGTGCAGTCCCCGTGCCGGCGCCGATCGCGATCGAGCGGCACGGGGTCGTGATGGATCTGATCGGCGGCACGACCCTCAACCGCGCACAGCTCGACGACCCCGAATCGGTCCTCGACCGAATCTTCGAGTATGTCCGGGCGGCCTACCGCCACGGGGTCATCCACAATGACCTCTCCGAGTTCAACGTGATGATCGACGAGGACAGGGTGGTTCTGATCGACTGGCCGCAGTGGGTCGAGCCGGCGCACCCGAACTCGGAGCGGATCGTCAGAAACGACGTCTCGAACGTCCTGGCCTTCTTCACCCGGAAGTACCGGGTCGGCCGGGACCTCGACGAGGTCGTGGAGTCCGTGATCAGATGAAAGTGATCGGGGTCGACGTGATCAGGGGATCCGTCCGGTCCCGATCGCGACGGCCCACCTATGCATTCGTCCTGTTCGTCGACGGCGAGATCCTGGAGGAGACCGAGGTCACCCGGTTCCGGCTCCTGCGCCGCCTCTCCGAGGAGCGGCCCGAGATCCTCGCGGTCGACTCGCTCCAGGAGCTCGCGGCCGACCAGCACGAGCTCTACGCCCTTCTCCAGGCCATGCCCCCCGGCACCCGGCTCGTCCAGGTGACCGGCGGCGAGCGGCTCGAGAGCCTCGCCCAGGTCGCGGGACGGTACAATATCCGGTTCAACCGGCTCTCGCCGTACGACGAGGCCCGGACCATCGCCCGCGTGGCCGCGCTCGGGAGCGGTGCCGAGGTGATCGCGTTCGAGAACACCTCCGAGATCGCGGTCACTCGCCACCGCTCGCCCGGGCGCGGGGGCTGGTCCCAGAACCGCTACGTCCGGAAGATCCACGGCGCGGTCCGCCAGAAGGCCCGCGAGATCGAGGCCGAGCTCGTGGCCGCCGGGGTCCGGTACACCAAGCAGGAGACCCGGGCCTTCGGCGGCACGAGTCGAGTGGTCTTCGAGCTCCCCGTCCCCCGCGATAAGGTCCCCGTCTCGACCTACCATGGCGCCGACGTCCAGGTCAGGATCACGGGAAAGCGGCTCGAACGGATCCGGTTCCGGCCGCTGACGGGCAAGCCCCGCTACCTGATCGTCGGGATCGACCCGGGCACGACGACCGCCTACGCGGCCCTCGACCTCGACGGCAACCTGCTCGCGATTCGATCGAGCCGACAGCTGACCATGGCCGACCTGGTCGAGGAGCTGACGCGGGTCGGCCGGCCGCTCGTGATCGCCTCGGACGTCCGCGAGATGCCGTTCTCGGTCGAGAAGATCCGCCGATCCTTCTCGGCCGTGGCCTACACGCCGAAGTCGGATATCAGCGTCGAGGCCAAGCTCGAGGCGGCGAGGCCGTTCCCCTATTCGAACGACCACGAGCGCGACGCCCTCTCGGCCGCGCTCGAGGCTCATCGCCACTACACCAACCGGTTCCAATCGCTCATGCGGCGAATCCCGGCCGGCGTCGACCTCGACGAGGTCCGCGCCGGTGTGGTCCGCGGGCTCTCGCTCGAGCAGGTGATGGAGGGGCTCCGGGTCCGGCCTCCGGCCCCGGTCCCTGCGCCGTCGCCGGCTGCCCCCGAGCCGCCGCTCGACGAAGGCGGCGAACGCGTCCGGTTCCTCGAGGGTCAGAACAAGCGGCTCCGCGCGCTCGTCCAGGAGTATCAGGAGGAGCGCGCCCGGAAGGATCGGGAGCTCGCGCGGATCGAGGCCCGGTTCAAACGGGCCCGTTCACGGGTAGCGGCCAAAGTCCAGGAGTCGGCCGAGATCGCCAGCCGCGATGCGGAGATCGAGAGCCTTCGGGGGCGCCTGCGCCGCGAGGAGAAGAGCGTGCGCCGGCTCAAACGGCGCGTGGCCCAGCTCCGACGGTTCGAGGAGGGACGGCTGGATCCGACGGGGGTACCGATCAAGGTCCTGGACTCGTTCACACGCGACGCGGTCCGGCACCTCTTCGAGACCCTGGGAATCCAGGCGGGCGACCTCCTGTACGTGGCCAAGACCGACGGCTGGGGCCGGACCTCGGTCCGCGATCTCGCCGACCTCCAGGTCCGGGCCCTCGTGCTGAACGTGCCCGACCTCAGCGCGGTCGACCCCCAGCTCGTGGCCCTCTGCCGGGAGTACAACCTGCCCCTCGTGGCCGGGGGCGAGGTCGGCGTCCAGGTCCAGGGGCTCCTCGGCCGCGTTGAGACCGAACGCCTGGCCACGGCCGAGGGCGCCTGGGAGGCCGGCCAGGAGACCCACCGCCGAAAAGAGCAGGAGGCGATGCTCGTGGGCGTGCTCCGCGAGTACCAGAGCGAGCGGGGACGGGAGGTGCGGCGCGGTGGATGATCGGGCCCTCCTCACCTCTGTCCGGGCCGTGATCGGCGAGGCGGACATCCTGGACGACTGCGCCGTCCTCCCGTGCGGGGACCGCTGCCTGGTCCTGACGACCGACATGCTCCACGCGACCACGGACTTCCCCGAGGACATGACCGACTGGCAGCGCGGCTGGATGGCGGCCGCGGTCACGCTCTCAGACGTCGCGTCCATGGGCGCGGAGCCGGTCGCCCTCCTGCTCGCGGCCGGGCTCGACGACCCTGCCCGGCTCGAGGAGATCACGAAAGGGGCCCACGACTGCTGCACCCGGCACGGGGGCCGGCTCGTCGGCGGCGACATCGACCACCACGACGAGCTGACCCTCGTCTCGACCGCCCTCGGACAGGTCGAGCCCGCGCACCTGGTCCGCCGGCAGGGGGCTCGCCCCGGCGACCTCGTCTGCGTCACCGGGACTCCCGGCCAGGCCATGGCCGGGCTCGAGGGATGGACCGTGCACCGCCTGGCCCTGCTCGAGCCCCAGCCACGCGTGGCGGCCGGCCGGGCGCTCGGGCGAGCCGGGGCCTCGGCCATGATGGACCTCTCGGACGGGCTCGCGCTCTCGCTCTACGACCTCGCGGCCGTGAACCGGTGCGGCTTTCGTCTCCGGCACGAGGCCCTGCCGCGCCCGGCCGGGGTCCCCGAGCCCGAAGCGACTGCGTTCGCGCTCTACGGCGGGGGCGACTTCGAACTACTCTTCTGCCTTCCGCCGGACCGACTCCCGGTCACCGGCGTCGACTGCACGGTGATCGGCGAGGTCACGGGCGAGGACGGGCGGGTGCTGCTCGACGGCGTTCCGGTCGAGCGGCGGGGATACGAGCACCGGTGGTCCGGGTAACCCCCCGGCGGGCTCAGAGCCCGAGGGTCTCGAGCACCCAGAAGAGCCCGAGGATCGCGATCGCCGCCGGCACGACCACGATCCAGGGGTTGACGTTGCCGAGGAGCTCGGGCACCGTCTTCCAGGGGAGGGGCCCGGCACGGGCGATCCCGCGACTGATCCGGGGATAGAGGCGGGCGAAGAGGCCCGTGCCGATCAGGAGACCGATCGCTCCCGCGACGAGCGCGTCCACCGACCCGCGCCCGATCGCGCCGGCGACCGTGCCCGGGCAGAGGCCGAGCAGGCCGAAGCCGAGGCCGAAGATCAGCCCCCCGACCAGGTTGCTGCCGAGGGACGGGGTGGCCACATGCAGCTCGACGAGCCCGAGCGAGCGGAGGAGGTGGAACCCGATCATGCCCACGAGCACGGCCGAGAGCATGATCTTCAGGACCGTGAAGTCGTAGAGCAGGAGCTGTCCCCAGATCACCTCATGCTCGGTCGCCCCGCCGCGCACGAGGAGGAACCCAAAGAGGATACCGAAGAGAAGGCCGAGGCCGGTCTGGAGGGACCGGTTGTTACGGATGCCCTGGATCGTCGTCATGGTGCGACCTCAGACGAGCCCCCATACGCCCCGACCGTCGGGGATTCCGAAGATCGCGAGCGAGACGAGTATCCCACCGATGAAGAAGCCGGCCGCCGCAAGCATGGAGGCGAGGGAGAGCTGGAGGTTCCCGCTGATCCCGTGGCCGCTCGTGCATCCCCCGGCCCAGCGGGAGCCGAACCCTAGGAGAATACCGCCGGCGAGCCCGACGGCCCAGCGGAGGACCACGCTCTCGCCGAAGCGATCGGCCCAGAAGGTGGGCACGAGCTCGAGTCCGAAGGTCCCCGAGAGGAGGGAAGCGATGAAGCCACCGATGATCGCGCCCGGGACGATCATGAACTGCCAGTCCACGGTCGGAGCGAACCGCTGGTAATACTCCATCGACTCGACCCGCTCGGGCGAGACGAGCCCCCCGAGCATCCCGCGCGCCTTCAGGAACGCGGTCGAGCAGCCGATCGGCCGGTTCGAGAGCAGGAAGGCCAGGCAGACCAGGAGGCCGATCCCGGCCCCGGCCAGGTAGGGCGACCAGCGCGCCGCAAAGAGGAGTTCTAGCATGGACGAGTCATGGCAATCCTGCGGTTTAAGGATATCCCCGGGCAGGAGAGGAGCCATATCCCCGGCCGCCCAACCGTGATCCATGCGACCCCACGTGGTTGTGAACGTCGCGGTCTCGGCCGACGGGAAGCTCTCGACCTTTGAGCGAAGGCAGGTGAAGATCTCGGGCCCGGAGGACTTCCGGCGCGTCGACCGGCTGAAGGCCGGCGCGGACGCGGTGATGGTCGGGATCGGGACCGTGCTCGCCGACGACCCGTCCCTGACGGTCAAGGACCCGGCCCTGATCGCTGCGCGCGAGGCGGCCGGGCGCGGCCCTCACCCGGTCCGCGTCGTGGTCGACTCCCGCGGTCGCTGCCCCCTCGACGCGGCCGTGCTCCACCGGGGGACCGGGCAGCGCGTGGTCGCGGTCTCGGCCGCCTGCCCGCCCGAGCGCCGGGCCGCGCTCGAGGCGTACGCGACGGTCGTCGTCGCCGGCGAGGAGCAGGTCGACCTCGGAGTC
The DNA here is from genome assembly GCA_004332335.1 of Methanoregulaceae archaeon UXB-2016. Taxonomy (GTDB): domain Archaea; phylum Halobacteriota; class Methanomicrobia; order Methanomicrobiales; family Methanospirillaceae; genus UBA288. The sequence goes on along the minus strand of SISS01000020.1, from coordinate 36,922 downwards.
CTGCTCGAGGAGCTCTCCCTGCTCGGGGTCGGACGACTTATGGTCGAGGGCGGGGGCACCCTGATAGGGGCGCTTCTCTCGGCCGGGCTCGTGGACGAGGTCTACGTCTTCACGGGGAACATGATCATCGGCGGCGCCACGGCCCCGACCCTCGCCGACGGCCCCGGGTGTTCGGCGTCCCGGCCCTTCGTCCGGCTCGATCTGGCGAATGTGCAGCCCTGCGAGGAGGGCGTCCTCCTGCACTGGCGTGTCAGAAAAGAGAGTGAGCCGGGGCTCACTTGATCGAATGCTCGAAGAACCGGTAGGTCTTACCGTTCGTCATCCTCGCCGATACCGTGACCGTGTCCGTGCCGCGGGTCCCCTTGAAGACCGCCTCGGACCCGGTCCGGGAGTCGAGAGACTTCGTCTCGCTCGTGCCGTCCGAGCGGGTCACGGTCGCCTCCATCGCGCGGACGGCTCCCTGGCCGCGGCCGCCGTTGAAGATCACGGTGATGTCGCGGTTGAGCGGGTCCCGGTTCACCTGGATCGCGAGGTCCTGGCCGGCCGGCAGTGCCTCGAGCCCGCCCGTCGCCGAGGACGTGACGCTGGCCGTGGTCGGCACTGTCGCGGCCGGCGTTGCGGCCCCGGTCGGGATCGGGGTCGGAGTCACGGTCGCATTGCCCGTCGGTCCGGTCTGGGTGCACCCGGCCGTACAGACAGCGAGTGCGACCAGGAGCCCGGCCAATACAAGATACATCTTCATAAGATACCAATGGCTTCTGCGCATATTTGACCATTATGGATTCGCTCTTCCCGCTTGCCCTGCTCATCGGCGTGGCCGCCCTCATCGGCGTTCGCCGTATCGGGAGGTTCGCCCTCCCGGCCTGGAGCGTGGCCCTGGTCGGCGGGTTTGTGGCGCTCGCGGCAGGCGTCGTCTCACCCGACGAGGCGTTCCGGGCGATCCACTGGGACGTCCTCCTCACCCTCGCCGGCCTCTTCGTGATCGGAGCCGGCCTCGGCGAGAGCCGGCTCGCGGACGCGGCCCTCGACCGGCTCGACCGGATGCCGCTCTCGACCGCCACGTTCGCCGGCCTTCTCGGCGGAGTCGCGCTCCTCTCGGCGCTCGTCACGAACGACGCGGTCGCGGTGATCGGAACGCCCTTTCTGCTCCGATTCGCCGAGCGGCGGGGCATTTCGCCGGTCCCCATGCTCCTGCTGCTCATGGCCGGCGTCACCACGGGCGCGGTCCCGAGCCCCCTCGGCAGCCCGCAGAACCTCCTGATCGCCGGAGCCGACGGCCTCACGAACCCTTTCCTCAGCTTTCTCTTCCGGCTCGGTCCGCCCACGCTCGTCTCGCTCCTCGCGGTCCTGGTCCTGCTCCGGGTCTCCTATCCGGATCTTGTCAGGGCGCGTCCGTTCCCGCCCGCCGCCCCGGCCCGCGCGGACGGGCCGTCCCGATCTCTCCGGCCCGTCCTGCTCTCGGTCCTGGTCCTCGCCTCGCTCATCGCGATTGAGGTCGGGGCGGGGCTCGTGCAGCGACCGCTCGACCTCCCCCCGGTGGCGATCACACTCGCTGCGGCCTGCCCGCTCCTGCTCGGGCCGGGCCGCCTCCGACTCGTCCGGGCCGTCGACTGGCGCACGCTCCTCCTCTTCGTCGGGCTCTTCGTCCTGACCGACGGCGTCCGGTCGTCGGGGCTCGTCGAGGGTTCGCTCGGCGCGGCCGCGGGCACGCCCGCCGCCCTGATCGCGGTGGCCATTCTCGGCAGCCAGGTCGTCTCGAACGTCCCGCTCGTCGCGATCGCCCTGCCCTTCGTCGAGCCCCACGGTGCGGGGGCCCTGCTGGCGCTCGCGGCCGGGTCGACCATCGCCGGCCACCTCACGCCGCTCGGGGCGGCCTCGAACCTGATCGTGCTCGAGGCGGCTCGCCGATGCGGCGTGACGGTCTCCCTGCGGGAGTTCCTCGCTTTCGGTCTGCCTCTCGTGCTGGTGCAGGGCCTCTGCTACTGGGCGTGGCTCGTCGCCCTGGGCTAAAAAAAGGGAAAAAATGGTCAGATATACCGGGGGCGCACCGAGAGCCGGCGGGCCGTGTACAGGGGCCGGAAGGGCATCTCGGCGGTCGCCTGCCGGACGAGGTTGGTCAGCTCGTCCTCGGAGAAGTGCTCCTTGTGGGGCTTGTTCGGCGCGGAGAGCCGGCGGATCGTGACCATCAGGTTGCCGGTCTCGATCTCGGCATCCCCGACCACGACCACGAACGGGACCCAGTCCATGCCGGCCTCGCGCACCTTCTTGCCCATGCTCTCGTCGCGGTCGTCGAGGTCGACCCGGATGCGGGCCGCGCTCAGCCGGTCGGCGAGCTCGGACGCGAACTGCACGTGCCGCTCGGCCACGGGGACCACGCGGACCTGGGTCGGCGCAAGCCACTCGGGGAGCATGGGCACGGCCTGGTGCGCGGTCTGCTCGAGCAGGGCACAGATCACCCGCTCGACCGAGCCCGTCGGCGAGCAGTGAAGGATCGGCGGGAAGACCTCCTCGCCGTCCAGGTGATAGCGGATCCCGAAGCGGGTCGAGGACTCGACGTCGATCTGGACGGTCGGGTTCTCTATCGGCCGGCCCTGCCCGTCGATCGCGGCGAGGTCGATCTTCGCGATCCAGTAGTGGACCCGGTCCGAGAGGAGCTCGATCAGCATCGGAGAGCCCGACTTGGCCACGAGCCTCTCGACCCAGGCCCGGTGCTCCTCGTAGAAGGCCCGCGTGCAGCGGAAGGCCGCGACGAGCGGGGTCTCGAGGTCGCGCCCGGTCTGCCACCCGAGGCCGAGCTGCTCCTCGAAGCAGACGAGGGCCTGGTCCAGGTCGCGGCAGAGCGTGTGCATATCGGGCATGGTGAAGGCCCGGAGACGCTTGAGCCCGATCACCTCACCGCGCTGCTCATGCCGGAACGAGTAGGTCGAGAGCTCATACATCTTCAGTGGCAGCGTGTTCGGCGAGATGTGCATGTCTCGCATGATCGAGAACATCCCGAAGCAGGCCGCAAACCGGAGCATCATGCTCCGGTTGCCCGAGCGGAACCGGTACTGGCGCTCGCCGAACTTGTCCGCATGTTCGAAGATCGCCTTGTCGCCCAGGTCGTACATGACCGGGGTCTCAACCGGCGAGCCGCCGTAGGCGAGGACCATTCCGAGCGCGTAGTCGGCGAGGAGGTCCCGGACGAGCTTGCCGCGCGGCAGCCAGCGGAGGTTGCCGATGTCCGAGGCCGGCTCGTAGTCGACGAGCTCCTTCGCCCGCATCAGCTCGACGTGGACCGGGTCCCCCCCGGTCGGCACGGCGATGCCGAGCTCCTTCTTGACGAGCGCGCCGAAGGACGAGTCGTCCAGGAACTCGTCGACCTCATGCTCGGCCCCGTCAGGGGTCATCACGAAGAACGAGTGCTCGACCTGGCTCTTCGGCTCGGCTGCCGAGCCACCCTCACCCGGCACGATCGTCCTGGAGAGCTCGGAGAGGGGGTGGCCCTTGCACCGGAGCGTGAACGACTTGTACCAGCCGAACGGGGCCCGCTTGACCGTGTAGACCTCGAGGTCGTTGAGCCCCTGCTCGATCAGGGCGAGGACCCGGATCGCGGTGTCGGGGGCCGCAAGATCGTTCGAGAGATGGGCGTAGGGGTAGATGAGGACGTTCTTCGTCCCCACCCGGTCGGCCGTGTCGACGATCTCGGAGATCGCCTGCTGGACGACGTCCTCGACCCCGTCGCCGTCGCCCTGCTCGACCGCGGCGAAGACGGTGAGCGCCTCCTCCATCCCGTCGACGAGCAGGGAGCACTCCTCGGCGATCCGGGTCTTCTCTTTCGCCTCGTATTCCATGGAGTCAGAATGGATCAGAAGAAGTCGCATGGTCTGCCTCGAATAAATCGTATACATTTGACCCTCATCGGGTATAGACCTGTGCCGTAGAGATGAGACGGATCTGCAGGGCTATCTCTCCCGGCCGTGCATGGGCCTGTCTGCCGAGCTGCAGAGACCGCGCGAACTACACGGCGAAGGAGAAGGACTCGGGCGAGTGCCGCATGGCAGGGCCGCCCCATTCGTTCGGCCGCGGCACACCGCTGGTTCAGCGCGAGGAAGAGCGAGAGCGGCTCGAGGGCGCGGATCTCGCCGGAAAGGCCCCAGCGGTACGCCTCGCCGACGGCCCGATCGAGCGCCTCCTGCGCGTCGCTAACCCGGGTTCTCACGCGGACAGGAGATCCGGCCGGCGAGGGATTTCTGCATACGGACAGAGGGATTATGAGCCCGCGCGAGAGACAGTCGTGTCATGCGACACCTGAAGATCGTGGTGGAGGAGCATGCCGACGGGTTCGTCGCGTACCCGGTCGGCCTCCGTGGCGCGGTGGTCGGCCAGGGCGACACCTACGACGAGGCGCTCGCCGACGTCGTCTCCGCGATCCAGTTCCATATCGAGACATTCGGGCCCGACGCGATCGACGCCGAGGTACTCGACGCCCGTCTGGCCGAGGTCTCGGTCTGAGATGAGGTTCCCGCGGGACGCGCCACTGCACCGCGTCATCCGTGCCCTCGCCGCCTTCGGGTTTCGGGTCGTGCGAGCGGGGAACCATATCGCGATGGAACGGGCGAACGCCGACGGCTCCCGGACGCCGCTGACGATGCCGAACCACGAGGTGATCAAAGGTTCGACACTTCGCGCGATCTGCACCCAGGCCGGGATCGACCGCGACGCTTTTCTCGAGGCCTACGAGGTGGCGTAGGCGCCGTGCGCCGAAGGGCGGGGAGCCGGCCGTTCACCCGCCGGGCATCCGCACACAGTCGTCGGAGAAGAACCGGCCGTCGCCCTCGCAGAACACCGGCCGGCCCGACGATCGGCCGGCCCTCCCGCTCGGCCGCGGTGCAGCGCTGGTTGAGCGCGAGGAGGAGCGGGAGCGGCTCGAGAGTGCGGAGCTCCGGGGGAAGGCCCCAGCGGTACGCCTCGCCGACGGCTGTCTCGAGCGCGGCGTGGGCGTCGCTGCAGGTAGGTCGAGAAGGTGGCGTCGGTACGTGTCAAAAGATCACTGACAAATGTTGAAGTGAAGAGATGGGTACTTTATCGAGGTAGAATCGAATGGTAATTGCATTGTCACAGAGTTGTCCGGGCATTTTAATCCACACTCTTTATCGGGTCTGATAGAATGGTGATATCCCTCTCGCAACTCGAATCCCATCTCTGGGAGGCCGCCAACATTCTCCGGGGCCCCGTCGATGCCGCGGATTTCAAGACCTACGTCTTCCCGCTCCTCTTCTTCAAACGCATCTCCGATGTGCACGACGAGGAGTACAGGGCGGCACTCGCCGAGTCCGGGGGCGACGAGGAGTATGCGCAGTTCTCCCAGAACTACCGGTTCCAGATCCCCGAAGGCTGTCACTGGAACGATGTCAGGGAGCTCAGCATGAACGTCGGCCAGGCGCTGCAGAAGGCGTTCCGGTGCATCGAGACGGCGAACCCCGAGCAGCTCTACGGCATCTTCGGGGACGCTCAGTGGGCAAACAAGGACCGCCTCTCCGACGCCCTGCTCCGCGATCTCATAGAGCAGTTCTCCGGGATCACCCTGAGCAACGAGACGGCCGAGGCCGATGTCCTGGGACAGTCCTACGAGTACCTGATCAAGAAATTCGCCGACCTGACCAACAAGAAGGCTGGCGAATTCTACACGCCGCGGCCGGTGGTCCGGCTGATGATCCGGATCCTCGATCCCCACGAGGGGGAGAGCGTCTACGATCCCGCGTGCGGTACAGGCGGTATGCTGCTCGAGGCGATCCACCACGTCCACGAGAACCACGGCGACGACCGGACGCTCTGGGGCCAGCTCTTCGGCCAGGAGAAGAACCTGACCACCTCGGCCATCGCCCGGATGAACCTCTATCTGCACGGGGCGTCAGACTTTTCGATCCATCGCGGCGATACGCTGCGGGAGCCGGCGTTCTTTTCTGGCGACAACCTCGCCACCTTCGACTGCGTCATCGCCAACCCTCCCTTTTCCCTGCAGAATTGGGGCGATGACATCTGGGCCAGCGACCCGTACGGCCGGAACTTCGCAGGGCTCCCACCGAACCGGAGCGGCGACTACGCCTGGGTCCAGCACATGATCACGTCGATGGCGCCCGCAAGAGGGCGCGTGGCCGTCGTCCTGCCGCATGGGGCGCTCTTCCGGATGGGCAAGGAGGGCGCGATGCGGAAGCGGATCCTCGAGATGGACCTGCTCGAGGCGGTGATCGGACTCGGGCCGAACCTCTTCTACGGGACCGGCCTCGCGGCCTGCATCCTCGTCTTCCGCAGAGTCAAGGCGCCGGAGAAGAAGGATAAGATCCTGATCATCGATGCCTCGAAGGAGTTCCGGGCCGGCCGCGCCCAGAACGAACTCCTGCCCGAGCACGTCGACCGGATCTACGGATGGTACCACGACTTCGGGGACGTGGACGGCGTCGCCCGCGTGGTCTCGCTCGAGGAGATTGCGTCCAACGACTATAACCTGAACATCCCGCGCTACGTCGAGCCGGTGGTCGAGGGCGAGGCATTGACCGTGGAAGAGGCGACGGCTCGGCTGCGCAAGAGCGCGACGGCCGCGTTCGCCGCCGAGGATCGCCTGATCGCCGTCCTGAAACGCGAGGGGCTGCTGCTATGATCCCCTCCCGCGATAAGGTCGCGACCCATCAGGCGCAGCTTCCCGTGGAGGAGCCCGCGTCCGGGCGCATCACGCAGCAGCAGCTCGAGTCGTATCTCTGGGGCGCGGCCGTGCTGCTCCGAGGAACCATCGATGCCGGCGACTACAAGCAGTTCATCTTTCCGCTGCTCTTCTACAAGCGGCTCTGCGACGTCCACGACGAGGAGACGGCGATCGCGCTCGCGGAGTCTGGCGGAGACACCGACTTCGCGGCGTTCCCGGAGAACCACCGGTTCCAGATACCGACGGAGGCCCACTGGCGCGTGATCCGCGGCGTCGCAAAGGACGTCGGGAGCGCGCTCCAGGTTGCGCTTCGCACCATCGAGACGGCAAATCCCGAGCAGCTCTATGGCATCTTCGGCGACGCGCAGTGGACGAACAGGGACCGGCTCTCCGATCCCCTCCTCCGCGATCTCATCGAGCACTTCTCCTCCCTCGATCTCACCATCGCGAACCTCCCCGAGGACGAGCTCGGGAACGGCTACGAGTACCTGATCAAGAAGTTCGCCGACGACTCGGGCCATACCGCGGCCGAGTTCTACACCAACCGGACGGTCGTCCACCTGATGACCGAACTGCTCGAGCCGCAGCCGGGAGAGTCGATCTACGACCCGACCTGCGGCTCGGGTGGGATGCTCCTCTCGGCCGTCGCCCGCCTCCGGAGCCAGGGGCTCGAGTGGCGGAACGTCCGGCTCTACGGCCAGGAGCGGAACCTGATGACCTCCTCGATTGCGCGGATGAACTGCTTCCTGCACGGCATCGAGAACTTCCGGATCGTGCGCGGCGACACGCTCTCGAGCCCGCTCTTCGTCGAGGGCGATCGACTGCGGCAGTTCGACGTGGTGCTCGCGAATCCCCCGTACTCGATCAAGCAGTGGGACAAGGCAGCGTTCGCGGCGGACCCGTGGGGCCGCAACTTCCTCGGCACGCCGCCGCAGGGGAGGGCCGACTACGCCTTCCTGCAGCATATCCTCACAAGCCTCGACCCTGTGACGGGCCGGTGCGCGATCCTCTTCCCGCACGGCGTCCTCTTCCGGCAGGAGGAGGCCGCGATGCGCCGGCGGCTGATCGAGGCCGACCTGGTGGAGTGCGTGATCGGCCTCGGGCCGAACCTCTTCTACAACTCGCCGATGGAGGCGTGCGTGGTGATCTGCCGCACGGCAAAGTCGGAGGAGCGGCGCGGGAAGATCCTCTTCATCAACGCGGTCGACGAGGTGACCCGCGAGCGGGCGCAGAGCTTCCTGACGGACGAGCACATCGAGCGGATCGCCGGGGCCTATCGCGCGTTCAGGGACGAGGCCGGCTTTGCTGCCGTGGCGACGAACACGGACTGCCTCGAGCGCGGCGGGAGCCTGAGCATTCCGCTCTACGTCAACGGTGTGACGGTTAACAGCGGGGAGAATGGCGGCTCGGATGAATCGGACGACCTGGCCGGGGCGCTCGAGGCGTGGCTCGACGGTTCGCGAGACCTTCATGTAACGTTGAGGGGACTCTTAGAGGAGCAACGGCTATGACGGATCGGCTCAGGGTCTTTGTCAGCTCCGTACAAAAGGAGCTCGAGGATGAACGAGTGATCATCCAGAGCCTGGTACAGACGGATCCGTTCCTGTCTACGCACTGCATGCCAGTGCTCTATGAATGTGAGCCGGCCTCTCCCGACAGAGCTCTGGAGGGGTGCCTCGGGGAGCTCGACCGCTGCCAGGTCTACGTGCTGATAATTGGAGCGGAATACGGGACTCAGACCGGCTCGCTCTCCATCACCCATCTGGAATATCGTCGTGCGAAGGAGCGGGAGATACCAATCCTCGTTTTCATCCGTGGCGGTGCCCATGTGGTGCGCGACGACGGCATCATGCGGCTCCTCGAAGAGATCGATGACGATGGAAGGAAATACAAACGATTCCGCAATGTCGTCGAACTCAGGGAGGAGGTCCGTGCCGCTCTTGTCCGTCTGCTTGAACGCTCCTTCGGGATAACGCCAACACATGATGAGAACGAGATCGCCGATCGTGCCATCGAGGCGGCATCTCTTTTTGAATTGCAGATGGTTGCCAGCGTCTCATGGGAGAGCCTGGACCACGAGACGGCTCGGCACCTCATCGGAGCGGCTGATCTGAGGGATCCAACAACGATCTCCCTATCCGATCTTCTTGCGAGTGCTTCCATGCGCAGTCTTGTCCGGTGCGATCGGCGGTCCGGTCGCCATTACGCGACCGCTGCGGGAGTCCTGATGCTGGCTCGGGATCCGTCTGCAGTCTTTCCACAGTGCCGAGTCCTTGCCGATGCGTACCGGAGCACACGTCGCGACGGAGAGCCACGCGACCACGAAGATATCCGATTGCCCTTGCCTCTTGCAGTGGACCGGGCCATTGCCTTTGTCGACCGAAATACGCGGCATCCGATGAAAGTTATCGGGCTGAACCGGGTGCGGCTCGACGAGTATCCCGTGGAGGCATTGCGGGAAGCACTGGTTAATGCCGTGGTCCATCGGGATTACGAGGATGCAGGTCGGAAGATCAAACTCGAAGTGTATTCGGACCGGGTTGTCGTCAGTAGCCCCGGCGGACCTCCTTTCCCGTTGACAATCGCACGCCTCCGCACCGGGAATTACTATCAAATATCCCGCAACCCGGTCATCGCTCAAAGTCTATCTTTTTTCCACCGGATGGAGGAACGTGGCCTCGGTTTCGGCCGTATGCGCGACGAGATGCTCAATCATGGCCTGGACGCACCCTCCCTCGATCTGGTTGACGGTTTTTTTGTGGTCGCGTTCCCCGGCCCCGGCGAGAACATCGACCGTATCCGGGCACCGACGCAAGGGCCTGGAACCATCGTTACTCCAGCGGTAGAGGCGTTGCTCAACGAGCGCCAGAGGAGAATGGTCGCCCGGCTCGTGCAGGGAGAGGAGCTGACTGCGCGTGCCTGTGCCGAGACGTTGGGCGTATCCAGGGCAACAGCATCGGGGGATCTCGGATTTCTCGTGCGTCTCGGGATTGCCGCCCGTCACGGGGAGGGGCGGTCAACCCGATACGTGCTGGCCGAGAGGGAGCGATGATGCAGACGATATAATTCCGGGTTAATCGTCGAGTAATCGTAAGGTGACAAGGTCTAATCGTCAGGTTTTATAAATATGCAGGATGGAGAAGGAGGACGATCGCTGGGTGTTTCGTACACCCCCGCAGATGTCCGGCATGCTTTCGCATGGTTCGATACGCACAGGGTCCCGACTGCGATCCGGTGCACGCCCACGTCTATGTCCACGCCCACGTCCACGACCACCTCGAGAGGAACATGAAGAGGATGAAGACGACGAAGAGGCAGGAGAGCGCGTGGACATGAGCGAGAGTGTGGGGGACGGCGCGAGCGGGACCGCGGACGCTTTCGGGGGCCTCTCCCCGAACCCGGACTGGCGCTCGCTCCCACTCTTCGATCGGAGCGGGTGGTCGCGGGTCCGGTTCGGCGACGTGGTGCAGAACGTGAACGAGACCGAGCGCGACCCCGCCGGCGCCGGCCTCGAGCGGTTCATCGGCCTCGAGCACCTCGAGCCCGGCTCGCTCCATGTCCGCTCGTGGGGCAACGTCGCCGACGGCACCACGTTCACACGCCGCTGCCGGCCGGGACAGGTGCTCTTCGGCAAGCGCCGGGCGTACCAGCGGAAGGTCGCGGTTGCGGAGTTCGACGCGGTGGTCTCGGGCGACATCTACGTCCTCGCGCCGAAGGACGGCCGGCTTCTCCCCGAGCTCCTGCCATTCATCTGCCTCTCGGAGCGGTTCTACGAGCACGCCGTCGGGACATCGGCCGGCTCGCTCTCGCCCCGGACGAACTGGTCGAGCCTCGCCGGCTTCGAGTTCGACCTCCCGCCCCTCGAGGCCCAGCGGCGGATCGCTGAGGTGCTGTGGGCGGTGGATGAAGCTATCGATAGGATGGCGGGATCTGAGGGAGCGGTGCGGTTACTCATCGAAGCGAAACTCGATGAGTTTCTCTACGACGGTGCCAGCTGGCCTTTGTTTGACTGTCGTGATTTATTTCTTGAAAGCCCCAAGAACGGATTCTCTCCGCAGACGACTTCGGATCCCGCGGGAATTCCAACGCTGAGTATCAGCGCAATACGAGACGGAAAAGTGGCCGGGGATGGGAACTTAAAATATGCGAATGTTCAAGCCAACGAAGTGGATCGATTCAGGTTATATCCAGATGACATCCTTATCGTTCGAGGTAATGGCAACAGATATCTTTGTGGTTGCGCGGGGGTTGTGGAACAAATCCCTGAAGGTTGCTTTTATCCAGACCTTTTAATTCGACTCCGCTTTCGAGATGGAACATTGCTCCCAAAGTTCGCTGTGTTACAATGGAATGAGAAGAAGACGCACACACGCCTGCTTTCCAAAGCAAAGTCGACGAACGGGATATGGAAGATAAACGGGAAAGATGTTCAATCACATATACTGGCAGTCCCCCCAATTGATCAACAACAATTTTTTCTCAATCAATTCGAGGCCACATTATCTGTTGGAGAGGCACTTCGCAACGAATTATCGAAATTGTGTAACCTGCAGAGATCAGTAATGAACGTTGTCATGCGGGAGATAACATGACCTTCACCGAAGCCGCCACGGTCAAGCGGATGGTCCTGGACACCGTCGCCCGCCCCCGGAGATCGCCGGCCATCGGCGATCCCCCGCTCGAGTATCCCGGCTCGCTCGGCCCGTCGCTCCAACGGGACGGGACGACAGCAACGGCGGCGACGTGGGCGGTTCCCCGCAGCGATACGGGGGCCGGGACGCCCGATACAGATCCTGGGAAAAGTTCCCAGAAAAGTTCCCAGAAGATCCTCGAGGCCGTCCGCCGCGACCCGTCCGTCACCATTGCGGACCTCGCGGAGGAGGTGGGCATCACGGACAGGGCGATCAAGAAGCAGATCGAGAAGCTCAAAGAACAGGGCCGGCTCCGCCGCATCGGCCCGGACAGGGGCGGCCACTGGGAGATACCTGAATGACCTTCACCGAAGCCACCACGGTCGAGCGGATGGTCCTCGACACCGTCACCCGCCCCCGCATATCGCGGTCGCCGGCCATCGGCGAGCCCCCGCTCGATTATCCCGGCTCGCTCGGCCCCGCCCTCCGCCCGGCCCGGTGGGAGTATGTCCCCACACAGGAGATCCCGCGCCGGCCCAACGACGTCATGGTCGAAACGTGGCTCCGCGACGCCCTGGTCCGCCTCAACCCCGAGATCGCCGCCAAGCCCGATCGCGCCGACGAGGTGATCTACAAGCTCCGCGCCATCCTCCTCGGCGTCGGGAGCGACGGCCTCGTCCGGGCCAACGAGCAGTTCACCGCCTGGCTCCGGAGCGAGAAGTCCATGCCCTTCGGCCCGAACGGCGAGCACGTCCCCGTCCGGCTCGTCGACGCCGCCGACCCCGCGAATAACTACCTGGTCGTCACCAACCAGTGGACCTTCCAGGCCGGCCCCGTCGAGAAGCGATTCGACATCGTCTTCGTCGTCAACGGCATCCCGCTCGTCGTCGGCGAGGCCAAGACTTCCACCCGCTCGGCCGTCACCTGGTTCGACGGCGCCTACCAGGTCAACGAGATCTATGAAAAACAGGTGCCGGCTATGTTCGTACCGAACGTCTTCTCGTTCGCAAGCGAGGGCCGGGTCTACCGCTACGGCTCAGTCAGGATGCCGCTCGACCTCTGGGGGCCGTGGCGGACCGAGGAGAACGAGCCCGAGGGGACGCTCGCCGATGTACGTCGGGCAGTCGCGAGCATGCTCCAGCCCGAGATCGTGCTCGACCTCCTCCAGTACTTCACCCTCTTCGCCACCGACAAGAAGCACCGCCGCATCAAGCTCATCGCCCGGTACCAGCAGTACTACACCACCAACCAGATCGTCGACCGCGTCGTCCAGGGCCGGATCAGGAAGGGGCTCATCTGGCACTTCCAGGGCAGCGGCAAGTCCCTCCTCATGGTCTTCGCCGCGCAGAAGCTCCGTCTCCATTCGCGGCTCCACAACCCCACCGTGATCATCGTCGTCGACCGCATCGACCTCGACACCCAGATCACCGCCACCTTCAACGCGGCCGATACCCCGAACATGGTCGGCGTCGCCAGCCGGAGCGAGCTCCAGGCCCTCCTCGCCCAGGACGTCCGCAAGGTCCTGATCACCACCATCCACAAGTTCGCCGAGGCCGGCGGCGTCCTCAACGAGCGGTCCAACATCATCGTCATGGTCGACGAGGCCCACCGCACCCAGGAGGGCGACCTCGGGCTGAAGATGCGCGAGGCCCTGCCGAACGCGTTCCTCTTCGGCCTCACCGGGACCCCGATCAACAGCGCCGACCACAACACCTTCTGGGCCTTCGGCGCGACCGAGGACGAAAAAGGGTACATGAGTCGCTACTCCTTCGAGGAGTCCATCCGCGACGGAGCCACCCTCCCCCTCCACTTCGAGACGCCGGTCGTGAAGCTCAAGATCGACCAGGCCGCAGTCGACGACGCCTACGCCAGGATCACCGGCGACCTCTCGGAGCAGGACCGCGACGACCTCGCGAAACGCGCCGCGAAGATGGCCGTCCTCGTCAAGAACCCCGAGCGCGTCCGGGCCGTCGTCAACCACATCGTCGCCCACTACCTGGCCCGCGTCGAGCCGAACGGCTTCAAGGCGCAGGTCGTTACCTTCGACCGCGAGTGCTGCGTTCTTTACAAGCAGGTCATGGACGAGCTGCTCGGTCCCGAGGCCAGCGCCGTCGTCATGATCAGCCAGCCCGGCGATCCGCTCGAGTGGAAGGTCCACGCCCGCGACAGGGACCAGGAGGAGGCCCTGCTCAACCGCTTCCGCGACCCCGCCGACCCCCTGCAGTTCCTCATCGTTACCAACAAGCTGCTGACCGGGTTCGACGCGCCGATCCTCCAGGTGATGTACCTCGATAAGCCGATGAAGGACCACACCCTCCTCCAGGCCATCTGCCGGACGAACCGGACCTTCGGCCAGGCAAAGACCCACGGCCTGATCGTCGATTACATCGGCATCTTCGACGACGTAGCGCGGGCGCTGGCCTTTGACGAGGAGACGGTGCGGCGCGTCATCACCAACATCGAGGAGCTCCGGAAGGAGTTGCCAGTCCATCTCGAGAAATGCCTCGCGTTCTTCGTCGGCGTGGACCGAACCCTCGGCGGATACGAGGGGCTGATGGCCGCGCAGCAGGCCCTTCCCACCAACGAGGTCCGGGACAGGTTCGCGGCCGAGTTCTCGGTGCTGGGGATCATCTGGGAGGCGCTCTCACCCGATCCGATCCTCGTCTCGCACGAGAAGGAGTACCGATGGCTCACGCAGGTCTACGAGTCCGTCAAGCCCCCGAGCGGGAATGGCAAGCTGCTCTGGCACGTCCTCGGCCCGAAGACCATCGACCTGATCAACCGGAACATCCATGTCGAGACTGTCATCGATGATCTCGAGCCACTGGTGCTGGATGGAGGCGTCCTCGAGAAGGTCATCACGGATGCGGAACGAGAGAAAAAAGGAAAGGATATTTTCATACGGCTCATCCCCCGCATCCGCCGGCACGGCAACAACCCGGTATTCATCGCGCTCGGGGAACGGCTGGAGCGGATTCGTGAACGCCACGAGCAGGGTCTCTGCACCAGCATCGACTTCCTCAAGGCGATCCTCGACGTCGCCCGGCAGACCCTTGAGGCCGAAAGCGAGATCGATACGCGTGAGGAACGGGACAGGGCGAAAGAAGCGCTCACCGAACTCTTCAGCGATGCGAAGAGCGACGCGACACCCATCATCGTCGAGCGGATCGTGACCAGTATCGACGAGATCGTGAAGAGGGTGCGGTTCCCGGACTGGCAGCGAACGACGCAGGGCGAACGGCTCGTCCAGAAAGAGCTCCGGCTCGTCCTCTTACGGTACCAGCTCCATAAGGACCAGGACCTCTTCGACCGGGCGTACGGCTATATCCGGCAGTATTACTGAAGAAGAGCGATCGCATCCGGCGCGATTGCCTTCGGCAGTGGCTGCACCTTCAACCCGTCCGACCATGCCGCTGTCTCGAGCAGTTCGAGCTCCGTCTCCTCCAGATCGATCGCCTCCAACCTCGCGAAGATCCTGCCGTCGACGTACGGGACCCCCACAAAGCGCCCCACCGGCCGCCGGCGCGATCCCGCGGTCGACGAGGTGCCCGTACAGGTCCGCCACCCGGTCCGCCGCCTCCTTCGTCAGCGCCACCAGGTTGTTGCCGAAGATCGGCTCGACCTTCCCCGGCGCCAGGAACGCGAGCGACCGCCACATCTCCGGCAGCTGCTCCAGCTCGACCGTGTCCAGCGGCTCCCGCTGCAGGTTCCAGTTGTAGACCACGAACTCGTCGAAGTTGCAGAGGACCACGTACTCAGTCCGGTCCCGGTACGCGTTGTCCCAGTACGCCTTCGCCTGCGGCACGACCCGGTCGAGGTTCACGCCCCGGCTCTTCATCTCGATCAGCACCCGGCCCGGCCAGAGGAGGTCCGAGAACTTCGTGCTGTTCTCGATCCGGATCCGGTGCTCGAAGGTCGCGCCGGCCTCCACGGCGCCCGCGTGGCCGAATGCCTGGAAGAGGCGCGTGAGGAAGGTCTGCGCCTCGCTCTTCTCGTCGCCCTTCAGCCCACGGGCGAACGCGACGAACTCGGCGAGACGGGTCTCGTCCATTGCTGATCGCAGTAATGGTTGCCGCGATACCCGTTATGCGTTGCGACTTTCGGCGCCTGCCCTCCATCTTGGCATCCGCCCGCTCGCCCTCCCGAACTCGCCGCCCGATCCCCTCCAGCCTCCCGCGCCCACAGGACCGAATCTCCCGCCAGTGCGGCCCGCTGTATTCCCGGACGGCCCGCAGCGCCAGACCTGAGGGATCGGGAGATGCAGCGCCCCCGTCGGCGACTCCCCGCGCGCGAACATTCCGGGCAGCCTGGGCATCCGGAAGAGTACTGTATCGAGTACACAGAATACGCCCGGAAATGTCGTGCACGACAGATCCGGGGCCGTGGCGCACTTTCGATTGAGCGTTTTAACTGTTTATAATGCCCGATTCTTGCGTATATGTATGCATTGAATCTGCATCCAGGAGCCGCACGATGAAACCCGGCACCCGGACGAGCCCGACGGCCATCACCCTCCCGCGGGAGGCCAAAGCCTGGGCCGTCCGAACTGGGGTGAACCTCTCGGCGACGTTCTCCGCGTACCTGACCGAAATGATGAAAGCAGATCTGGACGGAGCCGGCGAGCCTGGCAGCAACGAGGGCCCCGTCCAGAACACCACCCAGCCGAAGAGGAAGGGGGTACGCAATCGTGCACCCGGCAACGGATAACCCCGTCGATCCAGATCGCCCGATCGCGATCCCCGCCCAGCTCCTCCGGGCCGACCTCCGGTACGTCCCCGTCGAGCCGGCATCGCCGACCGGGAGCGGGGCCGGGCGGTTGCCTCCGGGCGCACAGGCATCGGCGCCCGGCGGCGACGGGGGGGCGTCCGCCTATGCCGAGATGGAGCTCCGGGGGGCCGTCGACACCGCCGTACGCGAGGGCAGGGCCGTGGACGTCTCCGCCCTGGTCGCCGGCTGGGGCCAGATGGTCGGGGGCCGCGAGCGCACCGAGACCATCATCGCCGACGAAACGGCACGGGCGAAAGAGGAACGCACCGAGCGGGAGCGGCAGGCGGCCGCCGACTACGCCCACCGCCGTTTCCATGCCGCCGACGCGGCCATCGCGCGAAAGGAGCGCGGCGAGCCCGCCAGCCGAGAGAACCAACCCCGGGTCCGGATCCAGGCGAACGACCGGCAGCTCCCCGAGATCACGGCCGAGGCCGTCGCCGCGCTCAGGGCATGGAACGACCCCCCGTCCATGTTCATCCGGGCCGGAGCGCTGGTCAGGATCGATGCCGACGAACACGGCCACCCCGTCATCCGTCCCGTCCTCGACCACGGGGTCAGGTGGGCGCTCGGCGAGGCCGCGGACTTCACGGACGCCGTCGCCGCAGGGAGGGAGACGATCCTCAGGCCGACCAACCCGCCGATGCCCGTCGCCCGGAATATCCTGTCGTCCGCGCACCTCTGCTCCTGGTTTCCGCCCCTGCTCGGGATCATCGAGTCCCCGGCCATCTGCCTGGACGGGCGCCTGGTCACCGAACCCGGGTACGACCGGGAGACCGGGCTCTACCACAGCCCGGGCCCCGGGCTGGTCCTGCCGCCGATCCCCGACGACCCCACGCCCGACCAGGTGGCCGGAGCGGCCGCCCTGGTCTCCGACACGGTCGCAGACTCCCCGTTCGTGGTCGAGAAGGACGGCATCAAGGCGAGCAGGGCCAACGCGATCGCGGCCCTCATGACGCCGATCGTCCGCCCCATGATCGCCGGACGTGTGCCCCTGATGCTCTTCGACAAGCCGCAGATGGGCACGGGCGCGAGCCTCCTCGCGGAGGTGATCGTGACGATCGCGACCGGGTCGAGCGCGGCCATGACCCAGGCCCCGACGATCCGGGAGGAGTGGGGAAAACTCCTGCTCTCCGAGCTCTCGGCGGGCCGGGTCGGGATCGTCTTCGACAACGTCACGGGAACTCTCTCGGCGCCAGAGCTCTCGACAGCCATCACGCAGCGGGTCTATAACGGCCGGGTCCTCGGGAGGACGCAGACCCTGAAGGTCGAGAACCAGCCGTGCTGGATCGCGACCGGGATCAACCTCGCGCTCGGCGGCGACCTCCCCCGGCGATGCGTCTGGATACGCATGGACCCCAAGGACGCCCGCCCCTGGCTCCGGGACAGGTCGACGTTCAGGCACCCGGACCTGCTGGCGTGGGCCGGGAGCGAGCGGGGGCGGATCATCGCCGCCGTCCTGACGATCGCCCGGGCCTGGATCCGCGATGGTCGCCGGGTCCCCGAGGGCACCCCGCGCCTGGCCGTCTTCGAGGACTGGTGCGAGATCCTCGGCGGGATGCTCTCCGTGATGAAGGTCGACGGGTTCCTGAAGAACCTGGACCAGCAGTACGAGGAGGCCGAGCTCGAGGCCCCGCAGTGGGGCGCGTTCCTGGAGAGGTGGCACGAGCGGTTCGGAGAGAAGCCCCTCACCGTGGCCGAACTGATCGCGGAGCTGGAGAAGAACGCCTCGACGCCGTATGTCGACCAGACCATGCGAGGGTGCGCGCCCGACGAGGTGCTCGAGGCGATCGCCATCAGGGGCGGGGGGAACCAGAAGCTCGGGCAGCTCCTCAGGTACCGGAAGGAGACCCGGTATCCCTCGGGGTTCATGCTCGCCAGGGCCGGGACCAGGGATCATGCGGCACGGTGGGCCGCTCTCAGGGCCGCGTCGGCCAGGAGACCGGGACAGGCGACGGTCGAGCAGTATGCCGGCGGGGGGATGTCTCTTGAGTCTGGGGGTCTGGATGAGTCAGGGTCACCCCCGTGGCCATCCTGATCTTTTTTCTATGCGCAGGAGATGGAGACAGACTCCGTCAGACCCCCAGACTCATTCGCGGACCGGTCCGTCCACCAGGGAGACGGTCGCGCTTTGCAGCCCCCCGCCCGTGCCGGGGAACGTCTAGCCGCGATAGGCGACCCGGTAGACCACACCGTTGAAGTCGTCGCCGACCAGGAGCGAGCCGTCGGGCAGGACCGCCAGGCCGGCCGGCCGGCCGAAGACGCGGTTCCCGTCGAAGAGGAAGCCCGTGAGAAAGTCCTCGTACCCCTCGGGCTCGCCGGCCGCCGAGAAGCGGAGCCGGGCGACGCGGTAGCCGTTCGGCGGGTTCCGGTTCCAGGAGCCGTGCAGGGTCACGAACGCGTCCCCGCGGTAGTCCTCGGGAAACGCCGTCCCGCCGTAGAACCGGAGCTGGATCGGCGAGGCGTGGGCCGGGAGCTCGAGCGTGGATGGCTCGGTGGTGGCTCCGAACGCCTCCTTCGTGCTGCCGGGGGGGTCGGAAGGCGTGAGCCGATCGACCACGCGATCGCCGTAGACCCAGGGCCAGCCGTAGTGGCCGCCGTCCCGGAGCCGGTTCACCTCCTCGGGCGGCAGGTCGTCCCCGCGGAGATCGGAGCCCTGGTCCGCGCCGTAGAGCGCCCCCGTCCCCGGGTGCCAGTCGAAACCCATGGTGTTGCGGAGGCCCCGGGCGTACACCCGACGGGTCCCGTCCTCCAGCACGAGCATCGCGGCCCGCTCGGGGCTGGCCTCGTCGCAGACGTTGCAGCTCGACCCGAGCGTGAGGTAGAGCCGGCCGTCTGGGCCGAGGCCGAGCCCCGGGGCCTGGTGGTTGCCGCCCGAGGGGAGGCCCTCCGCGATCGCCCGCGGGGTCCCGGGGGTGCCGTCCTCCCCGACCGGGGCCGCGTAGACCGCGGTCGGGGTCGCGAAGTAGAGGGTCCTGTTCTCGAGCGCGAGCCCGTGGACCCGGGGATAGCCCTCGAGCACGGGCTCGACCGACTCGGAGGAGCCGTCGCCGTCGACGTCGCGAAGGCGGAGGACCGTGCCCGCGGACGGGACGGAGGCATAGACCGTGCCGTCGGGGGCCGCGACCATGACGCGGACGCCGCCGAGGTCGCGGGCGAAGACGTTCACCGCGAACCCGGGCGGGACGGAGAGTCGGGAGAGGAGCGAGTCGTCGAACGCCACGCGTTCGGGGGAGAAGGTGGAGACCGAGGGCGGGTCGCCGAGCACGGCCGGCACGGAGCAGCCGGCGGCGAGCAGGGCGACAGTCAATAGGGAAAGGAGGCGGAGGTCCGGAGCCATGCCCCTTCCAGGGGCAGGAGGGAAAAATAAGTTTCTCTTCAGTCGGACGCGACGCGCCGGTTCTCGTGGTAGCGCGAGAGCGTGGCCTGCCGCTGGCCCTGGTACTTCGCGTCCCCTTTCGCGCTGTACGGCCGCTCGGCCCGTTCGGTCGTGTAGAAGACGAGCTGGCCGATCGGCATGCCCGCGTAGATCTTCACGGGCCGGCAGTTGACATTGCACATCTCGAGCGTGATCGAGCCCGAGAAGCCCGCGTCGATCCAACCCCCGGTCTGGTGGAGCTCGACCCCGAGCCGGGCGATCGAGGACTTGCCCTCGATCGAGGCCACGATGTTGTCGGGCAGGGTGATCAGTTCGAGGGTCTCTGCAAGCACGAACTGCCCGGGATGGAGCACGAACTCCTTGGCGCGGCACTCGTCGACCTCGCCGACGACCGAATCTCGGTCGTAGGGGTCGATCACCGCCGCCCCGGGGAGGTACCAGACGAAGTGGTCGCCGAGCCGGATGTCGAGCGAGTTCGGCTGCACGAGCGAGGGTTCAAACGGGTCAATGGAGAGCTTGCCCCGCCTGATCCGGTCCATGATCTGCCAGTCGACGAGGATCATCTGGTACCTCTTGGCGGACTGGCGTCATCATCGTTTCGTGGGCGCGACGCCTCGAGCAGCTGCTCGGTCCGCCGGAGGAGCCCATGGATGGTCGAGGCCTCCCGGATGGTCGGCATGGCCCGCGTCAGCACCCGCCGCGCGAGCAGGAGCGTGATCGCCCGCTTGTGGAGGGGGTGGTCGACCCGGTCGAGAAACCGGTCGAGGTGCTCGAAGAGGCTCTCCATCTCGAACGGCGAGGCGAGCGCATAGGTCCCTCGTTCGAGCTGCGAAAGCTCGTAACAGAGGATCCCGACCGCGTGCGAGAGGTTCAGGATCGGGTAGATCGGCGAGGTAGGGATGGTGCAGATGATCCCGGCCCGCGCCAGCTCCTGGTTCGAGAGGCCGCAGTTCTCGCGCCCGAAGAGGATCGAGACCGTGCCCTCGACATCGGCGACCATCTCGCGGAGCTCGTGCGGCGCGAAGTAGGGCATCCTTGTGGGCGAGCAGACCGACTGCGCCACCTCGCCCGTGGTCGCGACCACGACTTCCGACTCGGCCACGACCTCGTCGAGCGTGACCCGCCGCGCGCTCTCGAGCACGTCCTGGGCATGCGAGGCCATCGCCCGGGCCTCGTTCCGGAGCGGGCAGGGGTCGATCAGGGCCAGGCGCGTGTGGCCGAAGTTCTTCATCACGCGCGCGACCGAGCCGACATTCCCCTCGTAGAGGGGGTTGACGAGGACCACCTGGAGTTCCGGCATCCGCCTACCTGACCGCGCGCACGGTCTCCTTCAGGACGCCGGCCCCGGCCTCGTACACGGCGTTGCCGACCACGACCGTGTCGGCATACCGCGCCATCTCGGCCGCCTGGGCCGCCGATCGAATTCCGCCGCCGTAGTAGAGCACGGCTCGGTCGACCGCGGCGCGGACGGCCTTCACGACCTCGGGGTCGCCGTAGATGCCACTGTACTCGACGTAGACGATCGGGAAGCAGAAGTAGTGGTCGGCGACGGAGGCGTACGCGGCGGCCGACGCAGGCGAGAGCGGGCAGAGCGAGCGCGTGACCCGGCCGACGGCCGAGTCCGGGTTCAGCACGATATATGCCTCGGGGACGACCTTCTCCCACGCGACCGCCTCCTGCTGGACCCACGCGTGGTGCTTGCCGACGATCCAGCGGACGTCGGTCGTGTTCATCACGCTCGGGACGAAGAGGAGATCGATCCCCTCCACGAGGACACCCTCAGGCCCGGCCGGCTCGACCACGAGCGGGAGGCCGTACTCGGCCACCTGCTCCTGGAGCTCGGCGAGGTTCTCGCGGGTCACGTTCAGCGTGCCCGAGAGCATCAGGGCGTCGGTGCCGCTCGCCGCGATCTCGGCGATCGCATCGGGCGAGAGCGTCTTGTCCGGGTCCAGTTTCGTCACGTGGACCCAGTCCTGCCAGCGGGGAGGCATCTTATAGAATATCGACGTCGGACCTTTAAGCCTCGATCATCCTGCCGCCTCGCGCGGGGCCACGACCCGGGCCTGGAAGTCCTGGATCTTCCGGACGGGCAGGCCCGAGTTCTCGGCGACCGCGTGGGGATCGGCCTGGGCCAGGCTTCGGGCGTCGTAGACGCCGCCGCTGTAGAGCTTCTCGATCGTGGACTCGCCCACGCCCGGAATGGAGAGGAGCTCGGCCCGCCCGCGTTCGAGCTGCACCCGGGTCGTCCGTTTCGGCGCCGGGTGCCCGAGAGCCTCGCAGATCAGCTCGATATGGCGGTGGACCGTATCGGGCGAGATCCCGGTCTTGAGCGTCAGATACGGAGCCGGGTGGCGGAGGAAGTCCTCGGGCCGTGAGAATCCGGCCGCATAGTACTTCTTGAGACTGATGGGTGAGACGCCCATGGCGCGCAGGCGCCGGTCGTTGCAGAGCCCGCGGGCCGCGTCGAGGAGGGCGGTCGCCTCCTTCTCGCCGATACCGGTCGCGTGGACCGTCTCGGGGGTTGCCTCGGCCAGGTGCTCGATCGTGTCCACGCCGCGCGCGAAGAGGGCCTTCATGATCTTGGCGTGGCTCCGCCCTCGGCGGGGCGGGACATGGGCCCGGACGAACTTCCGGAGCTCGGAGCGGCGGCGGCGGAGGCCGAGGACCTCCTCGGCCTCGAGCTTCAGGCGGTTCGCGGTCACGAGGTCCACGCCCGCGGTCTCGGCGAGCGCGGTCGGCTCGGCCGATGCGACCTCGTTGACTGCGTAGACGTGCCGCGCGTTGAGGCGGTCGAGGAGCTCGGGCGACATGGAGGGCATCAGGCCCATTGTCTCGCGGTTCGAGTTGATGTGATGGCAGAGCGGGCAGCCAATCTCCCACGGGCGCGCGCCCTTGGCGATCAGGCGGACATGGGCGAGCCCGTGCTCGGGGCAGACATCATCGGTCCGGACGGCGAATCCCCAGGTCGTGACCGGCAGGCCGATATTGAACCGGCACTCGGGATAGTCGACGCAGCCGATGAACTGGCTCGATCGGATGTGATGGAGGCGCAGGTCCGAGCCGCAGACCGGGCAGGGGCCGAGAAGCATCTCCTCGACGGTCCGGCCCATGATGTCTCGCCCGATCTGGTCGCCGTGGGCCTCGAGCTCGTCGAAGGCCCGGTGGAGCATGGCGCGCGACTCGTCCACGACCTCGTCGCGGCTCCGCTGCCGGTCCTTGATCTCCTGCATGTGCGCGTCGATCGCGGTCGTCATATCGGGCTTGGTGATCAGGTCCGCGTGCTCCTCGAGGGACTCGATCACGGCCCGGCCGACCAGCGTGGGCCGTAGGGGGTTGCCCTCGATATACTTGCGCCCGACGAGCTTGCCGATCACCTCGTGCCGGGTCGACTTGGTCCCGAGGCCGAGCTCCTCCATCACCTGGATCAGGCGCGACTGGGTGTACCGCGGCGGGGGCTGGGTCTCCTTCTCCTCGAGCCGCACGTCGAGGACGGGCAGCCGCTCGCCGACGGCAAACGGCGGGAGCTCGTGCTCGGCCGCGTCCGAGTAGGGGTAGACCGTCCGCCACCCGGCCTCGGCCAGGGTCGAGCCGGTCGTCGTGTACGGCTCGTCCCCGGCTTCGAACAGGACCTTGCGCGTGGTCCAGCGAGCGTCGGGTGCGAGGGTCGCGAGGAACCGGCGGACCACGAGTTCGTACAGGCGCCAGCGCTCCTCGCCGAGCTCGGCCCGCGTCGCCATCCCGGCCGGGTGGATCGGCGGGTGGTCGGTCGAGGTCTTCTTCCCCCGCGTGGGGCTCGCGCGGCGGTTGGCCCGGAGCCAGCCGATGTCGTCCCTGAACTCGGTCTTCTCGAGAGTCCTGAGGATCCCGTCGAGGTCGAGCGAGGGCGGGTAGATCGTGTTGTCCGTGCGGGGGTACGAGATGTACCCGTGAATGTACAGGTCCTCCGCGATCCGCATCGCGTTCGCGGCCGAGAAGCCGATCCGCCCGGCCGCGACGATGAACCCGGTCGTGTCGAACGGGGTCGGGGCGCGGTCGATCTTCTGCCCCTCGCGCGAGTCGGTCACGACGAGGGGGGCCGAGGTCCGGTCGCGGGCCTCGACGACCGCTTCGCGCTCCGTGAACCGCGAGGTCGTGTGGCGGGCCGAGAAGCCGATTCCGTCCCGCTCCGAGTCGACCGAGAGGACCCAGTACGGCTCGGGCAGGAAGGCCTCGATCTCGCGTTCGCGGTCGACGATCATCGCGAGCGTCGGCGACTGGACCCGGCCGACCGAGAGGATGTTCTTGCCCCCGCGGCGGGCGGCGAGGCTGATGAACCGGGTGAGCGAGGCCCCCCAGATCAGGTCGATCACCTGCCGGGCCTCGCCGGCCGCGGCCAGAGCGAAGTCGAGCTCGGTCAGCTCGCCGAACGCGGTCCGGATCTCCTGCGGCGTGATCGCCGAGAACCGGGCGCGCGCGACCGGTACCTCCGGGCGGACGGCCCGGACGAGGTCGTAGGTCTCCTTGCCGATCAGCTCCCCCTCGGTATCGAAGTCGGTCGCGATCGTGACCCGGTCCGCCCGCTTGGTCAGTTTCTGGACCAGGTTCACGATCTTCTTGTCGGTCGGTGTCTTGATCGTCCGGGCGTCGATCAGCGAGCGCGGCCGGTGCTGCTCCGATCGCCAGTTTGTGTATCCCGGCTCGAAGTCGATCTCGACCACGTGCCCGCGCAGCCCGACCACGGTCGTGTCGCCGAACGTGTAGGTACTGACGCCCCCATCCTTGCGCGTCTCGACATACGCCTTGTCCGCGAGGATCCGGGCGATCCGCTCGGCCGCGATGTTCTTCTCAGTGATGATCAGATGCACAGGTCTCTCACTCCGTCAGGGCCTCGGCCAGCCGCCGGCCGATGTCGCGCGGGTCCGCACGCCCGCGCGTCTTCTTCATGACCTGGCCTGCCAGGTAGTTCAGGGCGTTCCCCTTCCCGGTCCTGTAGTCCGCGACAGCCTGGGGATGCTCGGCGAGCACCTCGGTGATCGCGGTCGCAACCGTGTCCTCGCCAGTCACGGCAAGGCCGAGCCGTTTGACGATCGCCGCCGGCTCCTCGGGGGTGTCCAGGACGGCACGGAGGACCTCGACGCCCGACCGGTCCGTTATTGTGCCGGACTTCACGAGCCCGAGCAGGGCCCGGAAGCGGGCCGGGTCGACGGTCGCGATCGTCCGGTCGCGGTAGTTGAGCTCGCCGAGCAGGGTATCGGCGACCCAGGTCGCGGCGAGCGCCGGCTCCTGGCCCGCGACGGCCTCGTAGAACTCGGCCAGGCGGAGGTCGCCCGTGAGCGTCCGCGCGTGGTTGACCGAGAGGGCGTACTGCTGCATGAACCGTTCGCGCCGGGCGTCGGGGAGCTCGGGAAGCGCGATCTCCGCGACCCACGACGCGACCCGTAGCGGGGGCAGGTCGGGCTCGGGGAAGTAGCGGTAGTCGTGCTCCTCGACCTTCGAGCGCGAGGCCGTGGTCGTGCCGCGGGCCTCGACAAAGTGCCGGGTCTCGCGTTCGACCGTGGCCCCGCGCCGGATCAGGGAGCGCTGGCGCGTGATCTCGAAGGTGAGCGCCTTCTCGACGCCCTTGTAGGACGAGATGTTCTTGACCTCGACCCGGTCGTGGCCCGAGATGGAGATGTTCGCGTCCACGCGGAGCGAGCCCTCCTTCTCCGAGTCGTAGACACCGAGGTACTCGAGGGTCGCACGGAGCTTGGCCAGCAGCCGCCGGGCCTCCTTGGGCGACCGGAGGTCGGGCTCGGTCACGATCTCGATGAGCGGCACGCCCGAGCGGTTGTAGTCCACGAGCGAGTACCGTGCCCGATCGCCGCCGCCCTTGTGGACGAGCCGCCCCGGGTCCTCCTCCATGTGGATCCGCGTCAGCCGGACCCTCTTCTCGCCGTCTTCCTCCCCCTCGATCTCGATGTAGCCGCCAAGGGCGAGCGGGCGGTCGTACTGCGTGATCTGGTAGCCCTTGTTCAGATCGGGATAGAAGTAGTTCTTTCTCGAGAACTCGCACTCCTCGGGGATCTCGCTGTGGAAGGCCTTGGCGACCTTCAGGGCGAACTCGACCGCGCGCCGGTTCACGGCGGGCATCGTGCCCGGCAAGCCCAGGCAGACCGGGCAGACGTGGGTGTTCGGGCCGTCGTCGCGGTAGTCGGTCGAGCAGCCGCAGAAGAGCTTGGTCTTTGTGTCGAGCTGGCAGTGGACCTCGAGGCCGATGATCACCTGGCCGTCGCTCATGCGGTCGCCTCCGCTTCGTACGCGGCGGCCGCATCGATCACGGCCTCGTCGTCGAACATCCGGCCCATCAGCTGCAGGCCGACCGGGAGCCCGTCCACCTCGCCGCACGGCACCGAGATGGCGGGGACGCCGGCCAGGTTTGCGGGCACGGTCAGGATGTCGGCGAGGTACATCGAGAGCGGATCGGCGAGCTCGCCAAGCCGATACGCGACCGTGGGCATGGTCGGGCCCGCGAGCAGGTCGATGGTTCCGAAGAGCCGCTCGAAGTCGGCCGCGACGTTCGCGCGGGCCGTCTGGGCCTTGCCGTAGTACTTGCCGTAGTACCCGGCCGAGAGGGCGAAGGTCCCGAGCAGGATCCGCCGCCGGACCTCCTCGCCGAAGTGGCTTCCCCGGACATCGGTGAAGGCCTCGTGCCAGGGCCGGGCGGTCTCGCCGCCGGGCCCGTACCGGACCCCGTCGTACCGGGCCAGGTTCGAGGAGGCCTCGGAGGTACAGGTGACATAGTAAGCCGCGAGGGCCGAGGCCATGGAGGGCATCGAGACCGGGACGATCGTCGCGCCGCAGGCGGAGAGGGTCTCGATCGCCTCCTCGACCCGGGTCGCGACGCGGGAGTCGACGCCTTCGCCGAAGAACTCGGCGGGGACACCGATCCGGCGCCCGGCCACGGTCGGCGCGGGGTCGTGCTCGTACGGCCGGCCCTGCATGGTGGTGTCGCGCGGGTCGTGCCGGCTGATCACGCGATAGAGGGCCGAGACGTCCCCGACGGTCCGGGCCATGGGGCCGATCGTCTCGAGCGAGTTCGCGTAGGCCACCAGGCCGTACCGAGAGACCCGCCCGTAGGTCGGCTTCAGCCCGACGATCCCGCAGAACGCGGCCGGGCAACGGATCGAACCGCCCGTGTCCGTGCCGAGCGCGAGCTCGGCCAGTCCAGCGGCCACCGCGGCGGCCGAGCCGCCCGAGGAGCCGCCGGGGACCCTCGTCGGGTCCACGGGGTTCAGGGTCGGCCCGAAGCCCGAGTTCTCGGTCGTGCTCCCCATGCCGAACTCGTCCATGTTCGTCTTACCGTTGATCGCGGCGCCTGCCTCCCTGAGGAGGGTGACCACGTGGGCGTCGTACGGCGGGACGTAACCCTTGAGTATCCTCGATCCGCAGGTCGTCTCCAGGCCCGCGGTCGAGATGTTGTCCTTGACCGCGACCGTCCGGCCGGCGAGCGGGCCCATGGATCCGCCCGGCTCGTCCGAGCGGAGGAGATAGGCGTTGTACCGGTCCTCCATCACATCACCCGCGGGGCCTTCACGAACCCGTCCTCGTTCTCGGCGGCATTGCCGAGCACGGCCTCGCGCGGCAGGGACGGGCAGGGCTCGTCCTCGCGCAGGACCGTGTGCAGGCGCCGCTCGCCGGCGCGGGCATCGCCGAGGGTATCCAGTATATCGAAGTATTCGAGGATCCGGTTGAACTGCGCGGTAAAGGTCGGCAGCTCATCGGCCGGTATCCCCACATCCGCGAGCTCGGCGATCCGCCGGACATCGCTCTCATCGACCATGCTCGTTCCTCTCCAGGGTGATTAAGTACCCTTGCACCGCGTTTTTATAACCGTTATGACGTGACAGCCGGCGGAGCTCGCGCCAGATCCCAGAGCCGTACTGCATCGCTTTCTTCGGATATCCCGCGATATCGGCCGGGATATGGGCCGCGGCGACCGCACGGAGCGGTTGTTTGCCAAGGCCGTCGCGAACGAGGCTCGACGGCGGGAGCGCGCGTGCGGCGCGCAGGACTGCGAGGTCGAGATAGGGCATCGAGAGGTAGCTGCCGAAGAGGCCGGCCACGCCCTGATCGCGGGCGCCCTGGGCCGGGAGCGAGGCGAAGTCGGAGACGAGCATGGAGGCGGCATCGCCGCCGTCGACATACCGGGCGTACCCGCCGAAGACCTCGTCGGCCCCCTGGCCAGCCAGGATCCGTTCGTACCCGTGGGTGCCGGCCCACTCGGCCACGAAGTAGAGCGTGGCCGCGATCGAGGCGTTGACCGGGGTCCGCTCGGGGATCACGGGCAGCACAGCGCCGAGAGCCTCCGGAAGCCGGTCCGGGGGGATCTCGACGGTCGTGAGTTCAAGGTCCAGGGCCTCGGCCACGTACCGGGCCCGTTCGAGGTCGTGGCTCTCCTCGAGCCCGACCGCAACGCACGGCCGTTGCGCGAGAGCCGCGATCAGGGCCGAGTCGACGCCGCCCGAGAGCGCCACCACCCCCTCGTCGGCCCGGCGCCGGACGGCCTCGAGGACCGCTTCCTCCAGGGAGAGATCCCGGACCTCCGGCTCGATCCTGAGGACGGTCTCGCCGTCTCGCTGCAGCACACCGGGCGGGCAGGCCCCGGGAATAATGCCGAGGTGGTCGCGGGCGCGCCACCCGTCGACCTCGAGGGCGAACTCGCCGCCGAGGCGGGCCACCCGGGGGTCCTCTCCCCGAACCATCTCCTCGAGCCCGGCCCGGGTGAGGCGCCGCCCCCCGAGCTCCGCCCATCCTCGCAGCATCATGCGCGTACGGGTCTGGCGGAGAAGGATAAAAATAAATCAGTCGCTCGTGCATGGAGATCCGGTTATGAACGGCAGAGAACGGGACGAGAGAGAGGAAGATCTGGACGAGGAGGCAGGAGAGGACTACCTGGAGGAGCCGGTCGGTGAGATGGAGGACGTGGCCGACGAGATCTTCGAGGCCTGCGAGGACGATGTCGTCTGCATCTCGGCCCGGCTCGACGCTCTCGACCCCGACCTCCGCTGGGATCTCCTCGGCTCCAACCTCCTGAACGCCTGGCAGGTCTTCTACTACATCTTCCGTCTCGTTCCGGACGAGCTCGTGCGCGAGCGACTCGAGCTCGAGCCGGCCCTCGCGGCCCGCACGGGTATCCTCATCGAGGAGCGCGACCTCTTCGAGATCCTCTTCTTTGTCAAGGAGCGCCGCGGTTTCATCGGCGTCAGCGACGGCGAGGCCCTCCTCGCTCATTTCGAAGGGCCGGACGCCTACCACGAGGCCCGCTCCTTCGTCGACAAAAACGCCTAGCGCGAGTCGACGGCCGTGATGAGGGCCGGGTCGACCCGCGCGCGGACCACCGGGGGGACCGCTCCCCACCGTACCACCTCCCGGTCGAAGACGGCGCAGACGGCCGTGACTCGAGCAGGGTCGAGCCGGTCGAGGGCCGAGCGGTCCTCCGGCCGGAGGTCGTTGCAGAGCCGGGTCGCCCAGGCGTCGGCCAGGACCGGATCGTCGGAGAAGACGGTCACGGCATCGGCCGTGCCGAACGAGACCGAGGGCCCGACCGTGGCCGAAGAGGTGCAACAGCCCCGGACCGACCGGGTCGGCGGCAGGACGAACGCGTACCGGTCCGAGTAGACCGAGCTGCCCGCGTGAACTCCGATCCGCAGGGGGCGGTCGGTCACGAACGCGATGTCGCCGCCGTTCTCGACCACCCCGAAGGCGGCGCCCGCCTCGACCATCGCCTCGACCCCGGCCGCAGCGACAGCCCCGGCGACCGCGGCCATCGGCCCCACCCCGGCATCGGCCGCGGCCCGGACCATGCGACGGACGATCGGGTGGTCGTCGCCGGGGTCCCATGGCTCGAGGCTCGTGAGAAAGAAGGGGTCCCGGATCCCCACGCGTTCGATCGCGGCCCGGGCGGCCAGGATCGCCTCCTTCGCGGCGAGGAGGTGGCGCTCCTCGTCTCCGAGGAGGGCCGCATGCGTCTCGCGGCAGTGGAAGCGCTCGCGGAGCATCAGAGCTGCAGGGAGAGGGCGCGGTGGGGGCAGGCGAGCTCGCACTTGCCACAGAGGACGCAGCGCCCCTCGTCCACGGTCAACCGCCACTCTTCGTCGAAGCCGAAGACGTCCTGGGGGCAGATCGAGATGCAGGCCCCGCAGTCGATGCACTCGTCCCGGTCATAGAGAATGGTCCGGTCGAGGCGGCGCGTGGTCGCCCCCAGGGCCTCCATCCGCTCGCGCACGAGCTGGCAGGCCTCGTCCGGGACCTCGATCAGGGCCTCGCCCTCGTGCGAGTCGATCTGGGCGCGCTCGACATTGATCAGCACACCCGTATCGCGCACGACCTGAGCGATCACCGGCTCCCGGCCCCGCTTGCGCGAGAAGGTCACAACGAGTTTCATATGCGTCCCCTCCCGATCAGCCTTGATAAATTGGTCCCGGTCAGCATCCCGACCACACGCCGATCCGCGTCCACGACCGGCAGGGCACTGATATTGTTCCGCTGGAGCTTCTGGGCCGCGATGTCGACCGGCTCGTCGGGCCCAGTCGTGATCACGCGGCGGGTCATGACGTCCTCGACCGAGCGGGCGCGCTCGGGCCGGAGCACGGCCTTCGAGAGGTCGTAGGTCGTGACGATGCCTGCGAGCCGGCCCTCGGAGTCAAGCACGACCAGGTGGTTCGTCTCGCCCTTGAGGAGTTTTCGGGCGGCGACGGTCACGGGCTCGTCGCCTGTGATCGCCACGGACTGCCGGTCCATGATCTCGCGGACGCGGGGGCCCTGCGCGGTCTCACGCATGGGTCGGGCCGTCTTTGTGCGATCGATCGACCGCGTGGGGAGGGCGAGGGTCATCCCCCCCGAGGAGATCCGGTCGGCGAGCACGGAGGCGACCTGCCGGGCCATCCGGAAGGACGAGAGGGGCGAGGTGGCCACCTCCTCGCCCTCGATCTCGACATGGCCCGAGCGGAGCTCGGCGTAGGAGACCTTCCGGAGGGCGGGGCGCGCCCGCGACGGGACGCCGTAGTCGACCACGTCGACCTGGATGTCCGCATCGGTCACGGCGGTCGCGCGGACCGTCTCGAGATCGAGGACCGGGATCGGCACCCCGAGCCCGAGGTAGAGCGTGACCCCGTAGCCGTGCATGGTCGCGGCCCGGAGATAGTCGGGGCTCATCGCCTTGAGGTCGCCGCTCACCATCAGGGTGCCGAAGCCGCCGGCCGGGGAGTGCTGGGTCCCCTCGCCGATGATCATCCCCTCCGCGCCGCCGAGGAAGATCGGCACCCCCGACCCGATGTAGCGGAAGGACGGATCGTTCGAGATCGGGTTCAGAACCCCCGCTCCCGAGTAGGTCACGTTCCCGTGGTTCGGCAGGAGCATGCCCATGTAGGTGTGGAGGACCCGGTCGGTCGTGTTGACCGCCGCGTTGTAGCGCTGGTAGGCATTCCGCGGGTTGACCATCACGGCCTGGTTCAGGTCGGCGAGCCCGAGCTCGGTCCGGATCGTCCGCCGGGGGTAGCAGTCGGTGCCGCGCGAGGAGGCCCGCATCTCGACCGGGTGCCCCCTGACCAGGTCCTCGATCACGTGGGCCCCGCCGTACTGGTCCCGCCGGGTCTCGGACTGCTGGGTCGCGCCGAGGTAGGCGTCGACCGCGGCGACCCCCGAGTACGCCTCGACGTCGTTCAGCCAGACCCGCTCCATCCGGATCGGCGGGTCCGCATGCCCGAAGTTCAGGAACACCCCCGACGAACACATCGCCCCGAAGGTACCGGTCGTGACGACGTCCACCTCGGCGAGCGCACCCTCCTCCCCGAGCTCGGCGACCAGGTCCGGCATCCGTTCGGCCGTCACGACGACCGCGTTGCCGTCCCGGATCCGCTCGTTGATCAGGTCGATGGTCCTCTCCATGCAGAAAGGGTTCCCTTCATGAATAGAAATAGGTTTGTAAATTACTCCTGTGCATATCGGGCCGAGCTTTTTGTCGAAGCCGGGTCCATACTCCTGCATGGAGATCGAGGCGTTTGTGAAGGAGATGGAGGCGCTCGCGCCCCCCGGGCTCGCTGAGCCGTACGACGAGGCGCGTATCGGCCTGGTGGTCGAGGGGACCCGCCCCGTCCACCGGGTGGCGGCAGCCCTCGATGCGACCCTCCGGGTGGCAGAGGAGGCCGTGGCGCTCGGCGCGGACGCCCTCGTGGTCCACCACTCCCCGCTCTTCGCCCCCCTCAACCGGGTGACGGGCGAGACTGCCCGCCTCCTCCGTGTGCTCCTCGGCGCCGGGATGCATCTCTACGTGATGCACACGAACCTCGACCGCGCGGAGGGCGGGATCAACGACGCCCTGGCCGACCTGCTCGACCTGACCGATCGCCGGCCTCTGTCCATGGGGCTCGTGGGCCGAATCTCGACCGACCCGGCTGGGATCGCCGCGGTGCTCGGCCCTCTCCGGGTCTACGGGCAGGCGGGGCGGATCGAGCGGCTGGCGGTCGTCGGCGGGAGTGGGTTCGACCCGGCCCTGATCCGGGAAGCGTTCGAACTCGGGGCCGATGCCTTCCTCTCGGCCGAGCTCAAGCACTTCGTCGCCCGCGAGTCCCCCATCCCCTGCCTCGAGTCGACCCACTATGCCCTCGAGTCCCCGGGGATGCGCGCGCTCGCCGGGCGTATGGAGTGGCCATATCTCGACGACCCTCCCTTCATGCAGCTCTGTGGATGAACCCGCTCCCATGACCGATTCTGCCCGCTCCGACGAACGCCGGCCCATCCCCGAGCGGACGCGGCGCGCGGTCCTCGAGTGCTACGGCGAACAGGGGCGCCGGGCGCTCGCCGCGGTCGAGGCCGGCTCGGTCAAACGCTACCTCGACTTTCTGGTCGTGGTCGGGACGAACGACGAGTACGTGGTCGAGGACGGGCTCTGCACGTGCGACCGCTCGCTCATCGGAAACAGGTTCTGCTGGCACCAGCTCGCGGCCCGCATCGCGGTCCTCACCCACGCCTGCGAGGAGTACGATCTCTGGTACCACGCGGCCCTCGACTGAAACGGATGTATCACACAGTATTTATCGAATCCTGCCGCAATTTAGCATGTACACGTGAGTCTTCATGAGTGAACAGGACTATCAGCTCGAGTACTTCCGAACCGAGGGATTCGAGCGGCGCATCTGCACCAGCTGCGGAGCTGCGTTCTGGAGTCGGGATCCGGAACGACAGGTCTGCGGCGACGCTCCCTGCGAGCCGTACTCGTTTATCGGGGCTCCGGTCTTCGCACCCCACACCCTTCCCGAGATGCGCGAGGCCTACCTCTCATTCTTCGAGCGGCACGGGCATACCAGGATCGACCGGTATCCGGTCGCTGCGCGCTGGCGCGACGACATCTACCTGACGATCGCATCGATCGCGGACTTCCAGCCGTTCGTGACCGGCGGCCTCGTGCCGCCCCCGGCGAACCCGCTCACCATCTCGCAGCCCTGCATCCGTCTCAACGACCTCGACTCGGTCGGGCGGTCGGGCAGGCACCTGACCCTCTTCGAGATGATGGCCCACCATGCGTTCAACAACGCCTCGACCGAGATCTACTGGAAGGACCGGACGGTCGAACTCTGCGACCAGTTCCTCGCCTCGATCGGCGGGGATATAACGAAGGTCACCTACAAGGAGCACCCGTGGGTCGGCGGCGGAAACGCGGGACCGTCGGTCGAGGTGCTGATCGGCGGGCTCGAGGTCGCGACCCTGGTCTTCATGTCCCTCGGACGGCAGAAGACGAACGGCACCCCTGTCGAGCTCGAGGGTAAGCTCTACTACCCGATGCAGAACCGGATCGTCGACACCGGGTACGGGCTCGAGCGCCTGACCTGGGCTTCCTCGGGATCGCCGACGATCTACGACGCGGTCTTCCCCGATCTCGTCTCGTCCCTCCTCTCCGAGGCCGGCCTCGACCACCACCTCGCGGACAAGAACTATACGAAGATCCTCGCGCTCAACGCGAAGTTCGCCGGCCTGATGGACATCTCGGGCCCGAACCTCTTCGCCCTTCGAAAGAAGGTGGCGGCCGCGATCGACGTCCCCATCGACCGGCTGACCAAGATGATCACGCCGATCGAGCAGGTCTACACGATCGCGGACCACTCGCGCTGCCTCGCCTACATGCTTGGAGACTGCATCGTGCCCTCCAATGTGCGCGAGGGATACCTGGCGCGGCTCGTGCTCCGCCGGACCCTCCGCGTGATGAACGACCTCCACCTCGACCTCTCGCTCGCCGACCTCGTCGAGCGGCAGTGCCGTGAGATCGGCGATGAGCAGTTCGAGCAGTCCCTCGACGTCATCCGCGAGATCGTCGAGCGCGAGACCGAGAAGTACGGCGCGACGATCGAACGGGGCACCCGGATCATCCAGAAGGTGGCCGCGTCCTACAAGAAGAAGAGCCAGAAGGTCCCGCTCGCCGAGGTGGTGACCCTCTACGACTCCCACGGCCTCCCGGCGGAGCTGATCCGCGAGGTGGCCGCGGCCGAGGGAGCGGTCGTCGAGCTCCCCGACAACTTCTATTCACTCGTGGCCTCCATGCACTCGGAGAGCCAGAAGGAGACCGCCGAGAACCCGATGGCGCGGTACGAGACGCGTGTCACGGCCCTGCCGGCCACAAAAGCCCTCTACTACGAGCAGCCATGCGAGGTGGAGTTCGAGGCGATCGTCCTCGACTTCTTCGACGGGTACGTGGTCCTCGACCAGAGCCTCTTCTATCCCGAAGGCGGCGGCCAGCCCGCGGATACGGGCACCCTCCTCTCGTCCGAGTTGATGGTCCGCGTCGAGGACGTGGTCAAGATGGGCGAGGTGATCCTGCATAAGGTCGCGGGCGGCGTGCTCAAACGGGGCGAACGGGTCAAGGGGATGGTCGACGAGGAGCGGCGCTGGTCGCTCATGCGCCACCACACGGCCACCCACGTCCTGCTTCACGCGGCAAAAGAGGTGCTCGGCGCCCACATCCACCAGGCCGGGGCCCAGAAGGGCTCGGACTCGGCCCGGCTCGATATCCGGCACTTCAAGCACATTTCGGAGGAGGAACTCCGACGCATCGAGCTCCGCGCGAATCAGATCCTCCAGCACAACAAGCCGGTCTATATCAAGCAGGAGGAGCGGCAGCGGGCCGAGCAGAAGTACGGATTCGGCCTCTACCAGGGCGGCGTGCCTCCCGGTGCCAAGATCCGGGTGGTCCAGGTCGGCAGTGAGATCCAGGCCTGCGCCGGGACCCACGTTCGGACCACGGGCGAGATCGGCGTGATCAAGATCCTCGCGGTCGAGCACATCCAGGACGGGATCGAGCGGATCGTCTTTGCGGCCGGCCGGGCCGCGATCGAGGCCATGCAGCAGACCGAAAGACTGCTTGCGGACGCGGCGGCCGAGCTCCGGATCCAGCCTGAGAACCTGCCATCGACTGTCCAGCGGTTCTTCACCGAATGGAAGGACCGCGGCAAGGAGGTCGAGCGGCTCAGAAAGAAGCTCGTCGAGCTTGAGCTCGCCCAGATCGACTACGAGCAGATCGGGCCGGCTCAGGTCGTGATCCGCGAGCTCGATGTGGATCCGTCGCAACTCGCGGCGCTCGCCAGAAAACTCGCAAAGACCAACGGCGTCGCCCTCCTCGCCTCCTCGAGCGATCGGCTCCACATGGTGCTCGCCTCGGGGACACCCCGGGTGAACGCGGGCGCCGTCCTCGGCGAGATCTCCGAGGCGGTCGGCGGCAAGGGCGGCGGCAACATGACCATGGCCCATGCGATCTCTCCCGAACCCGAACTCGGCGGCGAGGCCCTGAAGACGGGGCGCCGCCTGATCACGACTGCGTTGAATGGATAACGAACCCAGGATCCTGCACCCGGGGGACCCCGAGGCTCAGACGCTCGCGCGGGCGATCGCTTCGCCGACTGCCGGAGAGATCCTCCAGGTCCTCAGCGAGGAGCCTCTGACCGCCTCGGCCCTCGCCGGCCGGCTCGAGATCCCGATCACGACGGCGGCCTACCACCTCGAGCACCTGGTAGATGCGGGTGTGATCGAGGTCACGGAGACGAGGTGGAGCCGAAAGGGGCGGGAGCAGAAGGTCTATCGACTGACCGATCGGGTCGTGATCGTGACGCCGGGGCGGGAGGACCTCAGGACTCTGCTCAGGAAGTACGCAACCCTTGGGCTTGCGCTCGGCGGCACCGTGCTGATCGCAGGGGTGCTCGAAGCCCTCGCCCCGACCGGAGACATGATGGCCGCCAGGACTGTCGAGACGAACGGGCCCATGATGCCGGGCGCAGGGTCGATGACCTATGCGGGCCCGGCCCCGGACTCGGTCGTCCCGTATATCCTGCTCGGCGGCCTCGTAGTCCTCGCGGCGCTCTTCCTCTACGATCGGTTCCAGGCCCGCAAGCGGCGAGCGTAAGAATTTCACGAAACACCCCCCCTCAAAAAACGTCAAGGTATTGGACCTAAATTCAAATTCAGATGTAATCCTGCCGTTTTTCCTCTTTTTCCCGGACAAGTTTTAATACACATAACCAGTATTAGCCCGGTTCATGAAACGACTACCGAACCTCATCACCCCCGTCATCATCCTGG
The DNA here is from genome assembly GCA_004332335.1 of Methanoregulaceae archaeon UXB-2016. Taxonomy (GTDB): domain Archaea; phylum Halobacteriota; class Methanomicrobia; order Methanomicrobiales; family Methanospirillaceae; genus UBA288. The sequence continues at coordinate 888 of SISS01000020.1, read as the reverse complement.
CCTGCCTCCTCATCGTGGCGGGGGGTATCGCGACGGGTCTTACCGACACGGAAGACCCCGGAACACCGTATGCCTCCTTCGCCGCCTTCTCCGGCGGTCCGCTCATGCTTCAGGAGGACGGGAACGTCACGGTCACGGCGACCATGACGCCTGCTGGGACCGAGACCACCGCCCTTCCCACCGTGACGACGACACAGGAGGGCGTACCCACGATCACCGAGACCCTCACCCCTGAACCGGGAGCATCGAACGCCACGGAGTGGAGCCTCCCGAACGGTGACGATGCGAACACCCGCGCTGTCGAGGATAGTGCGATCACCTCATCGACCATCACGAGCCTGACCGAACGCTGGCAGGCCAAAATCGAGACAGGCAGCATGGGCAATCCGGTCATCGTCAACGACCAGGTCTTTGTCCAGGACTCCCGGGGCACAGTCTATGCCTTTGACCTCGCCACCGGCGAGGAGCTCTGGCGCCAGACAGCCTCGAACCAGACCCCGACGCCCGAGCCCACGGTGAGCCCGACTACGACCGAGCCGACCGCCACGGAGACTCCGACCGGCACGATCACGGTCGAACCGACAGGTGGACAGGGCAACCAGACGATTGCGGACCTCGTGGCCTCGAACACCGAGCTCTCGACCCTTGCAATAGCGGTCCAGCAGGCGGGCCTGGTCGAGGTTCTGAATGGCACGGAGAAATACACAGTCTTCGCCCCGACGAACGCGGCGTTCGACGCACTGCCGCCCGGCACGATCGACAGTCTGCTCGCGAACACGACGGCCCTGACGGGCGTGTTGACCTATCACGTGGTCGCCGGAGAGTACACGGCCACCGAGATCTCGAATGGGACGCCCCTCGTCACGGTGCAGGGCCAAGCCCTCAACG
>SISS01000019.1 GCA_004332335.1 Methanoregulaceae archaeon UXB-2016 | reverse complement strand
CGATCGAGGAGGTCCGGAAGATCGTCGAGAATGTGAACGTGATCGTCGACTCCGTCTCACGCGAGATGGCGCAGTTCACGGTCTGAGGAGTGGGCATGATCCAGGAACAGGAGATCCCTGAAATCCCCGGCTCCTCCCCCCTATCCGGAGCCGGCTCCGCGAAGGCGGAGGGCGGACCTGTCCAGCTCGTCGAGTTCCTGCTCGGGCGCGAATACTTCGCCATCGACCTCTTCGATGTACGGGAGGTCGTCGAGTACACACATATCACCCATCTTCCGAGCGCACCCGGTCACATACGCGGGATCATCGACCTGCGCGGGGAGATCACCACGATCATCGACCTGCGGAGCATGCTCTCGATCGAGGATGCGGTGGAACGCGACGAGAAGGAGAAACGGATCATCGTCCTCGACCCCCGCATGACGGGCCGAAAGATCGGCATCATCGTCGACGATGTGCGCTCGGTCTCGACGTTCGACCGGGATCAGGTCGATAACGAGGTCATCCTCGACGGCGGCAACTCGCAGATCCTGGGGATCATCCGGAAGCGCCACGTGGTCAAGGGGCGCGAGGAGACGGAGCTGATCATCTGGATCGATATCCGCAAGATCCTGCACGAGATGCAGATCGGGGCCTGAGGCCCCTCCTCTCTTTCTAGCCGTCTCTTCTCAGCAGTCCGACAATGCAGGCGCACAGAGCCTTCGTTTGAAAAAGAGCGAAAGGGTATCTTCTCTTCTCGACGATCAGGAGCGTGTCCACCAGGACCAGGTATGGTAGGGCCGGGCAAAGGACCCTGTCGACCTGGACGTCCCCGAAGTCGGAGCGATCGTCAGATCGGACGAGGGGTTTGAGGGCGTTACGGGGTGCCGGCTCCATGCTCCATCGGGCCTCGACCAGCCGGCGTACCTTCGGTTGCCGAACCGGGACTCGTCGGTCGTGGCCGGCGCCGGCTCGAGGGTGGGTTCCGGCGTCGAAATGAGCTCCGTCGGGACGGGCTGCACGGCCGTGCCCGTTGCATTGGGTTCCAGTGTCGGAGTGAGCTCCGTCGGGACGGGCTGTACGGCCGTGCCCGTTGCACTGGGTTCCGGCGTCGGGTTGGGGATCCCTGGTGTCGTCGTCACCTGGGGGGTCTCGCCGGGCGTGGGAGCCGCGGACGGCGATACTGTCAAGGTGGGAGTGGGAGTCAGGACCGGCCAGTGCGGCGCGGTCGGAACGGGCGACGGGGTCGGCGTCGGCTCCGGGGTCGTGGACGGGCCGGGCGCGGCCACACCGTTGAAGAGGGAGCCCAGGGTCCGTCCGAAGTAGGACTGGCCTTCGTTCCCGGGGGTCGTGTCCGTGATCGTGACATTGTCGAGCGAGACGCGGTCGAGATACCGGGCCCCCTGGTCGACCATGAAGGTGTCGGCGAAGACCTCCTGGCCATGGACGAACTGGGAGACGATCCAGTCTCCGTCCGTGTCCTGGTCGACCTCGTAGCACCCGTGGACGCGGTCGTCGTCCGTATCCTGCGAGTACACGACGACATAGCGGTACCGGTCGACGCCGTGGAGCGAGAAGATGTCGCCGGCGGCCCAGCGATGGGCCGGGTCCTCGAGCAGCTGGACGGTCTCACCCGTCGACGTGCTGAGCCTGAGGGCGGGGACGGATTCCCCGGCGGGCAACGGAACCGTGACGACCGTCCGGGCGAATCCACCCAGAGTTGAGCCGGCCGGGAGAGTCGTGCCGGTCTCGCCCGTCGAGAGCTGCCAGCCGTCGACCACGGCCGTATAGGGCGCGGTGTTCAGCAGTGTGACCGTCATCCGGTCGCCGTCGGCGGCGACCTTTGCGATTACGACGGGCGAATCGGTATCGGCCGCTGTGACCACGGCAATACCTGAGAGGAGCAGGAGAAGGAGACCGCAGATCAGGGTCACCCTTCCGCCACGCTGCCGGATGCTCATACCGAAGTGTTGACCGGGAGCCTATTTACCAATATGTATCTCATTGGGTCCCTATTGGTTTCGAAAAGGAGGGGATTGGGGAAGCTCACCGTCGCCGACGGCCGGCCAGCAGCGCTCCGCCCACGATGATCAGGGCTCCGAGCGCGATGCCGGCCATGGCCAGGACCGGGACCCCCGAGGGCTGGGCTCGCGTCGTGACCTGAGCGTAGGTGCCGTAGTCCAGCGACGGCGTTGCCATGGCCGTCGGGAGCGGCGTCAGGGCCTCCGCGGTGTAGACGACCTCTGGGGTGAGTGTCGTGGGCACCGTCGCGACCGCGCTCGGGGCGGCCGATGTCTGGACCGTGGTCGTCCTGGTCGTTGCAACCGTGGTCGGGTCGAGATCGTTCGAGTAGGAACTCGGCGCCAGCGTGTTCTGCGTGAACGTCACGAGGGGCTGGGTATCGACCGGGAGGGGGCCCGTCGAGAAGATGCCGTTCCGACCCGATGCAGTGCCCGTGATGTCCGTGAACTCGCTGAAGTCATCGGACCAGAGCCGCACGTGGTCGACCGAGACCGAGAGGGTGGATGTCCCTTCGCGAAGGGCGCGGAACGTGATTTCGGCAAGCGGATACCGGCCCTGCGGATACCCTCGCCGGAAGTCGCCGAGCATGATGCGTACGGACCGGTCGCTCGAACTCGCCGCGGTCGTATTCAGGACCTTGATCACGGACGACTGGTAGTCGATCATCGACGGGTCCCAGGAGACGTCGATGTAGGTGTCGCCAAAGAGCGGGGACCATCCGTTGTCGACGATGAGCTGGACCACGCCGTCGCCGCCGACCGGGACGTTCCCGACCGAGGTGATGGAGAAGATGCCCGTGCCCGCCGGGACGGTGGAGACGCCCGGAACGACCTTCGGGGCCACCACGACCGCCGATGGAAGATCCGCCGAGGCGGCGTTGGGCGCACGGGTGGCGACCGTTGTGGTCGGCACGGTCGTCGATGTCGCTGTGGTTTTCGCTGTCGCTGTCTTCTGCGGAGTGGTCTTCACCGTCTGCACGGTGGTCTCCTTCACGGTCGCCGTCACCTTGGCCGTCGGGTTCGCCATCGTGAGCGCTCCGGGAGCGGAATCGGGCGAAGTCACGGGTGCCCCGGCCGCAGGGAGCACCATGACTCCCGTAACGGCCGCGATGAGAAGGCCTGCAAGGAGAAGGGATGTCACCCGCGGCTTCGAGAGTTGCATACATCAGTTTGGGGAGATCGGGTCATAAGCATTGTCAAAGGAGCGAGATCGATGCCGGGGACGGCTCTATTTGGATGTCATTCGGATCAATATAAATCATTTTAGATCCTAATATGTCCTTATGTGTCGTTACATATTTATACCAGGGCCGGGCATTGTCCCGTGGTGCACGGTTATTAACGACCCTGCATCGGTGTTGACCAATGACGGACCGGGAAAAGAGTTCGAACGAACGCCGGGGCCTTGCCTCGGCCGACGAAGAGACTAGAGAACGGGTCTCTCAAAAGGGCGGAAAAGCGCCGCACGAGAAGCGTGGGCTGCAGGCGGCCGATGAAGAGACCCGGGAGCGGGTTGCTCGGGCCGGGGGCGAGGCTTCGCACGGCGGCTCGTCCAAAGGGTCGAGCGAGGGCGGTTCCTCGGGAAGCTCCTCTCGCGGATCGAGTGACGACGACAAAGGTCGTTCCTCGAGCGGCTCTTCCGGAGGCTCGTCAAGTGGAAGTCACGGCGGGTCTTCCGGAGGTTCATCTCACGGTTCGAGTGACGACGACGACGACGACAAAGGCCGTTCCTCGGGCGGATCAAAGAGCAGCTCTTCAGGCGGCTCCTCGAGCGCCTCGAAGGGCGGTTCTTCAGGCGGCTCGAGCAGCTCCCGGAGCCGCGACTGAGCCCTCCCCAATTTTTCAATCCCTTCTTCTCTCGCACAATTATCGATTGCATCGATCTCGAGCCGTCGGCCTGGCGACTCGTCGCGACCGAAGCGGCGAACGGTCATGACCGCTCCTCTCTGCCGCACGGACTGCGGTGACGTCCGGCATGCTCCCACTCGGAGACGTTTCACAGGCCTCCAGAGCCGCTCTTCCGGCCGGGAACCGAACGTAAACGTTAATGTCGTATGCGTCTCACAGGAGATCGGCCGGTCGGACGACCGGACGGAGAGAGTATGATTGCGCGGGACGTACGGAATGAGGCGGAGGGAATGAGCGGCGATGCGGGGACTGCCGGCGATATGCAGCGGGGTGCGGCAGGCGGACCTGTCCAGGTGGTCGAGTTCCTGCTCGGGAGAGAGTACTTCGCGATCGACCTCTTCGATGTGCGCGAGGTCGTCGAGTACACGCACATCACGCACCTGCCGAGCGCCCCCGAGTATATCCGCGGGATCATCGACCTGCGCGGGGAGATCACGACGATCATCGATCTCAAGACCACCCTGCATATCGATGACCTGGGGGAGCGGGACGAGAAGGAGAAGAGGATCATCGTGCTCGATCCCCGCATCACGGGCAAGAAGATCGGGATCATGGTCGACGATGTCCGGTCTGTCTCGACCTTTGGGCGAGATCAGGTCGACGACGCAGCGACCGTCAATGGCGGCAATACCCACATCATCGGGATCATCAAGAAGAGACAGGCGGTGCGCGGTCGCGACGAGACCGAGCTGATCATCTGGATCGACATCCGCCAGATCCTGAAGGACATTCTGGTCTCACGATAAGAGAGACCGGTCGTTTTTTTACGAATGCCGGTCGAGATACCGGACGCAGATGAGTCCCACGCCGCCTGCCGCGAGAAAGACCACCGCCTCGACGAGATGCGCGCCGCCGAAAGCGAGCAGCAACAGTCCGAGGGCGAACGTAAACCCGACAGGAAGACCCACGACGAGGCTCCAGTGGGCGTTACCCGGCGGTGCCACGCAGGAGGTGAAGCGTCCGAGACCCGGGTCCAGACGCTGCTCACCATCAGAAATGCATGTATCTCTGGCCTCCCCGATCGGCCTGTGCCCTTGTGGCGCAACAGAAGCCATGACGTACTCGATCAACCAATGACTGATCAATATTTAAAATTTCTGTATTACTGCGTGGCGCTTATGCAAGGCACTGTGCGGAGGTGGGCCCCTGGTCGCCAGCAGCGCCCTTGAGCCCGGGCTCCTCTTCGAGCTCCTCGTCATCCTGGGATTCTCGATCGCGGCTCTTTTTGTCTGTCACCGGCTCCAGATCCCCGGCGTCGTCGGCCATCTGATGGCGGGCGTCCTGATCGGTCCTGCCGGCCTCCGCCTGGTGACCGATGTCGGGATGATCGGCCGATATGCCGAGCTCGGAGTGATCCTCCTGCTCTTCACGATTGGGCTCGAGATCTCGTTCCGCGACCTCCTCCGGGCACGCCAGATGCTCGTGATCGGCGGAGCGCTCCAGCTCCTGCTCACGGGGGCGGCGGTCTATGCCGTCGCGGTGCTCATCGGCCTCCCACCGTCCGTGGCCGCCGTCTTCGGTGTGATGATCGCACTCTCGAGCACGACGATCGTGATGAGCGCGCTTGGAGAACGGGGCGATCGCAGCTCTCCTCACGGGCGGTTCCTGCTCTCGGTCCTGATCTTTCAGGATCTCGCAGTCGTACCGATCATGCTCCTGCTCCCCGTCCTGGCCGGGGACACCGTGGTGGGGATGGAGCAGCTACCGCTTGTCCTGGTCAGGGGCGGCCTGATCCTCGCGGGCGTCCTGGTGAGCCTCCGCTGGGGGGTCCCGAACCTCCTCTATCACGCGGCAAGGGTCAGGTCGAGCGAGGTCTTCCTCTTCTCGGTCGTCGCGATCGGCGTGCTCACCGTCTACCTCTCGGGTCTCCTCGGCCTATCGTTCGCGTTCGGCGCGTTTCTTGCGGGCCTCCTGATCGCCGACTCCGAGTTCCGGCACGAGACCCTGACCCTGGTCCTCCCCTTCCGGGACCTCTTTGCCGGCCTCTTCTTCGTCTCAATCGGCATGCTCCTCGAGGTCGAATACCTTCTTGCCGAGCCGCTCCTGGTCGTGGGGCTGACGGTCGGGATCATCCTGGTCAAGGCCCTGCCGGGGATGCTCTCGGCCCGGGCGCTGGGCCTGCCAATCCGGCCCGTCGTGATCGGAGGGCTCTCGCTCGCACATGTGGGCGAGTTCTCCTTCGTGATCGCGAACGCCGCCCTCGCGCTCGGGCTGCTCTCGTCGGGACAGTACCAGCCGTTCCTGAACGCGGCCGTGCTCTCCATGGCCCTCGCGCCGTTTCTGATCCGGTTCTCCTGTCTACTCGGCGATCGCCTGGCTGGGTTCGTGCCGCAGCGGGGCGGCGCATCCGAACCGACCCCGGTCTCGGACCACCTGGTCATCGTCGGGTTCGGGCTCTCGGGGCAGAAGATCTCCCGCATCGCCCGGGAGTCCGGGATCGCGTACACCATCATCGAGGCAAATCCCGAGACCGTGCGCCGGAAGCAGGCCGAAGGAGAGCCGATCTACTTCGGCGACGCGGCGCACGCCGGGGTGCTGGAGTGCGCCGGTGTCGAGCATGCACGCATGCTCGTCTGCGTGATCTCCGATCCCGGCGCGGTCGTCCGCATCGTTCGGGCGGCCAGGATGGTGAACCCGGGCCTCTTCATCGCCGTCCGGGTGCGGTACGCGGGCGAGATCGAGGCCCTGAAGACGGCCGGCGCCGACGAGGTGATCGCCGAGGAGTTCGAGGCCCTGATCGAGCTGGTCACCCGGGTGCTCTCCGTCTACACGGTTCCGTTCGATGAGATCGAGGGTTCTATAGATGGAATCCGAGCCGACGGGTACGCGATGTTCCGGTCGCTCCGGGCCTCGGCATCGGGGGGGGTCGACGTCGAGGGGCGGCTCCACGACCTGGATATCCGGACCTACCGCATCTTGCCGACCTCCCCACTTGCCGAGTGTCGGCTCGATGAGTCGGGGCTGCGGAGTGACTACGGCGCGACCGTGCTCGCCATCCGGCGAGGTGAAACGACCATTCCGAACCCTTCGGGCGAGGAGGTCCTGCTCCCCGGGGACGTTGTCGTCCTGATCGGGTCGCCGACGGCACTCTCGGGTATCGGCGTGCCGTTCACCGGGCCAGCGGAGAAAAAATAGAGGGGGTTACCGGCGCGTCCTGGCGACCAGGAGGCCCGCGAGGGCGAGACCCGCGAGGGCAAGCCCCTCGACCATGCCCGAGCGGGCCGTGGTCGGCGCTGCCGTGGTCGCAGTCGGCGCAACTGTGGTCGGGGCCGTGGTGATCACGGTCGTCCCCACGGTCGTCGTCGGCTTGCCGATCTGAGCGAGCGTGGCCGAGACCTGCGCGGTCTCGCCCTCGACCACCTGGATCGAGGTGGTCCAGTCCTGGTACCCGGCCATCCGGATAAGGAGAGTGTGGGAGTTCCTCGGCACATCCCGCACGGTCAGGGGCGTGATCCCGCGGTAGACGTTGTCGATGTAGACGCCAGCCCCCGAGGGAGCGGAGACGACCGCCACCTGCCCGCTGGGATTCGCGGTCGGCAGGTCCTTGAGCGTTGCGATCAGGTTCGTGGTCCTCCCGGAGGTCACGGTGACGGTCGTCACGTAGTCGTAGTATCCGCTGAGAGAGAGCCTGCAGGCGTGGTCTCCGGGAGCGATGTTGGGGAGATCGATGGCGTCCCACGAGCGGGTCTGCCCGTAGTAGACGCCGTCGAGATAGAGCGAGGCGCCGGAGGGGTAGGAGATCACGTCCACCGAGCCTGCGGTCGGCGGCAGGGCCGTCAGGGTGGGTCTGAGCTCGGTTGTGACATCGGCCGAGACCTGGATGCTCGTCGAGTACTCCTGGTACCCGGCGCGGCGCAGGAGGACCGTATGGCTCCCGGTCCCGATATTCCCGATGGTGACCGGTGTCGATCCCTGGTAGAGCCCGTCGAGATAGATGTCGGCGCCCGATGGGACCGACTGAATTCGGGCCGCACCGTAGGAGGGCCCGATTCGGTTCAGCGTGAGATCGACCTGGGCCGCCTGGCCGGCGGTCACCTGTACCGTCCTCGAGACCGACTGGTACCCGTCGCGGGTCGCAACGATCGTATGCGTGCCGACGTCGACGTTCGCGAAGGTCACGGGCGCGATCCGCGAGTCCGAGCCGTCCAGGGTGACCGTGGCCCCGTCAGGCGTGGTCCGCACCTGGATGGAGCCGTCGGGCCGGTCCTGGTTCAGGTTGGCCACGATGTTCTTCCTCTCGCCCGAGACCAGCTGGACCGTGGTCGAGTAGGTGACGTAGCCGTTCAGCTGGACCGAGACGATGTGCTTGCCCACGATCACGTCCTGCGAGAGATAGGAACCGGGCTCGGTGGGCGTGGTCCCGTGGTTGATCCCGTCGATGTAGACCTCCGCGCCGCCCGGTACGGACTGGACGGCGATGGTCGCGAAGATCGAGGTCTGGGTGGCCGGCGGCAGGTTCGCGGTGAGGTCGTTCAGCTCGCCGGGGCCGACCGAGAACGTGGTCGCGAAGTCCTGGAGGCCCTGCTTGGAGACGCGGAGCGTGTGCTGCATGTCGGACGTGACCTCGATCGTGGCGGACTGGCCCTGGGCCGACGTGGTGCCGCGATAGATGTCGTCGATGTAAACGAATGCTCCGCCTGGGGACGAGGTGACCCGGACGAGGCCGATATCACCGTCGGCGAGTGCGGGAACAGCGAGTGCGGCGAGAAGGAGAATCAGGGCCGCAAGCGTGAATAATGCGCGATTGTGAAACATGGTGTTCGTAATAGGCATTCTCCCCCGCGCTCATAAATTCGTTTCCAAAACGATCGGCGAAGAAAAAAGAGAGTCCGGTTGGGCGGGCCGGGTCAGCCCAGGACACAGATGGCCCGCGGTTCGCGGACATAGAGCGCAAGGCTCTCGGAGAGCGAGAACTCGAGGGCGTCCTGTGTCGGTCCGACGAACCCGAGCGAGAGGTCCTGGCCGATGATGATCGAGGCGTACTGCCGTCCCTCGGCGATCAGAATGCCCCCGTCCTGGAGGGCCGGCACCTTGACGATCGACTTCACGATCTGCGACAGGTGCTCGAACTCGGTCCCGCCCATCTCGTACCGGCGGTAGAGGAGGTTGTACCGCCTCGGAGAGAGCCCGAGGAGGTAGGGCCCGTGAAATCCGGACTCGTCCAGGGTGGTGACGGCCGCGATCAGGTCCGAGGCGGCGGTGCCGACCTTGTTCCAGGATGAGAGATCGGCGTGCGCAGAACCGGGGTAGTCCATCAGCCCCTGACCGCCGCCGTCCCCGTTGAGGAGGACATCGTCCTCCCGCCGGGCGGCTGCGATCGCGGTCTCGGCGAGCCGTGCGAGGTTCGGCGGGACTCCGGCGTACTCATACCCGGCGAAGTCCCGCTTCCCGAGGAAGAACGAACTGGTGAGCCAGACGAGGGGAAGGCACGGAGCCGTGAAGGCGCCGTCCTCTCCGGCCTGATCATCGAGGGGCACCGACTTCAGGCCGAAGCCGTACGGGCCCTCGATCTCGAAGAGGCGGCGGACCGCGAGCTGGCTCCTTGCCGCCGCCACCATCGTCTCGTCGAGCAGCTTCCATAGTTCGGCCCCGATGGGGGCCTCGTCCCGTGATAGAAAATCTGTGACCATACCCTACTCACTCCTTCATCGATCCGATGGTAGTCTTCGGCGCCTCGTCGGACGGGCCTCCGGCCTGGCCGAGCTCCGCGGCCATCTCGTCGACCTCGGCTGCCCCGTCGGCAAGCCACTTGTCCTCGTCGCCGGTCAGGAGCTGGATCAGGCGATTGAACTCGCCTACGTGGACCCGCTCCTCGTTTGCGATGTCGATCAGGACCTTCTTCGCGAGGGGGTTGTCGGTTGCCTCGGCGTGAGCCATGTACAGAAACGTGGCCTCCTCTTCGGCGGCCACGTTCAGGCGCATCGCCCGGACGAGCTCTTCGTGGGTCATCTTGCGATCTGGCACGTTTCCGGCGAACGGTTTTGAAAAGTCAGGCATTAGATAGCTCTCCTACTTCAGGGTCTGACGACGCCCGCACCATCTCCAGATTTTACCATCATTGAGGGCGGCCGTCGTCCATTCGAGTCCTCGCGCACGAGGCGGGGGTCCGATCGGGCCCCTTGTTGAACCAACCTCTCACCAATGGCATATATGCTTTTGCCCCGCCTCTCAGGTGACGATGAACAATCCTCTCATGAAGGATGCGTGCGGGTCACACTGGAAGTGGTAGGTCCCCGGCTCCGCCGGCGAGCGGAACGTGTAATCGACCGTACCGGGGCCCTGAATAAGCTGACCAACATAGATCTCTCCCCTCGCGTCGGCCGTACGGTAGAAGGCGACGTTGTGGGGGATCCCGTCATCACGGTTCTCGAAATGTACCGTGACATTCGTGTCGCGGGGGACCGTGATCTCGGCCGTGCCGAAGGCCATCTGGTCCGCGACGACCCGGACCGAGACATCGCCGTTCGACGGGGTGCCGGCAGCGGTCGCGTTCGGAACGGTCGGGGTCGTCGCCGGCGCGCTCGTGCAGCCGGCCACACAGAGGAGGGCGGCCAGCAGAAGGAGGGTGAATACGGTCTGGCGCATGCCCCCTCTTCATCTCCGTGCTCTCATAATACCTTCGCTGGAGAAGGAGGGGAGGAGGAAGGGCTCACCTCCCGCCGATGCTTCTGTACAATACCTGGTCGCTGCCCTGGAGGATGGGGGCCAGGGTGTCTCCGCCGAATGGTGCCGTCGTCGTGGTCTCAACGGTCAGGGTCGGCTCGACCGTCGTGGTCCCGGTAGGGGTCTCCGCGGGGGTGCCGTTCGGTTCGATCTCGACGCCCGGCGGGATCATGACCGCGTCGATCAGGTGGACGATCCCGTTGCTCGCCCGAATGTCGGCCTGGATCACGCGGGCGCCGTCCACGAGTACGCT
>SISS01000018.1 GCA_004332335.1 Methanoregulaceae archaeon UXB-2016 | reverse complement strand
GACGGTACACCACATATTGTAGAGGACCCAAGTATTGGTGTAACACATAGTCTTGTTAATAATGCATCAAGACAGCATGTTGTGGTGTCTGCAAATTTCAAGGATAATACAGGTCAGGTAATTCTAGATACCTATACATAATCATTTTCACTTCTTTTCCACGACACTCTGACAATCATAAGAGGATAGCTCGTAACAATCGGGTCTCTTCCCACTTTGCTGGATTTCTGTGGAACCCTCTTCGTTCTGTCTTTTCCGTATCTGTCATCCTCACTCTGGTTGTCTGATCGCAAGAGATATCGCTCTGCCCGTGTACGTCGTTGGATTGTTCGGAGCTGGATGAGGTTGTAATTGAAGCAGGCGAACACGTTCATCAGATGCACTCGTGCCACGGTCGTGACCAGAACATGTCCCGCGCGGAAGTACCGTTTGATCACGGCATAGGGTCGTTCCACCAGGGCTCGCGTGCGGCTGATCGCACAATTTCGCCGTTTCTCCTTGATGGAGAGCGGGTGTCCCCGGACTGCTCGATGCATCGTCTTATCCATTGAGGCCGCCGGCTTCACGCCGAAATACCCTTTGTCCCAGTAGACGGTCTCTCCGGATTTCGAGAGATCGACACGACTGTCATGGGTCGATGCGGTCGTCGTTACGCTACGGCGGATCAACTGGTGCTCCTTATCAATGAGCGTGTGGAGTTTGTAGCCGAACTGCGATTGTGTTCCCTTCTTCGCCCAGGTACCGTCCGGCTTCGCCGGGTGCGCGCCTGGTCCCCCCGCGGTTTCTCTGCCGCTGCATGTCCAGGATCCGCGGTGATGAACGTGGCATCCTGGATCACACCGCGACGGATCGTCAATCCGCGGGCATCGATCTGCTGCTGAAGGTCGGCCCAGAGGTCGTCGATCACACCGGCGTCGACCAGGCGATGCTTGAAGGCCCAGATTGTCGAACGGTCGGGGATCGTGACGGGATACCCGAGGAAGTGACGAAACGAGATCCGATTGCCGGCCGGCCGTTCTAGCTCGTAATCGGAGAGACCATACCACTGCTGCAGCACGAGCAGCTTCATGAGCACGATCACATCGGTATGAGGACGGCCGCCCTGCTCGATATCGCTCTGGTAGAAAGTGGATAACCGAGGGCGAAACAGTTCCCAGTCGATCAGACCGTCGGTCTCGTTGAGCGGGTCACCCCGGGCAGCGATGGCCCCATACTCCTGGTGGAGAAAGTAATTCCCGAACGTGCTCATCCAGAAAGATCGATCAATCACCAGATAAAGGTAAGTTGGGACTTGTAGCCATTCTCATAATGGTTTTGCCCCTAACGTCGTACAAACCATTAGAGAAAGCAGGCACGTCCCCACGGATACGGATTTATTCAATATGATAGTCCGTATGCCTTGGTGAGACTGCAATGGAAATTACTTCGTGCGAGGAAGGGACCACCCTGTCATCGGTATCATCCTGATGGTCGCCGTCACCGTGGTCCTTGCCACGGTCGTCGGCATCTACGCCTTCGGTATGGCTGACCCCCTTCCTCACACCCCGATCGTCGGCGCGGCCGTCACCCGGGACGATGGTGCCGGCCTGGTCCGTGTCACCTATCAAGGAACCGGGGATTCGGGCGCTGTGCAATCGCTCGGCATCTCCAACGGGGTCCAGAGCGTTGTCATCACAGCCCCGCGAGTTGGAGAAGCTGCAGGTTTCCCGGCGGTCACCGGCACCCGGTACCGCATCGTCGTCAGCGCGAGCTTCTCTGACGGGACGATACGGATCGTGTTCGACACGGTCATCTGACCTGGTCCCTTCCACCTGTTTTCCGTGGGCCATTCCGAGACGCCGGCTCGAGACGGTCTCGTCCACGGTCCGATCCCATCGTCTCCGGGTCCGGCCGGGTCATAATCTCCCCCCCGGAAAAGACCGGCCGAGCGAGCTCCGAACAGGACGGAAACGGTCCCGCGGCATCTGGAAACCTGAACGCTCCAGGGGACGGGAGGCCTGCCCGTCGAGCGAAATGGTCGTGCACCACCTGTGCGACGAAATCCGAAGGGCTATTAACCTTCCTCATACAGCAACCTATATCTCTACTTTATAGTGAGTGCGGTCGGACAATGACGGGGTGGAACGAACCATGGTAACGAACCGATCGGACGACGCGGTCTCGCCGGTCATCGGCGTGATTCTCATGGTGGCCGTCACCGTGATCCTGGCCGCCGTCATCGGGTCGTATGCGTTCGGCATGTCGTCCAGTGTCACCCGTACGGTCGCGATCGCCGTTTCCGCCGGGCAGCAGGGCAACGATATTGTCCTGACATACCATGGCGGCCGGGACAACCCCATGCTCTGGAAGCTCGACGTCACCGGTGCCGAGGCGGATGGCACGGCGATCAGCGTATCTTTCCCGAACATGCCCCCGGCCATCGGTGACACCCTACGGCTCCCCAGCACCGGCAACCCCGGCAGCGATCACGTGGTCGTCGTGGCCGAGCTTGTCGACGGCTCGCGGCAGGTCGTCCTCGACGTCGTCGTCTGACCGTTGCTCCTTATCGAGCGGTCAGCCGGCCTCTCCCTCTCTTCTCCCCGCCCCCTACTTCGCCGCCCGCGGCACGGGCAGCGCGATGATCGCCACCAGGATCAGCGCGAGGAGAACGCCGGAGACGACGAAGAGCAAAGCCCACTGCCGGCACGTCGACGGGAAGAGAAGAGTCTCGGCGATGAACGCCGCGATCGCCGGCATCTCGAACGGGTCTTGAGCGTCGCCGTCCCCGCGACGGCCGGCGACGGCGCCCGGTTCCAGGCGGCGAACGGCACGGGGATCAGGCCGGAAATAACGCCATATCGTCAGTATTTCCCTGGCTAACGACATATTTCCCCTTCCCAGAGCCGGGTCGAACAGAGGAAGGGCGGAGCGGGGCCGGCGAGCGCGTTCCCCCGCCGGCTTCACAGGAGAGTCGACCATTCCCGCGACCGACGGCCGTGCGGATCTCCTCACAGAAAACAGCGGGACAGGGAGCGATTGAGGGGCGAGGGCCTCGAGAACCCCCGGGCCCTGTCGACACGGACGGGGACCGTGTCCGGAGGAGAATGGGTACCGGATCTCCGAAGCACATCAGTACACCTCGTCGTGCGTGCCGATATCCACCAGAAGAGCCCCGGTCTTCGCATCGTCCACGAACTGGAAGACGAGCCGGTGGTCATAGGTGATCCGGATCGCCCAGAGACCCCTGAGCTGACCGGAGAGCGCATGGGTCTTCAGTGATGGGTGCCACGGTTCCTGCTCGAAGAGCTCGAGCCGTTGACGGAGAGCCGGCGTCAGATCGGGGTGAGACCGGCACCATCACCGGAAAAGGCGCGTGAACTGACGGGTCCAGGTCAGTTCAATCATCGGACTCGAGGTCGGCGAAGAGGTCGGCCGCCGTCCCCCGCCGCACCTCGCCCCGTTCCAGCACCGCCCTGGCCTCCTCCGCCCGGCCGGCGATCTCCCTCCGGCGCGCCTCCACGAGCCGGTGGCCGATCACCTCGTGGAGGAGGGCCCGGTCCTCGAGCGGGAGCGAGGCGATCTCGCCGAGGAGGTGGTCGATCGTCGCTGATACCGTGCTCATGCAACCGATGATTTGCGTGTCGACATAAAAAAATCCGGTCCCGCCCGGTGAACCGAGAGGGACCGGCATCGTCCGCGTCACACACCGGGGCCTCGAGCTCCGGCAGTGCCCGCCGCGAGCGCCCGGCATCCGGCGGGGAACCGGCCGGGTCCGGGAACTCCCCTGGCAGAAACCACTGTCCGGGACCCGCTCGAGACGAGAGCGGGCCCTGCAGCGTTTGGGGCCCTGGAGCAAGGACCACCCATGGCCAGGCCTTCTTCGCGACCCCCAGGCGGGCCGCGCTATCGGAGCCGGTCGGCACGGAGAGGAAGAATGACCCCGGGCGAGATCAGGAGGCGCGACTCAGAATATCGACAGGCTCAATCCTCTTAACGGGCGTGACGTCGAAGTCGCGGTCGAAGCTGACCAGACGCATCGAGTACCGCTCAACCGCGGCTACCTGATAGGCGTCGTCAAAATCCAGGGAGTGCCGGAGGACACCCGTGACCACCTCAGCGAGCGATGTGGAGGGGATACCCACAATACGCATCCCGGCCTCGATGATCATATCATCGATGAACTCGATCAGCAGGTCGTGCTTCCCCATCCTGGTCAGTATTACGCCGATCGAATGGAGAGAAAAGTCGGAGATGGCGTATTCACCGGATCAAGCGTCAGGATGAGCTGACGAACCTTGCCCGCCCTTTCTCGGTCCAGCAACAACTCAAGAAATATATTCGTGTCGAAAAGGTAGGTCACTGCCGCCATTCCAGGGCCTTATGCTGGAGCTCAACAGACGTATAGCGATCGCGGGATTCTGCCAGACCGCCAGCCCAGGCGAGACGCGGCCGTTTCTTTGACGGTCCCTTCTCGGGAATAAGGGTGAGTAGTTCATCGACGAATGCACCCAGGCGATCCCTCAGCTCCGGGGGAAGACGCTCGATCTTCTCCGCCAGCGATGAAGGGGTGTCCATGAGAGATGATGTACGTGTTTGGATAAAAAATAGGGTGATCCTGGGGAGAAGCCCAAGCTGGCGACCACTGGCATGCCTGCGTCTTCCGGGCCGTGAAAATTCCCTTGCCACCTCGGTATCACACCGCCATTCCTGTCGTCGACATCCCCCTGAGGGTCGCGAGTAGTGCGATTCTCGTCGCCGCGCCAGCAAAAATTGCTTCTCCAGCATGACGGGCCGCCAGACCCACATCCCGATTGTGGACGCGACCGCGACCTGAGATCGTGGAACCGGCACCGTCCGCGCCGCACACCGGGGCCTCGAGGCTCGGCCGGATGGCACCACTCGACGTCGGGGGGGGCCGACGCGAAGGTGCCCGGGCACCGCGAGCCGGGGATCGACAGCCCCTCCGACCAGGGGGGCCCACCTTATCCAGTCTCTGTCACGGTGATGCCGCTCGAGTTCAGCGCGACCCGGAGCATCACGTCCTGGATCGAGCCCTTCCCGGGCGCGGCGATCCTGAGGGGTCGGCCGGCGGTCGAGCGGTCGCGGGCCCAGGCTGCGAACGAGTCCCAGTCGGTGACCGGCGCGGTCGCTCCGACCACGAGCCCCGAGCCCTCCGTGTCGACCGGGTGGAGGATCGCGATCGGGTTGCCGCCGTCGACGGCCGCGATCGCCGGCGGGACCCCCACGAACGAGACCTGGATGCTGTCGACCGCCGCGGCCTGCATCAGGGCCGGGCCGGCGCTCCCCTCGACCAGACGCACCTCGGCCACCTGGACGCCGTTCACGACCAGGTCACAGACGTCGGGCCGGTCCCGGGCCGGGTTGCGGGGCCGGAGCGCGATCCCGTAGGTATCGTTGAAGTGCTGCCAGTCTTTGACCGCGACGAAGAGCGCCGCGTGGTCCACGGCCATCAGGTACCCGAGCGAGACCGGCCGCGTCGCCCGCGGGGGGGTCGTGAGCTCTCCCGCCGCGACCTGCCGGCTCGCGAGCTCGTACGGCCCGAAGTCGTAGAGCAGGGCCCCGCGCTCCGCGGGCGAGGCGTTCCCGAGCGATCCCGAGAGGTAGCCGAGCTCGTCCTCGGCCGTGACGAACCGGTCCACGCCCTCCTGCCAGTCGGCCGAGGGCTCGGTGGTGAACCGGACCGTCACGAACGCCCGCTGCAGCACGGGCCCGGACGGCACGGACATGTCTCCGAACGTGAACGGGGCGCCGCCCACGAGCCAGCCCGCCGTGACTGCCGCGGCACGGTCCGGGTTGTCGGCGATGTACCGGCTCGAGAGGATCGTCAGCGCGGAGAGGGCGACCGCGAGCTCGGGGCTCCGGTCGACGAAGTCCTGCCGCGCGACCAGCACGTTGGTCGGGTGATTCCTCCACTGGCCCGCCGGCGGGAGATCGGGGGAGTATACGACGATCCTCCCGATACCGCTCGCGTTGGCGATCTCCACATAGGGCTGCCAGGCGATGTAGCCGTCGATCTGGGCCGACTGAAGGAGCACCGGCATCGGGCCGACGCCCTGGGTGTAGAGCAGGTTCACCTGCGCGGGAGTCCCGGGCGTCGGCGTGGGCGTCGACGGCCCCGGGGGCTGCACGCACGCCGCTGCCAGGACGGCGGCCGCGACCGCCAGCCCGATCAGAACGAGGGATGCCTTGGAGGACATGGGAGCAGCTGCCGTCATGGCCGTCCGGGGGCATGAGTTTTTCGGTGAGCGTGGGGCGGGACGGAGTGGGCGAAATCCCTACAGGTTACCGGTCGACCGGCTCGAGCCGGCAGGCCTCGAACCGGCCGCGGTGGTAGACGAAGACGTCCAGGGGCACCCCTCTGGCGTGAGCCCTGAGACGGTCGTCCCGGAGCTTCTGGACATGGCGAAGCCCCTCCGCCTCGAACAGCGCCGCGGCCGCCCGGTAGAACCCCAGGGTCTGTTCGAGGAACGCGGCCTCGTAGGCGATCGTCTCGTCCGCGATCCGGGCCGCCTCGTCCACGGGGATCGGGCGGTGGTACTCGCCGTGCTCGCCGAGGCCGCTGAGCTGCCGCCAGTCGACCCGCCCGTCCGCCCCCGGCTCGCGGTGGAGCATGTAGGGATAGACCCGGCAGATCGCGGGCCGGGCCGCGTAGTGTCGGCAGCGCCCGGCCTCGATCAGGACGCAGTCGCCGGCGGGCGTGGTCCCGAGCGCGTACCCCGAGACATAGCACCGCCCGTGCTGGTCGCAGAGCTCGGGGCTCGGGGCCGGCCGGAGCGCCCCCGGCACCACCGCCCGGAGCCGGTCGACGTCGGCCTCGAGGAGAAAGACGTGGTCGTTGTACTCGTGCGTGCAGCATCGGCCGCAGAGGTCGCAGGCGAAGCCGATCTCCTCGACGATCGCGGCGAGATCGGTTGGCGGGTATGCCTGGAGGGCGGCGAGCTCGGCCTCGAGCGCGGCGATCCGGCGGTCGAACGGCTGCATCAGTCCCCCCCGTAGTTCCGGATCAGCAGCTCGTTGACCTTACCCCGCCCGGCCCCGTTCCGGTTGATCATCCGCCGGGCCGGCACGCGTTCGATCGCGAACCCCTCGTAGAGCGCGTCGAAGAAGTCGTCCCCGGGGTCCGCGTTACGGGGGTCCGAGTTCGAGAGCATGAACCGGGCGCCCCGCTCGTCCAGCGCACGGACGTACACGGCGAGCCGGCGCTGCTCCTCGTCCCCGAAGCGGTGGCGGGAGTAGGCCGTGAACGAGGCCGTCCTGGTGAGCGGCCGGTACGGCGGGTCGAGGTAGACGAAGGTCCGGTCGTCCACGGCATCGGCTGAGGCCGCGAAGTCCCCGGCGCCGACCTGGGCGCCCGCAAGGGCCTGGGAGGCCGTGCGGAGGAGCGCCGGCCGGCAGATCTGCGGGTTGCGGTACCGGCCGTGCGGGACGTTGTATCCGCCCCCGGCGTTCGTCCGGTAGAGCCCGTTGTACCCGGTCCTGTTCAGGAAGAGGAGCTGGGCCGCCCGTTCGACCGGGTCCGCCCCGTCCTTGTTGAACCGATCGCGGACCGCGTAGTAGAGCGCCTCACGGTCCGCCTCGTCCGCATCCCCGTACGCCTCTCCGAGGGCCCCGAGCCGATCGATCAGCTCCTCGACCCGGGCCTGCACCACCCGGTAGACGAGCGCGATCTCCTCGTTCGCGTCGAAGAGCCGGCAGTCGAGGCCCGGAAGACGGGGCGCGAAAGCGAAGAAGAGGGCTCCGCTTCCGAGGAACGGCTCCACGTATCGCCGGATCGAGCCGTCCTCGAGCCCGGGGGGGAGGCGGGAGATGAGCGCGGGCAGGAGCTGGGTCTTGCCCCCGGCCCACTTCAGGAACGGCCGCGGGGTCGGAGGAGTGGTCACTCCCGATCCGTTGTCGGCGCGCCCGGATAAGGTTTGAGCATGGGGAGAGCCGGTAGCGCCAGTTTGTGGCCGGCCCCGGGAGCGGGTCATGCCGGGGCTGAGGCCCTGTGCGGGACCGGACGGTCACGGTCGAGGCGCGGCCCGCCGCAGGCCGGAGGAAACCGCGAAGAACGGATACGGAGGGATGACATCGGGGCTGCCGAAGATCAGGGGCCGGCACCGTTGCCGGCACGGGGCGAAGGGCGGACACCGTCCCCTATCGGGATACGGGCCTCCGAAAAGTACGGCGGATAGAAGATCGACCCGGATTTCCGCAACGGATCCGAGACGACCAGGACGGTCCCCTCCCGCTCGGCCGTCGTGATGTACGAGTGGTACCGGACCCGTCGGAGCTCAGGGCTCTCGAGGTACGGCGCAACCGCCTCTGCGGTCGTGTCCCGGTATTTCATCCAGGTCGTGGCCTCCTTCATCCCTCTCCCGATCCGGTACTCCCCCACCGTCCATGCCTCCGGCGTCTCGCCGATCACCAGCCATCGGAGGGGACTGATCGTCGGGACAGCCCGGCCGGCGGCGTCCTGGTCCGCGCGGACCAGGAGGAGCGCCGCGAGCCGGACGGCGAGGAACGCGCCGATGACCGCCGCGTAGGGGAGTATCATTTCGGGAAAGCCGATGGCTCCCAGCGCCATCAGGACCAGGAAGAGGATGCTGGTCGCCATGAGCAGAATGCTCGGCCCGGGGAGGAGGCCGGCCGTGTACTTCGTGTCCGAGAGCGGCGCGAAGAGCGGGAGCCCGGGGCAGGCGAGGGTGTCGAGTCCGATATGGAGGTACGCGCCGCCCAGGACGGCGGCGAACGCGAGGGGGGCCGCAACCGCGGGGAATAATGGGACCGCAGAGGCCACGAGCGCGGCGACGGCCCACGCCGGCAGCGCCATCACCGCCGCACCGGCGAGGCTGTGGGCGATGCCGCCGTGGGTGAAGAGATAGAGGGACGGGCGGCCGTCGAAGACCCGTGAGAAGAATGTGTCCACGTCGAGAATGACCGCGCCGGCGACGGCGAACGGGATGAGCCCGGGGAGATCGAGGGCGTAGGCGAGGCCGGCCGCGATGAGGCCGTGGGTGAGCGAGTCCACAGCACCGGTTACCGTTTACTATCTCAAAAGGATGCGGTTCCGGGCACGGCACACCGGAGGATGGCTGCTCCGGATGCGGGGAAGTCCGGCAGAGGGCATCGAGCCGGGCACGGTCCGTTCCCGCTCCCCGGCATCAGAGATCCGGCTGCTCCACCACCTCGGAGCGCACGGTCATGAAGACCGGGCCCCGCACGTCGACCTTCTTCTTCTGATCCGTGACCGAGCGCATCGCATACTCGGCGATCCAGAGGTTGATGTCGCTCGGGAGCTTGGCCATCTTGACCTGGACCGTCGTCGCCTCGCCGCAGCGCGCGGCCTCCTCGATCCGGGCCGCCAGCGATCGAGGACGACCGGAAGGTCATCGCGGCAGCTCGATCCCGGCCTTCAGTTATCAGCAAACTCCCGTCCGATCGTCACGCTGGTATCGGGGAGAGTGGAGGGGGTCGCGTCCGTCTCTGTCAAACGTAACGAAAAATACCGATGTGGTGCCGCCGCCTGTGTGATGGCAGCGATCGTCATGGTCAAGCAGGTTTCCTGACGCACCTCGACGCGACAGGCGTTCTCACAGCAGCGTCGGCGACGATATCACGCCTCCCCTCCGGCCGCTTCAACGTGGCCGTGTCGCCGGGTGTTGTTCCAGGCCGACGAGCCGAGGCCCCGGTTGAGGTCGGTGGCCGAGTTCGTGCCGGTGCCGGCATGGAGGTATGGACGGTCACGATCGCCCCGGGCGCCGGACTTTGGCCGGCCTGATACGCGCGACGGTCGGCGTCGATTCCGCCGCTCCCTGGAGCCGGTGTGGCGGGATTGCGTCGATCCCGTGCCGGTGCTCCCGTTTATCGACTCTCCGCCTGAAAGAGGTTTGAAATGGCCCTTGCCAGGCCGATGAGGATACATTGATATAGTCATAAAAACAGTTTCGACCCAGGTGACCATAATGGCACAAATTATTGGTGGAATCCAGGAGATGACCAACGAGACCATCGCATGGCTGCCGAACCTGCTCGCGGCCATAGTGATCCTGCTCATCGGGTGGATCATCGGGAAAATTCTCGGGAAAGCAGTCGCGGCCCTGCTCGATCGGCTCGGCATCGACGACGCCCTTGCGCGGACATCGGTAGGGAAGGCGATCAACCAGCAGTACGGTGGTGCTGGAGCCCGGGGCATCCTGGAGTTCTTCGATCTCATCGTCCGGTGGTTCGTCTACCTGATCGCGATCGTGGCCGCGGCGAACGCGCTTAACCTCGCGTTCCTGACGGCACTGATGACTGAGATCATCGCGTTCCTGCCGAGCATCGCGATCTTCGTGATCCTCCTGATCGTCGGGTTCATCGTGATCGACTGGTTCGCCGACTTCCTCCGGAACATCGCGAGCGCACGGCGGATCTCGATGATGCAGCCTGTCATCACCGTGCTCCAGGCCTTCCTCTACTTCGTGCTGGTCATCCTCGCCCTCCAGCAGCTGAAGATCGACCTGACGATCATCTACGTCCTCATCACCCCGCTCGCCTGGGGGCTCGGGATCGGGCTCGGGGCTGCTATCGCAATCATCGTCGGGTTCGGCCTGCGCGACCGTGCGCCCCAGATGATGGACGACTTCATGGGGACAATCAAAGAGGAGACATCGGAGGCGACGCCCCCCTTCGAGCCGAAAACCCTGTAACGGATAACCATCCCTTTTTCTTTTCGGCACTGTACGTTACAGGTCTAGGGACTTCAGCGCAGAGCGAACGCCTTCGTATTCACGCGAATCCGGAGAGAGAGACGGCACTTCTTTTCGGGGCAGGCTCCCCCCGACAGAGCTGAGGAAAAAGGGGGACTCAGGCCTCGGGCTCTGCGACCTCGGACCGGATCGTCACGAAGACCGGCCCGCGGACGTCGCTCTCAGGAGCGAGCGAGTGCCCTGCCGGCCGGTTCGGGGATGGGGCATCCCTCTGCCCGCGCTGTCTCGAGCCAGAGGTCGATTGCCGTCCTGACCTCGACGAGGGCATCCTCCTCGGTCGCGCCGAACGCGGAGCAGCCCGGCAGTTCGGGGTTATCCTGACGTCGCGTCCTCGACGATCCGGATCTCGTCGCCGGTCAGGCCGTACAGATTGTAGACGAGGGCGTCGATCTGCCGATCCGTGGCCTCGACCTGCCGCTCGAGGAGGGCTTTCTCGTGGTCGGTTTTCGCGGCCGGCAGCCGGCGGTGGAGGTCGAGCATCCGCTCGACGAGGCCGACCATCCGGTCGTGCTTCGCCACGTCGTCGGGGCTCGAGGGGTCGTCCCCTGATGGCATGAGAAAGGGATGTTATATCACCTGATACGACAACTCTCACGCATGGCATCGAGTTCCCAGGCCGTCCGGTCGCCGCAGCTCGACACGATCCGGATGGTCGAGGACTTCGTCCGCGAGCATTCGGGCGACTTCAAGCGCCGCGCGCTCTGGGAGGCGCTGCCGCGCCGGATGATGTACCAGACGTTCCGGCAGATCGTCGAGTACCTGCTCGAGTCGGGCAAGATCGCACTGGACCGCTCGGGCTATGTCGTCTGGATCCACAACCCGGCGCTCTTCGCGCAGTACCACGGCCGCGACGACCTCCGCATCGGTTAGGGCGGGGACTGTGCCTCCGCCTCCTCCGGGGAACGTCGAGGTCTACATCGCGATGGACCGCCGCGCGGCGTACGCGGCGCTGAGGGCGTCGTCCAGGAGCGAGGACCGGCGCATCTTCGCGATGCTCGGAAAGGCGGTCGGCGTACTGAAGGAGAACCCGTACGCCGGCGACCGAATCCGCCGCCGTCAGATCCCCGCCGAATACCACCGGCAGTACGGGCCGCTCGACAACCTCTGGAAGTACAACCTCTCGCGGAGCTGGCGGCTCGTCTACACGGTCGCCCGTGACGCCGGCGTGATTGTTGTCGTGCTCGAGTGGTTCTCGCACGACGAGTACGAGCGGCGGTTCGGGTACTGAGCGGGGCCCGACCCTCACTCCTTCTTCTCGACGCTCGCCTCGACGATCCGGATCTCGTCGTCGATCAGGCCGTACAGATCGTAGACGAGGGCGTCAATTTGCCGGTCCGTGGCCTCGATCTGCCGCTCGAGGAGGCTCTTCTCGTGGTCGGCGGACGCTGCCGGCAGCCGGCGGTGGAGGTCGAGCATCCGCTCGACATGGCCGACCATTCGGTCGTGCTTCGCCACGTCGTCGGGGCTAGAGGGGTCGATGGGGTGGATGGGAATTTTCGAGATATACATTGGCTTGTATTCGAAATAGCCACCTTGCTTCGTCGACGCGATGGAATGGAGAACGAAATCAGAAACCTTCGAATTCAAAATCCCGAGAAGATATAGATCGTTGAGAGGGATTATCGAGGTTTTATCATTTGAATAGTAACCCGAACGATCGATAAGGTACGAGGCGCTTTTTACAATCGCAGGGATGATGATTTTTGGCTTTTTGAACGCGGAATAGTATTCGCAGGCTCGAAGTTCCCACCAGTAATTTCCTTTGTCGTAGCGAAGTTCTCCTTCTTTCGCGTACGGCTCGAGGTGTTCAGCGATCGCCGGGTAGTTCTCCTTGAGCCATTTCCATTTGTTCCTCTCCCCCTTTGTCCGTTCATTCGTCCAACCCTTCGGAATTAAAATCAGGAAACGGTCGTCCCTAGGTATACTGTAACGAACAATGTCGCGACCCATGAGAAACGGTTTGATCAAATCGGAACAATTTGGATCTTCGTGAAGTAATCGATCCTTGGTCGCCCGGTCAATCACGAACGCTTTGTTCAACCCCGTCTTGATCCCATAGAAGATTTCTCCATTTACAAAAAGATTGAGCGGAATGCCTTGTGAAAAGATTTTATCGATCAGGCGTTGTTGGTCGTTGTCAATGAGTGACCAGCCTTCATCCTTCAACGAGTCCTGGGACCCTTTGACCCGATGGTCGTCCAGATATGTTTTCAAATCTTCGAACGTGAGCGTCTCGACGTTCGTCGCTGAGAACGATTCGGCCGGTCGGCCTCCGGCGATACGGATGATGCACGGGTACGTCGTTGCGTTCTCGAAGACAGGGAGGTCGCCGAAGTCGATGATCTCCTCGATCCGCTTTGTCTTCAGAAACTGTCGGAGCGGCTTTCCGTAATTCGCTCGCATCCACTTGTTCGCGACGATGAACGAGAATTGCCCGTGGTCATTGAGGAGCGAGAGGGCCCGCTCGATAAAGTAGGTGTAGAGATCAGCTGTGCCTGCGTAGACCTGGTACCGGCTCTTCAGGTACTCCTTCTGCGACGAGATCAGTTCCTGCCGGACGTACGGCGGGTTCCCAATCACCGCGTCGAACCCGCCGGCCCCCATGATCGGCGAGAACTCGCGATCCCAGTCGAACGGGTTGATCCTGGCGACTTCCTCCGGCGACAGCGGGCCAGTCGCGAGGATATCCGTCCCGATGAGCGAGTTCCCGCACCTGATATTCTGGTGAAGGCTCGGCAGCACGCGCTCGTCGAAGAGCTTCAACTGCTTCGAGACGTTCTCCTCGTTCTCCTCCTCCATCACCTTGAGGAGCAGGGAGAGCTTCGTCACCTCCACAGCCTGCTGATCGATGTCCACGCCGTGGATGTTGTTCAGGAGGATACGCTTCCGCTCGGCCGTGGTCAGCTTCCAGTCGCTCCGGGTCCGCGAGGCGACCTTATTCGCGGACTTGTAGATCGGGAGGTTTCCGTCGCCGGATGATGTCTTCTTCCCGGGTTTCGGAGGTGGCTCAGGGAGGAGCGTCTGGACCTCGGGAGCGGTCACGGGCCTGTCCGCGAGGACTGGAGCGAGGGTGCGGATGTAATACTCAAGGTGCCAGTCGAGGAGGAACTGGTACGCCCCGAGGAGGAACGAGCCGGACCCGCAGGCCGGGTCGAGGACGCGGATCGACGCGACCTCGCGCGGCGTCTTATCCTTGACGAGTTCCCAGACCGTGTTCCTGACGATGTAGTCCACGATGTACTGGGGCGTGTAATAGACCCCGCCGGCCTTCTTCACCTCGGGCTTGTACTCGACCTTTGCCTGATGCCCGGCGGTGAGGCGGATTACTTTTCCGAGAAATTGTTCGTAGACCTGCCCGAGGATTGCCGGCGAGATGACCGAGAACTCGTACGGGCTCTCCGGGTAATACAACCCTTTGACGATCTTCTTCAGTACGGCATCGTCGATGATGAGATTCGGTGTCAGCGTGTCCGGCAACTCGTCCCTTCCCTTCTCAGGGGAGAAGTGGAAGATGCCGGAGTTGTACCGCGTGTCGGCCCGCTGAAACAGGGTGAGAAGGCACCGGTAGACGTTCTCCCCTTCGAGCAATGTCTGAAGACAGCCGTACTCCTCGATCCCCCGGTCCTCGCAGATGCGGAGAAAGAGAATCCGGTCGATCGTCCGCTGCACCGCGACGTTCAGTTCGTCGACTGTGAGCGCAGGGTTCCTGAGCGCGAGGTTCTTCGCGAGGGCGTCCCGCCACTCCTCGATGTCAGCAAGGATCGCCTTGTCGACCGTTGCGGTCCCCTTCTTCCCCTTCGTCTCCCGGGCGAAGTGATCGAAGGACCCCTGCAGGATACTCTCTTTCGAGAAGATGGAGACGAGCCACCCCCATTTCTCCGCATACTCCTTGTAGGTGAAATACGCTATCCGGGCAGTGGCGGCGGAATCGCCCGGCATCGGTTTCTTGGTGCAGTCGTAGACCGCGAACTCCTCGAAATCGGTCAGGACGGAGAGCGGAAGGCGGGCGTTCCAGGCGTACCGGCGGAGCTGGAGGGCGGGGCCGGCATCGTCCCTGATATTCACCCCGGGTTTCTTGGCCTCGACAACAAATTTCCGCATCCCCCCGATCCTGAAGGAGTAATCGATGAACTCGGTGGAACCCCGGGTCCGAATCGGGTCCTCGTGGATCACGTCCTTGTAGAGCTCCGAATAGCACTGATTATTATCAATATCCCACCCGAGAGCCTTGAAGAACGGGTCGATGAACTCTCTTCGCAGCTGGGTCTCGTTGAACTGGCCGCGCTTATAGGCCGCCTGGTGAAATTCGAAACTCTGCACAAGAGTGCGAATGCCCTCGGGGATTGTTGATGGTGCCTCCATGCTGCCGTCTCTACTGTATAGATGGTCCCCTGTAGACCGAATAACCATTCGGTATTTCAAGGAGATTCAGTCCAAGCAGATCGAGACGTTCCGCGACGGGATGGAAAAAGAGAAAGAGGATTGCCGGCCCGTCACTCCAGGCCGTCGGCCTCGGACCGGATCGTCACGAAGGCCGACCCGCGGACGTCGACCTCAGGAGCGGGCGAGTGCCCTGCCGGCCGGTTCGGGGATGGGGCATCCCTCTGCCCGCGCTGTCTCGAGCCAGAGGGCCATCGCCGTCCTGGCCTCGGCGAGGGCATCCTCCTCGGTCGCGCCGAACGCGGAGCACCCCGGCAGTTCGGGAACGATCGCAATA
>SISS01000017.1 GCA_004332335.1 Methanoregulaceae archaeon UXB-2016 | reverse complement strand
ACCCCGACCCGCTCACCCGGGTTCGGTGCGGTTGTCGCGCTCGTCGGCCTCGGTGCCGTTGCGGTGCTCGTCCTCCGCCGGAACTGATCCCCCACAAAACCTCTTTCTTTTTTTAAGACCGTCCTGTATGTTACCAATCTAGCTGCGCTTCGCTCGAATACAGTCGCGATGCGCCCGACGGTGACTCTGAAGAATCCCGTAATGATCGAAACAGATAAATTTCCTGTCGGGTTATATTTCCAGGATACTTGACTCGTGACGTATCCCAGATATTGTCGCGATTCAGCAGAGCGGGTAGAACTGCATGAAATTGAACGTCTTCTTCCTCGTATGTGCCATGATAGCCTGTACCGCCGCGATCGCGGTCGGAACAGAGCAGGTGGACGCCTCGGTCAAGATCTGCCCCTTGGGTGATTCGATCACCCGGGGCGGTCTGGAAACGGATTCTGCATATCCGAGCTACCGCTATCATCTCTGGAGCATGCTCCGGAACGGTGGATATGATGTGGACTTTGTCGGGTCGACCTCTGAGCCCAACTTCCAGCGGTTTGTGTTCGATCAGGACCATGACGGTCACTCGGGATACACCTCCGAGAAACTGGCCAATGACATGGATCGTATCCTGATGAACTACACGCCCGACATCGTCCTGCTCTACATCGGCACGAACGATGTGCTCCAGCAGGTCCCCATGAGCGACCGGATGCGGTATATGGGCAGGATTGTCAGCTCACTCAGACAGAAGAACCCGAACGTGAAGATCGTGATCGCCCAGATCTCACCGACCGCTGACACGTTCCGGAATGACTATGCCGAACTCGTGAAGTTCAACCAGGAACTGGTCACCTATGCACAGGGCGCCACGTCGACTGCATCCCCGATCGTGATCGTGGATATGTACACGGCGTGGTCGACGGAGCTGTTCGACCAGCCTGACGGTATCCATCCCTCGACCGACGGAGAGGCCCAGCTTGCCCAGCGCTGGGCGAATGCACTGATCTCGACCGGGTTGATCACGCGGTCAGTGCCGACTGTGGCGCCGACCGCCATCCCGACCGTCCAGCCCACGTCGATCACGCCGGCGCCGACGTCAATTCCCACCATTGTGGTTACAACTGTCCCGACCACGGCGGCGCCCCAGATCACCCCGGTCGCGACCTCGTCCCGTTCCGGGTTCGGCTCGCGGTCGTACGGGGCCCGCACGGGCTTTCCCACCTCCGGCTTCGGCGGGAGCGGGTCACGTTCGACCACCGTGATCACTCCGGGGTCGTCCAGAGGCTCTTCGTCCTGGAACACGGGCCAGCAGGGCACGGTGGCGCGACCGTTCCAGCGCTGGTATCCGACCTCAGACCGCTGGACCTGAATCCGGCAATCTTCTCCTTTTTCTCAACTCAGACCGACGACGGCCCGATGAAGCACGTCGACCGTAGCACGGAGCGCGCGACCCCCATCTCGCAGATGATGGTAGACCTCGCGCCGCCGGAGCGCCTCCATGGCATCGCTCTCGCGGAAGAGGACGACCAGTCCGTCGATATAGGCATCCTCAATACCGTGCATGGCCGCGCGGGCGGTCCGAATGTTCGTGCGCACACGGGTCTCATCCGTCGTCATGACGCGGACTCCCTCGACGACCGCGCCCGTTCCCTCGAGGAGCAGGTGCCCCATCCGTTCGATGGCCGGGTCCGGACCCACGCCGAAGGCATACATCTCGCGCGCCGTCTCGCTTGCATAGTTCAGGATGTAGTCCATCTGCCTCGACAGGCTGTAGAGATCCTCCCGATCGAAGGGGGTGGAGAAGGCGTCGATCAACGTCTCCTCGAGGTCGTATCGCATCCGGTCGACCTCTCGCTCGATCTCGCGCACCCGGCCGGGCGGATTCATGCAGCCTGATCCGAGCCAGGTGACGAAGGCCTCGACGCCGGAGAGGGTCGCCTGGGCCTGGCTGAGCAGCATCCCTTCAAAGTCATGCTCCGGCGGGAGGAGCCGGCTGAGAATCCCATTTCTTTTCTCGTTCCGAGTGGGGTCTGTATCGGTCATGATTCCTCATACTCCAAGAAGTGGTGATGCCGCGAGCACCAGGGCTGCAGCCAGCAGCGCGGTCGCCGGAATTGTCGTGAGCATCGCGATCACGACCTCTTTCGCCGCTCGCCAGTTCATGCGCCGCGGGTTCTCGGCCGCTCCCACGCCGAGGATCGACCCCGTGATGATGTGCGATGACGAGATCGGTGCGCCGAGGAGCGTCGAGACTGCAATCGTCAGGCCTGATGAGGTCTGCGAGCCGAACGAGTGGACCGGAGCGATCCGGAAGATCCGCCGACCGAGCGTGCTCATGATACGCCATCCGCCGCTCAGGGTGCCGAGGCCGAGGAGGAGGGCACAGGCGAGTCTTGCCCAGAGCGGTATCTCAAGGGTAGTGCTTTCGCCGGCCACAAGGAGCACGAGGGCAATGATCCCGAGCTGTTTCTGCGAGTCGTTCGCGCCGTTGAAGAAGGCCATCAGAAGCGCGACAACCCAGTTCACACGGACCAGGCGTTGATTTGTCGTTCGCCGCCGGGCATCACGGAGGAGTCGCCCTGAACCCCGCTGGACGAGGTATCCCCCACCGAGGCCGATCCCGACCGAGGCCACGAGCAGGGCGAGGACCTTCACCACGCCGGTGAGCTCGGGGGAGGGGGCCGTCAGCCCAGCAAGGCCCCAGTTAACACTGTCGAGCCCGGTTCCGGCGATCGCGGCTCCCACGAGCCCTCCGACAAGGGCGTGGGTCGAGGAGGACGGCAGCCCTCGCCACCAGGTGGCCAGGTTCCAGGCCGTGGCGCTCAGGAGTGTGGCCAGGAGGACTACGAGTGTCTGGCGGCTGTCGACCACCTCGATCAGACCTGAGAGTGTGAATGCGACTGCGCTCCCCCCCAGGACTGCGCCCAGAACGTTCATGGACGTCACAAGCAGGATCCCCTGACGGGGCGTGGCTGAACGGGACGCGATGAAGGTGGCGGCGATCGATGCTGCGTCCTGAAACCCGTTCGTATAGGTGAACGCGAACGCGAGAAGCAGGACAGCAATTGCAACGGCCTCCATGATAACGGTTTCAATCGATACTGCTTGGGCCGCGTATATATACCTGCTTCCCGGACGAGGGCCGGCCCTGAAGCAGGTGATCTCTCGACTTGAGTCGTCATGCCAGCGTGCCGTCGTTGATCGGCGGCAATCCAGCCCCGAACCGCCCGGCCCATCCCTGCTCCAGGTGCTCCTTCTCGATGGCAGCCTTCTCAGGCTTCCACTCGACGCCGAACTGTGGGTTGGCGAGCAGGTAATCGAACGGTTTGCCCGCGAAGTGATCGTTGGTGAAACTGTTCCCAAAGCGGACGTTCGCCGGGTCCTGCCCTTTGATCTGCATATCCGACCCGCAGATCGCATAGGCCTGATCATTGTAGTCTTGGCCGAAGACCTTGAGCGATGCGTCGGGGTTCATCTCCTCGACGTACTCCTCCGCAACCGAGAGCATCCCCCCCCGTCCCGCAGGCCGGATCGAAGAGGGTCTTGATGATCCCCGGCGTCGTGAGCACGTCGTTGTCCGTCAAAAACAGGAGATTGACCATCAGCCGGATCACCTCGCGGGGTGTGAAGTGATCGCCGGCCTCGGAGATCTGGCTGAACGTCCGGTACGACCCCGACCAGATCCGCTATGAAGGCACCCGCTTCGTGGCCGGGGGCACGACATCGGCCACCCGGACCCGGGGCCGGCACGGTCTTCCTCCAGCTCGTGGACCGCACTGATGGGTACCGCAGCGGCCCGCTCGCCGAGCTCATCTTCTCCGGCCTGCAGAACGGCAGCTCGCTGCTCGAGATCGAGCTCCAGCACGTCCGTTCCTACCCGGACGGCCGGCCGATCAAGATCACGGACGCGGCTGCGACCGAGCCGGGGCGATTCACGGTCACGCCCCCTGCTGCGGTGAACGGAACGGCTGCTCCCACGGAGATGCCGAACCGGACCCCTGCGGGCACGCCCGCCTCGATCCCGTCTGCGACCGTATCCCCCACCGGAACTGCGCCGGCGTCGAACAGCACGATCGGCAAGATCGTCTCGGCCAACCCGGACTTCTCGGTCTTCGCGAACGTGACCCGGACGGCCGGCCTCTTCGAGGTTCTCGAGAGCCGGGGGCCGCTGACCGTGTTCGTCCCGACGGACGCGGCGTTCGCCGCGCTCCCGCCCGGGGCGCTCGACGACCTGTTCGGGAACATGACCGCGATCGAGGCACTGGTTCGGTATCACCTCGCGCCGGGGACGCTGACCGTCGCGGACGTGACCGCGCGGGCCTCAGTGCCGACCCTGCTGGGCGTGCCGCTCCGGGTCGGAGTCCGACCAGGCGGGGCCGTGGGGATCGACGGAGCGAACCTGACCCTATTCGACATCCCTGCGAGGAACGGGATGGTCCACATAGTCGACGGCGTGCTGGTCCCGCCGGACCTGGCACCGGGTGTCACGCGCCATCCGACGCCGTCGGCCACGGCGACCCCGTCCAGGCAGCCGACCACTGCAGGCCCGACGACACGCGCCGCCCTCGTCGCAATCGCAGCCTTCGCCGTCATCATACTCCTCCGCCGCCGGCCCGGTGAGGCGAGGGCACGGTCGGAATGGGAATGCCGGGGCGTCCGTCGAACTCACTCCTCTGCGACGAGCCATCCCCGGTACTCCGCGTTCGCGTCCCGCATGTCGTGCCAGAGCCAGACCATACGGTCGAGGAACCAGAGCTTCCCCAGGTAGACCAGCGCAGCGCCGAAGAGCGTCGGCCAGACCTCGAACATGAGCACGCCCCAGGCGACGAAGAGCACGCTGATCCCGCCCACAGCCGAGAGAATATTCGGGGCGAGGCGGTGCCGGGCCGGCACGGGCACGGCGTCGCGGTTGAGCCAGACCCGCTCGCCGAAGACCCCCTCCGATGCCCAGTGGTCGAAGGACTGGGGGGCCGGAAAGATGCGCGGGTTGAGCCAGGTCCAGAGCAGGGCGACCGCCACCAGCGCGGCGGCCCACCACCCGAGCCAGAGCCGGCTCCAGAACGCCATGATCAGCAGGGCGAGGGCCGTGGTGCGCAGGGCCACGCTCCAGGGGGGTTCTTGTGGCGGCGCCAGGTCTCGTCGTCCAGGCGAAAGGCCGAGGCGATCCGCCGCTCGAGCGTCATAGCAGTCTGTGGGCTCGCCCGGCATTGATCCCAACCGGACTGCGCCCGGGGGCGAGCTCATGCCTGGGCCAGGCGTTCGTGCGAACCGGGGTTACTGCGGTTCGGCGATCGCGCCTTCTCCCCGGCCGGGCCGAAGCAGCCAGTTCTGGAAGACGACCGGGGTGATCACGGTCGTGATCAGGCTCATCAGGATGACCGCGACGAAGATCTCCTGGTCGATCACCCCGGCGTTCAGCCCGATCAGGGCCACGATCATCGCGACCTCGCCCCGGGGCGCCATCCCGAACCCGATCACGGCCGCATCGTGCCACGAGTATCCGAAGAACCGGGCCGGAAGGCCGCACCCGATCAGCTTCGTCGCGATCGCGACCAGGGTGAGCACGCCGACGAAGACCGCGATTGCCGGGGTTAACGCGCGCAGGTCGACGATGATCCCGAGCGAGACGAAGAAGATCGCGGCGAAGATGACCTGGAGGTACTCGGCCCCCTCCCGGGGGTCCTTGCTGTGGCAGAGGGCGATCTCCCGGCACGAGACCCCGGCGATGAACGCGCCCACGATCGCCGAGAGCCCGATCAGCTCGGCCACCATCGCGTAGAAAAAGGCGATTGCGAGGGCGGTGATGAAGACGAACTCGGGGTACTGCCGGGCGAGCGGCCGGCAGTCGAGCCATGCGAGCATGGGCGAGACGATCTTCAGGCCGGCAAGGAGTCCCAGGCCGATGAAGAGGACGGCCGAGACGAGGCTCGTGGCGACGGCCGGGAGCTCGATCGCCCCCTGGATCGTGTCCGTCGTGATCCCGAGGACGAGGAGGGCGAGGACATCGTCGATCACGGCCGCACCGATGATCGCCTTGGCGGCCGGGCTCTCGAGATGCCCGAGCTCCTTGAGCACGTTCGCGGTGATCGCGATGCTCGTTGCCGTCAGCGCCGTACCCACGAAGAGCGCCGAGGCCGTCGAATAGCCGAGGGCGGCCGTCGTGAGGTAGCCGCCGATCCAGGGGACGATCACGCCGAGGGCTGCGATCGCGAGATACCGCGGGTCGGTCAGGTCGCGGATGCAGAACTCGAACCCGATCGTGAAGAGGAGGAAGATCGCGCCGAGGTGCGCGAGCGACTGGACGAAGTCCGTGTAGGTGATCAGCCCGAGCACGGACGGCCCGACCACGATCCCGACCAGGATCTCACCGACGACCGCCGACTGGTTGATCCGCGATGCGATCAGGTAGCCGGCGAGGGCCACGAAGAGCAGCAGGCTCATCTGGAACTCGATCGAGCTCAGGATCGACTCAGTCATGCCCCTCTCTCCGGTCTCCGGCCGACGCCCCCGGCCGCTCCGGCGGCGTCGTATTCCGCGTCATCGCCTTTGATTGGGTCCCGGTGCGATTAAAGGATTTCTCGATGATGCAACCCGTCTCCCGGACGGCTCGAACCGATCAGCGCATGCTCCGAGTCGGACGACGGAGCCGTTTGTATGCCTCCATCACGACCAGGATCGAGGAGGCGATCGCGATCAGCACGCCCCAGGACGCGGCATCGATCGGACCCGTGCGGAGAATGCCGGCCAGCAGGGGTATATACATCGCCCCGAGGTTGACCAGCGCGGCCCCGATCACCGAGGCGATGAGGATCCAGTTGCGGGTGAGCGGGATCCGGAACACGGACGTCAGCTCCGACCGGGCGTTAAAGACATGGAAGTTCTCGAAGAGGACGAAGAGGACCAGGAGCATGGCCCGGGCCGAGTCTTCGGCCATTCCCATGCCGAGCAGCCATGCCCAGACAGCGAACCCGATCAGGCTCATGGTCGTCGCCGCGAGCAGGGTCTCCTCGAGCATCAGCCGGTCGAAGAGCCCTTCCTGAGGCGGCCGCGGCGGCCGGCGCATCGCGCCGGGCTCGCCCGGCTCGAAGGCGAGGCCGACGTGCTGGATCCCGTTCGTGACCAGGTTGAGCCAGAGGAGCTGGACCGCTGCGAGGGGTAGGGGCAGGCCCGCGATGGTGGAGAAGAGGAAGAGGAGGACCTCGGCCGCCCCGGTCGAGACGAGGAGGTACGTGACCTTCCGGACGTTGTCGTAGGCGAAGCGCCCCTCCTCGACCCCGGCCACGATCGAGCTGAACCGGTCGTCGACCACGATCATCGAGGCCGTGTCCTTCGCGATGTCAGTGCCCGAGCCCATCGCCACTCCGAGGTTCGCCCGGCGGAGGGCTGGGGCGTCGTTGACCCCGTCCCCCGTCACGGCCACGTAGTGGCCGAGCGTGAGCAGGGCCTCGACGATCGCGAGCTTCTGCAGGGGCGCGACCCGGGCAAAGACCGTCGCCGTGCTCACCCGGTCGAGGTAGGCCGGCACCTCGATCGAGCCGAGGTCGTCGAGATCGGCGCCGGTCGCCACCTCCTCCTCTCGCTCGGCGATGCCGAGGGTCCGGGCGATCGCGAGGGCCGTGGCCGGGTGGTCGCCGGTCACCATCACCACGCGGATCCCGGCCGCGCGGCACTCCGCGATCGCGGCGGCCGCATCCGGTCGGACGGGGTCGATGAACCCGACGAGGCCGAGGAGGACGAGCGGCGGCAGCTCCTCCCACCACTCCGCGGGCACGTCCCCCTCGGCGACGGCGAGGACCCGGTAGCCGCCGGTCGAGAGGGCGTCGAAGGCCTGCTCGACCCGACGCTGGTCCACCGGGACCGGGCCGTCGACCGTCGCCATCGCGGTGCACCGGGGTAACAGCGTCTCGAGCGCGCCCTTCACGACGAGGCGCCGTCGCCCCTCCTCCTCGACCACGGCCGCCGCGTACCGCCGCTCGGACTCGTATGGGATGCGGTGGACGAGAGGGGCTCCGGCCCGGACCTCGGCCGGATCGAGGCCGAGCTTGTACCCGAATGCGAGAAAGCCGATGTCGACCGAGTCGCCGTGGTACCGCCACCGGCCATCGGCGGGCTCGAGATCGGCCTCGTTGGCGAGGATGCCCGCGGTCCCGATGCGGACGAGGAGGCCCCGCTCGTCCTCGGTGATCGGGTGGCCCGGAGCGCCCTCGACCGTGCCCTCGCCCGCGTACCCGGTGCCGGTCACCGTCTGGACCGAGCCCGTCGGAAGCCAGACCATCGCGAGGGTCTGCTCGTTGACGGTCAGGGTGCCCGTCTTGTCCGAGGCGATGCAGGTGCAGCTCCCCAGGCTCTCGACCGCGGTGATCCGCCGGACGATCACGTTCCGGCGGGCCATGCGCGAGGCCGCGATCGAGAGCACGACCGTGAGCGCGACCGGCAGGCCCTCGGGGATCGCCGAGACCGCGAGGGCCACGACGAAGAAGAAGACCTCGACGAGCGGCATGCCCCGGGCGAACGCGATGGCGCCAAGGAGCGCGCCGGCGCCGACGACGGCGATGCTGATCTTCCGGGCGAACTGCTCCATCCGGAGCACGAGCGGCGGCTTCGCACTCTCGACCGAAGCGATCGAGCTCGCGATGCCCCCCATCTGCGTGTGGCCGGCCGTGGCCACGACGACCCCTGTCGCCCGTCCGGACGCGACCGTGCTGCCGGCGAAGGCCATGGTCCACCGGTCGGCAACAGGGGTCTCGGTCAGGAGCGAGCCCCCCGCTCCCTTCTCGACCGCGACCGACTCCCCCGTGAGGAGAGACTCGTCGACGCGGAGATCCCGGGCTTCCAGGAGCCGGAGGTCCGCGGGAAGCCGCTGCCCGGACTCGAGGAGGACGACGTCGCCGGGGACCAGGTCCTCGGCTGCGATCTCGATCGTTCGGCCCGAACGGAGGACCGTCGCCTGGGTGGTCAGGAGAGTCCGCAGAGCCTGGGCGCTCTGCTCGGCCTTCCACTCCTGGAGGGTGCCGACGACTGCATTGACCAGCACCACGATCAGGATGAAGGCGGCGTCCGTGGCATCTCCGAGGGCCAGGGAGATGCCAGCTGCGATCAGGAGGATATAGATCAGGGGGCTTCGGAACTGGGCGAGAAAGAGGACGAGGGGCGACGGTGGCGGTCGCTCCGGTAGCCGATTGGGACCGAATCGTTGAAGCCGCCGCGCGGCCTCTTCGTCGCTCAGGCCGGCGGGATCCGACCTGAGCCGTTCGAGGAGAGTCGGCCGGTCCAGCGCATGCCACGCGATCGCCTCGTCCGCCTGCTTTCCCCGCATTGTCGATAGGGTGGGGGGCTTGGCATTTGAAGGTTTCGCGGTCGGGAGCGGTCAGGAATCCAGGAGCGGCCGGTACCAGACATCAGTACTTCGCTAATTTCCCTCCGCGACTTTTTTCATTCTTTCGCGCTCCTGGTTTCCTTTGGCTATCCCGGGTTTCTGAGTGCAGGAATGGAGCGCACGATCTTCAAGGTCGATCGCACCGTTTCCCAGATGAACAGTCGGAATTGACCAAAGCGGAACGCGCGCATCTCATTGGTCCGCGGCCCGGGTTTCACGGGCGAGAATCTGGTCCATAACACGGCCATCCAGAGGTTCTTCAGGAGAAACGAGATAATGGCGAAGAGATAGCAGATTACCGGATTCCGGGTCGACGTTCGGGGCTTGACCTGGTTGCGCATCCGGTACGACGACTCGATCGCGAACCGTGATCGGTACGTCTCGTGGATCCGTCGAGGTCCCCAGGGTACGCCGTCTGTCACATAGCCGAGATTCTCGACACCATGCTTCCCTCGTTTTCCTTTCGCGTACAGCACCGCCACCGCTATCGTAAGGTGAAGTGCAGGTTTTCCACG
>SISS01000016.1 GCA_004332335.1 Methanoregulaceae archaeon UXB-2016 | reverse complement strand
TCGAGCCGACGGCCGGGGCGAACCCGCCCTCATCCCCGACGCCGACCGAGCGGCCCTTTGCTTTGAGAACGGTCTTCAGGGTGTGATAGACCTCGACGCCCCAGCGGAGGGCCTCGGCGAAGGACGGCGCGCCGTAGGGCGCGATCATGTACTCCTGGAAGTCGGCGCCCTGCCAGCGGGCATGCACGCCCCCGTTCAGGACGTTCATGCACGGGACCGGGAGGACCGCGGCGCGCGGGTCGACGGCGAGGTACTGCCAGAGCGGCACCCCCTCGGCGGCGGCCGCTGCCCGGGCAGCCGCGATCGAGACGGCGAGGAGCGCATTCGCGCCGTATCGTTCTTTATTCAGGGTGCCGTCGCAGACGCAGAGGGCCTGGTCGACGGCCAGCTGGTCCGCGGCGTCGAGGCCGACGATCATGGCGGCGACCTCGGTGTTGACGGACGAGACGGCTTTTCGGACGCCCCTGCCCGCATACCGTCCCAGCTCACCGTCCCGGCGGTCGACAGCCTCGTGGACCCCGGTCGACACTCCGGACGGGGTGGCCGCACGAGCGGTTATGCCGCAGGCGAGCGTGAGGTCGACCTCGACGGTCGGGTTGCCGCGCGAGTCGAGGATCTCGCGGCCTCGGAGAGCGTAGACCCTGGTCTTCATACGATTTCACCTGTGGGAGACTCGATCGGGACCGGCAGGGTCGGTCCACCCGAGAATGGCGGGGAGTCGGTGGCCTCGACCCCCTCCAGGACATGAAACGGGGCGACGGGCGGGCGCGTGGGGTCACCGTAGAACCGGGACGTCCCTATCGGGCGGACCTGCCGCGCCGGGGCCCCCGCGATCGTGATGTCGGGCTCCGGAAAGGAACGATTCACCACCGATTTCGCGCCGATTGCGATGTTGTCGGCGATGGTGATCGGCCCGAAGAGAACCACGCCGGGGCCGATGTAGACGTTGTCGCCGATGATCGGGGCCTCCGTGCTGGCCCCGGCCCGGGTCCCGATATTGACGCAGGTGTGGAGCCGGCAGTTCGCGCCGACACGGGCGCAGGAGTTCACGACGATCGTGCCCCGGTGCGCGATCGAGAGGCCCGGGCCGAAGACGTGCGGCGGGATCGTGAACCCCAGCCGGATGGACGACAGGCGGAACCGCGTGTACAGGTACATCAGGACCGGGCGGTGGTACCAGGCCCGCCTGCAGGTCTCGTAGTACTCGATCGCCCGGAGCAGGCGCTCGAACGTCCAGATCTCGTCGCCGAAGAGCCGGGGCCGCGCCGTGTCCCTTTCCAGCGCCCGGCGGTCGGCCTCGAGATAGCGGAGATAGTCCTCTCGTGACTGGATTCCCACGCGGCTTCTCCTCAGCGCCTTCGGCCGCGGACCGCGAGGCCGGCTGCTCCGGCGATGGTCATGACGGCGACCCACCACGGCAGTCCGGCGGTCGGCGTGGTCGTGGCTACCGGCGCTGTGGTGGACGCGACCGTCGCGTTCTCGAGCGCGGCGAGCGCAGCCCGCTCCCCCTCGCGGGCGTACTCCTGCGAGGGGTCGAGCTGGAGCGACCGGTTGTACGCGGCCGCGGCTTCCCGATGCCGCTCGAGGCTCAGCAGGGCCTGTCCCTTCGCGCCCCAGAGGAGAGCGTTCTCGGGCTCGATCGCGATGCCGCGTTCGTACGCGGCAAGGGCCTGCTCGTGCTGGCCGAGGGTGGAGAAGACGACGCCCTGGTCGAAATAGTCCTGGGCCGTCTCGGCCGCCGCGCCCGGGCAGGCGAGGAGAAGCACCGCGAGCAGCAGCCCGCCGGCCGCCGTGCAGGGCCTCCTCATCGGCTTTCATCCTCCGTCGAGGGCGGTTCGGTTCGCTTCGTCGCGTGCAGGACGTAGAAACAGTAGATGCGCTGGTCGGGGTACGTGCGGATCAGCTCCTCGAGATTGTTGACGAAGTATACCCGTGCGTCGAGCGACGGGGGCAATCGGTTGTAGACGACGCGGGCGAAGGCCTCGGGTGAATAGTGGCGCGAGTACGCCGCCCGGAAGTGGTCGTCCCGCCAGACGACCGCCGCGTCGGGCTCGCTCGACCCGGCCGGCGGCAGGGCGTAGGGGCTCCTGAGCAGGAAGTAGGCGTCATCGAGGTAGAGCGGCAGCACGGCCAGCCGGCCACCGGGGGCGAGGACGCGGCCGGCCTCGTGGAGAAACCGGAGGTCGGTGTCCCCGTGGAAGAGCTCGAAGGCGCACTGGGTCGAGAGCGCGGTCGCGAACCCCTCGGGCAGCCCCGTCGCCGTGGCACACGTCCCGATCTCCTGGCCGTGGACGCCGTGGGGATAGATCAGGTCGAGCCGGTAGGCCTCCACCCCTCGTCGCCGGAGCTCGCCCGCCCAGGGGCTGCCGGCCGAGGCGACGTCGATGTACCGGTCGCCGGCCGCGAGGCCGAGGAGCCGGTCGACGAGGTAGTGCTCGAGGCACTTCTCAATGTGGATGTCGCCGAAGGACCGGTAGAATCCGTCGATCTGCGGGTTCGCGCCACGCCACGCCTCGAAGTCGGCGCGATCGAGCCTGATCTCCTCGACCGGCACGCCGGCCTCGAGGAGCCGGCTCTTCAACGAGGCGAAGAGCGGCAGGTGCGCCCCACCGGGGGCGACGGTGTGGTCGTACCGCGACTGGCGGTCGTCGGGCGAGCCCTCGAGGTACTGCTGATACTGGACGGCGAGGGCGAGGAGGCGCTCGAGCTCCTCGTCAAGATATCGGCCGAAGAGCGGCTTCACTCCTCGATAGAGCTGCTTTTTCAGCCACCGGATGGGGTTCATTCTGCTGCGTCTGGACAGGGCCGCATATTGCGGGATGTCACACTGCCGCTCCCGTCACACTAAGGGGGTCGGCTCCACTCTCTGACCGCGAATTCCTGCATGCGGCCGTGCTGTCCGGTGCGGCGTCCTTGGAGTCCGCGAGAGGGTCGGCGCAGGAACCGTCATGCCGCTGACGGGCTGCGGTCCGACCTCCGTGCAAGCGCGGATGATCCGGTCACCTCCGTGCCGTGCGACCTGCTCCGGTTCGGGGGAGGAGGTCGGTCGCATCATCTGTCCCGATGCGAACGGCAGGGGCTCTATAAGTAGGAGATGGTGAGAAGAGGAGATAAGCATTATCCTGATGGCCACGCTGAAAGGTGGTCCTGCCCGGACCTGGGGTCTGTCGTATGGACAGGCAGGTCCCGCTTCCCCGGGTGCGGTCGACCTATTTGATAAAAACGCTGAACGAAAAAGGAACGAGCCTCATCAAATAGCACGCTGAACGAAAAAGGAACGAGCCTCATCAAATAGCACGCTGAACCTGAGGCCGTCCACCACTACCTCTGCCACCCGGGGGGGGGGGACGGCTCCCCTTTTTATTCCATCATGGATGGTGACCCCGAGGAGCGCGCGATCGTGGAAGGGTGGGCCTGATAGCGGCCCGCTATCATTCCGTATCGGATGGTATGAGAGTGTCGATTAGAAGTCCCGGTACGAGGTCTTCCGCTGATGGACCTCGAGCACCAGGACGAGGAGACGATCATCGAGGAGCTGGACCAGCACTCGAAACCGCCGGCCGACGTGGTACGAATATATGGGTGAGTCCGCT
Source organism: Methanoregulaceae archaeon UXB-2016 (assembly GCA_004332335.1). Lineage (GTDB taxonomy): Archaea > Halobacteriota > Methanomicrobia > Methanomicrobiales > Methanospirillaceae > UBA288. The sequence goes on along the minus strand of SISS01000016.1, from coordinate 12,757 downwards.
GAGGACGTCTTCAACTTATCGACGTGCTCCCGTGGATTCTCCTTGATCCGCTCGAGAGCCTTGATGATGCGCTGTGCGTCTGCTTTCTCGATTTTCTCGAGATCCTTATCCGCTCGATCTGTGTACTGAAGAGTGGAAATCGTCATTCAACTCCGTACTTCCGTTTGATCTCCGCTTCAGAGTGGAGACGGCCGGCTTTGATATCGGCGAGGGCTTCCTCAAGTCCTGCGATCTCCTCGGTGGATAACGGCTCGGGATCATACGCCCGGCGTGCCAGCCGATCGATCACATCACTATAGGACTCTCGCGGATGTACTTTGAGACCGTCGAGCATGCCTTTTACTTGAGTATTTACTTTTATGGTTGCTTCAGCAGTCATACACTTACGTTTCCGTATGGGGTGATAAGTGTAATGTAAGGTTCCAATATACACCTCAGTATACCAACCCCATTTGACCCGTGACGGCTTTATCAATGATATCTCCCCAGGTGCGGCTGCCATGACGTGTCATAACCGTATGGTACTCGACGCTCCGACCTCCGTTCCGGTCATCGCAGATCCTCCCAGGACGGGAGCACCAGGCAGAGCGGGCAGAAATCCCAGCGATGGACCTGGAGCGGGGCTTTCCGGATTCCGGCAGACGCCCGTAGCGTCCGGGATTCGGGGGTGTGGCGCCGTTCGGGAGCCCGGGCAGGACCCGGACCACGGCGCCGGCATCGTCGAGCGTTGGAGCTGTCACGATCACGGCGCTCGACCTGAAGGGCGAGACTCTCACCATAGCCAACGGCGGCTCGTCCGCGGTGAGCCTCGCCGGCTGGCGGCTGACCGACGAGGGAGCGAAGCACGCCTGCACCTTTGCCGGCACCACGCTGCCGGCCGGCGGGTCGGTGACGATCGCCTCGGAGGGGGAAGTGGCGACATCAAGTGGAAGGACGCCACCATCTGGAACAACGATGGCGATACGGCCTACCTCTACGACGCGGCCGGCTCGCTCGTCAGCACGCGGAAGGGGTGATCCGTGAAAGTGACGGTGGACCGGTTCGAAGGGGAGATCGCGGTCCTCCTGGTCCGGCCGGAAGAGACACAGCAGATTCTCGTTCCCCGCGAGTTGCTGCCCGGTGTGAGCGAGGGAGATTTTCTCACCATCACGATTGAGGAATAAGAGATCCTAAAACACCAGGTATACGTTGCCCATCATACAAAGGCCGGGCACATTCTATCCTTTTGTCATCCCCCGCTGAGCACAACCAGAGCAATTGCAGGTGGACATCTCCTTTTCACCCAGCCCGCCATCTACGCCGCCGGGCAGGGTGAAGAAGAAGGTCGCGCCCTCGCCCGGCGTCGACTCGACCCACACCTTCCCGCCGTGCCGGTCGACGATCTTCTTCACGACCGCCAGGCCGATCCCCGTCCCCTCGTACTCGTCGTGGGTGTGGAGCCGCTGGAACATCACGAAGATCCGGTCGAAGTACTCGGCCTCGATCCCGATCCCGTTGTCCCGCACCGCGAACTCCCACATTTCGCCCTGCCGTTCGGCCGAGACCGTGATGGCCGGCGGGACCCCCCCGCGCCGATACTTGATCGCGTTCCCGATCAGGTTCGTGAAGACCTGCTCGAGCTGGGCCGCGTCGGCCATCACGCGCGGCATCGGCCCGACCGTGACCATTCCGTCAGCCTCCCTGAGCGGAGCCTCGAGCGCACGGAGCGCGCCCGCGACCACCCCGGCCGCGTCCGTCGGCTCGAGCGGCCTCGCTCCCGTCTCGACCCGCGAGACCTGCAGGAGATCCCGGATCAGGGCCTGCATCCGCATCCCGCCCTCGACGATGAAGCTGAGGTACTCGTCGGCGTCCTTATCGAGCCGGCCTCGGTACCGCCGGTCGAGGAGCTGGCTGAAGCTGACGATCGACCGGAGCGGCTCCTGCAGGTCGTGGCTCGCGACATAGGCGAACCGCTGCAACTCCTCGTTGCTCGCCCGCAACCGTTCGGCGTAGTCCTGCAGGGCCTCCTCGGCCTTCTTCCGATCCGTGATATCCCGGATGATCCTCGTCACCCACCTGGTTCCTCTCGGATCCGTGAAGAGGGCCGTGGCCACCTCCCCGGGGAAGACAGACCCGTCCTTCCGCCGGTACGTCAGCTCGCCCCGGAAGCGGCCGGTCCGGTCTCGTTCCTCCTGGGCGGCCGCGAGCCGGGGATCGGACCGGTCGATGATCGCGTCCCAGCCACCCCGGATCAGTTCCTCCTGGGTCATGCCGAAGATCCGGCAGGCCTCGGCGTTGGCCACGAGAATGGCGCCGTCGAGCGAGGTGAGGAGGACCGCGTCGATGTTGTTCTCGACCAGGGAGCGATACCGCTCCTCACTCTTTCGCAGGTCATCTTCGGCCTGCTTCCTGGCCGTCACGTCGATGAGCACCCCGAGCACCTGGACGGGACCGCCCCGTTCGTCCGTGAGCCCGCCCCCCCCGAGCTGGACCCACCGGACCTCGCCCGAGGGGACGACAAGCCGGAACTCGAGGTCGAACGGCTCACCGGTAGCGAGCGTCGCAACGTGTTCGGCCGCGACCCGTTTGCGGTCGTCGGGGTGGATCATCCGCTCCCAGTCGCTGAAGGTGCGGATCGCCTCCCAGGCGATCCCGTGGTGCCCGAGGAAGTCGGGCGGAACGGTCACCCGGTCGGCCGCCACATCCCAGTCCCACATCCTGACGTCGCCGCGCTCCTGTGCCAGCCGAAGTCGCTTCTCGCTCTCCCGCAGCGCCTCTTCGGCCTCCTTTCGCTCGGTGATGTCGCTGAGCACCAGCCGTATCCGGTCGGCCGGGAACGCCGGATCGGCCCGCCCTTTGAGCAGGGCGTACCACCGAGGCCCTCCTCTCGCTCCGGACACCTCGGCCTCGAAGGTCTCCGTCGTGCCGGACTGCAGCACCCGGTCGCAGAACGCCGTGAAGGCCCGGAGGAAATCGGGGTGCATGAAGAACTGGAGCCGTGCACCGACGAGCGCCTGCCGGCTCTCCGACAGCAACACGGAGCCGGTCAGGTTCAGGGCCAGGATCGTCCCGTGCCGGTCGATGGTGAAGTAGCCGACCGGGGCGAAGTCGTAGAGGTCGATATACTGGTCCCGCAGCGCCTCGGCCTCGTGCCGGGTCTGCACCAGTTCCTCGTTCTGCAGCTCCAGTTCGATCTGGTGCACCTGCAGCTCGTGGACCAGGGCGAGCGCCGTTTCAGACGAGAGAGGGCCGCTTCGATCGGTCTCACATGTCTTCAGGGCCTCCTCGGCCCGGCGGCGGAGGTCGGCGGGATCCGGGGGCATCATCCCGTCCCCTCCCTCCCGGTGCCGGTCACATCCTCGAAGGCCAGGAGGATGAGTTCCCTGTTCGCGCCCTCGGTGACGAGCCGGCGGGCGTTGAGGAGCAGCACTTTCCGGCCGAGCGTCGGGAAGACATGATCGACTCTGAAATCGTCAAAGACCCTGCTCTCCGGCAGGATCGACTCCAACAGTTCTCTGAGCGCCGGAATGTCCCACTGCCCGTCCCCGAGCGCGTAGAGCACCTGGCCTTCGACCACGTCCTTCGAGGTATGGAACATCTCGTAGAACGACCGGTTCGCCGAGACCACGCGCATGGTCCCGTCGAGGACGAGCAGGGGCTCCCGGACGGTCGCGATGACCTCCTCGGCGTAGAGCCGGGCGTCGTCCAGGGCCTGCTCCAGGAACCGGGAGGCGGTGACGTCCTGGAAGGTGATCACCACGCCATCGATCCGGTTGTCCAGGGTCCGGTAGGGGAGGATCCGGACCTGGTACCGGAGTCCGTTCCGGGTTGCCACCTCCTTCTCCGAGACGGCGAGCGTCCGCAGCACCTCCTGGATGTCCTCGGTCAGATCGGGGTAGATCAGGTCGGAGGCGATGTCCGTGACAGGCCGGCCCATATCCCCCGGGAGCAGGTTGACGAGCCGGGTCATCGCGGCCGTGTACCACCGCAGGTTGAGCAGGCCGTCGAGGAAGACCGTCGCGATGTTGGTGCTGTTCAGCAGGTTCTTCATGTCGTCGTTCACGTGCGAGAGGTCGGCGACCCGGCTCTGCAGCTCGGCATTGACGGTCTGGAGCTCCTCGTTGAGAGACTGCATCTCCTCTTTCGAGGTGGTCAGCTCCTCGTTCGTCGACTGCAGCTCCTCGTTTGCGGACTGGAACTCCTCGTTGGTCGACTGCAGCTCCTCGTGCGAGGACTGCAGCTCCTCGTGGGTGGTCTGCAGGTCGTCCTCCGCCTGCCGGAGCCGCTGCTCCAGCTCCCGGCATTCCCCGGGCTGGCCCCCATGGGCCTCCCGGACCTTGCGCCGAGCGCGGGCCGGCACGTCGGTGAAGACGATCAGCACGAGTCCCTTCACGGCGGCGGGGGCTTCGAGCTGCCGGACCGTGACGTCGACGTACACGGTGCCGCCGTTCACCCCGACCCGGACCCCGTGGAGGGCGACCGGCCCCTCCTGCCGGACTGCCAGCCGGAACGCGCCCTCCAGCTCGGTGCGCAGCCCGTCACGGGCCATGGCGAAGACGTTCCAGTTGGCCTTGCCGGCCGCCGGCTCGAGGAACCGGCCTGTCCGCCCGTTGATGTAGAGGATGTCCCCGGCGTCGTTGGTCAGCACGGCTGCGGGCGCATACTGCTGGAGGATCACCTGGTCGGCCGCCTGCTGCAGGTTGACCGCCGGCTTCGGCGCCGGTTGCGGTTCGTTCGTGCCGGGCTCGGGGGGGAAGAACACCGTGGGAAACTCGATCGGTGTCGCGGGCAGGGCCGGCTCGGTCCGGCGGTACAGCCTGAGCCTCGCATCGATCGGGCTGAAGAGGCCCGTGAAACCGCCGATGGACTCGGCCGTGCCGAGGACCAGCACGCCGCCCGGACTCAGGGCGTAGTGAAACAGGGGCAGGAGTTTTCGCTGGATCTCCGGCTCGAGGTAGATCAGCAGGTTGCGGCAGCTGAGGAGGTCCAGCCGGGTGAACGGCGGGTCCATGATCAGGTTCTGCGGGGCGAAGACCACCATCTCCCGGACCTCCTTTTTGACCCGGTACCCGTTCTCCTCCTTGACGAAGAACCGGTCCTGGCGCTCCTCCGAGACGTCGGCCACGATGTTCTCGGGATAGAACCCCGCCCGCGCCCGTTCGATGGCGTCCCGGTCGAGGTCGGTCGCATAACACTGGAGGGTGCAGCGCTTCGGGGGCGACAGTTTCGCGAGGGCCTCTTTGAAGACGATCGCGAGGGAGTAGGCCTCCTCGCCCGTCGAGCAGCCGGCCACCCAGGCCCGGAGCGTCGCCCCGTCCGGCGCAGCGGCCAGGAGTTCGGGGAGCACCCGGTCCCGGAGCGCCTCCCAGACGGCCGGGTCGCGGAAGAAACTGGTCACGCCGATGAGGAGCTCCTTGAAGAGGAGGTCCAGCTCGCCGGGGTTCTCCTGCAGGAAGCGGACATAGGCGGGGAGCCGGCCGATCTGGTGGATGGCCATGCGCCGTTCGATCCGCCGGGAGATCGTACTCTTCTTGTAGAGGGAGAAGTCCTGGCCGGTCCGCGCCCGTATCAGGATGATGACCTTGTCGAGGGCGCTTCGGGCCGGTGCCTCAACCGGTTCGGCCCTCGCGGCGGCGGGCAGGTGCCGGACGAACGCGAGGATCTTCTCTGCCAGCTCGTCCGCGGGGGCCACGATGTCGGCCAGGCCCGTATCGACGGCGCTTTTCGGCATGCCGTCGAACTTGGCCGAGGCCGGGTCCTGGACCAGCGCGAGCCCGGCCTTCTCCTTGATCGCCCGGAGGCCCAACGTGCCGTCGGAGCCCATGCCTGACAGGATGACCCCGATGCTCTGTTCCTGCAGGTCGTCGGCGAGGGAGCGGAAGAAGAGGTCGATCGGCAGGCGCAGACCGCGCGGGGCCAGGGGCTCGAGCAGGTGCAGGACCCGGTGGAGCAGGGAGAGGTCGTGGCCCGGCGGGATCACGTAGACGCTGTCGGGCTGGACCGGCATGCCGTCCGTGACCTGGAGGACCGGCATCGAGGTGGCGCGCTGAAGCAGCTCGGGCAGCATCCCCGGCTGGGTCGGGTCGAGGTGCTGGACGATCACGAAGGCCATGCCGCTTCCCTCCGGGACGCCCTTCAGGAACTGTTCGAAGGCCTCGAGCCCGCCGGCCGACGCGCCGATGCCGACGATGGGGAACTGATCGTCACGCTGAGGGAACGTCGGTTCCGGCGGTGCGGCCGTGTCCGCCGGCCGGTCCCCGGGCGGCGGCGTCTCACCACGTCCCGTGGCCGGTTCGGACGGTTCGATTGTGTCAGCGGCGGCTGGGGGCGCCGATGACCGGTGTGCACGGGTCTTTGTCATGCCGGTCCGCCGTATCGTATGCTCTCTCTCCTTATGATAGTATAAAAAAATAGTTCATTCTAATGGGCTTTCTGAATGTCCGGGGTCCTGCTCCACGGCCCGCCACCCCTCCCGCCGGTAGCACGCGTCGCAGAGCCGGCCGGCATCGCCGGACCACGCGAGCGTTCTCAAGGCCGGCGTCCAGATGGAATGATCGTATGATCGGTACAGTGTGATACCGTGACCCTGTAGCGGGACGGTTAACTTTTGTTTGAAAGTGAATATGCCAGGGAATAAATAGCAGTCGACACCAAAGAGCATCGAGGAACCAGACATGCAGTGCAACGGACCGGATGGCGACCTGCTCGCACTGCTGGCGGCGTCGCGCGGACTGAACGCCCGTATCTTCTCGCTCCTCCGTCTTCAATTGCTCCAGGGTCTTGCATCGCTCGGGCCGGACGGCGCAACATATCGTGAGCTGAAGGCCGCGCTCGAGGTGAGCGACGGCGCCCTGTATGCGAACCTGAAGGCACTGATCGCGATGGGCTACCTGGAGCCTGAGAAGGTCTCGGTCGAGAACAAGGAGCTGGAGTCGTACCGGATCACGCCGGCGGGGAGCGCGGAGTGGGACCGGACGCGAGACTGGCTCTGCCGATTCTGCGAGTGTGGAGGTGACCGTCCTGCTGAATCGTGACAAAGTGATCGAGAGTTTCCATCAGCTCGGCTTCGTCCCCCGGGTGGGTGAGTTCGAGGACCGGATCCTGATCCAGAAGTCCGTTCTGCTCCTGCAGTTGAAGGGGCTCGGGACGACCTACCCGTATCGCCTGCACCTCCGCGGGCCGTATAGCGAGGAGCTGAACCTGGAGGCGTTCGCCCACCGGCCCGAGTTCGAGTCTCCGATGGCGAGGGGTGCGCTCGACAGAGACGAACGGGCGATAGTCGCGGAGTTCGGCGCGACCTTCGAGCTCCGCCCGAACCAGCTCGAGGTGGCGGGGACGTATGCGTTCTTCGTCAGCTGCGACGGCCTCGACCACCTCGAAGCGCACCGCCGGACCCGGAAGCTGAAGTCGTTCGTCCCCATGGCCCAGCAGGCCCTGGCCATCTCGCGGACGAAACGCTTCCTCTACCCGCCGACGGAGGAGGAGACGCGGGAGATGAAGGACGAGTTCGCGGTCTGGCAGAGTGCGTCACTCGGTTCGGCGAGGCGAGAGCACGACTAGGCGCGGGGAGTGCTGGCTCGTCGACCTCCTCGACGGGAAGGGGCACGAGCAGCAGGGGCGGCGCCCCTGCATCGTCGTCGCGGAGGCCCACGGCCTCGGGATCGTGATCCCGCTCACGAGCAACCTCCGCCGGTTGTCCTTCGACTACACCCTTCTGATCGAGCCCGACCGGGTCAACCGCCTCTCGGTCCCCAGCGTCGCGATGGTGTTTCAGATCGTTTCTCTCGACGATCGGCGGTTCGTCCACTCCATCGGATCGGTAGATGGAGAGCAGATGGAGACCATCGAGGAGATACTTCGTCGACTGCTGGGAATGAGAGAGTAGTACCGATCAGACATGACTGTGGAGAAGAAGAGACCTTTGGGGGCCGTGCTTGATACACACAGTAGTTACTGGGCTTCAATCATTGTTTTCGTTGATCAGGCTCTGCAGCCGTTACGCCTAGATGGAGAAACGGCGACCCCAAATCCCATGGTAATTTCCTGCACTTTGACCGCCGCAGCGTTCGTTCTGCTCCTCGTCGGCTGCCTGTTCATCACCGGGTGCTGCGGCGCGGGCTCCTCGACGGCCGCGGCCGGACCCGTCCAGGCAAAGATCCAGTATGACGGCAAGTGGACCGGCGCAGGTGCGGTCGGCGGCTCGTGCTCGAGCATCGAGGGTACGGGCCCGAAGACGATCGACCTCCCGGCCGGGAGCGGGCATTCCGTGACGGTCTCGAAGGCGGACACCGGCATGGGGAAACTGCAGGTCGACCTCATCCAGGGCGGCAAGGTCGTAAAAACGGGGGAGACCTCGGCCCCGTACGGCGCGGTCTCCGTGCTGAACATCTAACTCTCTTTTTCAGTCGGTTCGGCGGATGACTCCTCGAGGGCCGGGGCGCAGCATTTCGTCACGACCACATCATCTCCTCGCTTGAGGCAGGGTATTCACTTCCAGTCGACCTCGCGGGATGGCGGTTGACCGACCGCGGAGCAAACAACACCTATACCTTCACCGCGACGACGCTCTTGCCCGAGGAGTCGGTCGCGATCGCGTCGGGAGGAGCCATCGGCGACGTGACGTGGAAGCAGGAGAACGTCTGGAACAACGACAGCGACACGGCGCATCTCTATGACGGATCCGGTCGACTCGTCAGTCAGCGGGGTGTTGAGACCTGAAGGTGATAGTGGATCGGTTCGAGGGGGAGATCGCGGTGCTCCTGGTGCGGCCCGAGGAGACACAGCAGATCCTCTTTCCTCGTGCGTTGCTCCCTGGCGTGAACGAGGGAGATAATCTGGAGCTCGCGGTGGAAAAGCGGGAAGCGGAGTCTGCAATAGCGCGAGAGCGAGTCCTGTCAACGATCGATCGGTTGCAGGGTAAGGAGGTCTGACCTTTTCATCCGTTTCCCATGATGAAAAGAGCAGCAAGATGGATTCAGACCGCGACAAAACTCCGGCCGGACTCGACTTCTCGCCGCACCTCCCGCTGGTAGCACGCCTCGCAGAGCCGGCCGGCATCGCCGAACCCACGTCGCCGGCGCGAGCCCGCAGAGCCCACACCGCCCGACCGACGCGGTGACGCGGGTCATGGTCGACAGGTCGAAGGTCCAGAGCTGCCTCGCCTCTGGAACGCCATCACTATCGCTGCGCTTACTCCCGCTCCAACCGTACCAGGGCCGCCTCCAGAACGGCGATCTCTCCCGTGCGCCGCGCGGCCAGCACCCGGCTCTCCGCTTCGTGCCGGTTCCGCGCGGCGACGGCCGCTTCGATTGCGCCCTGTGTCGCCCGGACCGCGTCGGCCAGCCCCTCGTCGAGCTCGGACGTGAAGGTCCGGAAGGCCGCGTCGAGGTCCTGCACCATCGACCAGCGCAGGTTCTCGACGTTTGCCCGGACCAGGTTCTCGGCCTGCCGGGCGAGCCGCTCCCGGACCCGCCGCTCCCGCAGCCGCCGCGGCATGGCCCGCTCCATCACCTCGGCTGGGATCGGGATCAGCGGCGACATCGAGAAGTCGCGCCGGACCCACCAGGCCCGCGAACGCCGCTCGAACCGGTGCTCGGTCTCGGGGACATGGTACGGCACATCGAAGAGCTCGGCCGCAGCCGTCCGGACGGAGCCGATCAACTGCGCTGCATTCTCGTGGTGGACCCGCAGGCGCCGGCCGAGCTCCTCGTCCAGCATCGCCGCCGTCGCCTCAAGCTCGCGCGGAAACTCGTCCGCGACAGCTCCGGCCATCGCCTCGACCGCCGCCGCCTCGCTGCCGCTCTCCGCGAAGGCCGCCTCGACCACCCCCGTCAGCCGCGCCCGGTACTGCTCCCGGAGCGCGGCGGCGTGGGTCTCGAGGAGCTCGGCCATGCGCTTCTGCTCACCGGCGAGCATATCCTTTGCAAACCGCCGCTGCTGGTCGGCCTCGGCCAGGGCCGCATCGAACTGCGCGCTCCGCTCCTCCAGCTCCTCGATCGGCATCGCGAGGGCCCGGAGCGCGAGCCGGAGCGCGAGCAGGACCTCGCCGGCGATCCCGGCCGCGCGCTGCCGCACCGAGGCCCCGAGGACCTGCTGCTTCTCCTCCGCGAGGAACCGGAGCAGCCGGTCCGCCACCTCCGCGCAGCCGCTCGCCCGCCACCCTTCGGCGTCCCCGTTCTCGCGGGCCGCAAGGCCGCGTCGCGCCGAGACCGGGTAGATCGCGACGTCGGAGGAGAGGCCGGCCTGCTCGGCCAGCACCCGGCGGAGGAAGCCGGTGGCGACCGCGGCCTCGTCGGCCGTCAGGTAGTCGACCTTGTTGAAGAGGAAGAAGAGCCGGGGGATGTGTTCCTGCACCTCTCGCAGGAACGCGACCTCGACCGCGGTGATCGGCGGGTCGGCCGAGACGAGGAAGAGCGCCGCGTCGCACTCAGCGAGGAACGCCATCGTGGTCGCGGTGTTGTGCGCGTACGTCGAGCCGATCCCCGGCGTATCGATCAGCACGACGCCGTTCGCCAGCGCCGGCGACGGGTGCAGCACCTCGACCTCGCGCACGCCGAGCCGGTTTGCGGGGTTCGCCTCCTCCGTAACGTGCCGGGCGAGTACGGTAGCAAGGCCGGTGGCGTCGGTCACGTCGACGACCTTGTCGGGCCGGCCGTCGAGGTAGGCGATCCGGACCTGCCGATCGGACCCGGCCCGAAGCCGGGTGGGGATCGCCGTCAGCGGCACGACCGAGCTCGGGAGCACGGCCTCGCCGAGCAGGGCGTTCAGCAGCGTGCTCTTGCCGCGCTTGAACTGGCCGAGCACGGCAAGGTGGAAGCGGCCCTCCTCGAGGCGGCGGATGAGGGCGTCGAGCCGGTCGGCGGCGGAGGCGAACTCCGGGCCGCACGAGCGGACGGGGGCGGCGAGATCGGCCAGGTCGGCCGCGAGCGAAGGTGGGTTCGTCGATGTCGTTGGGTCCATGAATCTCTCCTCGAAAGGGGTAGGAGTTATCAGCGGGACCCGCGGTTGACGGTGAACTCCATCACCGATCTCATTCCATCGTCGAACCTTGTGAAACCTTCGTCCGGATACGCATACCCGTCACCCGATCCATACTCTTTCGATTCCATGTCCCTTGACGAAGAATCCTCCCTCCGGTTCGTGCTCCGGCTCTTCTCCAACGTCCAGCTCGCAGTCTACGTGGTGATCGCGGTCATGCTCTCCCTCGTCGCGTTCGTCTCGCTCTACGACGCGGGCCGGCTGATCCTCGCCCTGGTCGCGGCCCCCGACACTCCGGCCGGGATCATCAAAGTCCTCGAGGCGGTCCTCCTCTCGATCACGGTCATGACCCTGCTCACGACCGTGACCGTCTTCTTCCGGACCCGGCAGTTCGAGGCCCGGCCGCTCCTGATCGCCGGGCTGACGAGCGTGATCCGGCACGTGATCGTCTCGAATATCGCCGTCACCGACCCGATCCAGATCTTCGGCACGGTCGCGGTCCTCGCCGTGTTCGTGGCCGGGATCGTGCTGACCGGGCACGAGGAGCGCTCTCAGTGAAACGCCGTGCGGTGCTGGATGCGATCGAGTGGAGTCTTGAGGGCGGCCCGCTCGTCCCCATCGATCTCGAGGAGGTCCCGAAGGAGGTCCGCGCCGAGGTCGTCGTCATGAACCGGCTGATCGAGCGCGCGGCAGACCTCGGCCGACAGTGCCGGGCTGGGGAGGCCGAGCGAGACCAGGCGCTCCGTCTCCTCCAGGCCGCGGTCGAAGCCGTTCCCGCGGCATCCTCGCTCTCCGCCCCCGACGGGACCGTGATCGCGGCCTCGACATCGCCGCTGCCGGCCGAGCACCGGCACACAATCGTCCCCGAGACCGACGGCATCATCCTCGCTGTCGGAGACGTGACGGACACCCCGTCTTCGACCGTCTCGAGACCGGCCTCGCAGGGCTCATCGACGGGCTCGACCGGCTGGCCGCGGGCAACTTCAGCCCAAACCCCATCGACGGCCTTGACGATCCGCTCTTCGACCTGAAGCGCGCCTTCAACCGCGCGACAGAATCGGTCGCCGAGATGATCGCAGTGGCACCCCTCTTCGGCCGCCGGGGGCCGTGAGGCGGACCGGCACTTCAAATCGGACGATATTGATGCTGTCGGGATGCATGGTACGCATCAGCGCACGAACGCGGCACGGCCGGCATACCGGGCTGCCTCGTCCATCTCCTCCTCGATCCGGAGGAGCTGGTTGTACTTCTCGACCCGCTCGCCCCGAGCCGGCGCGCCGGTCTTGAGCTTGCCCGTCCCCATCGCGACCGTGAAGTCGGCGATGAACGTGTCCACCGTCTCGCCCGAGCGATGCGAGACCATCGCACCCCATCCGTTGTCGCGGGCGAGGTCCACGGCCGCGATCGTCTCGGTCACGGTCCCGATCTGGTTCGGCTTGATCAGCACCGAGTTCGCGGCGTGGGTCTCAAGGCCGCGCCGGATCCGCTCGACGTTCGTGACGAAGAGGTCGTCGCCGATCAGCTCGGTCCGGTCGCCGAGGGTCGCGGTCTGGTATTCCCACCCGGTCCAGTCGTCCTCGGCCAGGCCGTCCTCGATCGAGACGATCGGATAGGCCTCGACGAGATCCCGGTACCGGCGGACGAGTTCGGTCGACGTAAGCCGGACGTCTTCGGTCCGGAGGCGGTAGCCCCCATCCTCGAAGAAGCCGGACGAGGCCGGGTCGAGCGCGATCCCGATCTCGCGCCCGGGCGCGTACCCCGCCTCCTCGATCGCGGCCACGATCAAGTCGAGGGGCTCGGC
>SISS01000015.1 GCA_004332335.1 Methanoregulaceae archaeon UXB-2016 | reverse complement strand
GAGATGCGCGCGTTTCGGTTTGGCCAGTTCCGACTATTCATCTGGGAAGCGGTGCGATCGACCTTGAAGATCGTGCGGACCATTCCTGCACTCAGAAACCCGGGATAGCCGAAGGAAACCTGGAGCGCGAATGAATGAAAATAGTCGCGGAGGGAAATTAGCGAAGTACTGAGTCTATGCACTGGAGATGCTCGGAATGCTCGCTATTCTAAGAAGCATCCTACCTTTTCTACAGAGCCAGAATATGAATAATTACCGGGTTGCCTTGTCCGGGGGGCGCTTTGCCGGGCACGCGGTGGCCTTACCTGATCGTTCACCTTCGCGTAAACTCGGCTGAGGCAAGAAATTGACCGCAACGGGTGCCGTTTTATCCCGGAGATCGGGGTTCCTGCATCTCCCGGCATCGTGTGCATCCGGATTCTCCAGGTATGTCCACGCACGGGGAAAATGGCTGAATCGCGTCCATATTTCAAAGAGGTTATCCCAAAACCGATCACATCCTCGAGATTATCAATGAAATGGGTCGTGTTTAGACCTATGAGGTGCAAAGGGAAGTTTTGGGACAACCTCAAAATTAAAAATAGGATGATTTTATTTGTTTTTGTACAAATAGAGAAGGTCATGCATAAAATTTTGCCCATTTTCCTTGTGCTTCTCCTCGGCCTCGGTGCCGTGGGAGTCGTCAGCGCCGAAGGTGCCCTAGGAATCGCCGCCGTAAGTGATGCGAAACCCGCCGATTCAACGGTAGCTTCGCCCGTTGTCAACGCTGTCGGTGGGCCGTTAACAAACGCGTACTCCCATACGTGGACCAGTATCGGGAGTTGGACGTGGTCTAGCAGATACGCTCGCGTGGATCTCCAGCACTCCAGGAACGGTGGTCCCTGGGGGAAGATCGGGAGTTCGTATACCAATGCGCAGGGAGTTACCTCGTGGAGGGTGATGGAGTTCGCCGCCGGCACCTATCGCTACCGCACGGTCGTCAACGGGCACTATTCAAGCATCAAGACGTTTACGTTTTACGATAGAAATGGTGGTACTTCGAGTGTTAGCGCAGACTTCTCGGGTATGGGGGGTCCAGGCCAAGGCCTCAAGTTCGTCGGTCGTAGCTCGGGCGCCACGCCGTCCAAATACACCTGGTCGTTCGGCGACGGCGGGTCCGGCTCTGGACAGACCGTATACCACCGTTATTATAGTACCGGCTGGAAGACGGTGAAACTCACAGTGAAGTTCACGAACGGTAAATCGGCTACCAGGACCCGTCCTGTTTACGTTTGGGTCCGTTAGCCCTCCCCTCTTTTTATTTCGTCAATTACCCTGCCTTTGATCCCGGTCAATCACACGGGCACTGACTTTGGTGCAGGTCCCAAGGTAGCATGGACTGTGAACGAGTGGAGTCTGGATGATGGGTGTAGAAAGGGGGCTCTGTAGAAACCCCCTGGAGTCATTTCTTGAAAGTCGGAACCAGTATAGATCACGCCCCCTGTATAGCATATCCTGGACAAGCAGGAGGCGTCCGCAGAGTTATCAAACCGGTATCTCCGGTTTCCCTTATGCCGCCCCATGCCCAGGTCCGTCAACTTCTCCTTCTGCGGCATTCCCATCGCTCTTCCCGGTATGCCTATGCCCAACAGCAACACCTGATTTTCGTCTTGTTCAAAGAGTATCCGGAGGTGACCTATCGCGACGTCGTGGATCTCCGCAACCTGATGACCGATGTCTGCCATCTTCTCAATTATGACAGCTGTCTGGGCACAGTGACCATTTTTGGTCTGCCAGTTTCTGCCGCTGACCTCGCGACACGATCATTTCGGAAGGACTAACCCGTGTCCCCCGCATCTCTCTCCATGCACCACGGCACGATCCCGCAGGCGGGGATCGGCCTGCTCGCGGGCCTGCTGACGACCACGGGTGCCGTCGCCCTCAGCGCGACGGGCCTCCTGCCGGCGTGGGCGAGCACGCCGCTCCTCCTGCTCGCGGGGGGGGCTCGCGGCCGGCCTGGCCGCGCCCGTCAGGCCGACGACGGGCGCCCTGCTCAGCGCGGCGACCGGCGTCTTCGCCGCGGTCCTGCTGACGATCGTGCTGTCCGTCCAGTGGCACCCCGACCCTGAACGGTTCCTCTCTCCCTTTCCGTTCGCACTGGTCGCCCTGACGTCTGCCATCCTCTATATGCCTGCGTATGCGATCTCAGGCGCCATCGGTGCGGCCATTCGGTCTCGCCTCGCCAGATTTTCCCCACCCCGCATCCATGACACAGGCGCTCCGCTGGACGCCCGAGCTGCGACAGTGGGTCGGGATCGCCGTGGGGGCTCTCTTTATTATCATCGCATTTCCGATAGCGGAGATCGCGAACCGAATGGGGGAGCTCGGCCCGTATCAATGGCTTGTGATCTTCGGGTTCATCGGCGGTGCCGTAGCAGGGCTATTGTCGCGCGGCGGGGCACGAGCAGAAGCCGGATCGAGCCTCCTATCCGGCATCGTAGGCGTCCGTCGACGCGGGGTCGACCGATGTGCGATCTCGGAGGGGGAAGGTACGGTGCACTTACCCGCCACTGAGCATCGATCACCTCAAGAAAACGTATACGCCGGCCCATAGTTCACGCAGGATAACAAAAATTGAGACCACCTCTGATTATAAAAAGAACTCCGGCTCCTTTCGCTCTTTATAGAGTGTACTGAGACGTATTGAAGCGTCTCTGACCAGTCCGGCTTTCATGGTTCTGGCTTTATTGGGACAGTGCTTGATACAGGCACAACACGTGATACATTTTCCCGTGTCGATCACAGCAATGTTTTCCGGATCGATAGCGCCTGTAGGGCACCCTTCCGCACAGACCCCACATTGCGTACACTCGTCACTGACCGCGATAAAGTCGACAACCCAAAGTGTCGAGTCTCCCCTGTAGGGATAGATGCCGGGTACGTCGACCTCAGAGATCTGATCGACTGACAGCACAGACTGAAGCTTTTCGTCAATTTTACGGCCGAACAATTCTGCATGACGCAGATCCTGGGCATCAGGACGACCCTCTGCAGTTGGTGTTTCGGGATTGGAAAAGGAATGTTCCCCGAGGTATGCCGCACCGGCGATCGGTTTACATCCACATTGCGTCATGATATCTGTCAGTTCGAGGAGGGCATCCTCATAGACCCGATTACCATAGACGACAACGCATACCACAGGCGTTTTTTGAGCATTAATCCCCTGGAGCCATTCCATCAATAGTGCCGGCACTCTTCCCATATACACCGGCACTGCAATGACCAGCAACCCGTCTTCCGATGTCTGTAACGACTTCTTTCTCGCATCTGGTCTGGTGATGTCTATGAGTTCCACACTGCTGTGGTCGATTCCGCGTGCAATTCCCTGAACAACCGCTTTTGTTGTTCCCGTGGGCGAGAAACAGACCAGTTTCAGTGATTTAATTTTCATGTGCTCTCCTCCAGGTGATCTGCGAATGCGATCGTCTTCAGCAGCCAGGCCATGTCCTTTCCCGCAGCTCTCGCCCGCATCAGGCCTTCTTCATCCTTCAGGACGTCTCCGATCTCCTTCCCCACCCCGATCACCGGGGTTCCCGAGATGGTCATCCCGCTGTAGAGCAGGAAATGGAGAATGGTATCAACGGCATGTTTTGCACCGGACCTCCGTACCGCCACTGCGGCAGTCGCTACCTTGCGCCGAAAGAGACCCCCGTTTGCCCGGGATACGATGCCTGCCCGATCGATCAGGGCTTTCATCCTGGCTGTCACGTCAAGGAAATAGACCGGTGAGCCGAGGATGATCCCGTCGGCGTCGATCATCTTCTCAACGCAGTCGTTCACGATATCGTCGTCAAAGACACACCGCCGGTCCCTGTTCTCGAAACATCTTCGGCAGTCCATGCATCCCCGGAGCGTCTGCCCGCCGATCGAGACGAGTTCTGTGGCGATGCCTTCGTTCTCGAGTTCGCGAAGGACGTGCCGGATCAGGATGGACGTATTGCCATCGTTCCGGGGACTTCCGTTAAATGCGACGACTTTCAGTTTTTTCATCATTTTTCACCGTTATTTTTCCACGATTCGCGTCTCGGAGGTTTCGGTAAGGCGACGATCGGCTTCCGACTCACATTTTTGCAGAAGATCCCGCTTCGCGTACAAAGAATGCTGACTATAAATTAATAAAACTTACTACTTGGTCTTTGATTTTACCACATGGTCTGTTTTATTGCGGAATGACTTCATCCTCTCCGGAAAAGAGCCTTGAGCGATAACGAGAACGATCGGCCGATACCCCGTTCGGCTCGACGAGCTGTCCCGATGACGGTTGTCGCCCTGGGTACCCCCCTGAAGAGTGTTGATACCGAAGAAGGGCGGAAAAGAGAATTCTGGATATATTCGCTGCTGAAGGCCGGCGGCTTTCAACCGCCGAATCAGAGGATCTTCTTCCCGGGTTCGGGGTCCGGTTTAACGATGTACACATCGGTGATCGTCACGAGCACTGCGGATTTGAGCACGAACTTGGGCCAGCGCTCCTTCATCCAGGCAACGTTCTGTCCGAAGACCTCTTCATTCGTGTGAATAGTGACTGTACCCTTGATCTGGAAACCGCCTCTGGCCCCCCACCACGACAGGGCGATCTGCGGGTTCTCCTTCATGTTCTGCAGCGTCTTGTTGAAGTACTGATCCGAGATGAGCATCGTCCCGTCATCCAGTATCGTGAACGCCGCGATCGGGACTACATTGGGAATGCCGTCTGTTGACGATGTTGCAAGGAAAGCGGTCTTCGCTTCTCGCAGCGATTCTTCGATCTCCTCTGTCAGTGTAACTATGGAGTCGTCCTCGGATCACTACTCTCCGTCGTAAATGATACAACTTACTAATCAGTTATTATTTTTACCCCACAGTCTGTTTTATTAGAGATCGCTCCACACTATTCGGAACAAGATGCCCAAAGTCGTACCGGAATACAAGGAAGAAGCCCGGAAAAAGATCATCGCTGCAGGCTGGGATGTCATGAGCAGGAAGGGGTACTGCGCGACAACGATGGACGACATCGCGGCCCAGGTTGGAGTGACAAAGAGTGCGCTGTATCTTTATTTCAAGAATAAAGACGCTCTCGTCGGCGAGATCGTGAAGATGATCCCGGCACTGGTTCGCCAGCAGGCGGTGAAGAGTTTCCCGAACGCGACACCCCTTCAGGGCTGGACATCCATGCTCGACTCACAGCTCTCTATGGATGGCAACCAGGATTCGCTTATCCTCGAGATCGTGGCAATGGTCGGAAGGAATCCTGCAGTGGGGAGGTATCTGTCGGAGAACATTCTTATCGGGTATGAGATGGCTGCTCATGGTATTGCAGCCCAGCAACGACAGGGACTTATCCGGGACGACGCCGATCCGCATACGCTTGCGCTGAGCCTGGTAGCCCTCTTCTTCGGTTTCCAGTGCCTCTCGGTCGCAGGTGTCGACCCCGGGGAGATCCGGGAACGGTGGCTGGAGATGGGGAAGATCCTGCTCGAACCGGCCGTCGCCCTAGCGGATTGCTCGGAGGGGTGCCCGTGGACGGACGAGATGGGCCGGCGATTGGCTGAGAGAGAGAGGGGCGAGTCGGTCGAGCTCCCGGTCTGTCCCGAAACTTGCGAAATAACCGAATGCACGATACGCCGTAATAAAAAACCGTGATCGTAACATGCAGTCACTCCACAGATTGAAATGCACATTGGAGTACAAAACGGAATGAGGGTCAAATCTCTAAGGAGAATGACCATCTCGGAGAATCAGATGCGAAGGGCCGGATTCGAACCGGCGAACCTCTTCAGGAACGGATCTTAAGTCCGTCTCCGTTGGCCGGGCTTGGATACCTTCGCTCAGTCTTACTTAATCCCACCGCAAGCGTTAATGGTTTACGGCCGTAGTCGCCAGCCCACGGCACCCCAGCTCCCAGAGAGGGTCTGAGCCGGCCGAATCTCACCGTCAGAGCAGGACCAGGTAGGTCACGACCGAGAGCACGAACGCGAGCAGGAGGATCGCGAGCGAGAGGGGCGCGACGAAGACCAGCATCGCGTTCACGGTGCAGGCCAGCTGCGTGATCCGGGTCGACCCGAAGACCACGACATCCTCGCACCAGGCCGTCGAGGCCGCGACCCGTGCCGGCGCGAGGTCGGCCGAGGCCGCCCGGACCGTCCGTTCGACCACGGGCGCGATCTCCTCGACCGGAACCCTCATACCGATCGGGTTCTTGCCCGTGACCGTGTTCACCACGTGCGAGTCGGTCGTCATGATCTCGGCCTCGTCCACGATCTTCAGGCAGCGGGAGATCAGGGCCTCCCGGGCCCCCTCGACCATGTTGTTGCCGTCGATCAGCACGTATGCCGTCCGCTGGCCGCCGGCCTCGACCACGAGCACCTGGACCCCGAGGTCGCCGAAGCCCTGTGAGCGCGTGAACGGGATCGGTTTGCGCGCGTACCCAACGGAGAAAGCGCCGGCCGGCTCGGCAGGCATCGCATCCACGGCCCCCCGGACGGACCGGAGGTACTCGGCGCCGACGGGAGTGCCCGGTAGAACCGGGGCCGAGATCTCGGCCATGCAGTTGTGGGCGTCGACGAAGCCGAGGTGGGCGAAGCGCCGGCGCCCCTCGGCCTCGAAGGTCTGTGCGAACGAGAAGTCCAGGTCTTCGGTCGTGAGCGGCGACCGGGTCGAGACCAGGAGGAGCGCGTCCCCGAAGTGCTGGCAGAGGAGCCGGACCGACTCCACCCCGTGCCGGACCGACCGCGAGGCGTGCTCGCCGAAAACGAGCCCGGCCTTGGTCGCCTCGACCCCTTCGATCAGTTTCTGGATCTCGTCCTCGGAGACCAGGTTGAAGTCGTGGGTCGCGCACCCGTGCGGAACCATGACCGACTCCTCGAAGGCGGCCACGAACCGGACCGGCAGGTTGCCTCCGCCGATCTCCCCCATCGGGCCTGGGTGGACATTCGGGATGGTGAAGACCAGGTCCGGCCGCCCCTCGCGTCTGAAGAAGAGGCTCATCTGGGGCACGGTCACGGCCTCGCCGATCTCCCGGAAGAAGGTCTCCATCGCGCGCGACCCGTCGGTCAGGTGGGCGATGAAGGCGTTCAGGAACGAGAGTCCCCGGATGCCGAAGGCGCGGTCGAGCGGCCGCTCGATCAGCCAGATCAGGATCGAGAACCCGAGCAGGAAGACACCCATCAGCAGGACGGCGAAGGGAAGGAACGAGAGCCCGAAGAGCACGGTCCCGACCCCCACGCCCACCACGGACTGGATCGAGGCCGGGATCACCATGTGCAGCACCCGGTAGTCCGAGATCGCAACCAGCACCAGGAGGCGCAGGCCGAATATGAAACCGAGGGCGCAGGCGTAGACGAGCGGCACCATGCCCCGCGCCGGCAGGATGGCCGGCATCGTGATCAGGACCATGAAGACCATGCAGGCCGCTCCGAGCAGGGCCGAGCGGTTCCAGGTCAGGGGGCGCTCGGCCAGCTCCACGATCGGCTTGGTCAGGATGAACGCAACGAAGGCCGGGAGCGTGAACGCCAGGCTCCCGAAGAGCCGGACCGGGCCCCCGAGCGAGTACGAGCCGACGTCGACCGCGAGCCCGAGGACGAGCGCGATCACGAGCGACCGGCGCCACGAAGGGGCCGAGAAGACGAACCGGGCCAGGCCGGCAAGCCGTACATCGGCCGCGTCGTCCGTCTCGGTCAAGCAAAGCCCCGCAGCAGGAGCTCGCTCCGTCCCGGTGAGACCCGCACTTCGGCCGACCCGTAGGTGATCGGACGGCGGTAGAAGGGAGCGTTCAGGGCGAGCGACTCGTACTCGCCGCCCTCGCCGGCGAGATGGATGTGGTGGACCACGGCCACAGCCTGCAGGCGTGCGATCAGGTCCGCATCGAAGTGAGCGCCGAGGAACGAGGCGTCGAGGCCGTCGGCAGCGGTCACCACGATGATCGCGTCCATTCGGGCCGCCACCTCGCAGAGAAGCGCCTCCGGGTCCATGCCCCAGAGCGGCGACAGCAGTGCGAGCCCGAGCCGGTCCGCGATCGCGGCCAGGCGGTCGCGCTGGTACACCGAGCCGACGGCCCCGGTCACGATCCCCTCGCAATCGAGGGCGGCGAGGCCCGCCTCGAGCTCGACGAGCTCGGCCTCCTTCTCTCCGCTCGTCAGGATCTCGACGTACTCCAGGCCGCCCGATCGGGCGATCGCCGGGACCGCATCGAGGTTGGCCGAGTGAAACATGTAGGAGTCCGGGTTTCGGGGACGGACCGTGACCATGTACCCGACCTCAAGCCCTGCGTCGAGGGCCTTCTGGCAGGCCAGGATCGAGTCCTTGCCCCCGGATGAGAGTGCGGCATAGACCATGGGTGACCTCTACAGAAGTATCATGGCGGAGACGGGATAAGCGCACCGAAGTGCCGCTCGTACCGCGCACGCATCGTCTCCCAGTCGGGCAGGTTCGTCTGGCAGCCCGGGTGCTCGACCGTGAACGACGCGGTCACGGTCCCGACCCGGCAGCAGGTCTCGAGGGGGAGGTCCCTTGTGTAGGCCGTCAGGAACCCCGCTCGGTAAGCGTCGCCCGCCCCCGTGGGGTCGGCCATGCTGACCGGCACGACGGGTACGTGGATCTCCGTGCCGTCGGTGGCCAGGCAGGAGCCCTCGGGCCCCTCGGTGAAGACGGCGATCGGCACCCGGGCGATCAGCTCGGCCCGGGAGAGGCCGAGGAGCCGGCACATCTCCGTGACCTCGTGGTGGTTGGCGAAGAGGATGTCGATCTCGTCGAGGATCGCCTCGAGGTCCTCGGCCGAGTAGCGGTGCAGGTCCTGGCCCGGATCGAACGAGGCAAACCGCGCCCGTTCGGCCACCTGCCGGTTGAAGGTCGGATCGGCCGTCGCCATATGAACGAAGTCGAGGGCCGGCGCCTCCTCGCGCGAGAACGCGACCGAGGCGCCCCACTCGAAGAAGGTCATCTGGGCGCCCATGCCGTCGGTGAACATGAACGCAGTGGCCGTATGGGCCTCCTCGACCGTGTAGAAGCGCTCGTGTACGCCGAGCTCCCTGAGCCAGCGGTCGTACTCGGATCCGGCAAAGTCGCCGCCGACCGCCGAAAGGAGCTCTGCCTCGCCGCCGAGACGGGCAATCCCGGCCGCGATGTTCGCGGCACCGCCGCCGAAGAGGATCTGCCGGTCCGTGATCGAGGTCGAACCGTTCGAGCCCGGCAGGGCGGTCACACAGCTGATATGGTCGACAGCTGTGTGCCCGACAACGGTGATCACCGGATCATCTCCGCCAGGGGTGCTGTCCTGCCGGCGGTCTCGGGGCGGCCGGGCGGTCCGCCTTCGTCTCGGGTTTCGGCTTCGCCTCGGGCTTCTCTTTGGTCTCAGACTGCGCTCTGGCCTCGGGCTTCCCTCTGGTCTCAGGCTTCGTCTTCGTCTCCCCGAGCACCCGTGTCTCCAGGACCTTGAGCGGGATGTCGCGCAGGGCCTTGCCGACCACGGACCTCGCGATCCGCTGTGCGTGCTCCTCGGACTCGGCCTTATAGACCTTCATCTCCAGGACGAGCCCGACCAGGCCCGTGTTCGCCACCACGAGGGCGCAGTTGAGCGACTCCTCACAGTACGGGCAGCCCATCAGCCCCGTCTCGATCTCCACGTACTTTGCCGTCGGGTTGAGCCTCTTTCCGGCCTCCCCGATCGCGATCGAGATCGCATCGTCGAGCGACCGGGCATCATGAATGATCCAGGCCGACTCCATCGTTATCAGGTAATCTGTCATTGGGTCCTACCAGGAATCGAGATGAACATGCTCCTCGACCGGCAGACGCGCCGTCATGCCGGTTGTCTGCTCGCCGGGTCCGACCGTCAGGAGGACGAGCGGACGGATATGCTGAGGCAGTCCGAGGACCGTCCGTACGTCATCGTCGTCGAACACCCCGGTCCAGCACGACGAGAGCCCGCGGGCGTGCGCCCCGAGCATCATATAGGTGGCCGCGATCGAGGCGTCGCAGAGGGCGTAGAGGATCCCGCGGTCGCCGTACCGCGACATCGCCCGAACGTAGTTGGCGCAGACCACCAGGACCGTCGGGGCCTCGTTCACATGCGCCTGTTCGAGGGCGGCCTCCGCGAGCTGGTTGCGCTGCTCGGGGTCGGTCACGACCACAACATCCCACGACTCGAGATTGCCCGCGCTCGGCGCCGTCGAGGCGCAGGAGAGGATGTAGGCGAGAGCCTCCGGCTCCAGGGCGTCGCCCGAGTACGACCGGATCGACGCCCGGTTCGCCAGGAATCCGTAAAACTCAGACGAGTCCATTGGCGGAGAGCTGCCCCCACGCTCCCTGTGCCGCGGTGGTCACCTGCGAGATCGCGCCGCCGACCCGTTCCGCGGCCTGATCGTACTCGCGGCTCTCGGTCAGGCTGATCGCCTCAGAGAGGGTCTCTGTCGTGCGCTGGAACGGCTGCTCCCCGGTCACCTGGTACGCGCGGTGGGCGTCGCCGCGCACGACCCCGAGCAGGGAGACGAGCATGCGTGCCGCACCGGGCCGCTCGGCCTCGGGATAGGACGGGACCGTCGCGAGAAGCTGCGATACCGTGATCAGCGAGTTCTTCAGGTGCTCGGCCGCCGTGTACGACGCGAGGGCAACTTTGAGGTCCATGCCCATTAGGATGCGGGGATCCCTAAAAAAGGTTAGTTAGCGGCCCGAGCGGGCCTTCGCGCCCACAACCGAGACCTTTGCACGCTGCACGCGGATCCGGGTCAGCTTCTCCTCGGTCTCGCCGGGCCGGCCGCGCCCACGCGCACCGCCGCGACCGCCGCGGCGGCCGCCACGGCGCTGCCCGCCGCGGCTGTCAGAGGCGGCCTCGAGCTTCTTGAGGTTGATACCCGTCTTGAAGCGCTGGTTCGGGCCGGGCTTCTTGAGCTCGCCCTCCTTGGCCGGGACGAGCCGGAGCTGCCCCTTGACGCCTTTGATCTGGACCCACTGGGTCGTGCCTGTCTTTCCCATGAATCGAACTCCTTTATCTATTGCGTGCTCCGTCGCATAAATGTACTGTTATTCAAGCGCGTGTTTGAGGGCCGAACGGAGCAGTTCCGAGAGCCGTTTTCCGTCGACCGAGCCGCGGACCTCGGCCATCACGAGCCCCATCAGGGGCCCGAGCGCCCCCATGCCCCGTTCGAGGACGAACTCGGTTCTCTCCCCGACAATCCGGGCGACGATGGCCTCAAGCTCGTCGGCTCCGACGGTCGGAGCGAGGGTGGCCAGAGCATCCTTGACGCTCGAGCCTGCGGCCACGGCCCGGAGGAGGTCGGGCACAGCCTCCTTCGCAGCCCGCCCCTCCTCGACCGCCGTGAGGATCGCAGTCACGTCCTCGTCCTCGAGCCGCTCGACCGGGACCCCGTCCCGCCCGAGCTCCTTCAGGGTCGCGAGGGCGGTCCGAGCTGCGAGGGTCGGTCGTACCCCGGCTTCGACCGCCCGGAGGTAGAGCGGGAGCCGGTCCGAGTGGGCCAGCTGGCGGGCGACGGCCGGGTCGAGCCCCGACTCTCGCTTGAGGCGGAGCGCCTTCTCGGTCAGAAGCTCGGGGACGGCGACCCCGGCCCACCGCTCGGCCGTGATCGCCACGGGGAGGACGTCGGTCTCGGGGTACATCCGGGCCGCGCCCGGGAGCGGGCGCATGTACGCGCTCGAGCCGCCCTCGAGCATCTTCCGCGTCTCCTCGGGCACGCCCTCGAGCGCAAGCTGCGCCCGCCGGACCACCTGGCGCACAGCGCACTGGGCGCGCTTCCGATCCGCCGCGACGATCACGACGCAGTCGTCGTCTTGAGCCTCGAGCGCTCCCCGGAGGGAGGTCACCTCCTCACCTGTCACGCCGTAGGCCGGGAGCTCGTCCGTGTGGAAGATCCCGCCGACCCCGCAGCGCTTCGCGTAGTCCGAGAGCTCGGACCCGAGCCGCCGGCCTGGCTGGAGCTCCTGCCCCACGAGGCCCGCAAAGCCCCGGAGCCGGACCCCGAGGATGACGGGGGCCTTCTTCAGGATCGCCGATCCCGTGTTCTTGAAGAGCCCGGTCACGTCGACCGGCTCCTCATCGATTCCGGCCCCGCGAGAGAGGAGCTCGGCACGGATCGCCAGGAGGCCTTGCTGCCGCCGGACCTCGCGCCGGACCACCTCGGCAATCAGGTCGAGCTCCTGGACCCCCTTGATCTCGACACGGGCGCCCTCGGGGATCGAGACGTTCAGGTCCTGCCGGATCGTGCCGATCCCGCGCTTGACCTTACCCGTCGACCGGAGCACCATCCCGATGTATGCGGCCGTCTCCTGGACCTCCTCGGGGGACCGGAGGCAGGGCGAGGTCGTGATCTCGACCAGCGGGATCCCGAGCCGGTCGAGCGAGAAGCAGGCTTCCTCGACCCGCTGGGCCGCCTCCTCCTCGAGGCAGATCGACTCGATCCTCCCGCCGTTCGGGAGCGTGCCGCCCACCGCGACCAGGCCCGTCCGCTGGAACCCGCTCGTGTTCGAGCCGTCGATCACGAGCTTCCGCATCACGTGGACCTGCTCGATCGGGGTCATGCCGAAGGTCTTGGCGACCTGGAGTGTGCACTCGAGCGCCTCATCGTTCAGGGGTGATGGGGGCTCGTCGTCGTTCTCGACCAGGCAGGTCGTGTCGTAGGCGAGGTACCGGAACCGCCGGACCTGTTTCATCTCCTCCTCGGCCGCCCGGTCGATCTTACCGAGCTCGGAAGCAGTCGCGCGGAGGTACCGGAAGAACTCGCCGTCGTGCTCCTCGACCGGCCGGATCCGGGTCGGGCAGCCGCAGAAGAGCTTGCAGGCCGTGTCGAGCTGCTGGTGGATCTCGAGGCCGGCCACAAGGCCGGTGAGTTCAGAGTCCATGCGGCGTCCTCCCGAGGACCTCTCCGGCGAGATCGGCCTGCATCAGCCGCCGGACCTCGTCCGGGTCCCGCGTCCTGCCGAGCACGCACATCAGCTTGACCAGCGCGACCTCGGGGAGCATGGTGGCCCCCTCGATCACGCCGCAGGCGAGCAGGTCCCGCCCCGTGTCGTAGACACGGTCGCAGACCCGACCGTACAGGCACTGCGAGGTCATCACGACCGCGGTCCCGTTCGCGACGAGCGCGCCGAGCCGTTCGATGCACGGGGTCGAGACGTGCCCGAGGCCCGTCCCGGCCACGACGAGTCCCTTATAGCCGGCGAAGGAGTCGAGCAGGGCCGGCTCCATCCCGGGATAGAACTGGATCAGGCCGCAGCGCGGCTCGAGCCGGTCGTCGAGCGCGAGAGCCCGTCTTCCGCGTCGGACCGCATCGCGGGAGAGGTGGACTGTACGGGCCGGGTAGTCGACGTGCCCGATCGGCGACGACTCCACAGATTGGAAAGCGTCCCGCCGCGAGGTGTGGAGCTTGCGCACCCGTGCCGCGCGGTGGAGGGCGCAGCGGTCGTCCGAAGGCCCTTCGTGCATCACGACCGCGACCTCGCCCAGGTCAGAGACCGCGGCCGCCGCGGCCGAGATCCCGTTCATCACGTTGTCCGACGAGGGGCGATCGGCCGAGCGTTGGGAACCGACGAAGACGACCGGGACCGGCGTCTGGAGCATGAACGCGAGGGCCGCGGCCGAGTGGGACATCGTGTCCGTGCCGTGAGTGACGATCACGCCGGACGCTCCGTCTGCGATCGCGTCATGGACGGCGCGGGCGAGCTCCTGCCAGAGGGCCGGTGTCATGTTCTCCGAGAGGATGGTCGCGAGGACGTGGGTCCGGTAGCGGGCGATCTCGGCCAGGCCCGGGATCGCACGGAGGATGTCCGCGGCCGTGAACTGACTGGTCACGGCCCCGGTCCGATAATCGATCCGGCTCGCGATAGTGCCGCCGGTCGAGACGATCGCGAGCTCGGGAAGGTTCGGGTCCTGTTCGACCTCGAGGGCCGGCTGCGGCGCGAGCGGGATATGCTCGACCAGGTCGACCCGCTCGGGACCGACCCCGATGTTGTAGCCGCTGTCGAGCTTGACCACGCGCATCCCCGCGCGGTCCGTTATGTATGTGCCCGTAAGCTCCGTGTCGCCGACCGTGCAGGCGACCCGGTCCCCCGGGGCTAACTCCTGTATCACCCTATTACCTCCCGGGCCGACGCGAGCAGCCCGTCGATCGCGGTTTCGACCCGTTTCTTCTCCTGATCGATAAACATCCCGTCACGGCGCAGGCCGGCCGAGAGGGTCTCGAGCTGTGCCCGGACTGCGGCCGGCGCCGGCCCGCCCGGGGCTCCCCGGACGCGGACCGACTCACGGGGGTCGAGGGCCCGGTCCACACGGGCCTGGTCGAGGCCCCGCTCGACGAGTGAGAGCCCGGCCATCGTCACCCCTGCGGCCTCGAGCCCGGCCAGGTCGAGCCGGCCCTCGCGCACGGCTCGAGCGACCACGTGGTGGGCTGTGCGGAAGGGAAGCCCGAACTCGCGCACGAGCGTGTCCGCGAGCTCGGTCGCGGTCGAGCCGCCGAGACCGGCCTGGGCCGCCATCCTCTCCGTCTCGAAGCGGGCCGTCCCGACCGCCCCCGTGAGGATGCGGACCGAGGTGCGGGCCTCGTCGATCCCGCGCCAGAGGTGGGGCGAGAGCTCCTGCAGGTCGCGGTTGTAGGCCTGCGGAAGCCCCTTGACGATCCCGAGCGCGGCCCCGAGCTCGCCCGCGACCGAGGCCGCCTTCGCCCGGAGGAGCTCGAGTGTGTCGGGGTTCTTCTTCTGGGGCATGATCGAGGAGGTCGAGCAGTAGGCATCGTCGAGCTCGACGAAGCCCACGAGCGACGAGGACCAGAGCACGAGCTCGTCCGCGAGTCGGCTGGCCGTTGCCATCAGGACGGCTGCGGCCGAGAGGGGCTCGAGGGCAAAGTCGCGCCCCGAGACCGCGTCCATCGAGTTCTCGACGAGATCCGAGAACCCGAGCCGGGCCGCGGTCGACTCGCGGTCGATCGGGTACCCGGTCGAGGCGAAGGCGGCAGCGCCGAGAGGCGAGCGGTTCACGCGGCCGTAGGCGTCGATGAGCCGGCCCCAGTCCCGCTCGAAGGCCGACGCATAGGCGAGCATGTGGTGGGCGAGGGTGGTGGGCTGGGCGTGCTGGAGATGGGTGAAGCCGGGCATCACGCTCTCCTCATGCGCCGACGCGATCTCTGTGAGGACACGCCGCAGGGCGCAGACCTCGTCCGCGAGCGCCAGGAGCTCATCGCGCAGGCGCAGGCGCATGCAGGTCGCCACCTCGTCGTTCCGCGACCGGCCGATGTGGAGGCGCCCACCGGCCTCTTCCCCGACCATCGCCGTCAGGTGGGTCTCGATCCCGGCGTGGACGTCCTCGTACACGGGATCATAGACCGACTCCGGAAGACCGTCGTCGTGCAGCCGGACGAGCCCCTGCAGCAGCGCCCGGACGTGCTCGTCCCCGATGATCCCCTGCTGCCCGAGCATCAGCACATGCGCCATGTCCACGAGCAGGTCCGCCTCGCCGATCCACCGATCCGCCCAGGAGGACGAGAGGTACCGGGCGATATCGCCGGCCCGCTCCCCCGCAAGGCGCCCGCTCCGTACCACGTCCCGAGCCATGCCGTTCCCTACTAGGTCGGCATGAGGCGAGATGAGGATGTCGGAGCCGGATCGAACAAGCGGAGATAGAGACCGTGCGGCCGCTCGGCCCAAACTACCGTCCTTCTGGAGGATATGTGGACATGATCCTGCCAATAATTTTACATAAGGATAATTTTCCAATGAAGAGTGGGCTTAAAAGAGAAATTCACAGGCTAACAGGAAAACGTATATCATCCCGCCCCTCACATCGTTCTGTCATGGACTCACGTACGATGATGCTCGCGCTGGCCGTTCTGGCCGTCGCGGGCCTCTGCATCGCCGGCTGCACCACGACTCCGTCTGGGGGCAACCAGACGGCGAAGAATGCAACAGTCGGCATCCTCTACAGCCAGGGCGTCGGCCCCATGCCGAACCTGCTGGCCACCAAGCAGGTCGACGGATACATCGCCTGGCAGCCGTTCGTGTCGATCGCGACCCAGTCGAAGATCGGCCAGGTCGTGGCATACTCGCCCGAAATGCCGCCCACCGGGATGTGGGAGAATCACCCGTGCTGCGTAATCACGGCCCGTGACGACCTGCTCGCCGCGAACCCCGACTTCGTCAACGCGATCTCGGCCGTCACGATCCTCGGCAACACCTACACCACCGAGCACCCCGATGAGGCCGCCGATATCCTGGCCGACTGGCTCGTGGGCAAGGCCAACTTCACCTACGGCAACGTCTCGGTCGGGTCCGTCGGCGTGACGACCGATGCAATCAAGACCGTCCGGTATACCTCCGAACCGACCGAGGGCTGGAGAAACGGAACCCGTCAGTTCGTCGCGGCCCAGAAGAGCCTGGGGATCGTGCAGGGACGCCTGGGCAACGCCACCGGAGCCGAGCTGGACGAGATCCTCTTCGATGTCGGACCGTACGAGTCCGCGTCACAGATGATCGCCCAGAAGAAGATCGTCACCCCGGCGAAGCTGTCGAGCCCGGTCACGCTCGGCTACCTCAAGGCCGACATGCACTCGGGCGGCCTGCTGGTTGCGATCAAGAAGCACCAGTGGATGAACGACAACTACGGGATCATGCTCAAGCCCCGTGACCCGACCCAGGCCAAGCCCGAGGTCTGCGACCTCGTCGTAAACGGCGAGAGCGTGGCCGAGGTTCGCCTGATCTCGGCGAATGCCGGTCCCGAGCTGATGCAGATGGAGGCGACGAACAACGCCCAGATGGGCTTTGCCGGCGTGCCCCCCGCGATCGCCGCGATCGACAGGGGAACTCCTATTAAGGTACTCCAGCCCATCAATACTGAGGGATCGGGAATTGTCGCGGTCGCCGGTTCACCGGCCACGGACTGGCCCTCCTTTGCCGATTGGGCCCGAACCCGCTCGTTCGAAGGGAAGCCCCTGAAGATCGCCGCCCCCTCAAAAGGCTCGATCCAGGACGTGATGTTCCGGTTCTCCCTGAAGGACTCGGGCTTCACCGTCACCGAGGGGTAATCAACAGAGTTCTAGTGGAGGAGCATGAGGGAGACCGTTCAGAAGCGCCGCCGGTACCAGCGCGTGGCCCGGGGGCTCCGCTGGGCGGTCATGCCCGTCCTTTTTCTGATCGCCTGGGAGATCGCGGCGATTGTCATCAATAACCAGTTCGTCCTGCCGAGCCTGGAGTCGGTGGCGGCCGTGCTCGCCACGCCGTTCGCATCGATCCTCGGGACGGGTTCGCTCGTGGAGAACGCCCTCGTCTCGCTCGAGCGGGTCCTGATCGGCTTCGCCGTCGGAGCGGCCCTCGCGATCCCCCTCGGGGTCGCGATGGGGCGCTGGCCCCGCGTGGACGAACTCATGGATCCTCTCGTTCAGATCTTCCGGCCGATCCCTCCCCTTGCCTGGGTCCCGCTCGCCCTCGCCTGGTTCCGGATCGGCCTGACCTCGATGGTCTTCATCATCGCCCTCGGGTCGTTCTTCCCCGTGCTGTTGAACACGCTCGACGGGGTCCGGTCGGTCAAGCGGACCTGGATCGAGGCCGCGATGACCCTCGGGGCGACCGAGCGTCAGGTGCTGACCAAGGTGATCCTGCCCGGCGCCCTCCCAACCATCTGGACCGGAATGCGGGTCGGCTTCGGAATCGCCTGGATGTGCGTGGTTGCAGCCGAGATGATGCCGGGCACGAACTCGGGTCTCGGGTATCTGATCCTCTACTCCTACAACTTCAGCCAGGTGCAGGTGATCATCGCGGGCATGATCATGATCGGTATCATCGGGCTCGGGATCGATATCGCATTGCGCTGGATCGAGGAGCGGCGGTTCCGGTGGAGGGAGCTCGAACGATGAAACTCAGAGTCGACAACGTCTCCAAGCGCTTTCTGACCGACACGGGCGAGGAGGTCGAGGCCCTTCGAGGGGTCTCCATCGAAGTGGAGGAGGGCGAGTTCATCTGCATCCTGGGTCCCTCGGGCTGCGGCAAGACCACCCTGCTGCGGATCATCGCCGGACTCGAACAGCCGACCGAGGGCTGGGTGCTCGTCGACGACGATCCCGTGGACGGGCCAACGCCCCGCCTCGGGATGATCTTCCAGGACTACTCGCTCTACCCCTGGCGGCGGGTGATCGACAACATCTCGTTCGGCCTCGAGCTCGCCGGTGTGGAGAAGGCAGACCGAACGGCCACGGCCCACAAGTACCTCGAGCTCGTCGGGCTCGGTGAGTTCGGAGATGCATTCCCGTACGAGCTCTCCGGGGGGATGCGGCAGCGGGTCGCGGTGGCCCGGGCCCTCGCGATCGACCCGGCCGTCGTGCTGATGGACGAACCGTTCGGGGCGCTCGACGCCCAGACACGGAACGCGATGCAGCGCGAGCTCCTCGAGATCTGGACCAAGACCCGGAAGACGGTCCTCTTCGTCACGCACTCGGTCGACGAAGCGGTCTTCCTCGCCGATAGGATCGTGGTGCTCACGACCCGGCCGGGACGGATCCGCGAGGTGGTCAAGGTCCCCGAGCCCCGTCCGCGAGACCGGACCTGCGTGGGCTGTGCGGACCTGCGACGGTACGTGCTCGGCCTGATCGACGATGGAAAGCAGGGGCAGTGAGGAAGGTTTAATAGCCTTCGTCTCAATTTTATAGAGCACGGAGCGCTAACGAGGAGTATATACCATGGTTCGAAAACCCGGCAAGATGTACAGGAATCTTTCAAAGAAGGCATATACGCGGCGTGAATACATGGGCGGCGTTCCCGGCTCGAAGATCGTTCAGTTCGAGATGGGCAACCTCTCGACGGACTTTCCTGTCCAGGTCTCGCTCGTGGTCGAGGAGGCCTGCCAGATCCGCCACACGGCACTCGAAGCGGCCCGCGTCTCGATCAACCGGAAGCTGATGTCCGAGATCGGCCGGCAGAACTTCCACCTGAAGATCCGCACCTACCCCCACCATGTGCTGCGTGAGAACAAGCAGGCCACTGGTGCCGGCGCCGACCGTGTCTCGGAAGGGATGCGGCTCGCATTCGGCAAGGCCGTCGGGACGGCCGCGCGTGTCGCCTCGAAGCAGAAGATCTTCACGGTCTACACGAGCGAGCAGAACATCGACAAGGCGAAAGAGGCCATGCGCAAGGGCGGTTACAAACTTCCGTCGCCCTCCCGCCTGATCATCGAGAACAAGGCGCCGGTCGCCTGAATAGCCTTTTTCGTTCGGTGCCCGGGCCATCCCGGCCCATCTTTTTGACGGGGGTTGCGCAAGATTTTTCTTGTCAGGCGCGCGATCCTTCGCCAATACCATGACTGCATTACGCTGGCCGTTCGGTCTGATCGGGATCCTCTCGGCCCTGCTCCTCGCAGCCGGCTGTGCGACGACACCTGCAGCGAACGCCACCCCCTCAGCCGTACCCGGCGCACCGGGCCCGATCCTGATCCACGCCCTGGTCGACGTGACCGCCGACCCTACGGTCGTCGCCTTCGCTGAGAAGACCCGGTTCGTCGCGCCGATTATGGGAACGGTGGGGAGCGCCTCCGCAGGATCCCGGGTCGGGGATGACCTCCGGGTCGCATTGAACCGGACCCCGGATGTACAGGCGCTCGGCTGCTACGATGCGGCCTGGATCGCTGCGAGTGTCGCCGATCAAGGGACAGGCAGAACAGCCCCGGCGGTGAAGGAGTCGTTTGTCGAGACCGCAGACCGGTTCACAGGGGCCTCGGGAGAGTGCGCGCTCACGTCCGAAGGCGACCGCTTGATCCCGATCTACGACTTCTGGGTTGTCGGCTCCCTCGACGGAATTCCCCGCTGGGAGAAAGCGGGCTGGTCGGCCGAGTGGACGAGCGGGACGTTCAGATTCATCCCCCTTGACCGCACCTCGCCGAAGCCCTGACCATCCCCCTTTTTCCTGCGGTCGTTTCAACGGCATCTATATATGCCGCCGCCCAATACCTGAAGAACCGCGCACAGAATATCGAATACCCCATCAACTCGCCGGATAGATCCATATGTCCAACGTCACCGTATACCGCCTCAGTCCCGCCTGCGACATCTCGGATGTCGAGGTCGGGAACATCTACATCGGACGGGTCCAGGGCTTTGCCGCCTTCGGGACCTTCGTCCAGCTCACCGACCGGCTCAAGGGCCTGGTCCACAAGTCGAACGTCCGCACCGACCACGAGGAGCAGTCCGAGATCCTGGTCCGTGTCAAGCAGATCCGGCCGAACGGAAATATCGATCTCGAAGAGGTGATCCTCCCCGACTACGAGGTCAAGGACGTGACCCGGAAGGTCACCTCGACCCGGCTCGGGGAGCTCGGCAGCCGGATCGGGAGAACGGTCACGGTCATGGCCGAGATCGCCCAGATCAAGCAGACAAGCGGACCGACGATCTTCACCTTCGTCGACGAGAGCGGGACCGAGAACGGGGCCGCCTTCGTCGAGGCAGGGGTCCGGGCCTATCCCGAGGCAAACCTCGGCGACATGGTCCAGGTCTATGGCCAGGTGATGCAGCGCAACTCACAGGTCCAGATCGAGATCGCGTCCCTCTCGGTCCTCACGGGCACCGAGGCCGACGAGATCCGGAACCGGATCGAGGTGGCCCTGGAAAAGCGGGCCGAGCCCCCCGAGGTCCCGCTCCTGGTCGAGTCCGAGGTGATGACCCTCCTCCGGCCGCAGCTGCGCGAGGTCGCGAAGGTGATTCGGAAGGCGGTCTTCGTCTCGCAGCCGATCGTACTCCGCCACCACGCTGACGCGGATGGAATCTGCTCGGCCGTCGCGATCGAACAGGCCGTCGTCTCCCTGATCCGGGAGTCGGGCGGCGACTTCGACGCCGACTACTTCCTCTTCAAGCGCGCTCCGTCAAAGGCGCCGTTCTACGAGATCGAGGACATCACGCGAGACCTCGACTTCGCGACCAAGGACCTGGTCCGTTACGGGCAGAAGATGCCCCTGATCCTGCTGACTGACAATGGCTCGACCGAGGAGGACGAGCCTGCGCTCAAGCAGGCACAGGTCTTCGGCCTCAAGGTCCTCGTCGTCGACCACCACCACCCCGACGCCGTGATCGACCAGTACCTGGTCGGCCATGTCAACCCGTACCACGTCGGCGGCGACTTCGGGATCACGGCTGGGATGCTCGGGACCGAGCTCGCCCGGATGATCAACCCCGCGGTCGAGGACGCGATCAAGCACCTGCCGGCCGTGGCCGCGGTAGGAGACCGTTCCGAGGCTCCCGAGCGGCAGCGATACCTGGACCTCGTCGCCGACCGCTACACCGAGGACGAGTGCAAGCAGATGGCGCTGGCGCTTGACTTCGAGCAGTTCTGGCTCCGGTTCAACGACGGTCGCGAGATCGTGAAGGAGATCCTCGACCTCGGGCCCGACCACGACCGACACGCAAAGTTCGTCGGCCTCCTCGTCGAGGGAGCGAACGCGATGATCGCCGACCAGATGGAGGCGACCATGCCCCACGTGCGCGAGCGGGTCCTCGAGAACGGGGCCCACCTCTTCCTGCTCGATGTGGAGATCCACGCCCACAAGTTCACGTTCCCGCCCCCCGGCAAGACCTCGGGCGAGGTCCACGACCGGCTCTGCCGGGCGCACCCGGGCGAGCCCGTGGTCACGATCGGGTTCGGCCCCGACTTCGCAGTCCTCCGGTCCCGTGGAGTCCTGATGAATATCCCGCGCATGGTCCGCGAACTCCGGGTAGAGATCACCGGCGGCGGGATCAGCGGGGGTGGCCACCTCGTGGTCGGCTCGATCAAGTTCGTCGAAGGGATGCGCGAGGAGGTTCTCGAGGGGCTGATCGCGAAGATCGAGAGCGCCGAGCTCGCGACGCCCACCCCGAGATAATCTTCTTTTTTAGAGCGTTCGTCGGCCATAGCCGATCCCTCAGGGAGCTCGATACTGAGCTGCCGCAATAGATCTTACGGAAAAAAGGAGGTGATCAGAGTTCGTCGTCGCGCGTCCGCCGGACCGCAACCACGCCGACCGTTACCAGGGCAATACCCGCGACTCCCGCGAGAATGATCATCCAGGCATCGCCGAAGATCGATCCGACCGGTCCGAGAGAGGCCGAGGTGTTGTTGACCACGGAGTCATTGCCGGTCCTGCCGCCGAACGCCGGCGTCTGGGTCGGGTTCTCGTTTGCAGGCCACTCCGCACCGTCGACCTCCTCGTCCTCGTCCGTCCAGTTCGAGGCTCCGCCGAGAGGAGAGGGAAGGGTCCGACCGATCGACGGCGTCTCCTCGGGCGTCTCCTCAGGAGTCGGCGTTTCAATGCCTATGCCACCCGTCTGGTAGGCGATCTGCCCGAACGTCGTCGGGATCGGGGTCCAGGTCTCTTCCTCCGTCACGGTGGTCGTCGGAACCGTCGTGGTGACGGTCGTGGTCGGCACGGTCGTCGTCGGAGCTGTGGTAACGAGAGCCCGGGTCGGCACGGTCGTGAAGACCTGCGTGGGCACGGTCGTGATGACGGTCGTGACCACGGTCGTGGGGATCGCTGTGGGGATTGTGGTCATCTGGGTTGTCGGCAGGGTCGTCGGGACCGTGGCGCCGGCCGTGAGCACCGGCCAGGCCGGGACACTGCCGGGCGCAACGGTGTTCTGCTGGACTGGGATTACGGTGGGTGCCTGGTACGTGGTCGGCAGGACCGTCGGTGGAGCGACGACCGTCGGGGGGACCGTGAAGGTGCCCGGCGTGACGACGATCACGGTGGGCTGCCCGTTGGAAGGCACATACGTGGTCGCGACCGAGGTCGGAAGCGTGCTTGGCTTGTCAACCGCGTCACCCATGATCGAGTACATCCCCTTGCCGGTCACGAACTTCACGGGGTTGTTTTCCATGTCGTTCAACCTGGCGACCTTGACCAGGATCGGGGTGTCGCCCGGGCCGATCACGCGGAACTTCAGAGCGGCAAGGGGATAGTCGCCGTTCTTATAGCCGTCGGTGAAATCGCCGACCATCAGGTTGAGCTCGTGCGACGAGAGGAGCCCGGAGGCCGTGCTGTGGCCGACCTTGAAGTCACAGCTATCGTACTTGAGCATCTCCGCGTTCCAGTCGAGGTAGATCGAGATATCCTTGGCCAGGGGGTTGAGGTTGTTGTCGAGCATTACGTTGACCTCGACCGTCTGGCCGGTCTTCCAGTTGGCCTCGGCTGGAGAGACTGAGATCTTCGCCATGCCTCCGGCAGATGCGAGGGAGACAGAGCAGCAGAGCAGCAGAAGAATGAGTGGTAGACAGCGACTGTTCATAACCGGCTCCTGACCAGCGCCCATCCTGGACCCGGCCGAGTGCACATACGTTATAAAAGAGTTTTTCTGTAGGCTGAAGAAGGTTACGTTCGAGGATCATCCTCCTTTGCCCCCTTTCTGCTCAAAACAAAAAAGTAGCTGCAGCGCGAGTATATGGAACATGACAGATACGGCGCCCGAACGGCGCGAAGATGAGACCGCCCCGGAGTCCGGACCGACCGACCGTTTTACGGCGCTCGGTCTCTCGGAGTCCGTAATCAAGGCGATCACAGCCCTTGGGTTTGAGGAGCCCACCCCGATACAGCAGCAGGCGGTCCCCGCAGCCCTCGCGGGTCGCGACGTGATCGGCCAGGCTCAGACCGGAACCGGGAAGACGGCGGCATTCGGCATGCCGCTCGTCGAGAAGGTGAACCCCGCAGACCGAAACGTGCAGGCCATCATCCTCTGCCCGACCCGCGAACTCGCCGTACAGGTGGCCGAGGAGCTCTTCAAGCTCGCGCGGTTCCGCCGGGGAATCACGGTCGTGCCGATCTATGGAGGTCAGCCGATCGAACGCCAGATGACCGTCCTTCGCAAAGGGGCCCAGCTGGTGATCGGCACGCCCGGCCGCGTCCTCGACCACATCCACCGCGGCACCCTCCTGCTCGACAAGGTCCGCTTCGCGGTCCTCGACGAGGCCGACGAGATGCTCGACATGGGCTTCCGGGACGACATCACCGAGATTCTGGATAAGACTCCGTCCGACCGGCAGACCCTCCTCTTCTCGGCCACCATCTCGCCCGAGATCCGCGCGCTCGCGCAGCGATACCTGCACGACCCTGTCGAGGTCCGGTCCGTGCACCGAGAGCTGACCGTCCCCCTGACCGAGCAGGTCTATTTCGAGGTTCGGGAGAGCGAGAAGATCGAGGCTCTCTCCCGTCTACTCGACCTGAGCGAAGGGGGCCGGGCGCTCGTCTTCTGCAACACCAAGCGGAACGTCGACGAGGTGGTCTCCCAGCTCCGCGCACGCGGCTATTCGGCCGAGGGGCTGCACGGCGACATGAAGCAGAGCCAGCGCGACCGCGTGATGGCGCGTTTCCGCGCGGGAGCCATCGATGTTCTCGTCGCGACGGACGTGGCCGCTCGCGGGATCGACGTCGAGGAGATCACGACCGTCTTCAACTTCGACCTCCCCCAGGACGAGGAGTACTACGTCCACCGGATCGGCCGGACAGGCCGGGCTGGGCGGACCGGGCAGGCGTTCACCTTCGTCACGGGCCGCGAGCACTGGAAGCTGCGCGACATCATGAAGTACACGAAGACGAAGATCGTCCAGCGGCAGGTGCCGAGCCTAGCCGACGTCGAGGAGGTCCGGACCCACATGTTCGAGGAGCGGCTGCGCCGCGCGATCGCCGAAGGCGGGCTCGAGCGGTACGTCGCCCGGCTCGAGCGGCTGATGCTCGAGGGTTTTAGCTCCCTCGAGATCGCGGCCGCCCTCCTCCGCCTCCAGAATGACGAGGCGGCCGGACCGACCGAACAGGGCGGACGCTCGCGCGCGACGCCCGGGACGGTCCGGCTGGTGATCGGAGCTGGCCGGAACCAGAGCGTGCGGCCGCGCGATATCCTCGGGGCCTTTGCCGGAGAGACCGGAATTCCCGGAGAGAGCTTCGGGCTGATCCAGGTCGACGACGACCGCTCCTCCATCGAAGTCCCGGAGGCCGAGGCTGACCGCGTCATCGAGATCATGTCCCACCGCCGGATCAAGGGCCGGGGGATCACCGTCACGCGCTGATCCGGGCTCAAACTTTTTCTCTGTCCGGGACCATTGCGATGCGATGGACCCGGACGACCCCCTCCAGGAACGCCAGGAGCTGCTCGAGGAGTTCGAGATCTGGACCGAGTGGCCCATGGCATTCCTGGCCATCGGCTGGATCGTGCTGCTGGTCCTCGAGTTCATCGGGTATCCCTCGCCCCTGATCGAGACGGCGACGAACGCCATCTGGGCCGTCTTCCTCATCGAATTCGCCGTCCGGCTCTCGCTGGCCACGGACCGGCGGGGCTTCCTCGTCGCGAACTGGCTCACGATCATCTCGCTCATCGTGCCCGCCTTCCGGCTCATTCGGTTTGCCGCGGTCCTCCGGGCTGCGTCCGTTATCCGGGGCCTCCGGTTGGCGCGGATCGTCACTGGGCTGAACCGGGGTATGCGCTCCTGGCGAGGGACGATCGGAAACCGGCGCCTACCCTACGTGGTCCTCGTCTCGGGGATGGTAGGCCTGGCCAGCGCGGCCGGGATCTTCACCTTCGAGCACGAGACGAACCCCGGCTTCACCAGCTTCGGCGACGCCCTCTGGTGGAGCGGGATGATGCTGATCACGCTCGGATCGTCGACCTGGCCCACGACGGGCGCCGGCCGGATCCTCGCGTTTCTCCTCGGCCTCTACTCGTTCTCGGTCTTCGGGTACGTGACCGCGGCCCTCGCCTCGATCTTCGTCGAGCGCGACCGGGAGTCCCAGGGAAACGAAGAGCAGGCATCACACACCGTTATTGAGGAGGAACGCCAATAATTGAGGCAGATGGAGCGCTATGACTGCGTCGTGGTCGGCGCGGGCCCGGTGGGATCGGCCGCTGCGGAGCGGGCCGCATCTCTCGGGCTCTCAACCCTGGTTCTCGAGGAACACGCGAGCATCGGCCACCCGGTCCAGTGTGCCGGGCTTCTCTCGACCGCCGCGTTCGCCGAGTGCCTGGTCTCCGACCGCCCGGTCCGGAACCGTGTCCAGGGGGCGCGGATCGTCTCCGACCTCGGTGGCGAGCTCCTCTTCGATGCGGGCTGCACCAAGGCGCTCATCGTAGATCGGGGCGACCTCGACCTGGAGATGGCCCGCGCTGCCGCCTATGCCGG
The DNA here is from genome assembly GCA_004332335.1 of Methanoregulaceae archaeon UXB-2016. Taxonomy (GTDB): domain Archaea; phylum Halobacteriota; class Methanomicrobia; order Methanomicrobiales; family Methanospirillaceae; genus UBA288. Next base: position 141,096 of record SISS01000015.1, on the reverse strand, counting down.
GGCTGAGTTCCGGTTGAAGAGCCCGGTCCGGCAGGTCGTGGACGACCGCGTGGTCACGGGCGGCCCCAACGCGACCGAGATCGGCTTCGGCATCCTGATCGCGGCCGACGGCCCGAAGGGCACGGTCGCCCGCTCGCTCGGTATGGATCGGTCGCCGACGCACCTCGCGGGGGTCCAGGCTGACGTCCTGCTCCCCGAGGCGGTCGACACCCGGTTCGTCGAGCTCTATCCGAACGCCGCACCCGAGTTCTTTGCCTGGCGCATCCCGGTCTCGGACCGGGTGGTCCGGGTCGGCCTCTGCGGCGAGACCGGGGTCCGCGAGCAGTTCCAGGCATTCCTCTCGCGGTGGCCCGGTTCGGTCATCCACCATGTCTCGGGCACCATCCCGCTCGGGACCATGCCCCGGACCTACGGGAAAAGAACGCTCTTCGTCGGGGACGCGGCCGGGCTGGCCAAGCCGACCTCGGGCGGAGGGATCTACACAGGTGTCCGTTCGGGCCGGTACGCGGCCGAGACCGCTGCGGCCTGCCTCGAGGCCGGGGACCTCTCGGACGAGGCCCTTGCAGCGTACGAGGTCCGCTGGAAGGCCGACTACGGGCGCGAGCTCGCCCTCGGCTACCGCCTCCAGCTCGCCCGCCGCCGTGTGACGCCCGAGGAGATCGACCGGCTCATCCGGGCCTTCGGCAGCCCGAAAGTGATCCAGGCGATCGTGGAGTCCGGCGACATGGACCGACCGAGCGCCCTCCTCTCCCGGCTCTGCCGGATGCCGTCCCTCTGGTCGGTCCTGCCGATCCTGATGCGCCTCGGGATCGCCGAGATCGTCGGCCGGGATTCCTCCTGATGAAGACGGGCACAGGATACAGGTGTGCGCAACCGATGACCGTATGGCGCTGTCTCATACGGATGCAGGCCCTCGAACAAGACGCGAGTCGTCGCCTGCTCATCCGTCTCCCCGTCATCGCAATGAATATGTCCGCCCCCTCGACGACTCAGTACTCCACCGCCTCCCCGCCCGACTCGTACCCGACGACCAGCACATAGCCCGCTCTGGCGAACAGGGAGTTCTATCATAATATTCCCAACTGTTATCCTCATCGGCTCACTGACGCGTATTCTTCCTAGAGATCGATGCCCTGGTTCCGCTCGGACAATCGTTCAGTAGCATCCGCTCCCAGTCGGAGCAGGAACGGAGGGATGAAGGGGGCGCGTTACCGATCTCGGTCTGCCTCTCGAGCTCGATTCTCCGATTTTCCGCGTGACTCCAGGTATGGAAGAAGAACAGGATTGCGTCCCTGACCGTTTCCCCGGTCGGCACCTGAGCCAGTGCTGTGATCGTGAACGTTCCGCCGGAGTTGAGCTCGCCGCTGTATTGGCTGTTTCTCGGCATCACAGCCCATATCGTTCTCCCTGGAGTATGCCCGGATTCGTGGTCACACGTAGATCAGCGGGGCCTATTGTAGCAGGCTCGCTTTAGGAGATGTTCGAAAAAAGTTCAGGCGGGAAATGCCCGGGGGTCAGACGACCGTGATGTAGCTGACCCGGTGGACCTCCTCGATCGTCCCGTCCGTGTAGGTGATCCGGAGGAACGGGCTGAAGGTGCCCTTGATCGGGTAGAAGAACGTCGGGTTGATGCTTCGCGAGTTCCAGGTTTTCAGGTGGGCCGGGGCGTCGAACGACCACCAGGCCGACTTGACGGTCTTGCCGGCCGCCGGCGTCACCGTGAACTTGACCGCGGCGCCCCTCGGGACCGACACTTCGTAAGGAGATTGTTGGATCCCCTGATGTCGTCGTCTTAATCCCTGAGGTGCTTGGCGGCAAGAGGCCGATTACCCGGTAACCCCGTCCGACCTGTTCGTGACCCTTATGTGCGGCGACGGTATCTATCGAGAGGCTCATACTGTCGAGAGGGTTTCGACCGGAGCAAGGGGGGTTCGACATGGAGGTCACGGCTGGGCCCACTCCGTAAACAGACCGTGGTGCAGAACTGGAGACGCCCCTCATTGTATCGATCAGACCCGGATTCCGCTTGGTCGGTATCGCGGCATCTTTTGAGTTCCCTGATATGATCACATCAACCTCCTGAACGGAAAGGGTCGTCCGAAGATGGGGATGAGATATAACTTTTTTCTGGATTGGACGGAGGTAATATCGAAAGGCAACGTTTTTTAACCACGTGATAATACTAATTACCAGAATAGTAACACGATTTGGTGACATCATGCACATCCCCGATGCATTCATCCCTATCTGGCAGGGCGCCATCTACTGGCTGATCGCCCTAGTCTTTATCGCCCTCGCCCTTCGCTGGGTCAGGAACGAGATGAACGAGGAGAAGCTTCCACTCCTTGCGGTTCTGGCCGCTGGCGTCTTTGCTCTCCAGGCCTTCAACATCCCGGTTACGATGGGCACGAGCGGACACCTCGTCGGAGGCGCACTCGTTGCCATCGCACTTGGATCACCCTTTGCGGCGATCATCGTCCTGTCGCTGGTCCTGATCGTTCAGGGTGTCCTCTTCGGCGACGGCGGGATCACGGTGATGGGCGCGAATATCATCAACATGGGAGTGATCGGCGGCTTCGTCGGGTACTACGGGTACCATGGTCTCATGCGGCTCACGAAGAGCATGTACGCATCAGCAGCCGGTGCGGCCTGGCTCGCCTGCCTGATTCCCGCGCTCGCCGCCTCGGTGGAGCTCTTTGTCGCCGGCACCTTCCCCCTCGTCCCCGGGATGATCAGTATGGGCCTCTACCACGCCCTGATCGGGGTTATCGAGGCCTTGATCACGGCCGTGGTCCTCGCCCTGATCGCGAGCTCGCGCCCGGATATCCTGGATAAGTCGGTGGGGGTACCCACATGATCTCGAAGATGGGATTCGTCGTCGGGGGGATAGTCCTTGCCCTGGTGATCGGTGCAGCTGCGGTCTTCTTCGCATCGGGCGATCCCGACGGGCTCGACAGCACGGCCCTGATCGTCCAGGGCCAGAAGGAGCTGACCCAGCCTGCGAATCCCGACGCCGAGGTTGACGAGGCGTCCCTCCCCGGTTCGTTCGAGTACGAGGCACCGTTCCCAGACTACACAGTCGAAGGGGCGTCCAAGCTGACAGACGTCGCTCTTATGGTGGGCGGCATTTTCCTTGCCCTCGTCGTAGTGCTGGGGCTCGGCTTCGGCATCAAGAAGATCGGCCGGTCCGACACCCCATAATTTATCTTTTTTGTCTCCGATTGTGTAACGGCATCCACCATGCACCTGATCGAGACGCAGAACCTTTCCTTTGCCTACCGCGACAGCGTCCGCGCCCTCGACAGCGTCAACTTCGTCGCGCCGCGAAACGCGAGGATCGCGGTGATCGGCCCGAACGGAGCGGGCAAGTCGACGCTCTTCCGTCACCTCAACGGGGTTCTTCTGGCCAAGGAGGGGCAGGTGCTGGTCAGAGGCGAGCCGGTTACGAAGAAGAATATAAAGGAGGTTCGGAAGTTCGTGGGCGTCGTCTTCCAGAACCCGGACGATCAGATCTTCGCGCCGACGGTCGAGCAGGACGTCGCCTTCGGTCCGACGAACCTCGGGCTCGACGAGACGACCGTGATACATCGGGTCGACGAGGTCCTCGGGCTTCTCGGGATCGAATACCTGCGCCACCGCGCCCCGCACCACCTCTCGGGCGGCGAGAAGAAGCGGGTCGCGATCGCGGGCGTGCTCGCGATGGAGCCCGAGGTCCTGGTCATGGACGAGCCCACGGCCGGCCTCGATCCGAGGGGCCGTGACGACCTGATCCGGTTCGTCAACTCCCTTGCGGAGCGGTACGGCATGACCGTGATCATCTCGACGCACGAGCTCGACCTTGTGACCGAGTTCGCCGACTACGTCTATGTCATGGACCAGGGATCCATCCAGGCGCAGGGAACGGTGCCCGAGATCTTCGAGCAGGAGGAGATGCTCCACCGGGCCCGGCTCGACATCCCGGTCCTCCCGAGGCTCTGCCGTTCGCTCCGCCGGCGGGGGGCGGACCTGCCCGTGGCTTATGCCTTCGACGAGGTCGAGAGGAACCTCGCCACTGCACTGAAGGTGCGCCTCTCCCCATGATCGAGGACCTCTTTGAGATCGAGCGGCTTGCGTACGGCGATAGTCCGGTACACCGGCTCGACGCCCGGGTCAAGATCGTGATCTGCTTCAGCGCGATTGTCGCGCTGGTCTCGTTCCCGCGGGGGGAGGGGACGTTTATGCTCGCCCTCACCTTCGCCAGTTTGCTCGCGCTGCTCCTCGCCGTCTCGCGGGTCCGGGTCCGAACCTTCCTCCTCCGGATGCTCGCGATCCTCCCCTTCGGCCTCTCGATCCTGCTCTTTCAGGTGCTCTTCCCGGCGACGCCCGTTGTTTCGCCGATCGTCGTCGCCACGTTGCCGTTCGGGATCGCCTTGACGGCAGAAGCGCTCGAACTGGCCGCCCAGGTCGGGATCAGGTTCGTGCTCTGCATCGGCTTTATCATTCTTCTCTCCTCGACCACGACAATCCAGGACCTGCTGATGGGAGCTCGCCGGCTCGGTTTCCCTTCGGAGTTCACCCTGATCCTCGGGATGATGACCCGGTACCTCTTCGTCTTCGGCCAGATGTTCTTCAGGGTCCGAAACGCCCTCGCAACCCGGTGCTTCGACCCCTTCGATCGGTCCCTGCCGTACGCCTACCGCATCCGGCAGATGGGCAACACGATCGGGACCATGTTCATCCGTTCGTACGAACAGGGGGAGCGGACCTACACGGCCATGCTCTGTCGCGGGTACGGCAAGGACGCCTTCCTCTTCGTGCCCAGGAAGCCGCTCACTGCCCCAGAATGGGGGACCCTGGCCGCCTGCATGGCCGTCGTGATCGGGGGGCCGGCGGCCGTGCTCCTGTTCTCGTGACGCACCCGGGCTGAAGGGTTCATATACACGACGTCCCCACCCTCACCATGCAGCGGAGGGAGGTATGATGCGGGCTCTCAGGGCCGGTTGGCTGACCGATCAGGGGCGAACGCGGACGAAGAACGAGGACGCGGTCTACGCGGACGCAGGCCGACAGGTCTTCGTCGTGGCCGACGGCCTCGGGGGCTGCCCGGGCGGGGAGGTCGCGAGCCGGATCGCGGCACGGCAGATCGGCGACGCCCTCGTTCGCCTCTCCTGCGCACCCCCGGCAGAGCCCGGGGTGCTGGCCGTAGTCGCCGGGGCGAACCGGGCCGTCATCGAGAAGGCGGCCGCGGACCCGCGCCTCACCGGCATGGGCACAACCGTGGTGCTCGCGGTCGGCCTCGAGGACTCGTTTCTGGTGGCCCATGTCGGGGACAGCCGCGCCTACCTGCTGCGGGAGGGCCGCCTCTCGTCCCTGACCCGGGACCACTCGGTGGTCCAGGAGCTCCTCGCCTCCGGCCGGATCAGCGCCGAGGGCGCCCGACATCACCCCCAGCGCAACGTGGTGACCCGCACCCTCGGACATGCCGGGGGCGAGGCCCCCGAGTTCCGAACGATCCCCCATCAGCCCGGAGACCGGCTCCTCCTCTGCTCGGACGGCCTCTCAGGGATGCTCGACGACCCAGAGATCGAGCAGGTGCTCGCCCGGTTCGCGGAGCCCATGCGGTGCTGCCGCGAGCTGGTGAACCGCGCGAACGACCGCGGCGGACTCGACAACATCACGGTGGTCGTGGTCGACGTGCCCGACGAGGCTCGGCCGACCCCGGGTTCCTGAGGAGGCGATGATCCGATTGCGTGGGGAGTCTCCCCAGGCCCCGCCTGACCCGCCGACAGCCCTTTTATGCTTCAGGGATCACTGTATCACATGGCGTCGAAGTTCGGACGCGGATTCGTCATCAACCTCATGCTGATCGGCCGGCACCTCAGCCTGCCTGCCGACCAGGCCTTCTACGGCCTGGCCGACCACCTGGACGAGCTGATCCTGCCCCAGCAGTTCCGCGGGACCGAGGTCGAGGAGCTCCTGACCCTGCTCCGAAAGCGGCTCCTCTGGCACCAGGCCGGCACGGTCGACCGCGAGGAGTACCCCGAAGTGAAGCGGCTCTACGCCCGCCTCTGCGTGGCCGTGGACCGGGCGCTCGGGATCGAAGATCCCTCGCTCGGCTCGTTCGACTGAACGTGGTTTGAAAGACAGGAAACTCACTTTATTTTTCCGTTTCGCCCCTGAAATCTCCCCTGCAGAGGAGAAGATCGCGACCTATAAGTGGTCTCACGAACAATATATAGTTGCGAAGAGATCAGCCATTCTCTTGCTTTTATCAGAGGGACAATTAATGTCGGATACCTACGACGCATCACATATTACCGTACTGGAGGGGTTGCAGCCCGTCCGCGAGCGGCCGGCCATGTACATCGGCTCGACCGATACGCGCGGACTGCATCACCTCGTGTACGAGGTCGTGGACAACTCGGTCGACGAGGCCCTAGCCGGGTTCTGCGACCACATTCGTGTCACGATCAACGAGGACGGGTCGGTCACGGTCGAGGACAACGGCCGGGGTATCCCGGTTGACCGTGTCAAGAAGACCGGCAGGTCCGCACTCGAGACCGTGCTGACCGTGCTCCACGCCGGGGGCAAGTTCGACAAGAACACCTACCAGGTCTCGGGCGGGCTTCACGGCGTCGGCGTCTCGGTCGTGAACGCGCTCTCGGCCTGGCTCCACGCGACCGTCTACCGAGAGGGGAACGTCTACGAGATGCACTTCGAGCGCGGCCGGCCCGGCCCCCTCCAGACGCGGGAGGAGTCGAAGGAGGAGATGGCCGACCGGTACGCGGCGCGGTACGGCGAGCGCACGCGAAAGGGGACCGCTTCACGCGACGCCTTCGTCGAGGCCCACGGGAAGTCGCTCTCGGGAACCGTGATCACGTTCATGCCCGACCCGACGATCTTCGAGACGGTCATCTACGACTACGACGTCCTGGCCCACCGCCTCCGCGAACTCGCGTTCCTGAACGCGGGCCTGGAGATCCGGATCGACGACCGCCGCTCGGAAGGCGCCTCCGCGGTCTACCGGTACGATGGGGGCCTGCGCGAGTTCGTCGAGTACCTGAACGATGACAAGGAGCCGATCCACCCCGACGTGGTCCGGTTCCAGCGGGCCGATGTCGAGAACCGGACCGAGGTCGAGGTAGCCCTGCAGTACACGCAGGCCTACTCCGAGACCCTGTACACGTTCGTGAACAGCGTGAACACCCGCGAGGGGGGCACGCACCTCGAGGGGTTCCGCTCGGCCATCACCCGCGCGATCAACGCCTCGGCCAAGAAGAACAACCTCTTCAAGAACAGCGCCCTGACCCTGCGCGGCGACGACGTGCGCGAGGGCATGACTGCGGTCATCTCGATCAAGCTCGCGAACCCCCAGTTCGAGGGCCAGACCAAGATGCGGCTCGGCAACTCGAATGTCCGAGGGATCGTGGACTCGCTCGTGTACGCCTCGCTCTCCGAGTACTTCGAGGAGAACCCGGCGGCACTCAAGACGATCGTCGAAAAGGGGCTGCTTGCGGCCAAGGCCCGCGAGGCGGCCAAGAACGCCCGGGATCTGACCCGCCGCAAGACCATGCTCGAGTCCTCGCACCTGCCAGGCAAGCTCGCCGACTGTCAGGAGCGCGACCCCGCCAAGTCCGAGCTCTACATCGTGGAGGGGGACTCGGCCGGCGGTTCGGCCAAACAGGGGCGCGACCGGAAGTTCCAGGCGATCCTGCCCCTCCGCGGCAAGATCCTGAACGTGGAGAAGGCGACCGCGCACAAGATGATCAAGAACGCCGAGATCCAGACCCTGATGGCCGCGATCGGCTCCGGGATCGGCGAGCAGCTCGACCCCGAGCGAGCACGGTACCAGCACATCATCCTGATGACCGATGCCGACGTGGACGGAGCCCACATCCGGACCCTGCTCCTGACGTTCTTCTTCCGGTACATGACCGGTCTGATCGAGAACGGCTACGTCTACATCGCCCAGCCGCCACTCTACCGTGTGGCGAAAGGCAAGCATGAGCGCTATGTCTACCGCGACGAGGAGCTGAAGGCCGCGATCAAGGAGCTCGGCGAGAAGAACACGGTGATCCAGCGGTACAAGGGTCTCGGCGAGATGAACGCAGGCCAGCTCTGGTCCACCACCATGGACCCGAAGACCCGCGTCCTCAAGCAGATCCAGATCGAGGACGCGAAGTTCGCGAACGAGATCTTCGAGAAGCTGATGGGCGACGATGTGGCCGCACGCAAAGACTTCATCACCCGCCATTCAAAGGAGGTGATCAACCTTGACATCTAAACAGGCTCCGATCGAGCCCGTGGACCCGCGACGGGTCATCCAGATCAACATCGAGGAGGAGATGAAGACCTCCTACATCGACTATGCGATGTCGGTCATCATCGGCCGGGCGATCCCGGACGTGCGCGACGGGCTCAAGCCCGTTCACCGCCGGACCCTCTACGCCATGTGGGAGGAGGGCAACACCTCGGACAAGCCGTACAAGAAGTCGGCGCGTGCGGTCGCGGCGACCATGGGTAAGTACCACCCCCACGGCGACTCCTCAATCTACGACACACTCGTCAAGATGGCCCAGCCCTTCTCCTACCGCTCCCCGCTCGTGGACGGGCAGGGCAACTTCGGCTCGGTCGACGGGGATTCCCCGGCCGCGATGCGTTACACCGAGGCCCGGCTGACGAAGTACGCCGAGGCCCTTCTCGCGGACCTCGAGAAGGAGACGGTCGACTACATCCCGAACTTCGACTCCTCGACAAAGGAGCCGACGGTCCTGCCCTGCCGGGTCCCGAACCTGCTCGTGAACGGCTCGTCCGGGATCGCGGTCGGGATGGCGACGAACATGGCGCCCCACAACCTCCGCGAGGTCGCCGAGGCAGTCAAGCTCGTGATCGACCGACCCGACTGCTCGGTCGACGACCTGCTCAAGAGGATGCCCGGCCCCGACTTCCCGACCGGCGGGATCATCATGGGCCGTGCCGGAATTCGGTCCGCCTACGAGGCCGGGCACGGCAAGCTCACGGTCCGGGGCGTGGCCGAGATCGAGGACGTGGAGACCCGCGTCCCGAAGATCATCATCAGCGAACTCCCGTACCAGGTCAACAAGGCCCGGCTGGTCGAGCATATCGCCGAGCTCGTGAAGGAGAAGCGGATCGAGGGGATCAGCGACCTCCGCGACGAGTCGGACAAGGACGGCATGCGGGTCGTGATCGAGCTCAGGAAGGGCGTTCTGCCCAAGATCATCCTGAACCAGCTCTACAAGCACACGGCTCTCGAGTCCACGTTCGGCGTGATCAACCTCGCGATCTCGGAGGGCCAGCCTAAGACCCTGGGGGTCAAGGGACTGATCAACGAGTTCCTCCGCCACCGGGTCGAGGTCGTGCGCCGCCGCTGCGAGTTCGAGCTCAGGAAGGCCCGCGACCGCCTCCACATCATCGAGGGCCTCCTGATCGCCCTCGACCGGATCGACGAGGTGATCGCGACCATCCGCGGGTCTGCTTCGGCCGAGACGGCCGGCCGGGCCCTCGTTACCCAGTTCGGCCTCTCCGAGCCCCAGGCTCAGGCGATCCTGCAGATGCAGCTCCGCCGCCTGGCTCACCTCGAGCAGACCAAGCTCCGCGACGAGCGACTCGAGCTCCTGAAGACGATCGAAGGGCTCGAGACGATCCTCTCGTGCGAGGCGAACGTGCTGCGCGAGATCCGGAAGGAGGTCGTCGCAGCAGGCAAGGAGTTCGGCAACGACCGCCGGACGCAGATCGTCGAGGACGAGGCCCTCCTCGACATCGAGGACCTGATCGAGGACAAGCCCATGCTCATCTCGATCACGGCTCAGAACTACATCAAGCGCCTCCCGCTCGAGACCTACCGGGCCCAGCACCGGGGCGGACGGGGCGTGATCGGGATGGCCACGAAGGAGGAGGACCAGGTCGACAACATCTTCCTCGCCTCGATGCACGATTACCTGCTCTGCTTCACCACAGACGGACGAGTCTACTGGTTGAAGGTCTACAACATCCCCGAGGCCTCGCGCACGAGCAAGGGCAAGGCGATCGTGAACCTGCTCGATGTGAAGGACGAGCTCGTGACCGCGGTTGTCCCGATCCGCGAATTCCGGGACGATCGGTACCTGCTCTTCTCGACCCAGCACGGCCAGGTGGCCAAGGTCGCGACGAGCCAGTTCTCCCGTCCGCGTCTGGCCGGGATCAACGCGATCGCACTCCGCGAAGACGACCACCTGGTCGACGTCAAGCAGACCGACGGGACGCAGGAGCTGATCGTCTCGACCGCGAAGGGCCAAGCCCTCCGATTCCACGAGGGCGAGGTCCGGCCCATGGGCCGGGGCGTCCAGGGCGTGCGCGGGATCAAGCTGAAGTACGGCGACGAACTCGTGGCGACCACGCTCGTCGAGAAGGAGCACCTCCTGACGATCACGGCCCAGGGTGCGGGCAAGCGGACCGACTTCGACGAGTTCCGCGGGCACGGACGGGGCACGATGGGGGTCCGCAACATCCTCGCCGGCCCGGGCAACCCGGTCGTCGCGACCCGGGCGGTCTCGCCGGACGAGGAGGTCGTGCTGATCACGGCCCTCGGAAACGTGATCCGGATCCGGGCGGCCGACATCTCGGTCCAGAAGCGGTCGACGCGCGGCGTCCGGATGATCCGACTCGAGGAGAGCGACCGCGTGGTCGGCTTCGCCTGCCTCGCCAACGAGATCTGCGATCTCGGCACGGTGGACGACGAAGTCGCGGCCGAGGCCGACCAGCAGGTCCTGGTCGACGACGAGTAGATTCGCTCGCCGTGGCGGGAGAGCGATCGAAACGATCTCTCTTTTTCTCCCGTCCGAGTCCGATGAGCGCGCATGGAGATAGAAAAGCCAATCATTTTACCCTCCCCCGATGAGCTCTCTTCTACGACACCCGATCTCTTCGTCTCGCTCACGCCCGACCTCTCCTGGATCTGGTTCGCACCGGTGGTCCTTGTCCCGCCCGTCCTCTACCAGGCCCTCCAGCGAAGCGTGACCGAGCGCTGGCAGCAGCTGGTCCCGCTCCTGCTCACATTCGCGTTCTCTCTCGCACTGTACGCGGCCCCGCCGACAGGCCGCGATGGGGTCGGGTTCCTGCTTCTCGCCGTGATCGCATCGCTCGCGACCCTCATCGCACGTCCCGCCTTCGAGTACGCCCTCGACCGGCTCTCGTCGACGGCGGCGATCCTCGTCGCCAGCGCGGTCTCGATCGGCCTCCTCTTCCTGTTCGCATCGACACCCCTGACCGGCCTCGGCGTGCTCCTGGCCGGTCTGCTCGGGATCGAGGCGGCCGTAGCCTGGCCGATCGCCGGGCTCGCTCTCTTCCTCTTCGGCCTGCTCACGGCCGGGATCGGGTACGCACTCGCCCTCTTCGTGGACGAGATCGGGGACCGGATGTCCTCGATCGTCTCGGGCCTCTTCTTTGGCGCCCTCCTCCTGCTCGCCGGGCTCGCGATCGGCGAAGCGGTTGCCGGCGGGCTCCTCGCGCTCGCCCTGCTCCAGTTCATCCGGATCGTCCCCGAGAAGGGAGTTCACATGCTCCTGCTCTTCCCAGCCGTCGCCGGCGCCCTTGCCGTGACCGCGTTCACGCAGGCACACCCCGGCATGGCCGGGACCGAGGCGATCGTGCTCCCACTTCTCGTCCCGGCGCTCGCCGTGTTGGTGCCGTTCGTGCTCCTCGAGCCACAGGTCCTAACCCGACGCGAGGGAATCGCCGTCGTGGTCTCCGCACTAGTGACCTTCCCCCTCGTCTCCTTCATCCTGACCCGGCAGATGACGATCGCGGGTCTGAACGCGTTCGGGCCGCTCTATGCCGAGACCCTTGCCTTCGAGGCCGCGCTGTTCCGCTGGGGCCTGATCTTCGTCGAGGTGATCCTGCTCTCGCTCGCGTTCTACCTGATCGTGGTGATGGGACTCACGGCCCTCCGCAGGGCCAAAGTGCAGGCGTGAGACAGGTCAGCGGTGCTGCGAGTCCCAGGCACGGGCAGCACGCACGAGCGCGCTCGGCCTCTCCTCGACGGTGGTGACTTCGCCGCGGTAGATGCGCCCGGTGTCGCCGTCGAGCGAGATCAGGTCGCCCTCGCGGAGGACGGTCTCCCCGATCGTGCACCGGTGGCGGAGGGGATCGAAGGAGAGCGTCCGGCAGTTGACCACGCAGACTTTGCCGAGCTGGCGCGCGACCACGGCCGCATGCGAGGTCCGGCCGCCCCGCGCTACGAGCAGGCCCGAGGCAGCATGTATCCCGGCGATATCGTCGGGCGATGCGGTCGGCCGGACCAGGATCACGGCTCCGTCAGCGCCGTCCGCCTCGGCCCGGTCGCCGGTGAAGGCGATCGTGCCCGACGCAACCCCGCCGGAGGCGGGTGTACCGACCCCAAGCGGGTCGCCGCCCCCCAGCACGCGACGGATCCGGATGCCGCCGAGGTCGATCCCGGCGAGCAGGTCGCGCGCCGCGGACGGGCCGATCAGACCGTCGGCGACGAGGTCGACCGCGATCCGGAGCGCCGCGAGCGGGGAACGCTTGCCCGTCCGGCTCTGGAGGATGAAGAGCAGCCCTTCCTCGATCGTGAACTCGACGTCCTGCATGTCGCCGTAGTGTCGCTCGAGCTGCGTCCCGATCTTGCCGAGTGCCTCGTATTGCTCGGGCATCACGCGCGCGAACGTCTCCTGGTCGAGGCCGGACTGCTCTCCCGAGACGACCTCCTCGCCTTGCGCCCCGAAGCGGAAGTCGAGGAGGAGGCCGGGCTCGCCGCTCCAGGGATTCCGCGTGAAGGCCACTCCCGCCCCCGAGGCGGACCCGAGGTTGCCGAAGACCATCGCCTGCACCGTAACGGCCGTGCCACGGGCCGCTCCGGCCATCCCCAGGCGCCGGAAGGCGTCCGCACGGGGTCCTCCCCAGGACTCGAGCACGGCTACGGTACATTCCTTAAGCTGGGTTACCGCATCGGATGGAAAGGGCGTTCCGAGCTCTGCATGCACCCGCTCGTACCGGCCTGCGAGCGCTCTGAAGCTCGCGGTGCCAAGCTCTGCCTCGTCCGGAACTCCCTCCTCCTCCATCGCCTCGCGAAGGAGTACCCCGTATCGCATCGGGTCATGCCCCCGGACGACCTCCCCGAACTGGGCGAGGAGCCGGCGGTAGCAATCCCAGGCGAAGCGGGGGTTCCCGGTGCGAAAGATGAGACCGCCGACGGTCTCCCTGGAGAGGCCGACATTCAGGATCGTCTGCATGATCCCCGGCATTGAGACCGCGGCCCCGGATCGGACCGAGATCATGAGCGGGCGGCGAGGCGACCCGAACCCGAGGCCGGTCGTGTTCTCGAGCTTCCCGATCCCGAGCGCGAGCTGGTCGTGCGCCCACGCCGGAAGCTGCCGATCCACGGAGTAATACTCCTCGCAGACCTCGACCGGCAGTGCGAAGCCCGGCGGGACGGGGATCCCGAGTTCGGTCATCTCGGCCAGGACCGCGGCCTTGTTCCCGTATCTGTCGCGCGATACGGCACCCGTGTCGCGATTGGTCCCGAAGACCGCGATCGTCCCCGTCATCGCCGGAGCTCCTCGAGGATGTTGTCGTGGAGGACGTAGACGGCCTTCATCAGGGAGTTGGTCGACTCCTCGATCGCGAGGGAGAGCCGGGTGCAGGCGTAGAGCGGGCCGTCGTTGTCCACCTCCCGGATCAGGCAGTGCTCGGTCCGACGATACGCGTCGTCGCACTCCTCCTCGATCGCGATCACCCGGTTGGCCGCGGAGAAGAACTCCTGCATCTCCTCGCGGCTCGAGCCCGAGCGCGTGAACTGCGCGGCCGAGAGGGCGCGGATGAACTCGCGTGCGGCGGAGACCGAGAGGGCGGCCATCTCCTCGAGACCGGAGCTGCTCTCCGGGTATCGGGTGGCGTCCGTGAGGAGAGTCGAGTAGAAGCAGCCCTCCTCGAGGTAATCGAGCGCGTCGTCCTGGGCCGTGATCAGGCTCGAGAAGAACTCGATCTCCTCGGTCCTTCTTGAGAGCGTCCGGACCTCGGAGACGATCTGGTCCGCCTCCCGCTCCCAGCGCTTGGCCCGGGTCGCGTTCCGCGGCAGGCGATCTGTCCCGGAGCCGGACCGCAGGGCGATCACCGAGGTCTGGAGTGTGAGCGCGACGTCGATCAGCAGGGTTGCGTGGGCGGTGGCACGCTCGAGAAGCTCGACCTGGGCAGTCCTGAAGTATCGGAGGAGCTCCCCGCGGCACCGGTCCTGGATCAGCAGGCGGGACTCGCCCCGCAGCAGCCCCTCGGCCGAGGCCTGGAGGACCCACGAGAGGTACTCCATGGTCTTCTCGCGACCGAGGATCTGGTGGAGGGGCTCGCCGTAGCGGAGGGGCACCCTGGTGGCGAGGTCGAGGGCTGCGTAGATCAGCTGGTCGCCGCCGAGCTCGAGGAACCCGCGGTGCCCGGTCTCCTGCCGCGCGGCCTGCTGGATCACGGCCACGGCATCCTTGTTGAGGAGGAAGTTGCGGAGCTGTTTGCGGGCCTTGTTCCAGTCGATCAGGAAGACCAGGCGCGAGCCGAGGTGGGCGAGGAACGCGCAGCACCTCTCCCGGTCGGGCACGGCGAACGTCCCGACCGAGAGGTGGTAGATCCCGCCGCTCTGCTTTCTGGTGGTCCGCCGCGAGAGGGTGTCCGACCACTCGACGACCCAGTCATCGAAGAGCGAATGGAAGAACGCGAGGCGCGCCATGTGCACGTCGGTGTAGGTGACGGTGACCGTCTCCGAGGTCACCGCGACGACGAGGACGTGGGCGTCGGTCACGCCGATGTCATTCTGGATCACGAGTCGCTCGCCGGCGCGTGTCACAGTCGTGCCGAGGCCGGGATGATTGAACTTGAGGGGGGCCGTACGGTTCAGACCCTTCATGAAGGCCTGCACGAGTTCCCGGTCCCCATCGCCGAGCAGGTAGGTGCGGGCACCGTCGATCGTCACGTTGGCGAGCTGTTCGAGGAGAGTGTTCAGGGCGCGGTGGAGATCCATCACGAGGAGGTGCAGACTGTCCCCTGCGGAGCGGTCACCCGAGGTGATCGCCGTGATCCGCGCCCCGTCGATCTCGTCCAGGCCCTCGGCGCCCAGGACGGCAGTGAGCACCTCCAGGCGGGCCCGGTAGGCGAGGGCCTCGGGCGCGCGTTCGAGATCGCGAACGGCCTGACCATCTCGTCCATTGCCTGCCCGATCCCCTCGAGGATGCGGCCGAGGTGGGGGACCCGGTACCGCTCGTCCCCGATCCGGGCTGCTCCCAGCACAACCCTGTCGAGCGCGGCGTCCTCTATCCCGGCGGCCTCACGCTCGACGCGAAGGAGCGGGACGGTCCTGTCCGGGCGCTCGGCCTGCTGCCGCGCGGTCTGGAGCAGGGAGAAGTAGTACTTGGTCCGGTCGTTTGCGGCGAGCGCCTGCTGGACGAGCGCGGGAAGGAGAACGGCCTGCTCGCCCAGCTCGGCGACGATCTCTGCCTTCTGGGTCAAGCGCTCGGGCATTTGAAACGATAATTCGTTATGCAATAATAAGGTTTCGAACGGCCCTGCGGACCGACAGGTGCTTACAGCCGCGCGGCCACAACGAGTGCGGAGCACCAATGTTTCAGAAGGAGGTTGCCGTGCAGACCCACGGCGAGGGCGAGGTCGTCGACCTGACGGCGGAGGTGGCCGGCGCCGTCGCGGAGAGCGGTCTTTCGTCCGGTCTTGCGAACGTCTTCGTCGGCGGATCGACAGCCGCCGTGACCACGATCGAGAACGAGCCGGGGGTGCTCGAGGACCTCGCCCGCGCCCTTGACGTAATCGCGCCTCGGGAGAGCGTGTACGCCCACGACCGTGCCTGGGGCGACGGCAACGGCCGGTCGCACGTCCGGGCCGCGATCGTGGGTCCGTCCCTCACCATACCGATCGCCGACGGTCGGCTCCTGCTCGGCACCTGGCAGCAGGTGGTCCTGCTCGAGCTCGATATCCGTCCCACGCGTTCGCGACGAGTCACGGTGACCGTGTTCGGCTAAAAAGAGGTTCAGGCCGGCTGGACCTCGGCCTCGCGGTGCGGGGCATTCTTCCCACGACTGCCGATCAGGGCCAGAACAGCCGGCATGATCGTGATCGCGCCGATCAGCGAGAAGCCGACCGAGAGGACGGTCACGAGCCCGAAGTTCGAGACGATGTTGAAGTTGGAGAGGATCAGGGCTGAGAACCCGAAGACCGTGCAGAGCCCTGAGACCGAGATCGCGGTCCCGATCTGCCGGATCGAGTGGACAATCCCTTCGAAGAGGCCGAGCCCCTCCTCCCACTCCTCGTAGCACCGCTCCATCATCACGATCGTATACTCCGAGGCGACCCCGATCGAGAGCGAACCAAGGGTCGCAGTCAGGGGCGTGTAATCGATCCCGAGCACGTACATGATCAGGCCGTTCCAGCCGACGATGAACGCGATTGGCACGAGCGGCGTGATCGCCTTGCCCAGCCGGCGGTAGACCAGGAGGAGGAACCCGAAGATCAGGCCGAAGCCGAGCAGGGTCATGGTCAGCTTGCCGTCCTCGATCTCCTTGATCAGGTTCGTGAACATCTCGCCCTGACCCGTGAGGGACGCCGTGATCCCGGGCGGCGGGGCCGTCCACTCGAGCGTCCTGCGGAGCTGGTCGATCATGGAGAGCCCCTGAGTGTTGGTCATGGCCACGGTGTTGATCGTGATCAGGGCCTCGGTGTTGCCCGAGATTAACCGGCTCTTCGTCTCCTCGGGAATCAGCGCGAGGGCCGCATCGATCTCGGCCCGGATGGTGGGCAGCACGCCGCCGTTCGCCTCCCGGATCGCGGTCGCGATCGAGCTGGTCCCGGTCACCTTGTCGTTGTGGGTCTCCTCGTACGCCTGGAACTCGGCCATCCATCGCAAACTCTCGGGTGAGAGCACCTGGCTTCCGCGGACAAAGATGGGCGTGGAGTCGGTCGAGCCCATGGTCCGGCTCACCTTCTCGAGGTTCACCTTGGCCGGCATATCCTTCGGCACGAACGTATCCTCGTCGGTCGTGATGATGATCTCGCCGTCCATCTGGAAGCCGATGAAGGCGATCAGACCCACGAAGAGCAGGACCGGGACCGGGTTCCGCGCGACCCTCGAGGCGAGCCGGCCGAGCAGGTGGTTGTAGACCTCCTCCGCGTTCCTCTTCGGCTCGCCGTGGGTGCCCGTGGGATGCCTGATGGCCTTGGGCCTGTAGTTGATCAGGAGGCCGAAGGTCGGGACCGCGATGAGGGTGACGAGGTAGCAGGCGAGCACGCCGATGATGCAGACCTGGCCGAAGGAGCGGATCATGGGCAGGGGCGAGACCTGCAGGGCGATGAAGCCCATCGAGGTCGCGAGCATCGCGTAGAGGATCGAGGGGCCGGACCGGGTCACGGTCATCCGAACAGCCTCGGGCAAAGTGCCACGGCGCGCCTCCTCGTCGAAACGGGAGTGGAACTGGATCGCGTAGTCGATCCCGATCCCGATCAGCACGGGGAAGGCGGCGATCGTGACCATGTCGATCGACATCCCGGCCCACCCGATGATCCCGAAGGTCAGGATCAGCCCCGTGGCCACGATCCCGACCGAGAGGAACCGGTGCCGGACATGGCCGAAGAGCAGGCCGACCGCGATCACCATCAGGACCATGGCCGCCAAGACGAGCATCCCCATCGAGGAGCCCATCTCCGCGCCCATCTCCTGGCTGAAAGCGGCGTTGCCGGTCACGGTCACGGTGACGCCCGGCGGCGGGTTCGAGAGGCGGACCCGCTCCCGGACCGAGTCGAGGAGGTTGTACTGGGTCTGCTCGTCCAGGCCCGGATCGAGCGTGACGATCGAGATCGTCATGGTCCGCGACGGGAGGTAGCGCGCGAGCAGATCGGCCGGCACCCGGTCCTGGGCGGCCTGGATCTCGGCCGTCGAGGTCGGGAGCGCGCCGCCGTTCATCTGACGGACCATGTCCACGACGGAGGCGACCGAGGTGACGTGGGCCTCGGTCCTGAGCTCGCCCTGGAGCCGATCGATGTAGGCGAGGATCGAGGGATTCAGGACGTCGTCGGCCTCGATCAGGACCATGGTCGCGTCCGACTGGAAGGTGTCCATGTACTTCGCGAGCAGCATACCCCGGGGCGAGTCCTTGTCGAGGTAGGTGTCGTTACCGGTCGCCATCGTGATCATGGTCGTGCCGGCGAGTGCGAGGAGGATCGCGGTCGCGAGCATGGCCAGGACGACCCGGGGATGGGCGTTGATCGCACCGGCGATCGCTTCAAACGGTGCCTTCACGTCGTGGTCTCCTACTTCGATCATTCGACCGGCCCGACAATAAATTGATTGATTGACCGCCGGGCCGGTCAACGGATGGGCCGATGCGGTGACGCGGCGCCCCCGATCCCACTCCAAAACGACGGGCGTTCCATCGGGATCCGTAGCGCGTGTCCGGCCGGACCCCGGGCTGGCAGGCAACAGGCGAAGGGTTCGTCCGATGATCGAGATCCCGCCGTCCATCACCGGCCCGCCGGGCTGCACGTCTCTCCACCGGAGCGGATGCGACGTCAGAAGAGGAATGGGGGCGGAGAGTGTGTGGGAGGCGGGGCAGTCGTATGCTCAGTCGAGCGGAATCGACTCGAGCTGAGAGACCAGTTCCCAGATACGCGTTCTGGCGTGAACCGGCATGTTCGGGTCGTTGCTGATCTCGTCGATCTTCGAGATCGCGGTCGCGGCGCGGAGGCCGACGGTCTTCGAGGTGTCGAGCAGCACGTTCCTCGTCTCGTCGGCGACACGTCGGATGTTGCGCGGGATGGAGGAGTCCTCCATGATATGCTGAAGCATCTGGATGCAGGTGCCGATCCGTTCGTCCTGTGCGGTCATTCTCATGTCCCCCTGATACCGTCGTACTAGGTGACCCATACAACCATAAATAAGTTGATAAATCTATCTCTTGCGAATGAAGAACGAAGACGAGATCATGGCCGATCACCTGCTCCGCGGCGGAAAGATGCTCGCCCGGGCCTGCCCCGACTGCGGCTGTCCCCTCTTCGAGATGAAGGGCGAGACGAGCTGCGTGGTCTGCACGGCCCGCCAGGCAGAGCAGCCCGCCGAGGCCCCGGAGACCGTCATGGCAGCACCGACGACGACGACGGCTCCGAAGGAGAGCGGGGACGCTCGGATGCACGGCCCCCTGGACGACGAGCTCCGGACCACCCTCGCCTGCCTTCTCGAGCGGGTCCGGGCCGAGCCCGACCCCGAGCGCTGCCGCACGCTCATGAAGTGCGTGGCGGCCGGGTGGGAGCTCCTCGGCTGATCAGGCGCCCTCGCGCACGAACGCAACAAGCCGCTCGGCCGTCTTCTCGCCGACCCCCGGGACGGCCTCGAGCGCCGCCAAATCCGCAGTGATGACCCCGAGGATCGAGCCGAACTCCTCGAGCAGAGCCCGGGCGGTTCGAGGGCCCACATCGGGCAGTGACGAGAGCACGTATTCCTGCTGTTCGCGGACCGAGCGGTGGGTCTTCCGGGGGTGGACCTTGTGTTCGCCCCGCGCACCCTCCTCGCGCCGGGCGAGCACGAGCAGGAGCTCGGCCGTCTCGCGGTCGTCGGCCGTGAAGAAGAGCGTGACCCCCATGTCGACCGCGATCGCGGCGAGCGCGCCCCGGATCGCGTTCGGGTGGATGTTCCGCTGGGCATAGAGGTCGCCCCCCTCGATCACGAGGATCGGCCGCGGGACCGCGTCCGCGAGCGCCCGGACCTGTCCCAGGAGGTCGCGCTCGACGAGCGTGTCCACGAAGTCGCGCGCTGTCTTGCGCTCGACCAGGATCCGCTCGCCGATCGCGTAGTCGCCGTTCTCGAGATGGGCGATCTCGAGGGCCGCGCCCGCGAGCCGGAGGCCCTCGACCACCCGCGACGACGTCTCGCGGTCGTCGGCGACCACGCGCGGCCCCTCGGGCAGGAACTCGGCCAGCCGCTGCTGGAGCCGGTCCTCGCCCGGGATCCCGCCCGTGTCGAGCTCGACCTGGACGGGAGGCGCCGGGGCCCGGAGCCGGGCGAGGCCCTTCTGCATTGACTTCTCGCGCGACTGCGAGACATAGCGGAAGGTCTCGTCCGAGGTGCCGCTGGTGACGAGCACCACGATCTTGCCCTCGCCCGAGCGCCCGGTCCTTCCCTTGCGCTGGATCGACCGGATCTCGGACGGGACCGCCTCGTAGAAGACCACGAGGTCGGTCGAGGGGATGTCGAGCCCCTCCTCCCCGACCGAGGTCGCGACCAGGACCCGGAACTCGCCCGCGCGAAAGCGCCGGAGCGCGTCGATCTGCTGCTTCTGCGAGAGCCCCTTCTCCGAATCGCGTGAAGCCTGGCCCACGAACCGTTCGGACGGGATACCGCAGGCCGTGAGGTGGGCCGCGAGCGCCTGGACCGTATCCCGGTACGAGGCGAAGACGATGATCCGACTCTCGGGGTCTTTTCGGAGCTGCTCTTCGACCACGGCCCGGACGAGCGGGTACTTCGGATGGAGCTCGCCCTCCCAGGCGCGGGCCGTGGCCACGAGCTCGCCGAAGACCGGGTCCGCCGCGAGCCGCTGACTCGCTTTCGTCCCCGAGCCCGAGGCGCCCTCGATAGCGAGCCGCTCGAGGAACCGGGAGAGCGCCTCCGAGCCCTGGGACTCGCAGAGGGTGAGCCCGTGGCGAAGCTTCATCAGCTCGGCCTGGATAGATGCCGCCTGGAACGCGGCCGCATCCCGGTCGGCGATCCGCTCCTGGATCGTCGCGTTCAGGTAGTTCAGGACCCGCATCGAGAGGCGCTCGCGGTCGGGGACCTGGAAACCGAGCCGACGGAGGGCTTCGAGCCGCTGGTCGACGAGGTGGTGGAGCCGGCTCCGGGCCTCGACGAGCTCGGAGGGGAGCTCGACCTTGACGTACTCGAGGGTCCGCTCGTGGACGTAGGGGGCGACGTCGGGGTCGGTCTCGATCCGGGTCTCGACCCGCGTGATCCCGAGGGTCGTGCAGACGGCGCGGACCTTCTCCTGGTCCCCGCCCGGCGAAGCGGTCATGGCGAGGACGAGGGGGTGCGCGGCCGTCCGGGCGTACCATTCCGCGAGAAAGGTGTAGGCGTAGTTGCCGACCGCGCGGTGGCACTCGTCCACGACGAGCAGGGCCACGTCCTCGAGCGAGTACCGGCCGGCGAGGCAGTCGTTCTTGATCACCTGGGGGGTCGCGAAGCAGACCCGCGACCGCTCCCAGCCCCGCACCCGTTCGGCCGGCGGGGTCTCACCCGTGAAGAGCACGAACGGGTCCTCGTCCGGGAGCTGGAGAAAGTCCTTGAAGAACCGGTAGTGCTGCTCGGCGAGCGGCTTGGTCGGCGCGAGCATCAGCACCCGCGCCCCGTCCTCCTTGAGCCGGGCCGCCGCGACGAGGAGGGCGATCGCGGTCTTGCCCAGGCCCGTGGGGAGAACGACCAGCGTGTTCCCGTCGAGCGCCTGCATTGCGATCGCGAGCTGGTACTGTCGCGCCTCGAGCGCGCCCGGGCGGATCAGCGGGTGCTGGATCTGGCTCATTCGAGCCCGTCGAATCGGAGCCGGCCCCTGCAGAGCGCCCGGCAGGTCTCGGCAAGGGACGCCGTCGAGAGCCGGACCTGGCGCATCGAGTCACGGTCGCGGAGCGTGACCGTGCCGTCGTCGAGGGTGTCATAGTCGACCGTGATCGCCAGTGGCGTCCCGATCTCGTCCTGGCGGCGGTACCGCC
Organism: Methanoregulaceae archaeon UXB-2016; assembly: GCA_004332335.1. Classification (GTDB taxonomy): domain Archaea; phylum Halobacteriota; class Methanomicrobia; order Methanomicrobiales; family Methanospirillaceae; genus UBA288. Next base: position 119,370 of record SISS01000015.1, on the reverse strand, counting down.
GCCCGATCGCGCCCGAATCGTCGTACTCGGCCATGAGTCCCGCGGCCTTGAGCTCGTCCGTGATCGCCATGGCGACCTCGTCCATGCCGTCGCGGCTCATCAGCGGGAAGACCGCGACCTGGATCGGGGCGACGGCTGGGGAGAGCCGGAGCACTGTCCGGGTCTCGCCCTCGACCGCCTCTTCATCGAACGAGTGCTCGAGGACCGCGTAGAGGATCCGATCGATCCCGTAACTCGGCTCGATCACGTGGGGCATCACCTCCTCGCCCTGCACCTCGACCTCGATCTCGCGAACATCGTAGAGGTCGGGCGTAATCTCGATGGGCTTACCGTCGACCTCGATCGTGAACCCGGCCGGGGCGGACGCCGTAGCCGGATCGGTCGCCGCGATCGCGTCTGCGACCTGCTTGGCCCCGCCGCGGAACCGCGGGCCCAGGGCGCCCATGCGGGGCACGACCCGGGTCTCGCTCCGGCGGATCGGTTCGGGATACTGGATGAAGACCGTGAAGGCCTGGCCCGAGTGGGCCGCGTGGGCCCGGAGGTCGTAGTCGGTCCGGTCGGCGATCCCGACCGTCTCGACCCAGCCGAACCGGCCCGAGAGGCACTCCGCGTCCCAGCAGTCGCAGGCGTAGTGGGCCCGCTCGTCGGGGAGGTGCTGGCGGAAGCGGAGCCGGTCGGGGGCGACCCCGACCTGCGTCAGGAATTCGTGGGTGAGCGCGAGGTAGTAGGCCACGTACTCGTTCGCGACCGTGCCCGATGCGACCGCCTCGGCCATGCTCATCTCGACGGCCGGCGTGCCGGCCTGCTGCGCGGGGTGGCCGAGGAGCGGCATCCGGTACCCGGAATAGCGGGCAAAGTTCGGGTGCTCCTTCTTGGCCGGGTGGACGAAGATCTCGGCCTCGGCCTGGGTGAACTCGCGAAGCCGGATCATGCCCTGCCGGGGCGAGATCTCGTTCCGGTAAGACTTGCCGATCTGGGTCGCGCCGAAGGGGAGCTTGTCGCGGTAGAACCGGAGGAGCCGGGCGAAGTCGGTGAAGATTCCCTGGGCCGTCTCGGGCCGGAGATACCCGGTCCGCTGGGACCCTGGGCCGATCGAGGTCTGGAACATCAGCGAGAAGCCGAAGACCTGGACCTCGCCGATCCGCCCGTCGCAGGCCGGGCAGGCCAGGTCCTCGAGCTCGCGGCAGAGCGCCTCCTCGTCGAGCACGGCTGCGTTCGCACATCGTCCCCCGCCCTCGACCACGTGGTCGGCCCGCAGGTACTCGTTGCAGTGAGGGCACTGGAACATCTTGTCCGTGAACCCCTTGACGTGGCCCGAGGCAAGATAGATCGCCTCCTGGCCGATCGTCGGGCACTCGATCTCGTAGAACCCCTCGCGGACGACATAGAAGCCTCGCCAGGCATCCTCGATCCGACGTTTCATCATCGCGCCGAGGGGGCCATAGTCGATGAACCCCGCGACCGCACCGTAGGCCTCCGAGGTCGGCCAGACAAAACCCCGCCGGCGGGCAAGGTCCATCACCCGCTCGTATACATCTCCTGCCATGATCGCGTCTCCCATCATTAGTCGACCGCACCATATTAAGGATGATTTGCAGCACCGCACCGCCGAGACCCTGCGCGACGTCGAAAGGGCCCATAACGACCAGAAAGGATATATTGTAGCCCCGACTATGAAGTCAGGCATTCAGGGTGACTTTCATATAAGGCTGCCGCATGGCAATGGTATGCGCGGTATATGCCCTAATTGAGGAGATTACCGGATAATACCAAAAATTTTGGTCCCTTTCACTTATGCACGAGGATCATCTATAAATACCATACATAATCTTATAATACCGTATCCGGCAGTGATGAATCATGGTGGCTGACGACCGACGCAAAGCACAGCTCCTGCAGCTGTTCTCGAACATAACCAGTAAGACCAAGATAGTGGAGCCCATGAAGAAGATCCACGGGTCGCTGCGTGACCGCGATGCCGTCGAGCGCGAGATCGCACTGGTGATGCGCGAAGTGCTCGACCAGGGGTTCTTCAAGACGAAGCTCAAGCCCCTCCAGCTCGCCAAGCTCGTATCAGACTTCCACGTGGGACGAAACGATACGGAGATCGCCCGCGACCTCGGAGACGAGAAGCTCTCGAAGACGGTAGCACGCGCACGGATCCGGCTGAAGCTCTTCCGCGACCTCGACTTCCGCATGCCCTTCGAGAAGCAGGAACTGAAAGACATGGTCGACGCCAGCCTGAATATGAAGGACATCGCGGACCGGCTCAATGTCTCGCCCTCGACCCTCCGTGAGTACAGGCACGTGCTCGAGCAGGAGGAGGACCACACGCTCGATCTCTATCTCGAGCGGATCAAGGACATCATGGAGGACCGCGACCTCTCGGAGCAGATGACCCGCTCTGCCACCAACGACGGGCTCGGCGACTCGATCGATACCACCGAGGCCGAACTGGCCGAGATCTCCTGAACCCCCCCTTTTTGATCGCAACTTCCATATCCGCCCGCCGCCGATCCATCCCTCATGCGGCTGACCTATGTTGAACATGCCTGCGTCCTCCTTGAGGGCTCTCGCCGGGTCCTGGTCGACCCGTACGTCCTGAACGAACGCCTCCCCGCCGACCCCGACCTGGTCGTGGTCACGCACGGCCACCACGACCACATCGGGGAGACCGTCGCCCTTGCACGCCCGACGATCACGACGAACGAGATCGCAAAGGAGCTCGCGCGCCGCGGCGTCCCGACCCAGGGGATCAACACGGGCGGCGGAGTCGAGGTCGACGGCGTCCGGGTCACGATGACCCAGGCCGTCCACTCCCATATGCTGGAGTTGGAGGGCGAGCGCCTGCCCGGGGGGGACGCGGCCGGCATGGTGATCGAGATGGACGGCCTGACGGTCTATCATGCGGGCGACACGGCCCTCTTCTCGGACATGAAGGTGATCGGCGCGCTCCACTCCCCCGACGTGGCCCTCCTCCCGATCGGCGGGCGGTTCACGATGGATCCCGCCGCCGCGATGTGCGCGGCCCGGTGGATCGGCGCGCCGCTCGTGGTGCCGATCCACTACAACACCTGGCCGGTGATCGCCCAGGATCCGCAGGCATTCAAGGCGGCGCTCGAGCGGACCACGGACGTGCGGGTGGCCGTGCTCGCGCCGGGCGAGTCGATCGAACTGCCCTGAGCTCAACGAGAGACGGGACGCCTCCACCTGCGCCGGCACCGCCGGTGCAGTGGCCACAACTTTTATCCATCTATCCGGTCCCCACTGATCATGTCCCGCTCCTGCAGGCCCGTCTTCGTCCTCCTTCTCCTCTTCGTCTCCTTCTCCGGCGCCGTCTCCGCGTTCGAATGGTCCGCGACGGGTGACCACGCCACGGATCCGTTCCCGCTGGAGACCGGTGTCTACCGCCTCACGGTCTCATCAGAGACGAACCTCTTCGCAAAGGTCGTCGATCCGGCGGGGTTCATGGTCGGTTCGATCGGCGTCCCGAGCATGCACGGCGGTTCAGGTTCGGTCGACATTGGGGTCACCACCCAGGGTCGTCACACCCTGGTGGTGGAGGGGCATGGAGGAGCGTGGTCCGCTCAGCTCACGTCGCTCGCCTCAGAGTCGGCCATCGAGCTCGGGAACCGGACCGCATGGTCCGGAAACGGCGACCTCGGCAGCGGCCCGATCTGGCTTGGAGCGGGAGTCGTCCGCCTGGAACTCAGCTCGAACGGCGCGGCGCGCGCGCAGCTCATGGATCCACGGGGCTACTCGGTCGCCACGACCTGGGTGAACACCCTAACCGGTGGGAACACCTCGTGGTACGCCGCCATTCCCACCGACGGCCTCTACTACCTGAACCTGGACGGGTTCGACAGCGCCGCATGGTCGGCCTTCCTGGCCCCCGTTTTGTGGACGTCCGCCGAGGACGCCTCAGGTGGACTCACCATCGAGGGGATAAAGGACCGGGCGAGCGGTCCGTTCCTCCTCCCGGCGGGGATTCTCCGTCTTGTCGTGCCGGCCATGCCGGCCCTCCAGGTCGTGATGCTGGATGAATCGGGCTCTGTCGTCTGGTCGGGAGCCTCGACCGGCGTCGCGGGTGGCGGAGTGACAGGAGAACTCGCGGTGCCGGGCGGGGCCTATGTGCTGAACGTGGAGGGGCCGTCCATGCCCTGGTCGGTCTCGCTCGCCATGACGATGGTGACCGGCCCTCTCCCCACGATCACGCCCACCCTCACGGCGCCCGCGACTCCCCCCATCGAGCCCACGCCCCCGGAGAGACCTGGGCGCTCGTTCGGCGTGCGTCGGTACGTGGCCGGCGGCACCCCCGCCGACGCCTTCGGCCGATCTCCGACGATCGGGCCGATGATCCAGCCCTCGCCCTCCCGGCCCGACGGGTTCGGAAGGACCGGGTGGAACGCTGCTGCGGGCTCGCCCTTTACACGCTTTGTCCGGGGGTATCCTGGAGCGAGACGGTGAGGCAGCGCCGATCCAGGGTGTCCAGGGGACCGACCCCGCCTCAGAGGGTATGCTTCGGGGATGACAGGGAAGCGCTCGTTATAAGCGATTCTCAGGAGACTCTACACCTCTTCGGCTGAGACACACGGTATCGCGGCGAAGACCAGGGGAGCGAGGAGCGCTCGGGCTCTCATTGATTGAGACTAATGTTATGAAACAGATGATTCTCTCTGCCTCAACCAGTGGCGCGGAGGAAAAAGGAAGAGTGGGGTGGACTAGAAGAGCGTAATAGTATAGTGGAGAGAACCCTAAATTTCTCAATATGGATGATATTCCTCTTGCTCAATCTCACTACGCCCCTTTTAACATCACGCAAGAACAATTAGAGGAGAATAGCTACAAACCCCAGCTCACCTTTATCTGGTGATTGATCGATCTTTCTGGATGAGCACGTTCGGGAATTACTTTCTCCACCAGGAGTATGCGGCCATCGCTGCCCGTGGTGACCCGCTCAGTGAGGTCGACGGTCTGATCGACTGGGAACCGTTTCGTCCTCGGTTATCCGCTCTGTTCCAGAGTGATACCGATCAGGGGGGCCGTCCTCATACCGATGTGATCGTGCTCAGGAAGCTGCTCGTGCTGCAGCAGTGGTATGGCCTCTCCGATTACGAGCTCGAACGCCAGGCGGGCGATCGGATCTCGTTCCGTCATTTCCTTGGCTTTCCTGCCACGATCCCCGACCGTTCGACGATCTGGGCCTTCAAGAATCGCCTGGTCGACGCCGGGGTGATCGACGACTTCTGGACCGACCTCCAGCAGCAGATCGATGCCCGCGGTCTGAAGAACCATCGGGGGGTGATCCAGGATGCCACGTTCATCACTGCCGATCCCGGCCACGCATCGGCCGATACTCCTCGCGGCGATCAGGCACGCACCCGGCGAAGCCGGGACGGTACCTGGGCGAAGAAGGGAAAGAAATCGCCTTTCGGGTACAAACTCCACACCCTCATCGACACAGAGTATCAGCTGATCCGCCGCCTGGCAACGACGACGGCATCGACGCATGACAGTCGTATCGACCTCTCGAAATCCGGAGAGACCGTCTACCGGGATAAAGGCTATTTCGGCGTGAAGCCGGCGGCATCAATGGATAAAACGATGCATCGTGCGGTTCGGGGACATCCCCTCTCCATCAAAGAGAAACGACGGAACCGGGCGATCGGTCGTACCCGAGCCCTCGTCGAACGACCGTATGCCGTGATCAAACGACAGTTTCACGCGGGACACGTTCTGGTCACGACCGAGGCCCGGGTGCATCTGATGAACGTCATATCCTGTCTCGACTATAACCTCATCCAGCTCCGGACCATCCAACGAAGGACACGGGCAGAGCGGTAGCTCTCGCGTTCGACGAGGGGGTCAAGGGGAAACAGGGCCAGAAGAGACGGAAGCGACGAAGAGCCCAGGTGGATCCATGAGAAGCGACGGATAACCGGCCGTTATGAGCTATCCTCCTCAGGCTTTAACTCACAGCATAGAAGAAGTAATGCATGGCCTCGTTCATCCAGAGCCTCTCGATCGTGAGAAACCTCATCGCAACAGTCGGCATCTTCTTCGGCTTCTATCTCCTCTTCTCCGGCAACCAGTCCCTCGGCGTATCGCTCGTTGCCGTGCTCGCCGTCGGCATCGTCGGCCTGATCGCCTTCGTCTCGCATGTGCTCCTCCATCGCGAAGATGCCGCCCGGCTCGGGTGGGCGGTGCCGGTCCCCTACTTCCAGTACGAGGTCGGGTTTGCGAACCTCGCATTCGCAGTCGCAGCGCTGGTCGCCGTGCTCGCCTCGTTCGGTCCCCGCGCGGGCGCGGCCGTGATCCTCGGGTACGCCGTCTACCTTCTCCAGGCCGGTCTGCTCCATGCGCGGCTCTCGATCGGACCCGATGCCGGCTCAAGGCGCGGTCGGGCCATCTTCTCCCTGGTCTTCGCGTTCGCGATGCTCGGGTTCGTCGGGGCGTCGCTCCTGATGTCCTGAGACCCCTTTTTTGGTTCACTTCGTGTGAAGGAAGGCATGAGGGCGACGTCCGTTCTCCGTCGCGAGCTCGGGCAGGACCTGGCGCTCGTCCGTTCAGAATCTGTCCTTGTCCGCGTCTCGAGCCGGCCAGTAAAAAAATATAGAAGAGATGACCGACTAAAACGTCGGTCATGAAAAAGGACTTCATTGTGAGATGGAATGGTCGGGTGGGTTCTCCCAGACTCCATCCCGAGACCATCCATCTGTATCTCTATTCAGGCCTTGACATCTGCCAGGAGAGAGAACTGGTATGGTCCATCGAATAATTCCGGCAATCAGGATCTCTCGTACCTCTCGCTCTACCTCAATCCGTACACCTGTTTTTGAGAACAAAAAAAGTGTACCCATATTCATTCGAATACTTCCGATGAATCTCCATCTCCTTTTCTAATCCACGGATGATCATCTGCGCATCACTGTTTTTCGCATGAGTCTCTTTCAAAAATGGAATCCTTTCGGTTAACGGAGAGTAATAGTGATCCCACCAGCCTGAATCAGGAAGCCGGAATGTGCTGATGATAGAATACCCGGCATCCCGGATTACTTCTTCAGTATCGGGTTCTGATTTCATATCAGGGCACGATGCACCCATAAATTCCTTGCATTCTTCGGATGCCGAATCAGTAAACCAGGTACAATCCGATACGACCAGGCATCCATCAGGTTTCAAAAAATTTTTCCAGTACCTGAGAGCGGGAGATAATCCCATAATAAATGCAGAACCTTCTGACCAGATGATATCGAATGAGGCCTTTTCGAATGAGAGGTTATCCATTGACGCTCGATGAGGAACAATTCTGCCATCGAATCCTGCATTCTTTGCCCGGAGTTCAAGATCATCGAGAAATGGCTGATGGACATCTACTGCCGTGATCATACAATCGGGATAGAGCCTTGCAAGAGTTAGAGTCTGCATACCCGATCCACACCCGATATCAAGTATTTTCCCCCCTTTGGGAATTGTGGGAATCTGAGAATATGCATGAGCAGTTGATTCATCCGATCCGGGACCTTGTCTGGGCAATTCCTCAAACATTTTTGAGATAAGTGTTACATCCATGATCAAAAATGTTAGAATATAGAGATTATATCCTTAATGGTTTGAAAGTGACAGGAAAGGAGAAATGAGGAATCTCGTGGCGGATTCGAGTATATGATGGATCTCTGTGGGCCCTCTCGCCTTTCGATGCGTGGGGAGACAGAATCGGTCGTATGTATTACCCAGGTATAAAAAAGAAATTTTTTGAAGGGTTAGGAACACGTGACCTAAAAATCGGTCATGATCCGGAACTGGTCGATCTCCTCACGGTTGAGCTGCTCGAGGAACTCTTCGGCCGAGTGGCGGATGTCCTTCGAGGCCGTGATCGCGCGCCCGACCACCAGGATGTCTGCGCCGAGCGAGACCGCCTCGCGCACCTTCTCAGCCCGGATCCCGCCGGCCGTCGCGACTAGAAGCTTGCCGCCGGCCGCCTGGCGCATCCCTTCGATGTTGCCCCAGACGTGGCAGGACTCCTCGCAGTCGATCGCACGGTGGAGCTCGACGATGTCGGGCTTGATCTTGAGAGCGGCGATGATGGCGACCGGGTCCGTGACGTTCAGCATGTCGATCACCGAGTAGATCCCGGTCTTCTTCGCCTCGGCCAGCACCTTCTCGATCGTCGCGAGCGGTGCCAGCCCCGAGACGACGATGGCGTCGGCCGTCGCATCGGCGGCCATCCGGGCCTCGAGGTTGCCCGTGTCGAGGGTCTTCATGTCCGCGATGATGAAGGAGTTCGGCCGGATCTTCCGGATCTCGGAGATCACCGAGAGGCCGAACTGCTTGATCGTCGGGGTGCCGGCCTCGATGATCAGGTGGTCCGAATCGGGGAGCTCCTCGAGCACCTGCCGGATCTTGTCCATGCTCACCAGGTCGAGCGCGACCTGCAGGTACGGCGGGTCCCAGAGACGCTGGACCTTGAAACCCATCACGGCGTGGGCGGCGCGGTCCTTCTCGTAGAGCAGGGTCTTTGTCGGCGGGAAGCGTTCGAGGGCCCGGGTCAGCGCGAGCTTGGTCGCGCCGTAATTGTACCGGTAGATCCGGTTGTAGTCCACGGCGTCGGGGGCCAGGTAGATCGAGGCGAGGATGACGATGTCGTCCACGTCGATATCACCGAAGACCCCCTCCTCGAGGGCGTCTGCGATCCCCTTGGCCACGGCGGCCTGGACCGGCCCGAACATCTCTCGGACCTGCTCGCCCTTCTTCATGGTCACCTTCGGGATCACGAGCGTCGCCGGCTTGGTCATCAGGTTCGGACGGATCACCGCGAGGAGCGGCGTGTGGCCGGCCGAGAGCTGCGAGAGGGCGTTCGCGAACGCCTGCCCGACCGGGCCGTTCTTGTCTCCGACCATCAGGTCGACATGGGCGAGTTCGGGGCCGTCGCCCACCAGTGCTTCTCCAATAAGATACATCGACAATTACCCCTGCGTGCTCTCATTAGTTGGGGGGCAGTATTAAAAAAATCGCCCCGCGCCCGATCCCTGATGTCAGAAAGAGGACCAATGGTGCTACATAGAGATTGATGGGGGCCAATTCGCAGAAAGGTTTAAACACATCCCACTCTTCTGCTCACCATGTCGCTTGAACAACTGCTCATGCCGGAGTCTCCCGTCTACGAGCTCGTCCTCCGCGGCGTCGTGATCTACTTACGCTGCTGGTGGCGTTCCGGCTGATCGGCAAGCATAGTTCAGCCAGCTGACTCCGTTCGACCTCGTTCTCCTCCTGATTATCTCCGAGTCAGTCTCGACCGCCCTGAACGCGAACGACCGGTCCATCACGGCCGGCCGGATCGTGGCCGCAACTCTCTTCGCGACGAACTACCTGATGTCACTCGCCCAGTACCGTTCTCCGGGGTTCAAGAAGCTCGTCTCGGGCGAGGCGATGGAGCTGATCCGGGACGGGAAGCCGGGCCGGCAGGTCATGCAGAAAGAGCGCATGACCATGGACGATATCAAGTCCTCGCTGCGGGCGAGGGGGATCGACTCGATCGAGAGAGTCCGTCTCGGTTATCTCGAGGACGACGGGGAGATATCGGCGCCCCTCTACCGCGAGGCGGAGGCCGGCGATCAGAACGCGATGGAACAGTCTCACCGGAAGAAGAGCCAGATGACCTGAGAAATGTGGGGTCGGTGAGATTTGAACTCACGATCGACGGGTCTCTCCGATGTGCGTCAGTGCTCCAACGGGTCATCACCAATCAGTAGACCCATTGTTCATCACCCGCACGAAACCGCTGGAGCCCGTCGCCATTCCGGACTAGGCCACGACCCCAATGCAGTATATTTTGTTGGTCGCCGAGCTTAAATTTCTTCTTCTCTCGAACCCGACGAGGCCTATCAGCACTGCTATATTCCTGCCGTCATAAACAGGTAACGAATGGTGCTGATCAGCTACGCGACCGGATCGGCCGAGATCCCCCTGATCGGGAAGTCGATGGGGGAGATGTTCGATGAGATTGCCACCCGATACCCCGAGAACGAGGCGATCGTCTCGGTTCATCAGGGGATCCGCTGGACCTACCGGGAGCTGAAGGAGCGGGTCGACGGGCTCGCGCGCGGCCTGATGGCCCTCGGTGTCGAGAAGGGCGATCGCGTCGGCATCTGGATGATGAACCACGCCGAGTGGATCGTGACGCAGTTCGCGACTGCCAAGATCGGCGCGATCCTTGTCAACATCAACCCGGCCTACCGGACATACGAGCTCGAGTACGCGCTCAAGCAGGCCGAGATCCAGACCCTGATCGTCCAGGGCCGGTTCAAGACCTCGGACTATGTAGGGATGTTCTACGAGGCCTGCCCCGAGGCCTACGAGTGCAAGGCCGGCCGGATCCGGTCCGAGAAATATCCGTTCCTCAAGACAGCGATCTTTGCCGGAGAGATCCCGTACAATGGCATGTTCCGCTGGAGCGAGGTGCTTGAGAAGGGCGAGGTGATCAGCCACGACGACCTCGCGGCGCGCGCTGAGACCCTCGACTTCGACGACCCGATCAACATCCAGTACACGAGCGGCACGACCGGCTTCCCGAAGGGCGTGGTGCTGACCCATCACGGCGTGCTGAACAACGGCTACATCATCGGCGAGGGGATGCGCTTTACCGAGAAGGACCGGCTCTGCATTCCCGTGCCGTTCTATCACTGCTTCGGCATGGTTCTCTCGAACATGGCCAGCATGACCCACGGCTCGACCATGGTCCTGCCGGGGCCGGCCTTCGACGCCGAGGCCGTCCTCCGAACGGTCCAGGACGAGGGATGCACGGCCCTTCACGGCGTCCCAACCATGTTCATCGCCGAACTCGAGCACCCCAACTTCAAGAACTACTACCTCGGCACGCTCCGGACCGGGATCATGGCCGGCTCGCCCTGCCCGGTCGAGGTGATGAAGGCGGTCAACACCCGCATGAACATGTCCGAGATCGTGATCGTCTACGGCCAGACCGAGACCTCCCCCGGGGTCACCATGACCACGACCGACGACCCGGTCGAGCGGCGCGTTTCGACCATCGGCAAGGCCTTCCCTCACGCCGAGTTGAAGATCATCGACCCGGTCACTGGCCGGATCCTGCCGCGCGGCGAGATCGGCGAAATCTGCGCACGGGGCTACATGGTCATGAAGTGTTACTACAACAACCCTTCCGCGACCCACCTGACCCTGGACCGGAACGGCTGGAACCACACGGGCGACCTCGGGGTGATGGACGAGGAGGGCTACTTCAAGATCGAGGGACGGCTCAAGGACATGGTGATCCGGGGCGGCGAGAACCTCTATCCCCGCGAGATCGAGGAGTTCCTCCACCACCACCCGAAGGTCCGCGACGTCTACGTGATCGGCGTCCCCGACGAGAAGTACGGCGAGGAGCTGATGGCCTGGGTCGCGCTCAAGGAGGGCGAGACCGCGACCGTGGACGAGATCCGCGACTTCTGCCGTGGAAAGATCGCCCACTTCAAGATCCCGAGATATGTAAAATTCGCCGACGACTTTCCCATGTCGGTCTCGGGCAAGATCCAGAAATACAAAATGCGCGAGGTCTCGATCGCCGAGCTCGGCCTCGAGAACGCCTCGCGGATCCAGACCGCGTAACTCTTTTTTAATCCCCGCGCGCCGCGGCCGCCCTGCCCAGGAGCGAGGTGGCTGCCTGCCGCGCCCCTGCCAGAACCTCTGCCGCGCCCGGGACCACGCGCTCGTGCATGAGCACGCGCCCGTCGCAGATCGTGGTCGTGACCGCGCTGCCCGAGCAGGCGTAGACCGCGTTCGAGACCGGGTGATGAAGCGGGGTGTTGCAGGGCGTCGCGATCTCGAGCAGGATCAGGTCGGCCGGAGCCCCGGCCTCGAGCCGGCCGCCGGCCCACCCGAGCGCGGCGTGGGCGTGGACCGTCGCGAGTTCGAGCGCCTCGGCCGCAGGGAGCGTGGTCGGGTCGTTCCAGGCGAACTTCTGGAGGAGGGCCGCCGTCTTCATCTCCTCGAAGAGGTCGAGGTTGTTGTTCGAGGCGCAGCCGTCCGTGCCGAGCGCGACCCTGGCGCCGGCCGCCTTCAGGTCCGGGTAGGGCATGGCGCGCCCGGTCGCGAGCTTCATGTTCGAGGCCGGGTTGTGCGATATGGTCGTGCCCCGCTCGGCGAGCAGTCCGCACTCGGCGTCATCGAGCCAGCAGCCGTGGGCCACGACCGTGCGCGGCCCCAGGAGCCCCGCCTCGTCCAGGTGTTGCACGGGGCGCTTCCCCGTGGCCGTGACCGCGTCGTCGACCTCTGTCCGGGTCTCGGCAAGGTGGACGTGGACCCCGAGGCCGTGCTCCTTCGCGAACCCGGCGCACCAGGCCCGCCCCTCCGCCGAGACCGTGTAGACCGCGTGAGGGCCGACGGCCGCGCCGATCCGCGGGTTCGCCATCCGCGCGACGTGATCGGCGAGCCCTTCGGTCGCCCTGCACTCGTGCTCGCGCTTCTCTGGGTCGCCGAGATCGATGAAGCCGTAGCTCAGGATCGCACGAAGGCCTGCCTCGTCCGCAGCCCGGGCGGCCGACTCCATGAAGAAGTACATGTCGTTGAACCCGATCGTGCCGGTCATGACCATCTCAAGGCAGGCGAGGCGCGTGCCCCAGTAGACGTCGTCGGCCTGCAGGTGGGCCTCGAGCGGCCAGATCCGCTCGGAGAGCCAGGGCTGCAGGAGCATGTCGTCCGCGTACCCCCGGAGGAGGGTCATGGCCGCGTGCGTATGTGTGTTCGCGAGCCCGGGCAGAAGCACTCGGCCCCGCCCCTCGATCACGTAGTCGTGCTCGTGCTCGCGCCCGACCCGCTCGCCGATCTCGGCGATCGTCCCGTCTCCGGCGATCGCCACATCGACGGTCCGGCCCCCATGGCACACGCCCCTGATCAGGAGCGGCACCCGCTTCTCGAAGATCTCGGTCTCCATTGTCGTCTCACATCCTCTCGATGATCCGGCTGACAAGCCGGGCCATCCGGTCGCGGTTCGCCTTTGCGGCCTCGACGATCGCCTCGTACGAGACCCGGCCCTCCTCGAGGCCGTGGGCGTAGTTCTCGACCGTGCAGAGCGCGGCCACTTCGAGGCCGAGCTCGTTCGCGAGCGTCGCCTCGGAGGCACAGGTCATCCCGACCACGTCGCCGTACGCGGCGATGGCACGGATCTCGGCTCGGCTCTCGAGGCGCGGACCGGGGGTCTGGACGTAGACGCCGCCGTGGTGCGCCTCGGGCACGATCGCCGCGAGCTGCGCCCTCATGGCCTCGGAGAACCCCGGGCAGACGTGCACGATCGCCCGGTCGTGGATTGTCGGCACGGGCGCTGTGGTCGCGTAGTCGTCCGGGACCAGGAGCGAACCCGGGGCGTGCTCGGGCCGGAGGGAGCCGGTCGAGCCGATCAGCACGACCCGGTCCGCACCCGCCAGGGCGAGGGCGGCGAGATGCGCCCGGTGGTTGATCCGGTGCGGAGGCCGGTCCCCCTGATGCCGGAGCAGGAGCAGAGCCCCGTCCCCGGCGAGCACGGTCGCGGTCCCGAACGGGGTCGCGATAGGCCGCGGGACCAGCGGGGGAAACGGGCAGTCGAGCAGGCTTGTGCCACCGATGATCGCGAGCAGTGCCGATCCCTCCTCAGCGGCGCCGGTGCGCCTCGACCAGGAGGAGCACGCGACAGGCATGTTCGGCAAGCGAGGTATAGAGGCATGCCTCGTCGAGGTTCGCGCCGCCGGCAAAGGTGCCGTGACCCCGCACGAGGACGAGGCTCCGGAGCCGGAGCGCATCCGCCACGGCCCTGGCGAGTTCGGGGCTGCCCGGCATCCCCTCCACGACCGGGATCCGCGGGCAGAGCATCTGCCCCTCCGAGTCGAGCGGTTCGATCTCGTCGTAGAGGAGCGAGGCCGCGACCGCGTGTACCGGGTGGGCGTGGACGATCGCGCGGTGGGGGCTCTCGAGGTAGACTGCCCGATGGACGCGGTACTCGGACGAGGCGTTCGACGGGGCCTGCCCGATCAGGGGCAGGCGGACCGGGCTCCCGGGTTCGTCGAGATAGCAGCCGGTCTGGGTGATCTGCATCGCGTTCCCATCGCGCACGGACATGTTGCCGAAGCTGCCGCCGACGAGCCCCTCGCCGCGAAGCCGCCGGCCTATGCGTTCAAACTCCTGATCGAGCATTCCTCACACCGCTTTCTGCTGCATTGACTTTTAGCGTATTCCACGATATGTGCATGGGTCTGCCGGTACCGGACGTTCACCGGGGGCAGCACGGACTCGAAGAGGTGGCGGTAGCCCTCGACGGGCTCATCGACCCCGGCGCAGGCGCAGAGCCTGCGCGTATACGCGTCGATCACGAACGAGCAGCGAGAGAACGCGTAGCAGAGGATCGAGTCGGCGGTCTCCTCACCGATGCCCGGCACGCCCAGGAGATCCCGTCGGAGCTCGTCCGTGCCGGCGGCGGCCATCGCCTCGACCGAGCCGTGTTCGTCGATCACGAACCGGGCGAGCGCCTGCAGCCGGCACGTCTTCACGCGAAAGAACCCGGTGCAGCGGACCGCCTCCTCGATCAGATCGGCCGGCGCGGCCTCGATCGCCGCCATCGACAGGAGATCGCCGGCCCGGAGGCGGTCGAGGGCCCGCTCCACGTTCTCCCAGCGGGTCTGCTGAGTCAGGATCGCCCCGACCATCACCTCGTCCGGCGGCGCGTGCCACCAGTCGATCGTGCCGTATCGGTCCTCCAGTCGGTCGACAATGAGCCGGACCCGGTCCCTAGTGGAACTGGATCCCGACATCGTGCATCTTGTTGTACCGGGCCACGTTGAGAAGAAGCGGGGTGATGCACTCCACCATGCAGGCCGTTGCGAGCGGGCCCGCATCGTAGCCCTTCAGTTGGGGGACGCCGCGAATCAGGTTGAGGACCGTCTGCTTGGCCCCGGCGTCGTCGCCGCAGACCGGGACCGCGTAGTCGAGCTCCTCGTCGATCGCCTTCCACCGGTTCGCCGCGATCACGTTGAACGCGGCCACGACCTTCGACTCGGGGAGGAGCCGCTGGACGAGCTGGGCGGCCGAACCCTCCTCGGGAGGGACGTAGGTGAAGAACTCGCGCCGCTCCATCGGGTTGACCGGCGAGACCACGACCTTCCCCTCGAGCCCCGAGAGGGACTCGATCGTGCCGATCAGATGCTTGAAGGGAATGGCCAGGACCACGACCTCCCCGAAGTCGGCCGCCACCTGGTTCGAGCAGCCGCCGAGGGTGCAGGGGAGGCCTCGCTCCTCGACCGCGAGCCGGCACTCGCGGCTCGCTTCGTCCGCTTTGGAAAGGTCGCGGGATCCGAGCCGGACCTCGTGGGTCTGCGAGAGGCGCATGGCCATCCCCTCGCCGATTCCGCCTGTCCCGCCGACGATCCCGATCCTCACTCTGCCACCAGGGGAGCAAGGATCTGTTCGAGTTCGGCCGCGCCGGTCACGCCCTCGATCCGCTTGATGACCTTGCCGTCCTTCTCGATCACGAGGGTCGGGACCACGCTGACCCGATAGTCGGTCGCCTCCTTCATGTTCTGGTCGACATCGAGCTTGCGGACCTCGATCCGGTCGCCCATCTTCTCCTTCAGCTTCTCGAGGATCGGGGTCTGCATCTTGCAGGGTCCACACCATTCAGCATAAAAGTCGATCAGTACCGGTTTGCCCATGATAATCGCCTCGTTCTCTGGATCTGTTGCCGAACGACGTGATAAAGATTCCCTCTCCTCACCGGGGGATCGCGGCCGATCCCGAAGACGAGGGTGGGTGCAGACTCGCGGAAAGCGTCGACCGGATGCTCGGTGACAGCGGTGAAGATGTACCCGGAGGTGACGAGGGGTGATGAATCGGGAGAAGATGGTCGAAGAAAAAGGAGGAGTTCAGATCATCTCGGCCGAGGTGATCGTGACCGGGGTGAGTGGCTTGTCGCCCCGGTCGGTCGGGACCTTGGCGATCGCGTCGACGACCTCCATGCCCTTGGCGACACGGCCGAAGGCGGGGTGCTTGGTGTCGAGGAAGGCGTTGTCGACGAGGTTGATAAAGAACTGCGAAGAGCCTGTGTTCGGGCCAGCGTTCGCCATCGAGATGGTGCCGCGTTCGTTCCGGTTCGGTCGGGAGGTCGGGAACTCGTCCTTAATCGGTGTGGATCCGCCCCGGCCCGTGCCCGTCGGGTCGCCGCCCTGGATCATGAACCCGTCCATCACGCGGTGGAACGTGACGTTGTTGTAGAAGCCCTTTGTCACGAGGCTCTCGAAGTTCCCGGCCGTGACCGGCATGTCGTCGTAGAGGGCGATCGTGATGTCGCCCAGGGTCGTGTGGAGCACGGCCTGCTTGTTGGAAGGAATCGTCGTCGTCATGGTTGTCTCTCCTGGAGTCGGGGTGGGGGCCGCTGTAGAGGCCGCCGGCACGACGGTCTGGGTCGTCGCCTGGCCTGTGCCGGGCGACGAGGCGCAGCCGGCCGCGAAGAGCGCACAGAAGAGTGCGACCAGCGCGAACACGGCGAGTCTCTTTCCGCTCATCCTAAGAAAGTGAAGGGGAGAGGTAAAGAGGGTTGCCCTAGAGCACGTAGGTCAGGTAGACCAGACCGAACGAGGCCGCGATCAGCACGCCGAAGATCGCGGGATTCCAGGCAAGAACCTTCCTTCCGTCCAGGACCGAGACCGGGAGCATATTGAAGGCCGCGAGCATGGCGTTGATGCGCATGCCGAAGAGACCGAGGAGCCAGAGGATCCCCCCGGACGGGGCGAGCAGAAAGAGCCCGGCAAACCCGAGAGCGAGAACGAGGCTCGTCGCAGGGCCGGCCACCGAGATCAGGCCGTTCTCACGCCGGCTGATCCCGTCGCCGTAGACCACGGTCGCACCGGGGGCCGCGAAGACGACCCCGGCCAGGGCCGCGAGCACGACCGCGACCAGGAGCATCTGCGTATCTTTCCTGAACTCGGCCCAGTAGCCGAAGCGCATGGCCGTGAACTTGTGGGCGAGCTCGTGGAGCACGAACCCGACCCCGACCGTGAGGAGCGAGATGCCGAAGTAGACGAGCGCGGTCGTGGGGTCGACCCGGTCCCGGACGAAGATCAGGGTGAACGCGATTGCGATCGCGAGCCAGGCGATCACGAGGTCAAGCCGTTCGCGGCGGGGTATCCGTTCGAGCATCAGAAGACCACCATAGAGATCGGGACCCACGGTATATCCAGCTTTGGAGGCGACCGCTTTATCTGCCTAATCTTCCGATCATGATCGGATCATGCAAACCATAGCAGAGCTCCGTGCCGAGATCGACCGCATCGATCTCTCCATCGTCGACCTGATCGCCGAGAGGCAGGCGCTCGCAGGCCGCATGGCACGCGCGAAGCACGCAGAGGGCGTTCCGGTGCGGGACGCGGCGCGGCGGAAGGCCGTGCTCGACCGGGCCTTCGACCGCGCGGTCGAGCAGGGAGTCGATCCGATGGCCGTACAGCAGGTCTTCGAGCTGCTGATCGGGATGAGCGAGGAGCGGCAGCGCGAGTTCCTGGGCGAGGGGAACCTCCCCTAGATCAGGCCCTCGATGTACTCGATCACGGCCTGCTGGGCCCGGAGCCTCGCATAGGGCTTACTCTTCGACTCGATCACGGTCCACGGGGCGTGGGGCGTGTGGGTTCGCACGAGCATCTCGCGCACGGCCTCCTCGTACTGGCTTCGCTTCTCGCGGTTCCGCCAGTCCTCCTCCGTGATCTTCCACTGTTTGAGCGGGTCCTCCTCGCGCTCGCGGAAGCGTTCGAGTTGGGTCGCGCTGTCGATCTCGAGCCAGAACTTGATAAGGCCGCCCCCGGACTCGGTGTAGGACCGCTCCATCTCGTTGATCTCTCCGTACGCCCGCTGCCATTCATGTTCTGATGCGAATCCTTCGACTCGCTCGACCAGGACTCGGCCGTACCAGGAACGATCAAAGACCCGGATCTCGCCGGCGGGCGGGAATCGCCGGTAGAACCGCCAGAGATAGTGGTGGGCGAGCTCCCCATCATTCGGCCGCGAGATCGGGACGACCTCGTATCCCCGCGGATTCATGGACTCGACCAGCCGCTTGATCGAGCCGCCCTTGCCGGCCGCGTCCCACCCCTCGTACACGATCACGAGCGGGATCTTCCGCCTGAAGAGCGAGTACTGACAGGCGCGGAGCCGGTCCCGGCATTCGGGGACCGTCGCCCGATACTCGTGCCCCGTGAGCGAGTGAGGGGACTCCGCTCCATCGACCGGGAGAGCCGTCTCCACGGGCGGGAGCACGGCGGGCCGGCGATGGTCGTCGGGTGCCTCGAGCCGGTCGCGAAGCCGCTCGACCACGGTCGAGAGTACCTCCTGGACAGCAGGGCCGGGGAGGTCCGCCTCCACCACATGCCAGGGCGCTTCCGGCCCGTCGGTCTCCTCAACGATCCGCCGGATCAGCGGGGTGTATGCGTCGTACTGGCGGTGGAAGTCCCAGTCGTTCCGGGTGATCATCCACGACGTCAGGGTGTCGCGCTCCCGTGCGAGGAGCCGACGGCGCTGCTCTTCCCGGCTGATCTGGAGGAAGAACTTCAGGACCAGGGTCCCGTCGTCGGCAAGCTGCCGTTCGAAGGCCCGGACCGAGCGGATCGCCCGGTCCAGCCGCCCGGTCCAGTCGATTCCCCGGAGCTCCTCGTCGAGCATCCGCGAGTACCACGAACGGGCAAAGACCGCGATCCGTCCCCTGGCCGGCGTACGGACCCAGAAGCGCCAGAGGAACGTGCGTGCCTGCTCCTCTTCGCTTGGGTGACCGAAGGCGTGAAAGTCGAAGCCGCGGGGGTCGAGCCCGTGCAGGAGGGTGGCCACGGTATCGGAGATCCCGGAGGCGTTCCAGCCCTCGACCACGATGATTACGGGAATCCCGCGCGCTCGGAGCGTCCTCTGGTGCACACCGAGTTCGGCGATGAGTGCCTTCTTCTCTTCAGCGGTTCGTTCCCGAGTCACAGGGCATCCCGGCAGTATGTGTTCGGCAATGAAAAAAAAGACGAAGAGATCGTCTCAGGTGATATTATCGAGGGAGTAGCCTTTCTTCATCAGGAGCTCCTTGACCCGGTCGCGATGGTCGCCCTGGAGCTCGATCGAGCTGCCCTTGACCGTTCCGCCACAGGCGAGTCGGCCTTTGAGGTATTTGGTCAGGTCCTGGAGGTCGATGTCCGCAGGATCGAGCCCCTCGACCACGGTGACCTCCTTGCCGTATCGACGTCTATTCACGATGACGTTGATTCTCTGCTGCTCCTTGGCAACCTCTTCGCAGATGCACAGCTCCTTTGGCAGTCCACAGGTGGGACAGATCCCTCCACTCATTACATCTAAATTCAAGTTCTGCTTATATATTTGTTGGCATAACGCAACAGAGATCGCCCGTCTTTTTGCCGACCCCGACCCGGAGCACGTTGAAATGTCACTGATGATCCTCGGAACCGCCTCGCATGTGGGCAAGAGCACGGTCGTCGCCGCAGTCTGCCGGCTGGTCTCGGACCTCGGGCACTCGGTCGCGCCGTTCAAGTCGCAGAACATGAGCCTGAACTCCTGGGTGACCCGGGACGGCGCCGAGATCGGGATCGCCCAGGCGATGCAGGCCTTCGCGGCCAGGGTCGAGCCCCGGACCGAGATGAACCCGATCCTCCTCAAGCCGAAGGGCGACCGGACCTCCCAGGTCGTGCTGATGGGCCGGCCGTACCGCGACGTGGCGATCGCCGACTACTATCGTGAGACCGACTATCTTCTCGGGCGAGCGCTCGAGGCGTACGACCGCCTCGCGGCCGAACACGAGTGTATCGTGGTCGAGGGTGCCGGCGGCGCGGCCGAGGTGAACCTCTATGCGCGCGATATCGCCAACATCCGCCTTGCCGAACGGCTCCGGCTCCCGATCGTGCTCGTGGCGGATATCGAGCGCGGGGGTGTCTTCGCCCAGGTCTGCGGCACGATCGCCCTCCTCCCCGCGTCGGTCCGGAGTCTGGTGAAGGGGGTGATCGTGAATAAGTTCCGGGGCGACCCGGCCCTCTTCGAGGACGGCGTTGCCCTGCTCGAGGCGCTCTCGGGCGTGCCGGTGCTGGGCGTGCTGCCATTCTTGCCCCTGGACCTGCCCAGCGAGGACTCGCTCTCGATCGGCGACAAGCAGGGCCGGGACCACCCGATCCGGATCGCGGTGATCCGGTTCTCGCGGATCTCCAACTTCACGGACTTCGAGCGGCTCGAACGGCGGGTCTCGGTCGACTACCTCCCTCCCGGTGCGCCTCTGGCTGGGTACGACTGCGTGATCCTGCCCGGGACCAAGAACACGATGGAGGACCTCGCCCACCTCCACGCCTCGGGGAGCGCAGACGAGGTACGGCGCGCGCGCGCAGCGGGGGTGCCCGTGATCGGGATCTGCGGGGGGTACCAGATGCTCGGACGCACGGTCGATGATCGGGGGATCGAGGCCGGCCACGCCACGCTCCCGGGCCTGGGCCTCCTCAAGGTCGATACATGCTTCTCCGCGTACGAGAAGACGACGCGGCAGGCCGAGCACGAGGCCCGGCCGGCCGGCCCGATCCTCTCGCGCATGGGCGCGGTCGAGGGCTACGAGATCCACATGGGCGAGACGAAGCGGGACGAAGGGGTCTCGCCCGCCTTCGGCGACGATGGCGCCGCGAGCGAGGACGGGCTCGTCTTCGGCACGTACCTCCACGGCCTCTTTCAGAGTTCGTCCGCGATCGACGGCCTGCTCGGGTACCTCCACGAGCGGCGGGGCCTCGCGTACGAGCCCGTGGCCGACGACGACCCGTACGACGCCCTCGCTCGCCTCCTTGTCGAGAACCTCGACGTCGACCGGCTCATCGCCCTGGCTCTCGAGGCGCCGTCGGACGCGGACGCGACGTGAAAGAAGGCTTATCGTCAGCCTCGTACAAGGTACCTGGAAAGGTGGTCCCCCTGCAGGTCTCGATGAAACTGGAGATGAAGGACAGCCCGGGGCAGCTCGTGGCTGCCCTGACGCCGATCTCGGAGTTTGGCGGCAATATCATCGCCGTAATCCACCAGCGGGAGCCCGACGCGTCGTCCGACACGCTCGGGGTCCAGATCGTCCTCGAGATCGAGCAAGACCGGCTCGACGCCCTGGTTGCCGCGATCAAGCGGCAGGGAGTCAGCATCCTCCGGATCGGCGAGGAGCGCCTGCTGTACCGACAGTCGGTCATCATGATCGGCCACCTGATCCACACCGACATCGGGGACACGATCGACCGGATCGACTCAACGGGCTTTGCCGAGGTGGCCGAGCTGAACGTCCAGATGCCGGCGATCACCGAGCCCTCGACGGCCCTGATCACGATCAAGGCCACGACCCGGTCCGAGATGGAGCGGGCGCTCGATCTCCTCCGCGGCGTGGCGGCCGAGAAGGGCCTTCTGATCGTCGAGCCCCTTGCGGAGGGCGAGCGATGAGGATCGCGGTCCTCGGCCTCGGTGCCGTGGGCAAGGGCCTGCTTCGGATGCTCGCGGCCAAGCCCGAGCTCGGGCTCGTGCTGACCGCGGTCGCGGACTCGTCCTCGGCCTGTATTGAGCCGGGGGGGATCGACCCGGCCGCAGTCCTCGACCGGAAGAGCGCAACGAACCGCTGCGGCACCCAGGGGCTGACAGCCGAGCAGGTCCTCGACTCGGGGGCCTTCGACGTCCTGGTCGAGCTGACGCCCACGAACGCGGTGACGGGCGAGCCGGCCCTGACCCACATGCGGCGCGCGCTCGCTCTGGGCCGGCACGTGGTCACCTCGAACAAGGGACCGATCGCGGCCGCCCACGCCGAGCTCCAGGAGATCGCCGCGGGCCAAGGGGTCGCACTCCGGTACGAGGCGACCGTCGGCGGGGCCATCCCCGTGATCCACGCGATCCGGGACGGCCTCGCCGGCAACCGTTTCCACGCGATCACGGGAGTCCTCAACGGAACCTGCAACTACATCCTGACACGAATGGACGAGGAGGGCCTGACCTACGACCAGGCCCTCGCCGAGGCCCGGGAGCTTGGGTACGCCGAGGCGGACCCGACCTACGACGTGCGCGGGATCGACGCGGCGATCAAGCTCGTGATCCTCGCGAACACCTGCTGGAACCTCGGGGTCGTTCTCGACGACGTCGCGATCACGGGCATCGACGGGCTGACCGTCGACGCCCTCCGGCTCGCGGCTGCCCAGGACTGCACGATCCGGCTGATCGGCGAGGCCTCGCCCGACCGCGGCATCCTCCGGGTCGCGCCGAGGGTGCTGCCGCGCAGCCACCCCCTCGTTATCGAGGGGACGCTCAACGCGGTCATGCTCTCGACCGATATGGCCGGCGAGTGCACGCTGATCGGAAAGGGGGCCGGATCGGTCGAGACGGCCTCAGCCATCATCGGCGACCTGCTCGCGATCCGGGATCGCTACGTCGAGTGCGGGTGAGGCGATGTCTCGCGTCCTCGAGCGCCGGCGCCAGCTCCTCTCCCTGATGCGCCAGGTCACGCTCGAGCAGGGCTCGTTCGGGATCGCCGAGATCGCCGTCCGGCTCGACCTGCCGCGGTCGACCGTGCAGGACTGGGTGAAGAGGCTCGTTGCCGAGGGCTGCGTGGCCGCCCAGACCGACAGCCGCGGGCGGTACGGGGCGCGCTTCGTTGCGATCAGCGCGATGCCGCGCTCCACCTGCCGGCGGGTCTTCACGACGATCGACGGCGACGAGGTCGCGGTCTTTCACAAGTGCCTCTCCTCGGCCTGCGCCGGGTTCTGCGCCCATCACCACCGTGCGGCCGGAGGTGTGCTCGAGGCCGTCGAACGGGATGGCAACCTGCTTCGGGAGACCGGGCGGCTCGGACGCCGTCCGCTCGAGATCGGCCTGGCGCCGAAGGCGGCGGTCGGGGTCGAGGGGCTCCGGCGCGAGGGGAACCTGGTAGTCCAGGAGCTCCGGTCGATCGGCGGGCCGGCCTACTCGCTCACCGAGATGATCGGCCATGCCGACGGCGTGCTCGAGGTCCGGCTCGAGCAGGCCGGCTCCCTGGTGCGGGCCGAGGTCGTGACACGGGCCCTCACTCACCTCCTGATCGGGATCGACGACACGGACGCGGCCGGCGGCGGGGCGACCTTCGCCCTCGCCCTCGCCCTGCTCCAGCACCTGGCGCGCCTGAACGGAGTCCAGCCGATCGGCCACCGAGTCGTGATGCTCGATCCGTCCATCGAGGGAAGGACCGCAGGAAACGCCTGCAGTTACCTCGAGCTCGCAGTGGAGCCGGAGGCGCTTCCCCGCGTCGAGGAGCACGCGGTCCGGTTCGTTGGGGACGAGGCCTTCTCGCCCGAGTGGGGTGTGGCTATCCGCCGCGGTTTCCGCATACCGCCGGCACTCCGTGCATTCTCGAATCGGGCCCGCTCAGGCTCGGTCACGCACGAGGAGGCGAACGCAGTCGCAGACGCGACAGCGGCCCGGCTTGTCGGGGGGCGCGGCAGGATCGGCGCCCTTGCCGCGATCGGGGCTGCAGGGGTGCCGATCGAGGTGCAGCTCGATCCGGCCGTCCCTCTCTAATCACTCTTCTCTTCGCGGTCCCCGAACGAAGAACGCGTACATCCCGACGAGGCAGAGCCCGGCAAAGACCGCGAACGAGATCCGGGTCACGTTCAGGAGCTCGTCGCCGTAGAGATCGGTCAGCTGGACCCGCCCGACAGAGACGATCAGGGGGAGCATCACGGTTTCGAGGAAGGGGGAGCTGCCCGATCAGGCGCATGGCCGAGAGCATCCCCAGGCGACACCGTAGTATCGCCGTTCATCGCGTTCGTGTTCGACGAGAAGAGGCCGTACCCGAGGCCGATCGCCGTCAGCACCCCGAAGAACATGGCGGAGTCGAGCCCCCTGCAGCACGCTGTCCACGAACGGGGGGACAGAGACGCAGAGCGCCGTCCCCATGAGGTAGACCGCGATGCCGATCAGAAAGAGCCGTTTTCAGCTGTGGATGTCGGTGAGCCGGCCGGCATGATGAAGATCACGGTCGAAACAGAAAGGCTGTCGCGATCCAGTCGAGCAGGACCCTATCGGCGCAGAATTCGGCGTCGATCGCCAGGGGCGAGGCGTTGGTCGAGGAACCCATATATGGGGTCAGAAACGAGGCGAGCGAGGAGGCGATCAGGGCCCACCGGCAGAGATCGGGCGACGGCTCACTCGTAGACCCGGGTGCCGCCGTTGTCGTAGATCACGTCGCGCTTGACCGTGTACGGCCCGATGTCGTTGTAGACCTTGACTTTCAGCACCGCGTTCACCCTTGTGAGCGAGAGCTTCTCGGTCAGGACGTTGAAGGTCCCGAGGAAGACATAGGTGTTCCGCCGCAACTGCGTGGGGTCTGCCGGGATCTTGCGCGCCGTCGTCCCGACGAAGCCCTCGAGCATAACGGCGCGCGGCGTATCACAATATATCGTCCGGTTTCCGACCGCGTGGAGCCACTGGGCCCCGGCGATCTCCTGCGAGTCGAAGCGGGGAAAGTCGATCCGATCGTCGAGCGCGATCGAGGTCGGCTCGTCGCCGAGGGCCGAGTAGATGAACCCCGTGTTGAAGAGGACGAAGACACAGAGGAAGGCCGAGGTCGCCCGGACGGCCGTCTCGCTCGAGAGGTCGAGGTTGGTCCGCTGCAGGAAGCGGCGCAGGAAGCGGAAGGCCTCGAAGACGCCGATCACGAAGAACGGAGCTAGGAAGATCAGCGTGATCTGGTAGAGCCGCGTGGTGTTCAGGGCGCTCGAGAAGAACGGCAGAATCACGCCGGCCGCAGCGAGCGCGAAGTTCACAAGTGAGACCCCGAAGTACTCGCGGTCGATCGAGAAGTATTCGCCGCCGAAGTCCATCTTCTGCGGCTTGAGCAGCAGGGAGAGGATCCCGAAGAAGATGAAGAACTGCGTCACCAGGTGGATGTACTTGCCGATCTGGTGCAGCGGCGTGGTCGCCTCGGTGACGA
Organism: Methanoregulaceae archaeon UXB-2016; assembly: GCA_004332335.1. Classification (GTDB taxonomy): domain Archaea; phylum Halobacteriota; class Methanomicrobia; order Methanomicrobiales; family Methanospirillaceae; genus UBA288. The sequence goes on along the minus strand of SISS01000015.1, from coordinate 94,403 downwards.
TGATTGAGAGCCCCTGCGTGGTCTCGGGATCGAGGAAGCCCGAGACCATGTTGTTCGAGAACTGGACCGCAAGCCCCGTGATCGAGTTGAGCGCCGACGACGAGGAGATGAACATGTACCAGCCGATGGCGAAGATGAAGAACAGGAGCACGTAGTCGAGGGTGATCGCGCGCTCTCCCGCGTGGCGGGGCCGGAAGTTCGGGCCGTACCCCCGCTTCTCCCAGTCGAAGAAGACCGAGACCCGGTCTTTCAGCCGGTTGACCGTCCCGACCTCGGAGACGACGAGGATGACGAGGGCCAGCGCGAGCGTGACCATGAACAGGTACGACAGCCCGTAGTGCGAGACCGCGAGCGAGAACGAGAAGACGATCAGGAGGATGTACTTCTTGATCTTGTTCAGATCCTTGTTGATGATCAGGAGCGCGATCAGGACAAGGAAGACCTCGGCGATCTCCTGTCGCGCCACCTGGAGCATCTCGGTGAAGTACACGAAGAACGAGATGAAGAAGAACGTCCCGAAGAACGCAACCCGGTCGTAAGACTGACGACGGGCCACCATGTACATGGCCGGAGCCGCGAGAGAGAAGATGAGCGGGTAGACGATCTTGAAGACCCAGACGATGTCGAGGTTGCAGATGATCGAGAAGATCGGCGCGAGCATCACGATCGAGAGCATCGCGTTGACGTTCGAGTAGATCGAGAAGTCCCAGGCCGCGTTGGTGACCACGAGGTTCGAGATGTAGAACTCCTGGTTGATATCCCAGCCCCAGATGTGGTTCGAGATTAGGGCCGTATGGAAGAGAAGGGCGAGTGCGATCGCCCAGATTATGAACGGGAAGTACCGCTCGGGGATGGCCTGGCGGAACGCTACAAGTACCGGCACGATCGCGATCGCCGCGAGCAGGATCATGAGCAGGGTATTGATCCGGTAGTTGTTGACGAGCCAGACTCCGAAGAGCGAGAGGATTGGCAGGAGCGCGAAGAGGAAGACGGGCCAGCCCAGGGACTCCTCGGTCGAGATGTACTCGGGCTGGTTGTAGTCGCGGTCCACGATGTAGGCGATCACGGCCCCGAGGAAGACGAAGACCGTCAAGGTGATCATGAGCGGACCCTCCGAGATCGGTCTCAGGATATCGAGGACCGGGTAGACTGTGTTCATCACGAACCCGAGGAACATCGTACTCGCGAGCGAGAGCCCGACCGCGAAGAGCGTGGTCTCTATCGCGCCGATCGCATGCACGCGCAGGATGCGGAGCAGGATGATCCCCGGCACCCAGGCCAGGTAGAAGAACCCGACCAGCTGCCGGAGCAGGGGTACGCCGGCCCCGTTCTCCTCGAGCACCAGCGTGCCCCAGAGCAGGAGCTGGACCCCGAGCACGACTCCGAGGAACGATACGATCCCCCAGTCGTTCAGCCGAAACGGATCGCGGAACTTCATCGAGCCCGCTCCAGGACCTCGCGGTACGCCGCGATCGTCCGGTCCGAGATCGGCCCCCAGGAGAGCTCCCGGGTCATCTTCTCGTGTGCGGCCGTACCCATGGTAGTCCTCAAAGGTTCATTCTGCAGCAACTTCAATATTCCGTAAGCCAGGGCCTTCGGGTCACGCGATGGCACGATGTAGCCCGTTCGACCCTCCTCGACCACCTCGGGGATGGATCCGACATCCGTGACCACGACCGGGCGATGGAACGCGTACGCGATCGGGATCACGCCCGTCTGGGTCCCCTCGATGTACGGGAGGACCACCGCTCTCGCCCGGCGGAAGAAGCCGGGGACCTCGCTGTCCTCGATGAACCGGTTGTTGAGCTCGATCCGCTCGTCGCCGAGCAGGTCGCTGCAGGCCCCGAGGCTGCCGCTCCCGGCGATGACGAGGCGCGTGGCCGGCGATGCCGCCCAGACGAGCGGCATCGCCTCCAGGAGATAGCGGAGGCCCTTGTACTCCTCGATCCGACCGAAGAAGAGGATCGTGTTCTCCTCCTCGATCGGGGCCTCGTTGCCGAGTTCGGTGAAGAACGAGTAGTCGCCGTGCGGAATCACGTAGGCGGGGACCCCGGCCCCGAGCTGCCGCCGCGCCCATTCCCCGTGGACGAACACGGCGTCGGCGTACCTGAGAAAGAGGCGCCGGCCCAGGTACTGGTCCCAGGCGCGTGAGCCCGTGTGCGGCGTGACGTCGTGGACCGTGACCATGATCGGGTAGCGGCGGGAGAGGACGGGGAGAAGCAGCCCGTACCAGAGCGAGACGCCGTTGAAGTGGAGGAGGTCCGGGTTTTCATCCCTCAGCACGCGGAGAAACTGCAGCGGCCTCCAGAAGAGGAGTGTGTTCTGCATAAATGTCCGGACGACGTTGCCGACCGGAAGCCGGCGAATGCGGACCCCGGGCGAGAACGGAAACCCGGCCGGGTCGAGCCCCTCGGGTGCGACGACCACGAGGTCCAGCTTCGGCGCGAGCGCGTTGGCGAGCTGCGAGAGGTACTGGACGAGCCCGCCGCTCACGTTGTGGGTCAGGAGCACAAGTTTCATTGAATCTCCGCCTTCGCCTCGAAGAGGGCGAGATAGCGGTCCGCGATCACGCACCAGTCGTGGTGCTCGGTCACGAATGCCCGCGCCCGTTCGCCCTCGTGCCGCAGGTCGCGGCCGAGGTACTCCACGATCGAAGCCGCCGCCTCGGGGGCGGCGAACTCGACCACGCGCCCGAGCCCCTCGTCGCCGACGAAGGAGAGCGGCGGGATCGCCGAGACGATCGCGGGCAGGCCGGACGAGAGCGCCTCGAGGAGCGAGAGCGGGCTTCCCTCGCTCCGGCTGGCCATGATGTAGCAGTCGGCGAGCCGATAGAGGTCCGGGACGCGGCCGTACGGGACCGGCCCGAGGAACCGGACCGCGTCACCGAGACCGAGCGCGTGGGCCCGGGCCCGGGTCCGTTCGAGCTGCTCGCCGCCGCCCGCGACCACGAGCAGGGTCTCGGGTGCGGCCTCGTGGACCCGGGCAAAGACCTCGAGCAGGCGCAGGGGCTGCTTGGCCTCGGCGACCCGCCCGAGGAAGAGGACGACCGTCCGGTCCTCGGGGATGTCCCACGCGCGGCGGAGCGCCCCCGGGTCCTCTGCGGGCGAGAAGCAGGCCGTGTCCACGCCGTTCGGGATCAGCGCGATCGCCGATCGGTCGATCCCGATCGTCTCGAGGTCGGCCTGCACGGTCTCCGAGACCGCGGTGAACCGCGCCCCGGCGGCGATCCGCGTCAGGGAGCCCTGTTCGAGCGCGGCGGCCATGCGGAAGTAGGACGCCGGGGCCATCCCCTGCCGGAGCTTGTTCAGGTAGGTCGAGTGGACTGTCGCGACGGCCCGGGGAAACGGCGAGGCTCGCGGAAAGAGCGGGTTGTGGAGCCAGACGGCGTCGTAATCCGCGGTGTTGCGGAGCCGCGCGACCCCGTGCCAGTAGTGGAGGAGCCCCCCGACCGCAAGGTCGCGGATCAGGCGTCCGCTCCCGACTGTGAGGTCCGGGCCGGTCGGCGAACAGATCGTGCACGCGACGCCGCGCGCCCTGAGCCGTTCGACCACGTGGTAGGCCACGTTGGCGATGCCAGAGCCATAAGGATAGTATTCGGAGGCACAGACGAGTAGATTCATGCGATCACGTCACTCCCCGGCGATCCAGAGGCGATTCTCGAGGAGCGCTGCATCGGACGGACACACCCTCAGGCCGGGGTGAGTTCATGGTAGAGGTCGAGGGTCGACCGGACCGTGTTCCGCCACGAGTTCTGCACCATGATCGTCTCCCGCGCATGTCGCCCGAGGGCCTCGGCCTCCTCCGGAGCGGCGAGAAGCCCCCGGATGGCCCGCGCGAGCGCACTGACGTCCCCCTTCGGAAACATCACGCCCGAGCCGTCCACGAGGTGCCGGAGATGATCGAACTCCGAGATCACTACCGGTCGACCGCAGGCCATCGCCTCGAGCATGGTCCGGGGCACCCCCTCGTGCAAGCTTGGGAGGACGAGCATCTCGGCCCGCTGGTACTGGACCGGCATCTCGTCGTAGGACATGAACGGCAGGTACTCCATGTGAGAGTCGAGCCGGAGTTCGGATGCGAGCTGCCGGATCTCCATCTCCTCGGGTCCCTCGCCCACGAGCGTGATCCGGAGGTTCGGGTGCTCGCGGACGAGCTCGGCGGCGGCGTGGATGAGGAACTCGACCCCCTTGCCTTTGACATACCGTCCGACCCAGAGGAGCCGGCGGAACTCGTCGTCCCGCCGGGCCTGGTCGGGAGAGAAGACGTCCGTGTTCACGCCGTTCGGGATCACGGCGATGCCGTCCGAATGGACCCCGAACTCAGAGACGAGCCGATCTCGTTCGAGCGGGGTATAGCAGATCACCCGGTCGGCTGCGTTCAGGGTCCAGCGCCCGAGGGTGTTCATGTATCCAACGTTGAGCCAGTGCGGGGCCGAGGCCGACATGATCCCGTGGTTCGTGATCACGAGCGGGGAGGAGCCGTACTTCTTGACAAGGGCGCAGACGTTCGTCGGGAAGAAGAGGTGGGAGTGGGCGTGGATTATGTCGTAATCGTGACGCATCTCCATCAGCCGGAAGAAGAGCGTCGGGCTGATGGTATTGCCGACCATCTTGATCGAGTGGTTGAATCGGAGGACACGATAGCCGTCAATATACTCCTCGTCAGGGAGATCGTCCGGGTTCGCGGTCAACACGGTCACGTCGTGGCCCAGAGCTGCCTGCATCCGGGACATCTCGTGAACATGGATGCCGTATCCGCCGACGACAGACGGGTAAAGGTCACTTGCAACGCGCAGTATCTTCATTATTGGTGGATCCGCCCGCTCGTCGTGAACAGTGCTTCCTGATCACATTTCGGCGGTGCGTTAATAGCCTTTCTGGGAAAACGCGGTTCAATCGGGTTATGAAATCGCCTGCGCGGCGCGGGTCGATGAAACGATCGACATGAGATAGCGAGCTCGTCGAACCGCGCGGAGAAATCAAACGATTTAATACCTGCAGCGCGATTATTTGATTATCCATGATCAACGTCGGAGTACTCGGAGCGACCGGCGCTGTGGGACAGCGCTTTGTCCAGCTCCTGGCGGATCACCCGTGGTTCTCGCTCACCACGCTGACTGCATCGGGCCGGAGCGCGGGCAAACGCTATAGTGATGTCGTGGACTGGCGGCTCGACGCCCCCTTCCCCGACGCTTTCGGCGACCTGGTGGTCGCCCCCACCGATCCGAAGGCCCTGCGCGACTGCGACCTCGTCTTCTCGGCCCTGCCGGCCGAGATCGCAGGCGAGGTCGAGACGGCCTGCGCCGCCGCGGGCCTCGCAGTCTGTACGAATGCCTCGTCACACCGGATGGACCGGGACGTCCCACTCGTGGTCCCCGAGGTGAACCCCGACCACCTCGGGCTGATCGATCTGCAGCGCGACAGCGGGCAGGATGGGTTCATCGTGACGAACCCGAACTGCTCGACGATCATATTCACCATGGCGCTCACCCCCCTCCGTCCCCTCGGGTTTTCGGACGTACGGGTCGCGACCATGCAGGCGATCTCGGGCGCGGGGTTCGCCGGCGTGCCCGCGATGGCGATCTACGACAACGTGATCCCGTACATCGGCGGCGAGGAGGAGAAGATGGAGAGCGAGACGCTCAAGATCATGGGCTCGTTCGACGGGGCATCGGTGACGGCGGCCCCGTTCTCCGTCTCGGCCTCCTGCAACCGCGTGCCTGTGATCGACGGGCACACGATGGCCGTCTGGGCGGACGTTCCGGCCTCGACGGATGAGGTGATGGACGCATTCCGGTCGTGGCAGCCGCCGATCGCTGGCCTGCCGACCCAGCCCGATCCGGCGATCCGGCTCTTCGATCAGCCGAACCGGCCGCAGCCCCGCCTCGATCGGATGCGCGGGCGGGGCATGACCGTCTCGGTCGGGCGCGTCCGCCCGGGGCTCAGGTTCATTGCGCTTGGCCACAACACGATCCGGGGCGCGGCCGGCGCCTCGATCCTGAACGCAGAACTGATCGCACAGAGGAACTACCTCTGATAGGAGGGGGCCACTTTGGACAAAGACAATACAGTGTACGTCGGCAACAAACCAGTGATGAACTATGTGCTTGCAGTGGTGACCCAGTTCTCGAACGGAGCGGATGAGGTCGCGATCAAGGCCCGCGGAAAGGCGATCTGCCGGGCGGTCGATACGGCCGAGATCGCGCTGAACCGCTTTCTCCAGGGCATCATGAAGAAGGAGATCATCACCTCGACCGAGGAGGTCGAGACCGATGCAGGCAAGACGAACGTCTCCAGCATCGAGATCGTGCTGATGCACAGGGTCTGAATCCCCTATTTTGGGGAATCATCGGACCTCTCGAGTCCGGCTCGCTCATCACTTTTACCCCGCACGGTGCTCCCGTCATATAGGCCGGTCACCAACAGACAGGTAGCGACACGGCCTGAAACAGGTGTCGGGAGGGTGCTCGTCTGACTGAGCGCCTCCGGACAACCCTGCTTCAGCGCCGGGTAATGAGATGATGGTGATGGACATTTCAGCAAGAAGGACAAAGGCCGTGCCCCGCCGTCGAGATCGATCGGTGGTCCGGCGATGTATGGACTGGTACGAGTGCCGGGTTGCCCGTCATGGGACGCGCGTCCTGATCCCCCTGGTTCCGTTCGACGACCTCTGAGGGACACGCCACCCGATGGAGCCCGCCCGGACCTCTCTGCGCCGATCACGCTCTTCTCTTCATGAACGGACCGGCTCGCTTCCCCACGGTCTGATAGAAAGGATTGCAGCTGGTTGCCTCCCGGAGCGGTCCAACCCGTCAGGTATATGCCGTCGGGCGTCCCTCGGGAGACACATGGCAGACTCATGGAAAGCAGCTAAGGAAGAGGCGGAGCGGGCAGGGCGTCCGTTCGTCTTCCACGACCTCGAACAGAAAACCTACGGTGCATGCCGCCGCGAGGACGACTGCGGCCATTTCTCCTGCGGGCGGTTCGTGGCCCACCGCGCGGTCTGCATGAAGGCCGACGCAACCCCCCAGGAGATGGAGGCGAAGGAGGCCGCATACATCGCCGAGCACCCGGAGTTCGCCGAAGACCCGAAGCGTTGATTCGACCGGAGGATCAACCTTTTGTATGGCTTCTCCGTTTCTTGCAGTCGTCCTCTCCTTCTTCATTCCGGGCCTCGGGCAATTCTACACGGGCCAGCTTCTCAAGGCGATCCTGCTCTTTGTTCTCGCCGTGATCTTCGGTGCCCTTTCCACCGTGCTGGTCGGGATCCCGTTCTACCTGATCGTCTGGGTGTATTCGATGTACGACGCCTACACGGTCGCACAGAAGTAGAGGCGCCCGATCGGAGCCGACACAAACCCGCCGTACACGGCCGGCAAGAAGAGGCAGTCGTACTTTCAGCAGAGAGTAGTCGCCGGAACCGAAAGAAACTCGGTCGGCCGGCTCTCAAGCGTTTGGCAGAGGTCGAAACCGCCTCCAATCGAGCGGACCCCTCGTATTTCCAGTTTCGTATTCGGAAGTGCCAGGCGGGGACGTATTGAAGGCCTAAGGGAGGCAGGACTGGATTGAGGGCAGTCGATCTTGCACCTGTTCCTTGCCATGTCCAACAATCCTGACGGGGGAGCGGCCGGCCCCAGCCGGAGCCAGGTATCAGTTGATCCTGAGCCGCTGGCCGTTCATCATCGGGTGGACAGTGTTGCCCAGCGTGTATCCCAGCTCGCTGGCAAACTGGGCATACTTCGAGGCCATGGTCAGATCACCGTGAGCGGGAATGATGTGCTGCGGCTGCAGCAGATGCATGAACTCATAGTGGTCCTCCCGGTACGCATGGCCGCTCACGTGCAGATCAGTGAAGATCCGGGCGCCGGCATGGCTGAGAAGCTGCTCGATCTCGGCCCGGTGTGCATGGTTCATCGGGTTCGGGATCACGTTCGCCGAGAAGAGCACCTTGTCGCCCTTGGCCAGCTGGTAGGGAGTATCGCCGTGCGCCAAGCGGGTAAGCATGGCTCCAGGCTCTCCCTGGTGCCCCGTGACAATCGGCAGGAACTTCTCCTTCCCCTCCTTCATCATCCGGCGCATCATCCGGTCGATCACCCGCCGATTTCCGAAGACGCTGGTCGTCTTGGGGAACGAGACGTACTTCATCCGTTCGGCGGTCACGCCGTACTTCTCCATCGAGCGGCCGAGCAGCACGGGCTTTCTCCCGATCGCGTGGGCGGACTCCGCAATCGCCTTCACCCGGGAGATGTGCGATGAGAAGGCCGAGACGATGATGGCGTGTCGGTCGTCCTCGAGGCTGGCTATCGTGTCCCGCACAAGGTTCCCGGCGATCCGCTCGCTCGGGCACCGCCCCTTATGCTGAATGTACGGGCTCTCGACGATCACGGCGAGCACTCCCTCCTTGCCCAGCTGCCGGAACCGAGCGAAGTCCGGGGGCGCCCCGATGACCGGAGTCCGGTCGAGCTTGAAGTCGCAGGCGTAGACGATCGCCCCGTGGGGCGTATGGAGCACCGGGGTCACCGTGTCGATGATCGAATGCTGCGTGTGGACGAACTCGAGCACGAGGTGCGACGAGATCGTGTGCCGCTGCCCGGCTTTGAGCGGCACGAGGGTGTTCTCTACGCGGTACTTCTTTTCGCCATCGATCTGCTGACGGATCAACTCCGTCGCATACGGGGTGGCGATGATCGGCGCCTTGTACCGGTGCGCGAGCTTTGGGATGGCTCCGATATGATCGAGGTGTCCGTGCGAGCAGACGATGGCCTTCACGGTCCCCGGAAGCGACTGGAGCACCGTATCGTCCGGGATCGCCTTGATCTGGATAAGATCGAGGAAGGGCGTTGAGTCGACCTCCACGTCCTCGTGCATCATCAGCGCATCCAGGCGGAGGCCCATATCGAAGATGACGATCTCCTTTCCGCACCGGACGGCAGTCATATTTCGACCAACTTCTTCGTATCCGCCGACGGCGATAATTTCTATTTCCATGGTGTATATCCTAATTTGGTATTTGTGAATTCTGCGTGATGCCCGGGCCGCGATGGCGCAGTGCCCGGCGCCGGAATGCCGGACGGCTCACTCGCCCTCGTGCTGGCGGTCCGGGGCTCCTGAGGGCCGAAAGCCCTGTACCCGTTCATAAGACGCCGGTCTCCAGGGCCCCCGGGGTCCGGCCCGGACCCGTGTCGACCCAAGCTCGATCAACCGGGTCCTCTTCCGGCATCAGCCCGGTACGGCCATGACCGGCGGGGGGCCGATCGCCCCGGCGAGGACGTCGTTGTTGAGACTCAACGTCCACTCCCGCCTGGAGCGTTGATACGTAAGAAGAGCTCCGTGACCGGTGCCGGGGCTCATTGGAGGGCGAAGGAAGAATATCAAACGCACTCCAAGCACCAACAGATTATTATTTAAAAGAACCGGAGATTATTTAATCATTCGGTACAGGCACAGAGCCAGCGTGCCGATCCCTCACCGTCCTTCACATCCGCCCTCTCGAGATCCGGTTCCGCGCCCTGCGGCTCGCCGTCGACGGATTCGAGAGTGACGGAGGTCGCGATCGACCTCGCGGCTGGCTCCACTTCCCGGCGGTCCACGTCGTCAGGAGGGTTGCCGTCGGAGGCGCAGCCGGCTCGGCAGGCCTCGATCTCCGCGCCCTGCTCGTGAAGAGGGCACGACTGGTCGCGGCGCGCAGGTCGCCCCCGACTTATTCTGCCCCCTCCGGAGGATAGTCGGCGGGCGGTGCGAGGTGATGCCGGTGCGGCAGGGACCGCCGGCGCTTATCGAGGAGATACATCTTCCACCGTGCCCGGTCCTCCTGCCTCGCTCGCTCCCGGCGCTTCCGCTCCCCGCGCTCCTGCCGCTCGAGCTCGAGCCGGGCGAGGATGGTGACCATGCTCATGGACCACTGTTGGGACAGAGGATAATATGAGACTCGTGTGCCCGATCGGGTCGGACGATACGGGGATGGGAGATCCATTAATCGCCTGGCAACTCAGTCGGAGGAGATGACAATGCAGTCTCCAACGCCTTCGTGGCGGTCGCAGGGGTCGGTGACGGGGACGTGACTGAGTCGATCCTGAGCTCGATCGAGTTCCAGATGAGCCTGCTGCTCTTCGTGGCCCTCGCCGGCTACCTGATCGCGTCGCGGATCAACCAGTCGGCGGTCGTCGGCGAGATCCTGGTCGGCATCGTGGTGGGGCCGTCCGTGCTCGGACTGATTACCTACACGGACTTCGTCCAGTCCCTCGCACATCTTGGTGCGATCTTCCTCCTCTTCACGATCGGGTTCGAGTTCTGCATCCGCGACCTGACGGACCCACGGTATCTCGCAATCGCGTTCGTGGGGGTGGTGCTGCCCTGGATCGGCGGGTACCTCGCGACCGCCCTGCTTGGGTACTTGACGGCCTCGGCCCTCTTCGTGGGCACGGCCGCGAAGGCGGTGATCGGTGCGGCCGTGATCGACAATGTCCTCGCCCTCCTCGTGCTCGGGATTACCACGGACACGATTCAGGGCTCAATCGAGCTCCCGGCCATCGACACGAGCCTCGTCTCGGCCGTCCTCTTCATCGGCCTGAGGCTCCTTGCCGGCCTGAAGATCGTCTCGCCCATGCTCGTGTGGCTCGACTGCCAGCCGCTCGCCCGGCAGTACCCCGAGTTCGTCTTCATCACCGCCCTCGCAATCGCCTTTTTCTACGCGATGGTGGCCGAGCTGATCAGGCTCTCGGCGATCGTGGGCGCGTTCATCGCGGGCGTCTCGTGTCGCGAGATCGCCCTCTGCCACAGCAAGAACCCCCGCGAGGGGGCCGAGTATCTCCAGGTCATCTTCGCCGCGATCTTCTTCGTCTCGCTCGGGATCATCGTCGACCTGCGCGCGTTAACCCCGGCAATCGCGGTGCTGGTCAGTGCCATCACCCTCGCCCGATATCGGGGTCGAACCGGTCACGGCCCCGCGATAGCGCGCGGGATACCCTCCGTTTTTCTGACCCGGAGCCCGGGTCGACGACTGCCGAAACCTGCGGTGTTCCGTGCCGAGAGTAATGAAGAGAAGGCCCACACCGCGACGGAGGCGTCGCTCTCCAGAGTGAAGAATGTGAGAAGAATGCGAGGGAGGCGATTCGAACGCCCGAACACCTTCGTGACAAGGCCCTCAACCTTGCGCCTTTGACCTAGCTCGGCAACCCTCGCGCCGTGTGCCATATAAGGTCACCATCCGCCCGTATATACCTTCCCCCCATCCCCCTCGGGTGAGGCCGCGGTAGTATTATCCCAGGCCCCGATGCACAAAAGTGCGCAGATGTGGTCCGAGATTATGCGGGTGTTTGCCGACTCCCCGTCGCAGAGCCGGGTCATCCGTTTCCTGCTCGAGAACGGGCTCGGTGTCAACGACGAGGGGCGAGTGGTCTGTAACCGGATCCCGATCCCGGCGACCCAGGTGGCCGCGGCCGTCGGGGTCGACCGGCGGGTCGTGGACGCAACTGCAAAGCGGATTCGCGAGGATGAACGGTTGGCCCCGATCTTCTCTCGGATGCGGGCGACCCCCGACCTCTCGATGGTGGCCGAGCACCTCGGGCTCTCGGTGATCACGATCACGGTCGAGGACGCCAAGGCCAAGGGGATCGTCCTGGCCGCAGTCCAGGTGCTCACCGACCACGACCTCGCGATCCGCCAGATCTTTGTGACCGATCCCTACCTGGCCGAGGAGCCGAAGCTCGTCGTGATCGTGGACGGCGCCCTGGCGCCCGGCGTGATCGAGGAGCTCCGCTCGCTCCCACAGGTACGTCGGCTCACCCTGTGACGAGATCCATCTCGCGCCAGAGCCGGTATATCCGCCGGCGGCTGCGGTGCGGGAGGGAGAAATTGCGATCGAGCTCGCGCTCCATCGAGACCACCCGGTCTCCCTTCAACCTCTTGTCTGCATAGGCCACGAGCCGCTCCTCGGGAGTCACGGGCAGACAGTCTCGCGGCAGGAGCCCGATCAGCACGCAGTCGTCGGCCGAGAGGCCGGCACCCGTGTGACGCTCGACAATCCGAGCGATGGGTTCGCCAAGGCCGAGCTCACGGCAGAGGGCGGCGCCAGCCTGTGCATGGCCGATTCCGTGCGTGACTGAGCGACCGAGATCGTGAAGCATGCCGCCGGCTTCCAGAAGAGAGGGGTCAAAGAGCGGGTCGTCGCCGGCGAGCGAGAGGGCGAGGGTCGTGACGGCCCGGCAGTGCCGGATCACGCGCTCGTCACAGCCGGCCTCGCGGAGGAGAGACTCCCAGTCATCCATGCCCGAGGGAGGAGGCCATCGACTCGCGCCTGCGGCGCAGGGCGAGGAAGAGGATCTCGTTGTCGAAGTGGGCCATCGCCGACGCGCACTCGGGGCAGCAGAAGTCGAAGTCCATGGCCTGGTTGAAGGTCAGGAGGAGGCCGCACTGGCCGCAACGGTAAAAATCGTTCTCCTCCTCGAAGCGTTCCCGCGTCCGGAGCTTCTCGAGGATCGTCTCCATCTCCTCGGCCAGGGCCACGGGAATATTGTCGAGCCGGAGGCGCCAGAGGTAGGTGAGCCACCCGGTCTCGTTGTTCTTGATCCGGCGGTACTCGGCAAGGCGCCGTTCGTACAGCGTATAGAGCGTATGCCGGACTGAGTTGAGGTTGATCTTCGTGGCCTCGGCGAGCTCCTCATCGCTGAACTCTCCTTCGGCCGGGAACCGCTCGATCAGCAGAAGCCCCTCCTGCTTGATCAGCCGGAGCAGGTACGCGGCAACGGCGGGCTGTTCCAGGATCTCTGCGGCGGCTACCATCGCTCCATATATGTACGCACGCCCGATATATGCTTATCCAGCCCGGCGAGGGCCGCCGACCCGGTCGGCCCGACGGCGCGAACCGAGACGACCGCTCCGCCAGCCGGGATCGCCGTCCCCGGGCGCGGAATGTCGGCGACGGCCGGGGCGAGGATCGAGAGGTCGTCGCCGATGACCAGGTCGCGGTCGGCAAAGAGGATCCGCCGGGCTGCGTACCGGCGTGCTGCAGGGCGTGCCGCCGGGAGGCGTCCCTCGCAGGCCTCAAGGTGGAGCCGGACCAGGTTCTCTCCCGTCGCGGCCTCGACGGTCTCGAGCGTCCCCTGGAACCGGGGGTTCAGCTCGATCGCAATCGGAGTGCCGGGGCCGTCGGGGAGCACGAAGTCGATCCCGACCGCGCCGATGCAGCCGCTCGCCCCCGCGATCTCCTCGGCGAGGTCGGCCATCGCTCCCGCGAGCGGATGATCGCAGGGCGTGACCGACCCGGCAAAGCCGTAGCCCATATCACTCCCTCCCCTCAGGAGCTGCCGGTTCGTCGCGACCGCGACAGCCCGTTCGCCGTCGGCGATGCACGAGACCGAGGCCGGCGTGCCGGGGACTACGACCTGGAGGAGGTAGGGCTGGTCGGGGTAGAGCGCGGCCCACGCCGCAAGCTCCGCATCCGACGAGACGACCGCGTTCCGCCAGCCTCCCGAACCGTGAAGCGGCTTGGCCATGGCCGGGTACTCGCCGGGAAGGAGCCGGCGTGGCGCCGGTAGACCGAGCTCCTCGAAGAAGGCCTGGGTCTCGCCCTTGTCGAGGAACCGGGCCGCGACCCCGGGAGGGGTCCCGAGGCGGCGCGCGGAGAGGGGGAGGGTCTCGGCGCCCGAGCCCATCAGCACGCCCTCGACCGGGAGCCGCCGGGTGGCCTCGTCCACGAGCGTCGCCAGCTCGTCGAGCGTCTCGAATCGGAGGCAGTCCTCGGCGATCGCGGCGAGGTCCAGGTCGCAGAAGTGGTCCACAACGACCACGCGGTAGCCGGCGATGCGGGCCGATGCCGCGATATGCCGGGTGGCGAAGCCGGCGACGAGCAGCCGGCCCGTCACTCGTCCTCCGCCGGCCCCTCCGCGAGCTTGCCGTGCGCGGAGGGGACGACTCGGATCTTCGCGTGCGGAAATGCGGCCTCGAGCTCGCGCCCCTCGAAGAGCCGGTCCAGGAAGACCGCGAGCCCGGCGATCTCGGAGTGGGGCTGGTTCGTGACCGCGATGTTGTAGTCGGCAAGGCCGTAGACCTCGCCCGGCACCTTCTCAGCCCCGACCACGACGAGTACGCGGTCTTGGGTGCGCACCTCGTCGATCACGTCTGGCAGGTTCAGCCCGTACATGGTCAGATGGGCCACGACGCCGCCTGCGGCTTTCCAGTCGAGGATGCACCGCCGCCACTTCACGTTGTTCTCGGCCGAGAAGTCGCCGCCCCACCGGTCGACCACGTCCCCGATCGACCGGACCACGCCCGCGTCGTCGGCCGCGAGGTACATATGGTTCGCACCGAGCGCCCGTGCGGTCAGGCCCACGTGGGTCGTGACTCGCTGGTCCCGCTCGGGGCGGTGGCCGAGCCGGAGGACCGCGGCCTCACGCGTCATCGGGCCTCCGAACGCGGATCACGCCGTTCTCGAGCACGAGCGGCAGGTCGTTCGTGTACCGGAGCTGGCAGGCGAGGAGCGACTCCTGGGTCGCCATCGCCCGGACCCGGTCCCCCTCGCGGCTGACGATCAGGGCTTTTTCGAGCCGGGAGACCGATGCGTCCACCGCCTCCGCGGGGAGACCGACTCCTCCGGCCAGCTCTTCGAGGGTCGCCGGGCCGCTCCGGCGAGAGAGAAACGTATAACAGCGCCAGTCGAGGTCCTCGTCGCGCATCAGGATCAGATGGGGGCCGGGGGCATATAGGATCAGAAGTCGGACCCGGTCACCGGGAGCGGGAGAGGAGGAGCCGGAAGACCTCTCCCCCCAGGAGCGCGTGGGCTCCCTCGGCATAGGCCTCCTCGATCCGGTCCAGGAGCCGGCGCGTGCCGGCCGGCGTGGTCCTGATCCCGACCCGCTCTGCACGGGTCACGAGTCCGTCGGCCTCGAGCGTACCGATCAGAGGTAGGACGTAGTAGTGGGGCACGCCGAGCCGTTCGGCGATCCGGCGGGTCGTGGGCAGGCGGATCAGTATCCCGTCGGTCGTGAACTCGAGCCCGAGCGCCCGGTCCTCGACCAGCGCGATCGACAGCATGGCGTCGACGACCAGGTCGAGTGAGGGTGCAGCCATCGATAAAAATGGGACGGGAGCTTACTTCTTTGTGCCGTGCTCGGCCTCGGGCATGGACGAGAGGTAGACGAGCTCAGCGCTGAGGTCCTTTGCGATCTGCTCGAGCTCGGTCTTGCGGAAGTGGTGTGCGTAGACCCTCAGGTCCCCGCCGGCGACGGCGAGCACATTATACCGGGGCTGGCGGACGCCCTCCCCAACCTTGGTTCGTTCGCGGACATAGATCTTCATGGCCATCACATCAACTGATAAACCAGTTGATATAACCAATATTCATCTGGCTCCACATATATGTATGGTCATGAGTGGGACATCGCATCGGTTCAATCTCAGGTCGGGCCTCGGCTCCGAGACGCTCGTCCGGAAGGGGCTGATGGAGGAGATCGGCGAGGCCGGCCGCCTTCGGATTGCCCCGAATCTGAACGTGATCAAACTCGGTGGCCACGGAGCCATCGACTACGGCCGCGCGGTCATGCATCCGCTCTGCACCGAGATCGGCGAGCTCTCCCGGACTGAGAACGTTCTGGTCGTGACTGGGGGCGGCGCCCGGGTCCGGCATATCATGGACGTCGGGATCGACCTCGGCATGCCGACGGGCGTGCTCGCCGAGCTCTCGGCCAAGATCTCGGAGCAGAACGCGATCATGGTCTCGATCCTCCTCTCACCCTGGGGGGGGACAAGGATCCACTCGGCAGACCTGCTCGAGCTCCCGACCCGGCTCCGGCTGGGGGAGATCCCGGTGATCCACGGCACCCCGCCCTACGGCCTCTACGAGCACCCGGCCCGGATGGGTGCGATCCCCCCGCACCGGACCGACACCGGTGCGTTCCTGGTCGCCGAGGTGCTCGGCGCCCGGAGCTGCGTACTCGGCAAGAACGTGGACGGGCTCTATACGGCCGACCCGCAGACCGACCCGTCGGCCGAGCTGATCCCCGAGATCCGCGCCGACGAGCTGATCGCGATGGACCTCGACGACATCGTGCTCGAACGGATGGTCCTCGAGCTCATGCAGCAGGCCGTCCATATCCGCGAGCTCCGGATCGTGAACTGCCACGTCCCGGGCAACATCTCGGCGGCACTGCGCGGAGAGCGGATCGGGACCGTGATCCGGGCGTGAGGGAACCCGCGGGCGCTCCCGCGTGACGACTACATCCAGGAGAAGGCTTAACCTGGGGGAATGGAGATTCTTTACAGCGGCAATCAGCGAGGACCATGAAACGGAACACCTTCTACCTGCTCATCGGCTTCACGGGGCTCGTCCTGGTCGGGATCCTCTACCTCGCGATTCAGCTCTCACTCCCGATCCTGATCCAGGGCGCTTTCCTGGTCGCGGTCCTCGTGCTCTATGCCGTCAAGCGGACGGTCGCGGAGACGGTCGAGGACGAACGGACGAACGTGATCACCCAGCACGCGGCCGTCGCGACCCTGAGCGTCTTCTGGGTCATCTTCCTCCTGGTCAGCCTGGGCCAGGTCGTCTTCTCGTTCAGCACCCCGCTCGGGTTTCACCTCCCCCCGCCTCCCTCGCCCTTTGCGCCGCCGCCGGACAACGCCCTCCACCTCGGAAGATTCGGACTGGCGCAGCTGGGCCTGCTGGGCCTGATGATCGTCCTCTACGGAAGTTTCCGCATCTACTACGCTCGGAAGTTCGGCGACTGGGAGTCGGATGAAGAATAAGATCAGGGTCCACCGCGCCATGCGGGAGATCACACAGGAGCAGCTGGCGGCCGGCCTGGGCGTGACACGCCAGACGATCATCGCGATCGAGAAGGGGAAGTACGACCCGTCCCTCTCGCTCGCCTTCCGGATCGCCCGCTTCTTCAACGTCCGCGTCGACGAACTCTTTCTCGACGACGAGCCGGCTCCCGAGTCCTGAACCCCGGAACAGTCCCGCCGAGGGGACCGTCCGGATCACAGATCTCCCGCGACAAGCCGGAGGTGCGCGGAACTTCCGTAAAGTTTGTACGACATAATGTAAAAGTTACTTTACATATGTCAGCGAGAGTTCATGGCCTGAAGGCGCGACTTGCGTTCGGGGCCGGCATCATCTGCCTGCTGCTCTACGCCGTGGTCGCACCCTGCATGGCGGCAGAGAATACGACTGCGGACGCGAGCACGACCGTTGCCCCGAGCACAACCTCAGATACGAGTGCGGCGGCATCCGGAGCGCAGGTGACCATCGAGAGTACCGCACTCAACCCGGGCACATTCTTCACGGGCGATACAGGCACGCTCACGGTCAAGGTTGCAAATCGAGGCACAGCCTCGGTTCGGATCGCAGGGGCGAGTGTCAGGTCGACTGATTTCGACTTCCTGAACTCGGATACGTACACGACGGTGGGCACGCTTGAGGCGGGCTCCACGCGTGAACTGACCTTCACGCTCAAGGCCAGGGCAGGGAACAGGATCTACTATCCCGAGGTCCAGATCAGGATGGGCGACGCCGGTTCCATCAACTACGCCGTCCCGATCCGTGTCGATAACAGCGAGATCCAGGTCTCGCTTGCGAACGCCCCGGACACCTACATGAAGGGCCAGAAGAACACGATCACGGTCGCAGTCTTCAACCCGCGGCGGAACACGATCAACGGCGTGACCGTGAAGGCTGCCGGCACCGGCCTCTCCGTATCGGATACGGCCGGGTTCGTAGGCGCGCTCGGAGCCGACCAATCCAGGAACGTCACATTCAAGGTCACGCCGCAGGACTCGACCGAGATGACGCTCACGGTATCGTACATGAACGGCCTGACCGCACATTCGTCCACTCTGAAGGTCCCTATGACGGTCGGTGACCGGTCCACGGCTGCCAATCCCGTCGTCAGCGACGTCGAGATCGCGAACTCCGGGGGCACCTACACCCTCAGCGGGGATGTCACGAACGCCGGCATCGACGATGCGCGCGTCGTCGTGGTGACGGTCGGAAGCCCGGCCACGCCCGCAGATCCCAACCGGATCTACGTGGTCGGGTCCCTCGCGGCCGACGACTTCGCCTCGTTCGAACTGACCTTCACAGCCTCCGGCGCCAGGACCGTCCCACTGCTCGTCCAGTACAAGGACGACGACGGGAATGCGTACGAGAAGACGGTCGAGGTCACCCTGCAGGGCGGTTCGGGAGCGGTCAACGAGAGCGCAGGCGCGGCGAGCGGCGTCTCGGCCGCCGGCGGCCCGCCGGCCGGAGGAGAGCCCGGTAGGATGGGCGGCGGCGGCGTGATGAGCATCCTCGGCGGAGGCCGCCCCGGTAGCAGCACGGGTACGTCGTCCCTGCCGATCCTCCCGATCGCGGGCGTCCTCGTCGTCCTCGGGGTCCTAGGCGTGGCATGGAGGAAGGGGTGGATCGCGAAGGCGCGCACGCGGCTCCGGAAGTAAGGAGCAGAACATGTCTCCGGCACCGATCATCGAGCTCGAGGAGGTCACCAAGATCTACCCGCTCGCATCCGGCGACGTCGTGGCCCTCGACCACGTCACTCTTTCCATCGATGAGGGAGAGTTCGTGGCGATCATGGGCCCGTCTGGGTCCGGAAAGTCGACACTGCTCAACCAGATCGGCCGTCTGGATGTCCCGAGCTCGGGTCGCCTCCGCATCGCGGGAGCCGACATAGGGAGGATGACCGATCACGAGCTGACCGATCTCCGCCTCAAGACGCTCGGATACATCTTCCAGAAGTTCAACCTGCTCCCGCTCCTGACCGCCTTCGAGAACGTCGAGTACCCGTATCTGATGAAGCACCGCCAGAACGACACTGCGGGAGTGATCAGCCGGCTTCTCGGCTCGTTCGGGATCGACCCGGCCCTCGCGGCCCACCGCCCCGCCGAGCTCTCGGGCGGCCAGCAGCAGCGGGTCGCGATCGCCCGGGCGCTTGTCAACGACCCGGCGATCCTGATCTGCGACGAGCCCACGGGCAACCTGGACACGAAGACGGGCACCCAGATCATGGAGACGCTCACGGACCTGAACAACCGCGGACGGACCATCGTGATCGTGACCCACGACCCCACGGTGGCCACGTACGCGGACCGGACGATCACCATCCGGGACGGGAGGGCCTCATTAAGAGCGGCGGCATCGTCTTCCAGCTGGCCCTGCGCAGCATCCGGCTCAACTTCCTGCGCTCCCTGCTCGCCGCACTCGGCATCGTGATCGGCGTCGTCGCGATCGCCGCGATGGGCATGATGGGCGCGAACATGACCCTGACGGTCAAAGATCAGATGTCAGAGATGGGCAACGTCCTGACCGTGACCCACGACGCTGGAACGAACAGCGGCGGTACGGGCGGCGGCATGGGCGGCCCCCCAGGAATGGGCGGCAGCAGCTCGAGCGACGACGATGATGAAAACTTTATCAGCGATTCGCAATTCAAGGCGGTACGAAATTCAGTCGGTACCAACGGCACGGTCTACACCGTGCACTCCTCGAGCGACTCATTCTCGGTCGGCACGAAGGACGGTCACGCGACGGTCTACGGCCTCGACACCGACGTGATCCCGGATATCCTGAACCTGAGCGACGGCGCCTATCCCAAGGGCGACACCGGGGCCCTGGTCGGCGCGAACCTGGCCGAGCGGTTCAACCTGACCCTCGGGAGCCGGCTCTCGCTCGGCGAAGAGGACGAGGGAATCCACACAGTCCGCGTGGTCGGGATCATCGAGGAGCGGGGCATGTCCTTCGACCTCTCGACGGACAATGCCGTCGTCCTGGCCGACGAATCGTACACGGGTTTCTACGGCGACGAGAAGCAGTACGACCAGGTCAACGTCGTCCTGAAGGACATCGACGACGCGGACGCGACCTCGATGACGATCACGGATCAGCTCAACAAGAAGAAGACGCAGGTCCGGGTCAGCGACGCGAGCCGGATGCTCGAGTCGATCACCTCGACGATCGGCACCATGACCACGTTCGTGATGGCAATCGCAGGGATCTCGCTCCTCGTGGCCGCGGTCTCGATCTTCAACGTGATGATGATGTCCGTGACCGAGCGGATCCGCGAGATCGGGATCATGCGATCCCTCGGGACGCAGAAGCCCGAGATCCTGAAGATGTTCGTGTACGAGTCTGCGATCCTCGGGTTCGCCGGGGCGCTGATCGGCGCACTCTTCAGCTTCGGAATCGGATATCTCGTCGTGAGCATGCTGATCGGAAACACCGCGCACTTCTTCGAAGCGGGCAGCCTCGTCTACCTCCCCGCTGCGATGCTTGTGGGCACGGTGATCTGCATCGTCTCGGGCCTCTACCCGGCCTGGCGGGCGGCCAACCTCGACCCGATCGAGGCCCTCAGGGCCGAGTAGCCCTCTTTTTTCCAATCTCAATCCCCTGCCGGCGCACAAGCCTTATGCCGAGAAGGCCGCAACGGACAGAGGAAGACGCCATAACGCCGTGCAGGCCGGCGCCCCCCCGCCAGTCTCTTTGCCGACACCGGCGCGCGATGCCCGAAGCAGAGGCCTGACGGTGAGCCAACCAACCCCCCGGCAGGCCGACGACGCGCTTCTTCGCGCTCGTCGTCCGGACCGACACCCAGCTCGTCTACCTCGACCCGTCGTTTCGTTTCGTCGAGGTCAACAGACCCTGCAAGCGCGGGTGCGGCCTGTCCCGCGAGGCCCTGATCGGGCGCAACCATTTCTACCCCTATCCGACCGACGAAAATCGGCGCAACTTCGAGGCGGTGGGTGATGCCGGGGTCGAGTGGCAGGTCAAGGACCGGCCCCGACATTCCGAAAAGATCGGGTGGGGCGGTCGGAAGGGACGGGGGTATGGGGGTCCGGGCCGGGAAACGACCGTCCCGGACCTGGGGAGAGCGCGGGATGAATATTCCAGATTGGCCCCTGAAAGAGAGAGATCAGAGGCCGATGTCCAGGTGCTTCAGGAGCTCCCGGATGTTGAGCCAGATGATCAGCTCGTTCTCGTCGCGCCCTTTGCCTTTACTGGCGCGTTTGAGAATGCCGAGAATAGCGCTCTCATCACCGCCGAACGAGACCGAAGTGTGGTCGACGCACTCCGGCTCGAACGTGGAGACCGAACTAACGTCGTCGACGAGGATGCCGGTCTTCGAGCGGGTGATCGCCTCGTCCAGGACGACAATTCGCCCCGTATTCCCCTCGGGGTTCTCCGAGTCGTCGATGGCGAGCCGTTGTTTCAGGTCGATCAGAGTCGTGATCTCACCGCGAAGGTCGATAATGCCTTTCACGAACGATGGGGCGCTCGGAAGTCGGGTGATCGAGGTGTATTCCACCACCTCCTTCACGTCGAAGAGGTCGATGGCAAATCGACCCGTGCCGAGGACGAACTCGACCACCTGAATGATCTGGGGGCTGTCGGTCGTCCTGTTCGGCGACGGCCGGGTGCTCCGAATGGTGTCCATGTCGAGCGCCTCCGTCACTCGACCTTGAATCGACGGTTCGCTTGCATCGCCTCGGCGGCGAGTTGACCCACGTGGTCCACCATGCTCGTGATCTCGTCCAGGGCGGCAGACGACTCCTCGGACGCGGCTGCCGCGATACTGACCTCATCGGCGGTTCCCTGGATGAGCTGGGCCACCTCGCTGATGCTGGCCGTCACCTCCTCCGTGGTCGCGGCCTGCTCCTCGGTCGCGGCTGCGACATCGGCGGCGCTCTGAGCGACGTTCTCCACGGCGGTCGCGATCCGGTTGAAAGCCCGGAGCGTCTCCGTGACCATTGTCGCCCCCTGGTCGACCGTGCTCTTTGCCTCGCCCATGGCCTGGGAGGCGTTCTGCGTACTGTTCTTGAGGTTGCCGATCATATCCTCGATCCGCTCGGCCGAGTTCCTCGACTCCTGTGCGAGTGATTTTACTTCGGCCGCGACCACGGCAAAGCCCCGTCCGGCGTCACCTGCGCGCGCGGCCTCGATGGCCGCGTTCAGGGCGAGCAGGTTCGTCTGGTTCGCCAGCTCGCGGATCAGCCCGACGATCTTGGTGATCTCCCCCATCTGTCTCTCGACGTCGCCGACGATCTCATAGACCTTCGCCGAGGAGCTCGAGATCTCGCTCATGCTCGTCTCGGTGCGGCCGGCAAGGGCGGCGCCGGACTGCGAGAGTTCGTTCGCTTCGCGCGAACGCGTCAGCACCATATCCATGCTGGAGGTGATCTCCTCGACGGACGCGGAGAGGTCTTGCATCGCCTGTGTGATCTGCGCGATCCCTTGCGCGGCCTGTTCGGCGTTCGCACTGACCTTCGTCGTATTCTGCGCGATCTGCTGGACTCCCGTCGATGCGTCGCGAACGTTGTTGCGCGCGATCTCCGTGCTCTCGGTCATGCGCTGCATCCGTTCGTTGACGTCCTTGATGTTGACCTGGAGGGATCCGATGATGCTGCGCACGGCGTCCCGCAGGCGAGCGATCTGATCATGGACCTCCCGGGTGGCGTCGTCCGGCTCGGCCAGTTGATATCGGGGTGTGAGGTCGCCGGCGGCAATCTTTTCGTAGATCTGGATCAGACCGTCGATCTCCCGCGCCATGTACAGCTTGCTCTGTGTGATGGCCGTAACGTCCATGTAGTTGATGTGGATATACTCGAGGTTCCCGGCATCATCGAATAGCGGGATGTTAGTCCTCATGATCATGAACGTTCCCGCCGGGGTCTTGAGGGTGGAATCGCCCTTCGTCACCCGTTTCAACCTGAGGGTGTCGGCGATCGATTCCCCCGAGTCGCTGAGATAACTGATCATGTTCTTCTCGCGGAAATCGGTGACCTTGATCCCGAGGATACGCTCCCGCGAGTAGCCGATGATCCGGCAGAAATCTTCGTTCACATCAAGGATGTTGAGCCCGTTATCGAGTATGATCTGCGCGAGCGGGCTGCTGTGGAACATCTTCAGAAAGTCTTTCTGTTCAGGCATTTTTTTTCACCCCAGGGGAGCGACTGTGCGTTCGTATATGCTGTTCAGGACCTGAGCGAGGCCGGCGTACATCGCAGCCAGGCCGCAGATGATCCCCTCGTACCCGGCCAGCATGGTGATCGCCGGGTTGCCGAGGAGATCTCCCACCGCCAGCAGGAAGAAGAGGATGGTCACCGTGGCGAAGACGAACTGGAGGGCCCGGTTCATGCGCAGGGTGGCGACGAACAGGGGCACGGAAAAGATCCCCCACATGGCGAGATACGCCCCCATGCCTGTGGCCTCCGTGGCCGATGCGACTCCGAGTTTGGGCAGGACGAGCAGCACGACGAGCGAGATCCAGAAGAAGCCGTACGACGTGAAGGCCGTGGTGCCGAACGTGTTCCCCTTCTTCCACTCCATGACGCCCGCGATGACCTGGGCGATCCCTCCATAACAGAGCCCCATCGCGAGGATCATGGACCCCAGGCCGAAGTAGCCGGCATTGTGCAGGTTGAGCAGGACCGTGGTCATGCCGAATCCGATCAGGCCGAGCGGGGCCGGGTTCGCCGTGGCATCGCCGATCTGGATCGGCGTATCCCGCGACGAGAGGGTGAGATCGGTCATCAGCACCACCTCATCCCGGGCGCAGATGGTATTCGTATCGGCCACAGGCGGCCACTGCTCAACCGGGGGAACCGGATCTCTACTGGTTTCTGCAGAGACGCTCCCGGCAACGGCGAGCTGAAAAGAGACACGCCCCGAAACCCGGGCGAGTTTGAAATCGTCTGCCGGCTGCGTCCGTATGGGGCCGGGGTGCTCCACGAGTCCGAGATGGGAAATGCTGCGACTGTACTCATTCTCTTCTCCTCCTGCCTGGGGACGTTTGCCGCGTCGACGCGGCCGAAGAGGACTTCGCCCGGGTCACCGAAATCATTCGTACTCCCAGGTGCTTCATTCACTATTGCGTAATATTTTAAATAATTTTCTACATATGATGAATAAATGCAACAAACGAACATAATTATCAATGTGGGCTGAGGGATACGGATCACCTCGACCTCCTCACTCTGCAGCCGGACAGACGATATGGAAGGGTGTCGGGTCGGGGCACATCCGTGGCAGCCAAAGCGCGGAGACCTCATCATCCTCAGTCACCTTCAAGAATCGGGGCCAGACGATATACCCCGGGTCAATTGTTCCTCAGCCCTCCCGGAACTCTCCACCATCCCCGGTCCCCGAATTCAGGGCTCGTTCCGGCCGATCTTCACGGTCGATCGCACAGACGCCCTGGCCGGCTCCGGAGCCTGCCACACCGGGGTACACGCATCGTGACAGGTCGGGGAGATCCGGTCCTGCGGAAGGCGGACGCGGCAGGGTCTGCATCCGTCGGGGGCGCACGACAGGTTCCTCCGACCCGGGATCAACGACGCGTCGATCTGACGGGTGGGCCCGGCCGACCACTCCCGAATTCATCGTGTGAGCGTGTGGCACCCGGAGTGAATGGAGGCAGTGGGGTTCAATCGTTCCGGGGTCTCTCCGAGAATCTCCCGAATCGGGTGCCCGAGGTCGATGCTAAGAGGGCATCGTTACGGTCTCAGCCGGGAGCAGGTCCGTCCCGGGCGGATCGGGCCGGGCCATGCCCGTGCTTCGTCACTCCCTGGAGGGCCGTGACTGGGATGGGGCAGCCAGGTTCTCATCGGAACAGGTGCGAATCACAGACGATTCACGGGACGTGGCGAACCCGCCCTGATCGTTCAGTCCGGTTGAGTATCCCCCTCGTGGCTGCCATCACATCGCCGTATCGGGAACGGCAGCCTGCTGGAAAAAGAGATACTGGGTTTTAAACAGGCTCGACGTCTTTCTTCGGCGGGAGCTTGATATCGATCCCGTACTTCTCGGCGTTGCCGTCGGCGATCGCCTGGATCTTGGCTATCTCCCCGGTCGCGAGGGCCGGCTTGAAGAGGTGGCGGAAGCGCTTCTGCTCCTTGAGGTACTCCTCGACCGGCTTGCGGACCACCTTCTTGACCTTGGTGACCTCGCCGTCGACCATCTCGTAGTTGACCCAGAGCCCGGTCTCGATCGCGAGCTTGCCGATCGCGAGCGTCTTCGAGCCGTCGAAGCCCCAGCCCGTGCAGCAGGGCGCGTGCACCTGAACGTAGGTCGGGCCCGGCGTGTTGATCGCCTTCTCGACCTTCTGCATGAAGTCGGCCGGGTAGGCGATCGAGGCCGTGGCGACGTACGGCGAGCCGTGGGCCGCGAGGATCCGGGGCATGTCCTTCTTCGGGCGCTTGTTGCCCATCGAGACCCTGCCGGCCGGGCTCGTCGTGGTCGAGGCGTCGTAGGGGGTCGCGCCCGAGCGCTGGATCCCCGTGTTCATGTAGGCCTCGTTGTCGTAGCAGATGTAGGTGATGTCGTGGCCCCGCTCGAACGCGCCCGAGATGCAGAGCACCCCGATGTCGAGGGTCGCGCCGTCGCCGGCGATCACGACCACATTCTCCTTCCGTCCCTGGACCTTGAGCGCCGATTCGATCCCCGAAGCGACGGCCGAGGCGTTCTCGAAGAGCGAGTGAATCCAGGGCACCTTCCACGCGGTCTCGGGGTACGGGGTCGAGAAGACCTCCATACAGCCCGTCGAGGAGACCACGATCGTCTCGGTGCCGGCCGCCTTCAGAAAGAGCCGGCCGGCGAGCGCGGCCCCGCAGCCGCCGCAGGCGCGGTGGCCGCACTCGAAGAGTTCGCACGTCTTGTCGATCGCCATCTAAAGCACCTCCGTGCGGAGACCGTAGAATCGGTCCCCCTCGCCCGCCTCGCAGAGCGCGACGACCTTCTTGATGTCCTCGATCCGGACGTCGCGGCCGCCGAGGCCGATGATGTAGTCGAGGACCGGGATCGTCGAGCCGTAGAGCGCATCACGCACCTCGAGCGCGACCGCGCCCCGGGCCGTGGCGCCGCCGGCGCCGAGCGTGATGTTCTTGTCGAGCACGGCCACGCGGGTCACGCCCGCGAGCGCCGCCTTCAGGTCCTCCGACGGGAAGGGCCGGAAGCTCCTGAGCCGGACCAGGCCGACCTTCTTCCCCTCGGTCCGCATCTCGTCGATCGCGTCCTTGGTCGTGCCGCAGATCGAGCCCATGGCCACGAGCGCTGTCTCGGCGTCCTCCATCTGGTAGGACTCGACGAGCTCCGAGTAGTCGCGCCCGAAGCGTTCGCCGAACTCCTTACCGACCTCGCGGAGCACCTCGAGCGCCCGCTTCTGGGCCTGGTCGGTCTCGTACCGGAACTCGAGGTAGTAATCGGGGGTCGCGTACATGCCCATCGAGACCGGGCTTGCCGCGTCGAGCCGATACTTCGGAACGAACGGCGGCAGGAACGCGTCGACCTCCTCCTGGCTGAGCATGTTGACAGGCTCGTAGGTGTGTGAGAGGATGAAGCCGTCGAAGCAGACCATCGCGGGCAGAAGCACGCGGTGGTCCTCGGCGACCTTGTAGCCGATGTAGTGGAGGTCGACGGCCTCCTGGTTGTCCTCCGCGTAGAGTTGGAGCCAGCCCGCATCGCGCAGCGAGATCGAGTCCTGCTGGTCGTTCCAGATCGAGAGCGGGGCGCCCAGCGCCCGGTTCGCGATCGTCATCACGAGCGGCAGGCGCATGCCGGCCATGTTGAAGCAGACCTCGAACATCAGGGCGAGGCCCTGCGAGGTCGTGGCCGAGTACGCGCGCGAGCCGGCCGCGACCGCGCCGACGCAGGCCGAGAGGGCCGAGAACTCGGACTCGACCGTGATGTAGTCGGCCGCGAGCTCGCCGTTCGCGACGATCTCGGCGAGCGCCTCGACGATGTGTGTCTGGGGTGTGATCGGATAGGCCGAGACCACCTGCGGACGGCAGCGGCGCACCGCCTGGGCGACCGCGATCGAGCCCTCCATGATCTCAAGTGCCATTACTTCTCCTCCTGAACCATCGTGATCGCTGCCTTGGGGCACTCCTCGGCGCAGAGGCCGCAGCCCTTGCAGTAGTCGTAGTTGGGGACGAACTCCTTCGCCTCGGTCTGCAGGATGCACCCCTCGGGGCAGATCAGCTGGCACATCCCGCACTTGGAGCACGCCTCGTTGTCGAAGCGGGGGATGAAGACCCGCCAGGAGCCGGTCTTGTTGTCGGTCGCGCGCCCGGGCGGAGCCGCACAGCCCACGTTGAGCGCCATCAGGTCGCCTCCGCCGCGGCCTTCATCACGTCGTAGGCCCGGCGCGTTGTCTCGATGTTCTTCTCCGCAAGCGAGCCCGAGAACCGGTGCCGGAGTGCGTCGACCAGGGTCTCGAACGAGACCATCCCCGTCGCCGCGGCGAAGGCTCCCATCAGGGCCGTGTTCGTGATCGGCAGCCCCAGAGTCTCGAGGGCGATCGTGGTCGCGTCGATGGTCAGCACGCGGACGCCCGCGGGGACCGGGTGCTCGATCGGGCGCTCGGTGTTGATGATCGCGATTCCGCCCGCCTCCATTCCCTTGAAGACGTCGACGTCGCGGATCAGGCTCGGGTCCTGGACGATCACGAAGTCCGGCTCGTACACCTGGCTCCGAAGCCGGATCGGTCGGTCGCTGAACCGGACGAAGGCCTGGACCGGGGCTCCGCGCCGCTCGACCCCGAAGGCCGGAAAGGCCTGGACGTATTTACCGCCCTCGAACGCGGCGACCGCAATCAGTTCGGCCGCCGTGACCGAGCCCTGGCCACCCCTGCCGTGGATGCGTAGCTCCTGCATAGTCCTCCCTTAGTCTTACATGATAAATCAATATAAATCTAGGGTCCGGGGCCGTCCGTGCACCGATCAGCGGTCGACCGGAATGCCGAGGATCTCGTCCGCCCCGGCAAAGACGTCGCGCGCAAGGAGGGAGAGGCCCCGGGCCGCGGCCCACTCGTCGTGGACCGCGACCGGTCGGCCGAGCAGGGCCGAGACCTCGTCCGCGACGACCGGGCCGAGCGAGCCGGCGAGCACGACCCGGGCTTCGGGGGCGAGCAGGAGCAGGGCCGCGCACTCCATGGCCGCGAACATGGCCACGGTCCGGCAGCGTTCGGCCTCAGGCTGGGTGAACTCGACCCCGGCACGGAGGAAGGCCTCGTTTGCGGTCTCCTCGCCCCGGTCGATCCGCCGTATCGCGTCCACGTCGAGGGCCCCGTGGCGGCTGCCCGGGGCAAAGACACAGGCGTCGAAGGCCCCGACCGCCCGTCCGCCGGCGACGAGGAGCGAGACCGTGTTCGACGAGATGTCCGAGACCACCACATCGGGGCCGTGCTCGAGGACCGCGAGATAGGCGATCCCGAGCTTCTCGGGGCTGGTCTGGTGGGAGTAGGCCTTGAAGCGGGGGTCGGTCGGCGAGCCCCGGTGGAGCCCGGGGACCACGACCGTCGGGATGCCGCTCGCAGCGAGGACGTCGAAGACCCGCGTCCCCCCGCCCGTGTGCTCCCCCGCCCCCTCCTGGCTGATCACGCCGCGGTTGACGACCCGCTCGATCGGGGTGATCGCGCTGATCCCGTCGCCCATGGAGTAGCAGAGGGCGCACCCCTCGATAGCGGCGACCGGCCCGACCGCCTCGAGCTCGAGGAGCTCGAAGGTCCGGGCCTCGCGCCGGGGTATCCGGTGGACGCCCGAGCCGGTCGCAAAGCGCATGGCGGTCGTGCCGTGGTCGATCCCGAGATACATCGCAGTACTCGTATAGGAGCACTGTCCTATAATGGTACGATGTTCAGCGTCGTGACCGGCGGGGCCGGATTCATCGGCTCGCACCTCGTGGACGCCCTCGCGTCCCGGGGCGACGAGGTGCTCGTGATCGACAACCTCTCGAGCGGCGAGCGCGGGAACCTCGAACGACACCTCGACGCCGGCCGAGCCGAGCTCCTGGTTGCAGACCTGCTCGACGACAGCTGGCAGGCACGCCTCGCCGGCGCCGACCGGGTCTACCACGTGGCGGCCGACCCCGACGTGCGGGGCGGGGCCTCCTCTCCTGACGCGATGTTCCGCCAGTCCGTGCTGGCGACCGAGCGCGTGCTCGAGGCCATGCGGACTGCCGACGTTCCCGAGATCGCGTTCACCTCGACCTCGACCGTCTACGGCGAGGCGACCGTGATCCCGACGCCCGAGACCTACACGCCCATGGAGCCGATCTCGGTCTACGGCGCGGGCAAGCTCGCGTCCGAGGCTCTGATCGGAGCCTGGTGCCACTCGTTCGGGATGCGGGCCTTCGTCTTCCGGTTCGCGAACATTGTGGGCGAGCGCTCGAACCACGGGGTCTCGTGGGACTTCATCCACAAGCTCCGGGCGAACCCGGATGCCCTCGAGATCCTCGGAGACGGGCGGCAGACCAAGTCCTACCTCGAGGTCCACGCCTGCGTCGACGCGTTCCTCCACGTCTGCGACCACGCTAACGCGACCGTGAACACGGTCAACATCGGGTCCGAGGACTGGATCGACGTGGTCGCGATCGCGGACCTCGTAGTCGAGGCGATGGATCTGGCCGACGTCGAGTACCGGTTCACGGGCGGGGACCGGGGCTGGGTCGGGGACGTGCCGCGCATGCAGCTCGCGATCGAGCGGCTGAAGGCGCTCGGCTGGTATCCTCCCCTCGGGTCGAAAGAGAGCATGGAGCGGGCGATCCGGGCCCAGCTGGAGGCCGCGTGAAGGCGCTCATCCTCCTCGGCGACGGAATGGCCGATGAGCCGCTCGCCGATCTCGGCGGGCTCACGCCCCTTGAGTACGCGGCGACGCCGAACATGGACCGCCTCGCGCGTGAGGGGCGCAGCGGGCTCGTCTCGACCGTCCCCGATCAGTTCGAGCCCGGCTCGGATATCGCGAACATGGGCCTGCTCGGGTACGACCCGGCCCGGTACTACACGGGGCGGGGGCCGCTCGAGGCCGGGAGCATGGGCGTCGACCTCGGCGCGAGCGACGTGGCCTACCGCTGCAACCTGGTGACGGTCGAGGACGGGGTCATGACCGACTTCTCGGCCGGCCACATCTCGAGCGACGAGGGGGCGGCGCTCCTCGCCTCGCTCCAGAAGGCGCTCCCGGAGGTCCGACTCCACCCCGGGGTCTCGTACAGGAACCTGCTCGTGGTCCCGGGCGGCGCGGGCGATCCGGGCACGCCCCCCCACGACATCGTAGGCGAGCCCGTCGGGCTCCACCTGCCCGGCGGCCCCGACCGCGGACTCCTGCTCAGGTGCATGGCCGAAGCCGAGGCGGTCTTCAGCGACCACCCGGTCAACCGTGCCCGGGTCGCGGCCGGGAAGCCGGCCGCGACCGGGATCTGGCCCTGGTCGGGCGGCCGGACGCCAGCATTTCCGTCGTTCGCCGACCGCTTCGGCGTATCGGGCGGAATGATCTCGGCCGTCGACCTCTTGAACGGGCTCGCGCGCTATGCCGGGCTCGAGCGAATCCGGGTGCCCGGCGCCACGGGGTATCTCGACACCGACTACGACGCGAAGGCCCGGTACGCGCTCGCCGCGCTCGAACGGCTCGACTTCGTCTACTGCCATGTCGAGGCCCCGGACGAGGCCGGGCACCTCGGCTCGATCGAGGAGAAGGTCCGTGCCATCGAGCGCGTAGACGACATGCTCGGACAGCTCATGGCCGGGTTCGATGGCGTGATCGCGGTCCTGCCGGACCACGCGACCCCGATCCGGATCCGGACCCATACGCGCGTCCCGGTGCCGGTCGCGGTGCGGGGGCTCGGGAGAGATACAACAACCCGCTTTTCCGAGCGGGAGGCGGAGAAAGGAGACCTCGGGCGGCTCGAGGCGACGGCGCTGCTGCCGCTCATCCTCGGCGGAGCAAAGAGGTAACGGCATCAGCCCCCTGCATCATCACGCATCAGTGGGGGTAACTTTCATCATCTGCCGTCACCGCGGGTCCGCCGCGGAAGGGATACGCAATAATACGGGGTTCCGGGCTATTGATTTTTTCCCGGACGGCGCTCCGGATCGGTTCCGGAGCCGGGAGATGAAGAGGCCACCGCGGGCCGTCCCCGGCACCGGGGCACGGACGATCGTGCCGGGCTCAATCCGCCACGGTTTTTGTATTATAAATTCCAAGAAAATGGGAAACATCCGGCCTCGGCGGGAATGAGCGGAGAGAATCTCCTGCCGACCTCAGTATCGAAGTTCAACCGACGCATTAATAAGCCGCATTGCGGCAATGTGACACTGAGTGAGTACCATGTCCAAGCGGAACCTGACCATCGGCGTCACGGTCAACCTGAAGAATTACGAGAGCTTCCGGCTCGAGATCTCGGACGAGGTCGAGAGCGAGGAGGACGTCCTCGCGCTCACGCAGTTCCTCGACCAGACCCTCGCCCTCTTCGGCCGGGGAAATGCCGAGACCGAAGAGCTGATCGCCCACTACCGCCGCCGCGTCCTCGAGAGCGCCCTCTCTCCCGCGTCGGCCCCGACCGCCCCCGCTCCGACCCTGAAGCCCGCGGCACCGAAGGCGGCTCCTCCGAAACCCGCCGCGCCCACGCCGCCGCCGGCGGCCCCCGAGCCGGTAGCAGCCCCGCTGGAACCGGCAGCGCCGCCAGAGGAGCCCGCGCCCGTGCCCGAGCCTGCCGCCCCCAGAGCCCCGGCCGAGCCTGCACCCGCACCACCCGCACCGGCGCCGGCCGTACCCACACCGAAGCCCGCAGCAAAGCCGGCTGCGAAGGCCCCGGCTCCGTCCCCCACGGGTGCTGTATGCGAGGAGTGCGGAGCGCCCGTGACCGCCGCCGAGGAGAAGACCAGCCGGCTCTTTGTCTCGAAGACTCTCTGCAAGCGCTGCATCCAGAACCTCTAAAGGATAAACCGCGGTGCCCGTGACACGCCATCTGCTCAAGTGGGACGAGACCCTCTTTCGCGACCCCGAAGTCTTCGACCCCGACTTCGTCCCCGAACAGTTCAACTTTCGCGAAGAGCAGCTGAAGGAGCTGGCCTTCCAGCTCCGTCCTGGGCTCCAGGGCGCGCGCCCCATGAACACGGTCTGCCGCGGTCTCCCCGGCACGGGCAAGACCACGACCGTCCGCAAGCTCTTCGGCGAGATCGAGGAGACGACGAAGTCGCTCGTGCCGGTCTATGTCAACTGCCAGATCGACAACACGACCTTCGGGATTATCTCCGAGGTCTACCACCAGCTCTCGGGCCACCTGCCCCGCGCGTCGGGCACCTCGACCAAGAAAGTCTTCGACGGAGTCGCACGAATCCTCGAGCGCGAGCAGAGGATCCTCGTGGTCGCGCTCGACGACGCGAACTACCTCCTATACGAGAACGAGCTGAACCGGGTCCTCTACTCGCTCCTGCGGACCCACGAGGTCTACCCGGGCACCAAGATCGGGGTGATCGTGATCCTCTCGGACCTCGCGGTCAACCTCCCCGAGCGGCTCGATGTGCGGGTCCACTCGGTCTTCCGCCCGGGCGAGGTCTACTTCAGCCCGTACTCGGCATCCGAGGTCGAGACGATCCTGGACGAGCGCGCGAAGCAGGGCTTCTACCCCGGCGTGCTCCCCTCCGAGATGCTCTCGCTCGTGGTCGACCAGACCATGAATGGCGGCGACCTCCGGGTCGGGATCGACCTGCTGAAGCGGGCCGGGATCGCGGCCGAGATGGACGGGCGCCGCCGGATCGAGGAGGAGGACATCTGCCGGGCCCACGCGGCCTCGCGCTACCTCCACCTCGATGCGGTGATCCGGACGCTCAGAGACGAGGAGCGGACCCTGCTCAGGCTTCTTGCCGAGACCCAGACCGAGGGGGCCGAGATCACGGGCGGCGAGTTCTACGAGCGGATCAAAGAGGCGCTCCCGCTCGGGTACACGCGGTACTACGAGATCGTGACCAAGCTCGAGTCCATGCGCCTGATCGATGTCCAGTACCGCTCGGGCCGCGGGCGCTCGCGGGTGATCACGCTCCGGTACGAGCCCGAACAGATCCTCACCCGACTTACATAGGAGCCGAAAATATTGGCAAGTCTTATCTCTTTTGCAGCCGTCCTTATTGGCATAAGGGGGTTCTTTTTGTGCTCAGCGTAAATGAACTGGCATTGGAGATATTTGAGAACCTGGCCGAGTTCGCGGAGGAGTTCAACGCCGCCTACCACGAACTCGGTAACGGGGCCCGTATCGTCGACTGCGGAGTCAGCACGACGGGCGGATACGCCGCGGGCCGCGCCTTCACCGAGATCTGCATGGGCGGACTCGGCGAGGTCGACTTCTCAATGGGAGAGATCAAGGGAATTCCGATGCCCTTCATCCAGGTCAACACCGACTTTCCGTCGATCGCCTGTCTTGGCGCGCAGAAGGCCGGCTGGACCGTGAAGGTCGGGAACTACTTCGCGATGGGCTCGGGCCCGGCGCGAGCGCTCTCGCTCAAGCCGAAGCACACCTACGAGGTGATCGGGTACGAGGACGACTTCGACTCGGCCGTGATCGCACTCGAGTCCGATCACCTGCCGAACGGCGAGGTGATGGAGAAGATCGCGAACGAGTGCCACGTCGACGTCGGGAACGTCTGCGCCGTGGTCGCGCCGACGGCCTCGCTGGTCGGCTCGATCCAGGTCTCGGGCCGCTGCGTCGAGACCGCGATCTACAAGCTGAACGAGCTCGGGTTCGACACGACCAAGATCTCGTCCGCGATCGGCACGGCGCCCGTGCCGCCGGTCAAGAAGGACGCGACGCAGGCGATGGGGACGACGAACGACGCTACCATCTACCACGGCCGGATCATGCTGACCATGCGCGCGCCCGAGATCAAGGACTACCTCGACCGACTGCCGTCGAGCAAGTCCAAGGGTTACGGCAAGCCGTTCTACGAGATCTTCAAGGAGGCGAACTTCGACTTCTACCAGATCGACACCTCGCTCTTCAGCCCGGCCGAGGTCGTGATCAACGAGCTCGACGAGGGCGTCGTCTATCACGTGGGCGCAGTCAACCCCGATGTAACCCTGAAGTCCTTCGGACTTCTCTGAACTTTTTAAAAAGGGATTACCGCTTCCGGCACGAGACGTCCATGACGCCGTGCCGGACCTGGTAGTAACTGTGCCGGATATCGATCGCGACCGGCAGGTCGATCTCGGCGACCCGGTCGTCCATCACGATCCGGATCTGCTGCGTCTGAATGTCGACATAGGGTGCGGTCCGGAGATCGGCGGGGACCCGTGCGGTCACGTAGACCTCCTCGCGCCCCTCGACGCACTCGTAGTCGATGACGCTGTCGTCTTCCTCGTAGGTATAGAGCTGGGGCTCGACTGGGGCAGCCCCGGTCATGACCGTGAACCCGACCACCTGGCCCGGCTCGGGCTGCGGCAGGCTCCGGAGCAGATGTTCGAGCAATCGTGCCAGATTCCGGTAGATCTCGTCGTCGGTATTACTTGGCATCAGCACCACACAGCCGGTACTGGGATCCTTCCGCCCGGACGACCCCCATCCCCTGGAGGTATGCCAGACGGCTGTTCAGTTCATGGACCGGGAGCCCGGTCAGTTCGAGAAGGGCTTCGACGGTCGGTGCCCCGAGCGAGAGGGCGAGCAGGAGATCAACATCGGTCTCGGTCTCGATTACCCCTTCACTACACTTAATGAGATCGGTCAGCTTCTGTTCGATCTCGCGATCGATCGCGTCGAGGTTGGCGAGGACGCCGTCGCGGGTCTCGAGGAGCTGCCGGAGCTGCCGGAGGCGGTGGGCCATCAGGGCCGTGCGGCCCAGCGGAGGTGCAACGGGCCGTTCGACGCTGGTCACGCGGACCGCGATCGAGACCTCGAGCTCCTGGTAGAGGTAGTAGTACTTCCGCCGGCGTTCGTCCAGGTTGAACCCGATCAGCCGCTCGCGTTCGAGCAGGGCCAGATGCTCGATCACGACCTTCGGCGAGAGGATCAGCCGGTCCGCGATCTCGGTCACATAGCAGGGCTTCTGGTGCAGCAGGTCCAGGATCCGCCGTCGATTCCTGTTGCCGAGCAGATCGAGGAAGCGGGAGAGGTCGTCGTGCTCAAGCATTATTCACTTCAGGTTAGTCCTAAAAATAGAAGAGGGTTACTGTTCGAACATCCGGTAGTTCGGCGCTTCGTCCGTGATCAGGATGTTGTGCGGGTGGCTCTCGCCGAAGCCTGCGGCCGTGATCCGGACAAACCGGCCGCCGTCGCGGAGCTCGGAGATCGTGGCAGAGTTCGTATAGCCCATGGCCGACTTGAGGCCGCCGATGAGCTGGTAAATCGTGTCCGAGACCTTCCCGACGTACGGCGTGGCTCCTTCGACGCCTTCGGGGACGAACTTGGTCCGGCCGATATCCTTCTTCTGGAAGTAGCGGTCCGAGGACTGGCCCGTGGTCATCACGCCGAGCGAGCCCATGCCGCGGTACTGCTTGTACCGCCGTCCCTTGATCGCGACGATCCGGCCGGGGGACTCGTCCGTCCCGGCCAGGAGCGAGCCGAGCATGACCGATTCGGCCCCGGCCGCGATCGCCTTAGCGATGTCGCCCGAGAACCGGACGCCGCCGTCGGCGCAGACCGGGATCCCGGCCGGCACGGCCACGTCGGCAACCGCGGAGATGGCGCTGATCTGGGGCACGCCGACCCCGGCCACGATCCGGGTCGTGCAGATCGAGCCCGGCCCGATCCCGACCTTGAGCCCGTCCACGATCCCGACGAGGTCGCTGGCCGCGGCACGGGTGGCGATATTTCCAGCCACGACGTCGATATCGACCGAGCCCTTGATCTCGCCGACCCCGCGGACCACGTTCAGGTTGTGGCCGTGGGCGCAGTCGACGACGAGCGCATCCACGCCGGCCTCGGCCAGGGCCATCGCGCGCGGGTGGTCGAACGGACCGACCGCGGCCGCCACGCGGAGGTTGCCGTCGCGGTCCCGGACCGCACGCGGATACTGGTGCTTCTCGAGCACGTCCTGCATGGTGATGATCCCGATCAGGCAGCCCTTCTCGTCCGTGACAGGCAGCCGCTCGACCTTGTTCGAGTACATGGTCTCGAGGGCGTCCTCCATGGTGAACGACTCGTCGGCCGTGATCGGGGACGGCGTCATGA
Source organism: Methanoregulaceae archaeon UXB-2016 (assembly GCA_004332335.1). Taxonomy (GTDB): domain Archaea; phylum Halobacteriota; class Methanomicrobia; order Methanomicrobiales; family Methanospirillaceae; genus UBA288. The sequence goes on along the minus strand of SISS01000015.1, from coordinate 58,496 downwards.
TCGCCCGGATCGACTCCCGGCCCCGCCGATTCACGATCGCGCGGACGTCGCGGCGGGAGACGATCCCGATCACGCAGTTGTCGGCGTCCACGACCGGGACACCCCCGATCCCGTGCCGGCTCATCAGTTCCTCGACCTCGGCCACGGTCGCGTCGGTTCCGACCGACTGCACCTGGCGCTCGATCAGCTCCTCGGCCTGTTTGACGAGCACCACCTGCCGGCACTCCTCCTCGACCGTCAGGTTCCGGTGAATCACGCCGATCCCACCCTCGCGGGCGATCGCGATCGCCATCGCGGCCTCTGTCACGGTATCCATCGCGGCCGAGACGAGGGGGATGTTCAGTGGAATCCGCCGCGAGAAGCGGGAGGCGACATCGGCCTGGTCGGGCTCGACCCGCGAGGCCGCGGGCTCGAGCAGGACGTCGTCAAAGGTCAGAGCCAGGGGTGCTTCCTCGAATTTTCGTGCGAACATGACTCACCTGATCGCAGCCATGGCCGCATGCACAAGTTCCTCTTTCAGCATCGCCGTCCGGTCGCCCCCGCAGACCATCCCGCGGACCCCGATGATCTCGGGCGCGATCCGGCGGAGTGCCGGCAGGTCGTCGAAGACGAGGGAGCCCGCGAGCGCGACCCCGAGCCCGGCCTCGTGGCCGAGCGCGACGAAGCGCGTCAGCGTCTGCTCGTCCATGAACTCGAAGGTGGAGCGCCCGTCCTTCTTGCCCGTGTCAACCATGACGAGGTCCGCACCGGCCTCTGCCGCGAGCGGGATCACCGCGAACGGCGAGACTGTCCCGAGCCGCTCGAAGTCGGAGTAGGCCGCGATCACGACCTTCTTCTCGGGGTAGTCGTCCTTGACCGCCCGGACCACGGCCTCGATCAGACCCCGGGCCTGGTCCTCGCCCGCGACCATCAGCCCGCACTTGATATAGTCCGCGCCGGCCGCGGCAGCCCCAAGGGCGGTGAGGGCGGCGCCGCCAGGCCTGTTGTCAAAGTCCCCGATCGCGGCCGAGACCGGCTTGTCGGTCATCTCTGTGATTGCCCGGATGACCCAGGGGAAGTTCGCGCCGAGCGACCCCTCGGCCGGTCGCTTGACGTCGATGATATCGGCGGCGAGCGCGCGTCCGGCCTCTTCAAGGCTGCTCGGGCTGACAAGCAGTTGCATAGAGCTGTTATACACGCACCCATTAATAGCGGTTCCGAATCTGCCGGTTTTTTATGGGGGTCTCCGGAGGAATCATAGCACAGAACGCCAGATCGATCAGGAGGAACGCACGCATGAACCTGATCCTCGCAGTTGATCTGAAGGGAGGGCTCGTCGTCCACGGGCGATCAGGGGCCCGCGAGACCTACCGCCCCCTCGACTGGGGCCTCTCGGCCTCGGCCGAGCCGCAGTCCTACCTCGCGGCCCTCCGGCCCCGGCACCTCTATATCGCCGACCTCGACCGGATCTGCAGGACCGGCGACCACGCCGCTACGATCGCCGGCCTCGCCCGCGGAGTCGAGGCTTGCTACGTGGACGCGGGCTATCGCTCGGCCGGCGAGTGCCGGGAGGCCTCGGGGTTCGTCCCGGTCCTCGGGACCGAGACCGCCGGCGACGCGATCGGCGACTGCCCCGGAGGCCTCCTCTCGCTCGACTGTCGCGACGGGCTCGTCACGCCGTGGGGCGAGGAACCGGTCCAGTTCCTCGAGCGGGTCCGCTCCCTCGCGGTCGGCGGGCACCTCCTCCTCGACGTAGGGGCGGTCGGGACCGAGCGGGGCCTTGACAGCGCCCTACTGGACCGACTCAGGGCCGCCTCGGACCTGCCTCTCCTCTACGGCGGGGGCGTTCGGACGAGCGACGACCTCGACCTCCTCCGGGATAAGGGCTTCGACGGCGCGATCGTCGCGACCGCGGTACACCGGGGCACCGTGCCGCTCGACGCGGTCAGGAGCGGCCGATGGTCCTGATCACCCTCGAGGGGATCGACGGCTCGGGCAAGACCACGCTGGTCACGCAGCTCCAGCATCGGCTCGCCGATATCGAGCCGGTCTTCACGCGCGAGCCGACCACGGCCTGGACTGGGCGGGCCGTCCGGCGCGGGATCGCCGAGGAGGTCGACCCGATCGCCGAGGCCCTTCTCTTCGCCGCGGACCACGCAGCCCACCTTGCGACCGTGGTCAGGCCCGCGCTCGCCGAGGGCCGGACCGTGCTCTCGGACAGGTACTCGGACTCGCGGTACGCGTACCAGTCGGTCGTGCTCGACAGACACATGCCCGAGCCTCTGGCCTGGCTCCGGACCCTCCACGACGGCTGGACCATCCCCCCCGACCAGACCTTCCTCCTGGTCCTCCCCGTCGACCAGGCCATGCGGCGGCTCGGCGGCAACCACGGCCGGCGCGAGCACTTCGAGCAGACCGAGGTCCTCGAGCGAGTCCAGGCCGCGTACATGGCGCTTGCGGAGGCCGAGCCCTGGCGCTTCGTCCTCGTGGACGCGACAAAAGAGAAGAGGGAGATCCGGGAGTTCGTCGAGTCAGGGATCAGGGAGACCGTCGCACGGTCACGAGCACGTCGCCGACCGTGACCACGTCCACCTGCTCGCCCCCGACGAGCGAGGCGTAGACCGGGGCGTAGGCCCCCTCGGGGACCGGAACCTCAGTATCGTTCACGACCACGCTTCCGACCGGTGTCGCAAGCGTCTCCTTCGGGAGCGCCCGCACGGCGGCCATGAAGGCCGGCACGTCCTTTCTCAGGGTCCTGCCGACCACGGCCATGTCGAACTTCACATCCACGAGATCGCGTGTCAGGCCGCTGGTCCCGACCTGCCAGTGCACGGTCGCGTTCAGGGCGCGGCCCGCGTCCCCGCCGTCGTCGATCAGGCGGGGAGCCATGACCGTGACCTCGCCGAGGGGCGCGTTCAGGGCCATCCCCTGCTCGTGCTTGAACCGCCGGAGCTCGGCCACAATCCGGGCCACGAGCTCGCCGTCCTCAAGCGCCTGCTCGTCCTCGAAGACAAACTCTGGCCAGGCCTGAACGTGGACCGAGCCGCGGCCGAGCTGGGAGTAGACCTCCTCGGCAAAGGACGGGATGAACGGTGCGAGGAGACGGCAGAGGAGGTCGAGCGTGGTCTCGAGGGTCCGGACCGCGCCGGCCCGGGCCTCGCCCTCGCCGTAGAGCCGGCCCTTGGCGAGCTCGATGTACTCGTCCGCGAGCACCTCCCACGCGAACTCGCGGATCGCCTTGAGGCCGCGGTCGAACTGATACGCCTCCATCGCGGCCGTCACCTCGGTCACGCAGTTCGAGAGGCGGGCAAGGAGCCAGCGGTCCGCCAGGACCGTTGGCGCCGCATCCCCGACGGGTTCCCCCTTCCGGATCTGGAGCAGGGCGAAGCGCGCGATGTTCCAGAGCTTGGTCTGGAAGCGCGAGGCCGCGACTACGTCGTTCCGGTTGAACTGGATGTCCGACCCGGTCGCGGCGCCGGCCGCAGCCCACTGGCGGAGGGCGTCGGCCCCGTGCTGGCCCAGGATCTCCTCGGGAGCGATGATGTTGCCGCGGGACTTGGACATCTTGAACCCGTCCTCGCCGAGCACCATGCCGTTGACCAGAATCTGCTCCCAGGGCTTCTCGCCGGTCAGGGCGAGCGAGCGCAGGATCGTGTAGAAGGCCCAGGTCCGGATGATGTCGTGGCCCTGCGGTCGGATCTGTGCGGGGAAGAACGGCGGGCGCGCAGCGACACCATCCCAGCCGGTCACGTTCAGGACCGAGATCGAGGAGTCCATCCAGGTATCGAGCACGTCGGTCTCGCCCTCGAACCGGGTCGAGCCGCAGGCCGGGCACGGGGCCCCGGGCTTATCCACGGTCGGGTCGATCGGCAGGTCGGCCTGGCTCGGCACCATCATCTCGCCGCAGTCCTTGCAGAACCAGACCGGGATCGGGGTCGCGAAGATCCGCTGGCGCGAGATGCACCAGTCCCACTCCATCTTGCCGACCCAGTCCTCCATCCTGAGGAGCATGTGCTCGGGGACCCAGCGAAGCTCGCGGGCCGCCTGCAGGATCGCCTGGGGGTCGACCCGGACGAACCACTGCCGCGCGGAGAGGATCTCGATCGGGGTCTTGCAGCGCCAGCAGGTCCCGACCCGCTGCTCGAGGGGCTGCTGCCGCTTCAGGATCCCCGCCGAGGCCATCGCGCCCAGGATCGCCTCGCGGCACTCGGGCGCGGTCATCCCCTCGTACTGACCGGCGAGGCCGGTCATGTGCCCGGTCGCGTCGATCGCGGGGCGGAGGTCGAGGTTGTGCGTCTTCCACCAGACGACATCCTGCTTGTCGCCGAAGGTGCAGATCATCACGGCCCCAGAGCCGAAGGCCGGGTCGACGGCCTCGTCGCGGACCACGGGCACGTCGTGGCCGAAGAGCGGGACCCGGAGGCGCTTGCCCTCTAAGGGGGTGTAGCGCTCGTCCTCGGGGTGGACCGCGACCGCGACGCAGGCCGCGAGGAGCTCGGGGCGCGAGGTCGCGATCTCGACCCCATCGAAGTCGAAGAAGTTGAGCTTCGTGGTCCGCCCCTCGTACTGGACCTCGGCGAACGCGATCGCGGTCTCGCAGCGGGTGCAGAAGTTGACCGGGTGCTCCGAGCGGTAGATGTACCCCTCGTGGAGCATGCGGAGGAACGAGGCCTGGGTCTTCCGGTAGTAGGCCGGGAGCATGGTGACGTACTCGTTCGACCAGTCGATCGAGAAGGCCATGCGGCGCATGGTCTTTCGCATCAGGTCGATGTTCTGAACCGTCAGCTCGCGGCAGAGGCGGCGGAACTCCTCGCGCGGGACGTCGTTCTTGGTGATCCCCTGCTGTTCTTCGACCTTGACCTCGGTCGGAAGGCCGTGGCAGTCCCACCCCTGGGGGAACATCACGTTGTAGCCCTGCATGCGCCGGAACCGGGCCAGGAAGTCGATGTAGCACCAGTTCAGGGCGTTGCCGATGTGGAAGTTGCCGGTCGGGTACGGCGGCGGGGTGTCGATGATGAACCGGGGCCGGTCCGAGTCCCGGGAGAAGTAGTGGTCCTCATCGCGCCAATGCGCCTGCCACCGCTCTTCGACCGCACATGCGTCGTAGGCCTTCGGCAGTTCGGGATGGATCGACATCGGGAGAGATCTTTCGTCTGAACCGACATTACAGTATCGAACGTCGGAACCGAAGTTTCTTCATAATCGGGCGCGAATCATTGGAGAATGATGAGGCAGACGGGCACCCTGCTCGGCACCGCGATCGGCCTTCTTGCGATCGCGGCCGCTCCGTTCGTCTCCCCAGGCTGGGTCTTGGCCGGCGCGGTCATCCTGGCCTGCCTCGCCGTGCTCACCGTCTTTCGCGAGCCGTACCCGACCGCGCCGATCATGGCGCTGGCCGTGCTCTTCGGCCTGCAGGTGATCCCGCTCCTGGTCTTCGCGCTCACCCTCGCGATCATGCTCTCGGGCGAGCTCGCGGCCCGGTATGCGGACGGCACGCTCTATACCCGCCGCCGGCGCCAGACAGAGGAGAAGCGCCGGCTCTCGGCCGGGGAGATCCCGCCGGCCTACCTCTGGTTCACCGGAGTCTCGCTCGTGGCAGGGCTCGTGGTCTCGGGGGCGCTGGGGCATACGGACCCTCTGCTGGTCCTGATGGGCGTGACCGTCGCGCTCCTCCTCAAGGCGATCCTCGAGGACCGGGAGGACGCGTTCCTGGTCGAGGTGCTTGGGGTCGCCATGACGATCTACCTCTTCGACGACCTCGACTTCACGGTCAACGTGCTGAACCTGATCGCGGCCGCGGTCCTCGCGTTCTCGTTCGGGTACTTCGCTTACCGGGCCCGGGCCATGGACCTCTCGGGCCTCTTCTCCGGGGCGCTCGTGGGGATCCTCCTGATCGTCTTCGCGGACGTGCGCTGGTTCGTCGTGCTCCTGCTCTTCTTCGCGCTCGGAGCGGGCACAACCCGGTACAGGTTCGACTACAAGCGGCGGCTCGGGGTCGAGGAGGGCAAGAGCGGCGTGCGCGGCTACCGGAACGTCTTCGCGAACGGGATCGTGGCCGCCGCGGCTGCAGTCCTCTACGGCGTGACCCAGCACCCGGCCTGTATCGCGCTCTTCCTCGGCGCGGTCGCCACGGCGGCCGCGGACACGGTCGCCTCCGAGATCGGGGTGACGGGGAAGACGCCCTACCTGATCACGACCTTCGAGCGGGTCCGGCCCGGGACGAACGGTGGAGTCACACTCGTGGGCGAGGCGGTCGCGACGGCCGCTGCGTTCGTGATCGGGCTCGTGGCCCTGCTCATCGGCGTGGCCACCCCCGAGATGATGCTCGTGACCGTGGCGGCAGGGTTCGTGGGGACGAACGCGGACTCGCTGGTCGGGGCCGTCTTCGAGAACCGGGGCCTGATCGGCAACTCGGGCACGAACCTGACCGCGACCCTCGCGGGCGGCATCTTCGCCGCGCTCTTCTTTTTGAGGTGAGGGATCGACGAGGGGGATCTCGCTGTAGGTCGCCGAACCCCTGCCGGCTACAGGGCCTTGGACAGGAGAACCGAGAGCATGAAGCCGAGCACGGTCATCATGCCCGAGAGGCTGTGCGCCTCCGAGAACGCCTCGGGGATCATCGTGTCCACGACCATGGCCAGTACACCGCCCGCAGCGAATGCCAGGACCAGGGCGTTGACACCGGGTCCGAACTGACTGAAGAACGCGTATCCGGCGAGGGAGGCTGCGCCGCTACTGACGGCGATCCCGGTCCAGAGGATGAAGACGGGCGCGGCCCGCCATCCCCGGGACTTCAGGCCCGCGGAGCTCGAGAGCCCCTCGGGGATGTTGGAGAGGAAGATGGCGACGACCGTCGGAATACTCACGGCCGCCCCGCTGAGCAGAGTCAGACCGATGGCGATGGACTCAGGAATACCGTCGATGATCGATCCCACCGCGATCGCCAGGCCGCTGCTCTCGAAATCGTCACGCGCGATCACGGTGGAGTCCGATCGCTTCCGGTGCTTCGCGCCGCTCCGGGCCAGGAGGACGTTCGCCACCGTGAAGACGAGGCCGCCCGCAAAGAGACCCGCGATCACATGTTCCACGCCGCCCAGTGCGAAAGCCTCATCGAGGAGCTCGAACGAGATCGCGGACAAAAGGACTCCCGAGCCGAAGGCCATCACAGAGGCGACAATCCGCTGCGGAATGGCGATGTAGTAGCCAGCCACGGCTCCCAGGAGAAGCGCGGAGCCAGCAAGAACTCCCCACCCCCCTGCCAGCGCCCACTGCGGAAACACAACAAGACCCGACGTCGCTGAGACCGACCCGCGACAGCTGATCGGTTCGCCCGTTTCGGATTTATAGTGTTTCGCCCGGAAAACGAGGGGCCGGGATGCCCCTTCTTGAGACGGGTTCCCTCGAGCAGAGCCGTGGGGCCGGCAGGCCGATGGGCGCATCCAGGAAATGAGGATGGAGGACGATCGAACCCTCACCCCGGACACCCCGGCACGGATATCTCCAGAGCGAACGTATCGAATCACCATGACCGAGCGATCTCCGGGCACGGATGCTGACTGTGGTGATGGGCATGCGAGTGCTCGATACATCCTCCGCATGATCGATGAGGGGCTCATCCTGCCCGGCTCTGGATCCGGACCGGCGCCGGCCTGGAACCCGCTACCCGGGTGCGATGGCGTCTTACTCAGGGACCTCGCCGCCTCTGCGGCGACGGGCGGGCGCTTCAGCTCTCTCATCGCGAGGATTGCGCAGGGCTCGGAGGTATCGGACCACCTCCACGAGGACCAGTGGGAATGGAACATGGTGCTCGCCGGCCACGGGACGCTCATCCTCGGGGACGAGACCTCCACGTTCAGGCCGGGCGACACCTTTACTACGCCACCGCAGACCCGGCACACGGTGATCGCGGACTCAGAGGATGTCTTCCTCCTCGCGGTCTTCGTCCCGGGCATGGAATAAGAACTCGGGAGAGTCGAATCCCATAGCGCGTGCCCGGAGACCCGGTTCGTCCGAACCGGGAGCGGAGAGCGTCGGAAAAAGAGTTCAGATATTTCCGCCGAACTTCTGAACCCTCGGAGCGAATGCGCCCTCCACCAGTTCGCGGTCGAAGGCGGCCGGCACCCGGCCGGTCTTTGCATAGGTGTACAGGGCCACCACGAAGATCCCCTGCATTGCCGTTGCGAGGATGGCAAGGGCTGCCACGAGCACGATGAAGAGGACGACCGCGGCATAGAAGACGAGGATATCACCCAGGAGCAGGGTGGCGAGCACGAGCAGGAACCCGACGATACCGATGGCAAAGAAGACGAGCCCGATGGAGAGGCTGCCCACGAAGTTCTCGCCCCAGGTCCTCTTGAACAGCCCGAGCGACTCCTTCATCGCATCGACCACGCCTTTCTCCTCGAAGACCAGCACCGGGAGGACGAACATGGTGACGAGGCTCCAGACACCGCCGACCAACCCCCCCGCGATCTGCCCGACGCCCCCTGCACGGTCCTCGACCAGGCGAAGGACCAGGCCCACCGTGGCGGCGATGAACGCCCATGCGAGGATGGAGCCGAGGTGCGCGACGGGTGCGGAGAGCCCCTCTCCGACGGTCATATCTCTCCCCTGCAGCTTCGCATAGACGCTGCTGATCAGACCGACGTTGAAGAAGATCACGACAAAGGAGCTGAGGAGGTAGAAGAGGAAGAGGAGGACGATCCCGGTGACCGACTCGGTCGAGAGGGAGAGCGCACCGTTCGAGAAGATCAGCGGCAGGATGAACGTGGCGATCACGAGCAGCATGACGAGCCCCGACAGTACGGGAAATACCAGGAGCTTTTTATCCTCCATCAGGATGCGCCAGCTCATCTTCACGAGCGCGATACTGCGCGAGATCCGTTCGAACATGGCCTCTCGTTTGTGGTGAGAGGGGATAATTGTTTTAGCTTTTCTTCGAACTGCCTCCAGTCGAACGGCGCCCCTCTGGCGAGAACTGCGTCGGCGCGAGACCGACTATTCGTCGGCTTACTCCTCGCCGAGACGAAAAGGGCCGAGTGCTCCCTGCGGGGCGATCGACTGGCTGGTTTATGGCAGGGCGCCGGTTCGATCGGTGCTCCTGCAGAACTCGCCGATCCGCCTCGACGCCTCGGTCACGATCGGCTCGCCGTGTCCGGAAAGGAGGACGTCGAAGTCGAGGTCCGCGAGCCTGCGAACGGAGCGCATCGCCTCCACCATGTCCAGGGTCGCGGACGGCAGCAGACCGCCCACGGCTCCCTTCCTCGTAACAAGGGCGTCGCCGCAGAGAACCGCCCGGAGGGTCGGTCGTAGAGACAGATACTGCCGGGCGTATGGCCCGGGGTGTGGATGCACTCGAGTCCGCCGACCCGGTCGCCGTCGGAGAGCTGGCGCCCGGGGCTCCACGGATTCGGTCGGCCAGAGCGAGAGCAGAGGGCCGAGGAGCCGGCCGCGAAGCCCTCCGAGCGGCGGCATCGTCAGTCTGCCCGCGAGGTAGTCCACATCCGCCGCGTGGATCGCGATCTCGGCACCGGTCGCCCGTCTAATCTCTGCCGCCCTGATCGTGCTCGTGGTCATCACGCTGGCCCTTCCCTATTCGCCGCTGGCGCGGTCCCTCGGGCTCATGACCCTTCCGATCCCCATCCTCGGAGCGATAGGTGGGGAATCACGCAGCTCTACGTCGTCGCGGCCGAGGGCGTTAAGCGGGCCTTTTACCGTACGACGAACCACTGATCTATCTATCCGCCGGAGCCAGGCGGCGCTCTCCTTTCGCTATTGCCGTGCAGGGCTGGAGCGCCGATCGCTGCAATATGCGCCGGAAGGGGAGGTATCGTCGAAAGCATTCAACAACATTGAAAAGGTTCCCGCATAACCGTTCCGGGAACGCCATAATCTCCTGCGGTCACGCACCGAGGTCAGGTTGACTGAGCCGTGTCACCTCAGGAACGTGGTCTCCGATTCTCATGCCGGCGCGGCGCTGGTGGTGAAAAATACGATCGCGTCGCGATCATTTTTGGGATTTGCACGCGCACAGAGGTGCGGGGTCAAATATAAAGACTGAAGGTCGGGGATCCAGCCTCAAAAACGGATGCGCGGACCGGGACTCGAACCCGGGTTTAGGCGTTGGCAACGCCTAGTGATAACCACTACACTATCCGCGCACGCATCGTGCATTGCGCTCTAAAAGATGGATCGAACAACCATAAAAAAGGCACGGTCTCACCGCCGCGGACAGGACCGCAATGGGGGCGGATCGGTATTATCTGCCGCCCCTGCTCATTCATCCTTATGACGGCGCGTCCTCCGATGCGGAGTCCTGCGATAGAGACCATGAGCCGCGGCGATCTCGATGCCCTCTCCGAGGAGCGGATCCGGTACACGGTCCGGTACGCCGAGGAGCACTCGAACTTCTACAGGCACTGGTTCGCCTCGCACGGCATCGCGGCACGCGATATCCGGACCCACGAGGATCTGCTCGAGCTCCCGATCCTCTCGGGTCAGACGATCCGGGCCCACCAGCCGCCGGTCTCCCCCGAGTTCGGGTTCCTCTCCGCACCGCTCGAGGAGATCTTCACCATCCACGAGACGAGCGGCACCACGGGCGTCCCGAAGGCCTTCTTCCTGACCTGGGACGACTGGTCGCGGTACGCCGAGAAGTACGCACGGACCTTTGCCAGCCAGGGCCTCGGGCACGGCGACCGGCTCGTGGTCTGCACCTCGTACGGCATGAACGTCGGCGGGAACACCATGACCGTCGCCGCACACCGCCTTCACATGACGATCATCCCCGCGGGCAAGTGCACCTTCCCCCTCCGGGTGATCACGAGTTACCGCCCGACCGCGATCGTGGGCTCGGTCTTCAAGCTCCTCCGACTGGCCGACCGGCTCGAGGCCGAGGGTATCGACCCCCGCAAGTCGGGACTCCGGCGGCTGATCGTCGGAGGGGAGTCCTTTGCCGAGGAGGCGCGCACCTACCTTGCCGAGCGCTATGACTGCCCCGTCTACAACACCTACGGCTCGACCGAGGGCACGATGTGCGGCGAGTGTCAGGTCCAGGACGGACTCCACGTCCCCGAGGATCTGGTCCACCTCGACCTCTACGACCCGGGCCTGCAGGCGTTCGTGCCGGATGGCCAGCCCGGTCGGATCGTCCTCTCTCACCTACTCCCGGTCGGGGAGCGAAGCGGGATGGTCCTCCTGAACTACGACAGCGAGGACACGACCGCTATCGTCTCCCGCGACACCTGCGCCTGCGGCCGGACGCATCTCCGGATCCGCCCCCCTGGCCGCGAGACCGACGGCGTCGCGATCGGCGAGGCACGGCTCGAACGAATCGAGATCGAGCGGGGCGTCTTCTCGCCCGAGAACATGACCGAGCTTAACGGAGAGTACGAGGCGTTCCTGTACGGAGAGGGCGACCGGGGAGCCGTCCTCAGGATCGGCCTCGAGTGCCGCCGCGCCCCCGCCTGCGACCGCGAGGGGATCGGCGAACGGATCCTCGGGACCCTCCTGGCCCACAACCGGCCCCTGGCCGCCGCCCATGCGGGAGGCGAGTTCCGGGTGATCTTCTCGTTCACGAACCCCGGCGGCCTGGAGCTCCATGCGGTCAAGGGGCGGCCGAAGAGGCTGGTTGACCGACGATAGAGGAATGCCGGAGCGAGCCTACACCGTCACTGGGGGCCGGAACTCGATGTAGTCGAGCGAGAGATTGCCGTCAAACGAGAGGTTGAGCCGGTGTATCCCCGACGAGAGCCCGATGGTGCGTGTGTGCGTTGAGAAACCGGTCGCCGTCCCGTTCAACGGGGCCGCGATCCGCACGAGCGGCTGGTCGTCGACGGCGAGGGCGAGGCCGGCCGGCATCCCCGTTCCCGCGAATCGGAACGTGCAGCGGTAGAGGCCTGAGGCATTGACCGCGACCGTGTAGCGGAGCCACTCCCCGGTCTCCGTGGCTGAGACCACCGGGCTCGCACCGGGAGCAAGGCGGAGGACGTCCACCGAGTCGTTCCGGTAGACGCCGCCCTGGTTTCCGGGAGTCAGGTCGTGGTAGGCCTCCCCATCGAGGCCGGCATCGTAGTCCTCCGCCTCAATCCGGGCCGGTAGGGAGATCGCCGATACCGGCGTGACCATCGGTATCGCGCCCGTCCAGACGAGGTCCATGCGATCGAGGTTCTGCCGGCCTACAAAGGTCAGACGAAGCACGTGGACGCCCTCCGGGATCTCGAGTTCGGCCTCGGCCCGATCGAACCGGTCATAGCCCGTGCTCATGGGCAGTCGGAGGATGGGCCCCTCTTCATCCCCGAGGTGGACCTGGACCGATGCCCCCGAGGCAAGGGCGCAACCGACCAGTCCCAGGCGGTATCGGCCGGCCACCGGGTTCCGGATCGTATATCCAAGCCATTCGCCATCGCGGATCCAGGCAACCTTGAAGTTACCCGAACCGGGAGCCGATTCGATGTCGACCCCCTCGTTCCGGTACTGGCCCCCAAGGTTCCACCAGTCCACGTCGTGGAACCCGATCCCCTCGCCGCCCAGGTTGTAGTCCTCCGCCTCGATCGAGCACGGCAGGGTCGCGTTCCGATATGGGGCCGGGACCAGCCTCCCGAGCGTGAGATTGAGCTGGAGGGTCGAGTTGTCGTCTACCCGGCAGGAGACGGTAGTGCTCTCCCACCCCCGCTTGGTGAGCTGGAGCCGATGGACCCCAGGGATCACGTCGCGAAGGGTCATGGGCGTGAGCCCGACGATCGCGCCGTCGAGGAAGACCGACGCCCCCGAGGGGGAAGACTCGGCCTGGATGGCGCCGCCGGGAACCGTGGCGCCGCCGTCCGGCCGCTGGACAAACTCGAGATAGTCGCAGTTCTGCCCGGGCCCCGTGAACCGGAGCCGGACCGTATGCTCGCCGGCCGCAATCTCGACCGGGACCGAGAGGAGGGCGTAAGCCTGGAACGAGCCCGTATCGGGGACGCCGAAGACGTACCAGAGCCCGTTGTCGATCGAGACCTCCATCAGAGAGCCCTCGTACGGCGACGAGACGCGGAGGACGAGATCGTAGGGGCCCGGCTCCGTGGCCGAGACCGTGTACCGGAGCCACTCCCCGGTGCGCGTGTACGCGACGGCGAAGCCCGACCCGCTCGAGAGGGGCTCGATATCCACGTCGTCGGCCCGGTATCGGCCGCCCGCATTGCCCGGCGTGGTATCCAGGAATGCAGCGTTCGCGCCGCCGAGGTCGTAGTCCTCGGCCTCGATCCGACACGGGAGCAGATGGTTGACATACGCCCCGGGGGTCGGAGCCGCGGACGACTCGAAGGCTACGTCGACCGTCTCCCACTCGGTCACCGGCACCTCGACCGAGTACGGATAGACGGCACTGTAGTTGAGGTCCATCCGGAACCGGAAGAGGCCGTGCGGGCGGTTCCCCTGGGCTGTGCCCCACGAGTTGAGCATGAGCCAGCTCCGGTCCTTCTCATCGTACCCGACGCAGAGGACTGCGTGGGCCCCGCTGGTCCATGGCTCCCAGGACTGGCCGGCATAAGGCGAGAGGTCGAAGACCGCGTCCTCGCTCCGGTCCATCCAGAACCGGTTGAAGTCGGTCCAGGCCGCCTCGTTCGGGAGACGGAAGGTCATATACACACCGCGGTCCTGGTCGAGGACCGCCCGGACCCGGGCGATCGCGGTCGCCTTCGAGACCCCCCGTGTCGAGATGCGGCGTTCGTCAAGCCGTGTGATCGCGTAGTGCGGGTCGGTCGCGACCAAGGAGGCCGGGACCCAGGCCCGATTGTGCTCGACGCACCAGATCCGACCGTCCTGGAACGAGGCGTTCCGGTTCGACCGCGAGACGGCTCGTCCCGATTCGCGGTAGAACCGAACGAGGTCGGAGAGTGTCCCGCCGTTCCCAGCCCAGTACTGCCCCTCTCCCCTGTTGTAGTTCGAGTCGACGTACTGGACCGAGAGCCCGTCCCTAACGCCGTTCTGAACCGAGTGGGCGATCTCGAGAAGACCGTTGCCGGCCCAGACCCAGCAGTTGCCGGTCGGCTGCTGGTTTCGCTCTGCCGGGACGTAGTCTATCTGACCGACCAGGCTGCGCGAGCGGGCCGTCGTCTCCGTCCCCCTAAAGAGGGGAGGCGATGGTTCGATCGTGGGGACTGCGTCATAGGCGGCGATCTGCCGGACCAGCTCCTGATCGCTCGGCTGCATGATCGGCAGCGCGTCCGGACGGATATTGTCGGACTCTGCGGCCGCGCCCGAAGCCAGGAATGCCGCGAGCAGGAGCATCCCAAGTAAGAGTAAAAGAAACCGACGATCCAGTCCAACGGTCACGCCCAACGCCGCCTCCGCCAGGGCCGACCTCCACCGTCCGGTGGTGTCCCCGGGTCTGATCACTACCTAATGCCAGTTCCAATGCATAAATATTTGCTTCGGGGATGGCCCGTGACTGGTGCAGCATTTACAATTCTGAAAAAAAATTTTAAAATGCAATGCCGTCCGGACTCTGCCTGCCGGCTCGACACCGGAGCCCCGTCGACACGCGGAATCGCATGAGAACTCTGTGAGTACAAGTCCTTCGATTCCGAGCTCGACAGGGAGAGGCGTCATATTTGGTACCGCCCCAAAATATTATCTCGTCCGACCACGAAGAGAACCGGGCATGAGTGCTGCCGGGAACAGTGTGCTGACGCCAAGGAGGATCGAGTACCTGAAGTTCCTGCTCGAACGGGAAGGGCCCGTGACCAACGCCGAGATCGCGGCCCGCTTCTCGGTGGACCCGTCCACCTGCACCAAGACGGTCCGGTTGCTCGTCGATGCGGGCCTGGTCGAACACGCGCCGTATCAGGGGATCGGCCTCTCCGAACAGGGACGGCGCTGTGCCGAGTTCCTGCTCCGTCGCCACCGCCTCCTCTCCCTGGCATTCTCACGCCTGGGGGTCGACCCGGCGATCGCCTGCGAACAGGCGACCCAGTGCGAAGCGCACATCCCGCGCGACGTGATCAACACGATCTGCGCGGCCCTCGGCCACCCGTCCTGTTCGACCTGCGGCGTGATCGCCCGCGACCGGGCCTGCTGCTCGACCGAACAGGAGTGAAGCGACGATGCGTTCCACACAGCTCACGGGGCACATCCCGGATCCGCACCTGATCACCCTGTACGCGGAGCGTGGCGGCTCGATGATCCACCGCCTCGACCCCCGGTTCAAGGCGGCCGTGCTCGTCTGGCTCGTCCTCCTGGTCACGCTCGCCCGGTCGGCCTGGCTGCTCGTCGCGGTCTGGGCGGGCACGATCCTGGTCTACCGGGCGGCGGGACTGCCCCTGCGCGAGCTCGTCCGCTGGTATACGGTGCCGGCCCTCTTCGTCGTCTCCCTCGTCATTCTGCTCATCTGGGGCGAGCCCGGTCGGCCGCTCGTCGCGGCCGGCGGCCTGGTCCTGACCGACGGCGGACTCCTGCTCGCCCTCTCCCTCATATCTCGGGCCCTTGCCACCGTCACCTTCACCCTGACCCTGCTCATGACCACGCGCTACGCCCACCTGGCCCGACTCGCCTCGACGGTCCTGCCGAACCCGCTCGACCAGGTCTGTCTCCTCTCGTATCGGTTTCTCTTCACGACCACAGGGATGGTCGGCGACCTCATGCTCGCCGTCCGCTCCCGTGGGGGCGGGCTCGTGCGCGGGATGCTGACCCGGTCGCGCCTCTTTGCTGCGGTCTTCGCACTCTCGTTCATCCGCGCCTATGACCGGGCGGACCGCGTCGGCCGCGCCATGAGCGCCCGGGGATACCGGGGGCAGCTTGCGCCGTCCCAGCCCTTCCCCCGCCTCCCCGCGTTCCAGGCGATTGTGATCGGGGCCGCGTTCCTCGGCCTGGCATTCGCGGCATGGGCCGGGCTGCCCGGGTTCGGCGGGGGTGCTTCATGATCGGGCAGGACCGCCGCTGTGCCGCAGACACTTCGGCCGTGATCCATGTCGACTGTGCGAGCCACGTCTACCCCGACGGCTCGGTCGGACTGCACGAGATGTGCTTCAGTGTCCGAAAGGGAGAGGTGGTGGTGGTCTGCGGCGCGAACGGCTCGGGCAAATCCACCCTGATCGAGCACCTGAACGGCACCCTCGTCCCGGCGGACGGGCGGATCGAGGTGCACGGCCAGCGCGTCGACGACGAGCGCCGGCGCGAGCTCTGGCGGACCGTGGGCGTGGTCTTTCAGGACGCAGACACCCAGCTCTTCGCGCCGACGGTGCTAGAGGACGTGGCCTTCGGACCGGTCAACCTCGGCCTTGTCCCGGCCGAGGCGCGGCGTGAAGCGCTCGCAGCCCTCGAGGCCGTCGGTGCCGCGGAGCTCGTGGAGAAGATCCCGGCTTACATGAGCGGCGGGCAGAAGAGGCTTGCCGCGATCGCGGGCGTGCTCGCCATGCACCCCGAGGTGATCGCATTCGACGAGCCAACCTCGGACCTGGATCCGATCCACGCAGGGCGCATTGAGTCCCTGATCCGGGAACTTCGCCGGCAGGGGACCCTCGCGCTCGTCCTCTCGACCCACGACCTCGACCTTGCCGCTCGGATCGCCGACCGGGTCTGCATCGTCCGCGCTGGCTCGGTGATCGCCGAGGGCACGCCGCGCGAGATCTTCTACGACCAGGCTCTCCTGACAGCCTCCGGCCTGGTCGAGCCGGGTATCGTGCGGATCTGGCGTGCACTCAGCCCGGAGGGAGATGGTGCTCCCGAGCCACGCCCGGTCACGGAGGAGGAGCTGATCACGGCACTCCGGGAACGAGCAGGAGGAATATCAAACATGTATCACAGCGAAACCCAAGTCTGAGGAGACGGAACTTCATGGCACACATCCACCTTCAGGACGGCTCACTCCCGCTCATATGGCTCGCGCTCTGGTGGGCCCTCTCGTTCGCACTCCTCGCCGTCTGCCTATTACGCCTCCGGAGGCAACGGCTCGAGCCGAACCGCATCACGCTCGCCGCCCTCTGTACGGCCACGGTCTTCGCACTCTTCCAGATCAGCATCCCGATCTTCGGCGGCGTCCACCTCTCGCTGATGCCGCTCGTAGGCATCCTGCTCGGCCCGTTCCTCGGCCCCGTGGTCGCGCTGGTCGTGAACATTTTCTCGGCTGCGATCGGGCACGGGGGCTGGGGCCTGATCGGGGCCAACCTGCTCGTGAACGCCGTCGAGATCGTGACCGCCTACGCGGTCTACCACGGGGCCGCGCGGCGGGTCGACTCCATCGTGATCCGCGGTGCGGCCGCGACCTTCGTCGCCCTCTTCCTGGGGAACGTCGCCATGATCGGGATCGTGCTCGTCTCGGGGATACAGGGCGTCTCCCAGGGGACAGCCGCCACGGCGGCCGGGCTGGCCGTGATCGGCGCGATCAACATGGGCGTCGGGGCCGTGGAGGCGATCATGACCGGGTACCTCCTCGCCTACATTGGACGGGTGCGGCCCGAGATCCTGGGCAGGATGGGGGATGGCCCGAATGAATAGGCCGGAGGCCACGCTCCTCCTGGCCGCCGTCCTCGTGCTCGCCGGCATCGGTGCCGCGGCCGCCTGGGCCCTGACCGGGGACCTGGGGATCGAGGAGCGGTTCTCGCATGCCCTCGGCGTCGATGGCGAAGGCGACCACGATGAGGGGGGACCGATCGAGGGGAACCTCCTGCTCTACGTCGCGGCCCTGGGCATCCTCGGTGGGGGCGCCCTGCTCCTGCTCCGCCGCCACCCCCTCTGAGGCGCCAACCTTTACCCAGGCGTGCGTGCCATATCGATCGAGGAACCATGCAACCCAAGCTGCTCCTTGCCGGAGGCGCCGTCCTGATCGCGATCGTGATCGGGTTCGCTGCCATGACCGGAGTCCCGACCGCGCCGGCATACGACCGACTCTACGTGGTCTCGACGATCGATGCGCTCATGCAGGGGGTGTACGACGGGACCGTGACGGTCGAGGCGCTCGAACGCGAGGGCGACACGGGGGTCGGAACCTTCGACAGGCTCGACGGCGAATTGGTGATGCTCGACGGCGTCGTGTACCAGGCCCTCGCCACGGGAGAGATGGTCCCGGCCCCTTCGAACGAGACGACCCCGTTCGCGTCCGTGAGCTGGTTCAGGGCCGATCGCACGACCCCGCTCGGCCCGGTTCAGAACTTCTCAATCCTGGAGCAGCGCCTCGACGGTCTCCTCACCACCCCGAATCTCTTCACCATGGTCAGGGTGGACGGAACCTTTGACTACGTGAAGGTACGGGCCCCGCCCGCGCAGGAGAAGCCCTACCCCCGGCTCGTGGACGCGCTGGCCAAGCAGCACGTGAGCGAGCTGCGCCATGTCCAGGGCACGGTCGTCGGGACCTACAGCCCGCCGTACACGGCCGGAGTGGCGATCCCCGGATGGCACCTCCACTTCATCTCGACCGACCGGCGCCGGGGCGGCCATATCCTGGAGATCACGACCCGTGCCGAGACCACCGCGAGCCTCGACGAGCTCTCGTCGTTCACGGTCCAGATCCCGGTCGGCACGGACTTCACGCGCACGAACCTCTCGCAGAATCTCTCGTCCGATCTCAGGATCGTCGAGAAGGGGCGGTAGCCAGCCAAAACCCTTAACAGGTCAGGGCCGCAGGAGGAGGGCATGAGCACCATAGCGGCCCTGGTCGGAGAGGGCTTTGAGGATGTCGAGTACACCGAGCCAGCCGCGGCCTTCCGGAAGGCCGGGCACACGGTCGTCACCGTCGGCCTTCGGGCCGGGCATGAGATCAAGGGCAAGCACGCCACACCGCTCGAGATTCAGCGGGCGGTCAGCAACGCCGGGGTTGACGAGTTCGACGCCCTCTTCATCCCCGGCGGGTACTCCCCCGACCACCTCCGGGTCGATCCGCGCGCGGTCGAGTTCGTGCGGCAGTACGTGGAGAGCGGCAAGCTGGTCTTCGCGATCTGTCACGCGCCCCAGCTCCTGATCAACGCCCGGGTTCTCAAGGGACGGCGGATTGCGGGCTGGCCCTCACTCGCGGTAGATATCGAGAACGCCGGCGCCGAGTACATCGACGCCGAGGTGGTCGAGGATGGGAACATCGTCTCGAGCCGGAAGCCGGAGGACATCCCGACCTTCGTCGCGGCGTCCTTGCGACGGCTCGGGTGACCTCCCCGATCCGTTCCATTATTACCGAACAGAACCGACGCTCTCGATAATGGACGTCTCGCTTCGTCGGTACGCGCTCTACCTGGTGCGCTGGCAGCTCTCCACCCCGCTGCTCGCGGTCACCCTCGTCTGGCTCGCGTCGCTCGGCCCGCTCGCTGCGACGGTCGTCGCGAACCTGATCGGCGGCCTGATCTTCTTCTGGGTCGACCGGTTCATCTTCACCTCCCAGGCGATCGGGCCCGAGTGGGAGATCCGGGAGGAGGTCCGGTGCGCGGACTGCGGCACGCTCTGCCGCGGATACCGCCTCGTGCGCGCAGGCCGGTACGACCGGTCCCGGGACCAGGCCCCGAAGTTCCGCTGCGAGGCCTGCTCGACCGAGAAGGCGGCTGAGCTACGGCGGGGGGGCGTCGCCTGCTGAGGTTCAGCCGAGCTCGAAGGTCGTGATCCCGTAGGTGCGGTCCAGGGGCAGGGTCGGAATGCGACGTGAGTACATGCGGGCCGTCCCGAAGACCGGGACCATCCCCTGTGCTTCTGCCAGCGCAAGCGCCACCCGGTTCGGCTCGGGCACGTCGAGATAGACGGGTTCGGCCGGGAGCTGTGCGAGCAGCGCCCCGAACAGGCGCTCGGCGATCGCCGGAGAGTCGGCGAAGAGCGGCCCGAGTTTGTGCCCGACCCGGCAGGGACGGGCCAGTCCGTAGCCGGCCACCTGATCGTACTCGTCGAGCATGACCGCGCCGACCCCCTCGGGCTGCGCCAGGAACCCCCGGAGGAAATTCTCGCGCGGTCCCGGAAAGAACGGCCGGTCGTACGCGGCGAGCGCCTCGAACCGTACGTCCTCAAGCGGTACGACGCCGTCCGGTGCCGCGCCGCCGCCGCCGCACCCCTCGAACCGGATGTTCCGATGGGAGAAGCGGAAGCCGGCGCGGGCGTACCGCGGCTGCATCTCGAAGACGCCGTCGATCCCGAGGTTGCGCGTGCCAGCGAACGGGAGCGTGAACTCCTCCTGGAGCGCATACCCGATCCCGTGCCCGCGATACTCGGGCCGGAGGATGTAGAGCCCGCCGAACGCGAAGGCGTCGCCGTAGCGGACAACGGATACGGTCCCGACCACCCGCCCGTTGTGCTCCAGCGCGAAGAATCCCCCGGGGTCGGCACCGTAGAAGGTTGCGGCATCGTGAAGGCCCGGGTTCCAGCCCTCGGCCGCCGCCCAGTCGATCGCGATCTCCAGGTCGTCCCGGGACATCGGCCGGACCGTCACGGGCGGCCTGGTTGAGAGAGAGAACGGGAGGTCCATGCACGAGCTTCGACGGCTCGATGCATCAACGTTCGGAAAAAGAGTTCAGATCCGGTTGAAGAGCGCGACCACGTCCGCAAAGTCGATCCGGCCGTTCCGGTTGATGTCGAAGGCCTCGACCGGCTCGCTCGCTCCGCACCATTCGAGGTTGTTGAAGAAGAGCACGACGTCAGCGAAGTCCTGCCGGCCGTTGCCGTTCACGTCCTCGTACAGGCCGTCGCCGTCGAGGTCGCGCGGCATGCTGGCCTGGCCCGGGAAGGGGGTCAGCGGGCGTGAGAACGCCACCGTGACATAGGCCGTGCGCGTGAGGTTCATCGCGCCCCAGGCGTTCCGCACGGAAAGGGTGACGTTGTATGTCCCGGGAGCCGTATAGACGTGGACCGGGTGCTGCTGGCCCGAGGTGCCGTTGTCGCCGAAGTTCCAGGACCATCCGGTCGGTGTGCCCGTCGAGAGGTCAACGAACTGGACCGTGAGTGGTGCGGTGCCGCTCGTGAGGTCGGCGGCGAAGTTTGCGTCGGGCACGACCCGGATGTAGTCAGTCTTCTGCTCCACGTCGCTCGAACCCGTATAGGACGCGGTCAGCCGCACTGTGTACAGGCCCGAGCGCACGTAGACGTGCACCGGGCTGCGCTCGGTCGAGCGGGTGCCGTCGCCGAACTCCCAGGCCCAGGCCGTGGGGGTGCCCAGCGAGCGGTCCGTGAATGCGACCGATCTCCCAGCGCCGATCGTCCGCGGGGTCGCCGAGAACGCAGCGAACGGCGCCGATCCGACAGTTACGTACCCGACGGTGGTGTTCGACCCGAGGTCGTTGATTGCGGTCAGGTTCACGGTTTTGAGCCCATCCGAGGTGTAGATGTGGCTCGGGTGCTGCTCGGTCGAGACGCTCCCGTCCCCGAACTCCCAGATCCAGGCCCTCGGAACCCCGGTAGAGCGATCCGTGAACGAGACGTTCAGGGGCGGCCTCCCCTGCGAGGGCGAGAGCTCGAACGCCGCGACCGGCGCTCCCGGGCTCGGCGTCACCGGCGGGGTCGTCACGGGCGGCGTGGTCGGCAGGGTGGTGACGTCACCCTCCCAGGAGAGCTGGTAGATGTTCCCGACCGGTTGGTTGATGATCGGAAGCGAGCGGTTGCCCGAGGCCATGATCTCGAACGAGGACCCGGTCACGGGCAGCTGGTAGTTCGGGTTGTCGTAGTACCACCCGAGGATCGACTGGTATCCGCGCCCTCCGGTTGCGTCGACCTGCCGAAACCGGGCAAGCGTGACGTTCGAGGCGAACGCCGACCAGAGGGCCCACTCCTCAGCGCCGTAGCTCGCGCAGTCCTCGAGGCGGATGTTCCGGGCGTTCTTGACGATCTTCCAGCCGTAGGTCGAGTTCCGGTCCGTGCAGCGCGTGAAGACGACCTGGTCCCCGCCCTCGACATAGAAGCCGGCATTCTTGTTGTCGATCGACTGGCAGTCGGTCACGACCGCGTTGAAGTGGACGTAGAACCCCGAGAGGAAGGTCGAGGTGTAGGGATAGGCGGCCGGATTGCGCTGCCCGTTCCGGGAGGCGATGCAGCGGGTGAAGGTGATCGCCTTCTTGATCGTGCCCTTGTCCTCACCGGGCTCGAAGTGGAAGCCCGACTGCCAGTTGTCCTCGGCCCGACAGTCGATCACCTGGACATCGTAGAGGTCGTTGTCCTCCTGGATGTCGAAGCCGGTCATCCACTCGGACCTGGATCCGCCGGCGAGGCCGTAGCCGCATTTCCTGGCCACACAGTTGATGAACCGGATGTTCCGCGTCTCGTGCGGAGAGTTGATCGCGTTCAGGTTGAACCCGTGGGTGTGCGCGTCCTCGGCCGTGCAATCGATGAACGCGATGTCTTCGATCGTCTCACCGTCGGCCCAGATATAGAACATGCCGTTCCCGCCGGCCTTGTAGAGAGAGCCGTCGGGCCCGCGGCTCGTCGCGGTCACCTCCTCGACCACGACCCGGCTCTCCTTGATCATGACCCCGCCGCTTCCGTAGAGCGAGAAGCCCCGGAGGCGGACGTCGGGCACGGTCACGCTGACCGGCTTGTACGGGCTCACGGCGTTGATCACCACGATCTTCGTCTGCCCGGGCCCGGCGCCGAGCAGGGTCGTCTTCTCGTTCGGAAAGATGCTCTCCGAGCAGTTGAAGGTCCCGGCCGTCAGCCGGACCGTGCCGCCGTCGATCGGCAGGCGGTTGAACGCGTTGTTGATGTCGCGCTGGTCGTCGACCCCATCGCACCGGAGATCGGCGGCGGCCCGCTCTGCGGGGGTCGCGTCCTTCGCCGCGACCACGAGCGTGACCGCGCCGGCCAGGGGTACGAGAAGCGCTCCGAGGAGGAGCAGGATCGGAAGTATGCGCCGCAATCTCATGACGATCTCCTGCACAGGTATGAGTGGCCCGGGATAACCATAAAATCATGCCAATCGCCCGATCAGTTCGGTCGGGGCCTCGAGGGTGATCGTGTAGCGGTCAAGGTGCTCGGGCGCGACGATCAGGTAGAACTCCCGGTTGTAGGTCCGGAGAACGCGGGAGGCCGTGCCCGGGTACTGCAGGTCCATGCCCGTGAGCACCTGCCCGGTCGCGTTCTCCACGAGGGCCAGCCTGAGGCGGGCATGCTCAGGCCAGGCGGCGCTCGAACTCCGGCAGACGAGTTTCCAGGTCTGGTACGGGACAGAGAAGCGCTCGCTCACCCCGCCGCGGGTGCCGTTGACATAAGCGAAGGTGATGGAATCGTTGAAACGCCATGGCGGGTCCGAGGCGCCGTAGATCTCCAAGTTGGTCGGCATGCGGAAGAGCGGGTACTCCCAGGGATGGTCCGTGAAGCCGATGGCACGGGTCTCGATCTGCTCGCTGGTCGGGGCCGGCAGCCGGATCGGGGTCGGGATCGTGGTCGGCACGGGCGTCGGTATGGTCGGAAGGGTTGCATAAGGTGTCGGCGTCGGGGTCGGAGTGGGCGAGACGAGCGCGAGGATCGCGCCCGGGGGCCTGAGGATCAGGGCGATCAGGACGACCGCCAGGATCCCCGCGGCGATCGCACCAATGCTCCTCGTCTTCATCGGATCAAGATGGGAGTCCGGATGAGAAATGGGTTTTCCTGCCAGGCGCTCTCCAACCTTTATATTCGGGCGCGGCTGATCATCACTGAGATGGAGATCCCGGGCCTCCGAACATGGGTCATCTATTACCTGATCTCGTTCGTCGTATTGCTCTGGGCGGTCTTCCTCTCGGTCAACGGCATCATGCTCTGGGTCAGCCTGATGCTCGTGATCGTCGTGACCGGGGTCAACCTGTGGACCCTGATCGGCGAGATCCGGACGCATACGAACCGGCAGGCGCTGATGCGCGAGCTCTCGGCGACCGACGAGACGGAGTCGCAGCAACTCCTTCCGCCGGGGAGTTAGCCTGGATCAGGCGCTCCGCACAAAGACCTTCTGGATCGAGTTGTGAGTGCAGAAGAGGTGCTCGACCTCGCGCGCGAGGTACTCGGTCTTGCCCATCACGTAGTATCCTCCCGGAGAGAGGGCTCCGTGAAAGAGCCGGGCCAGGTCGTTCTTCTGCCCCTCGGTGAAGTAGATCGTGACGTTCCGGCAGGAGATCAGGTCCAGGAAGCGTACGATCGGCTGATCCGTCATCAGGTCGTGCCGGCTGAACCGGACCATGCTTCGGAGGTGTGGCCGAACCTCGTAGTTCCCATCCTCACGTCGGATGAAGTGCTTGCGGACGAGCGCCTCGGGGACCTTCTGAAGCGCCTTCTCCTCGTAGACCCCTTCCCTGGCCCGCCCGAGCACGACCTCGTCGATATCGGTCGCGTAGATCATGGCATTCCGCGTGCCGGTCATGCCGAGGGTCTCGGTCAGGAGGATCGCAAGGGTGTAGGCCTCCTCTCCCGAGGAGCAGCCCGCACACCAGAGGCGGACCCGGCCCCGGTCCTTCAGGATGGCCGGAAGCAGGTCGGACCGAATGATCTCGAAGACCTCGGGGTCGCGGAAGAACTCCGTGACGTTGATGGTCAGGGCGTTTCGAAGGAGCTCGAACTCGGCCGGGTGTTCACGGAGGTATCGAAGATAGGCCTCGTAGGTCTCGGCCCCGGTCGATCGCATGCGCGAGAGGAGGCGACGGCGAATATAGGCCTCCTTGTAGTTCTGACACTTGATGCGGAGTGTCTTCTCGATGACCCGTTTCAGAGTCTCAAAATCCTCGCTCTCCATGGTCACGGGGACTGGGCGATCAGCCCCTCCAGGATCGCGGGCATGTCGATCCAGATCACGAGGTTTCGGTTCCCCTCCACGATCTCGGCGCTGTCCTGGCGTATGATCCCGCGGACGAACCCGGTGTAGTCGGCCGAGGAGTCCTCGCCCTTGAGTTCGATGCGGCTTGACGGAACCTGGTTGACCGAGTGCACGTTGTCGACGATGATCCCGACGTTCGACCCTTCGGCCGCCTCGGGCACGAGCACCACGATCTTCTGTCCCTCGCCCGGGCCCGGGTCCGGCAGCCCGAGGAGCCGGTACAGGTTCAGGATCGTCGTGATCTCACCGCGCAGGTTGATGATCCCCGTGATGTGGGACGGGGACCTCGGGATCGGGGTGATCGGGATCATCTCCACGATCTCACGGGCGAGGCGGATATCGAGTGCGTACTGCTGACCTGCCATCTCGAAGGTGACCACCTCCACATAGGCGCCGAGGTCCGCGGCGGAGGCGCGGTGGGTCTCAAGGTCGGACGGCTCCGCCACATCCTTCGGGCCTACGGTCTCCTCGGTCGGTGCGACCGTCACCACCAGCGGTGACGGGAATCCGGGCTCCACGATACTGTCGGGCAGGCTGATCTCCTCTGCTGCGGGTTCGAACTCGGCCTCCGGGCCTTCAGCTGGCATGACTGCCAGGTCGACGGCCGGAGGGATGCTGGGCTCGAGCGCGACGATCTCTGTGGGGTTCTGGCTCTCGCGATCCGGCGGTGCGCGCGCTGTCGCTTCATCCGAAGACTCTGCATCCGTGTTCGACGGCTCGCTCCATGTCGCCTCGAGGCGCTCGAGGGCCTCGTTCACCTCGGCCCGGAGGGGCATGAGCGGATCGTCCTCGTCGAGGAGAAGGCGCTCGCCCCGTTCTCCTGCGAGGGCGCCGAGGAGGAGGCCCGTGATCTCGGCGGCGCTCACCAGGACCATCCCGTCGGCCTCGGGGGCGGCTGGTGCAGGCTCCGCCACAGGGACGGCTGCGGCCTCGAACCGCTCGTCAAGGGCCTCGGCTGCGTGGTTGTAGGCCGCGCGGACGGCCGCGAGCGGCCCCTGCCCCGGGTCGAGCCGGTGCTGCAAGTCTCCCTCAGCGAGACGGGAGAGGGCGAGCTGGAGCGCGGCCGTGCCCTCGGCGATCTCTCGCTGCTGATCCCCCGCCCGCTGTTCGAACGCAGCCATGCCCTCCTCGGCCCGCCGCTGTCTCTCCGCCGCACGTTGCTCCAGCTCGGCCAGACTCTCCCCGGCCTCCTGCCGCAGCTCGGCAGCATACTGCTCGAGCGCGACGATCCGGTGCGCCTGCTCGAAACCCTCGGTCCGGTCGGTGAAGGTCACCAGCAGCCGGAAGAGGCGACCCTCCGCGTCGCGCACGGGCAGGACGTAGCGTTCGAGCCGGTGCCGGGTGGCGTCGACCTCGATCACGACCTCGCCGAACGCCTCTTCCCCCCCGTCGGCGATCTCCTCGAGGCCCTGGCCGACCTCTTCGAGCAGGGGCAGCTCGGTCAGGGGATGGGTCGAGAGCCACGCCGCGTCGCAGCCCAGGAGGATCTCGAGGGCAGGGGTATGGTCAAGGACGCGGAACGAGGCGTCAAGGAGCGCGATCGAGAGCGGGGCCTCCTGCATCAGCGCTCCGAAGAGGCGTGCATACCCGTCGTCCTCCGGCACAGGCGGCACCGTCTCGGGGACATAGACCACCACGAGCCCCTCCACGTCGCCTCCCTCCCCGCTGATGGGGCTGACGTACTCCGTGAATCGGGCCTCGCCCGCGGGGAGGTCCAGGGTGACCTCGGCGCGGATGGATGCCTTCCGGCGAAGCGCGAGGACGGGCGGGTCCCCGTCACGCCGGCGGACGAACTGCGAGAGGGGTGTGCCGTGGAGTGCTCCTGCAGGAACCCCGACGAGCGCGAGAAGACCCTCGTTCGCCTCGCGGAACGTGAGATCCGGCCCGAGCACCAGGGCCGGGAGCGGCACGTCCCGGACGGTCGGGACGGGGCGCCGGGATGCGGCAGCGGTCTCTGCCTCGACGAGTACGTGCCTTGCCGCATCGG
The DNA here is from genome assembly GCA_004332335.1 of Methanoregulaceae archaeon UXB-2016. GTDB lineage: Archaea > Halobacteriota > Methanomicrobia > Methanomicrobiales > Methanospirillaceae > UBA288. Next base: position 31,821 of record SISS01000015.1, on the reverse strand, counting down.
CTGCCGCCTGATCCAGGCGGGACCGCGCGCCCTCGAGCTCGCTCAGGAGGCGACCCACGGCGGCTGCCACGGGCGCGTACGCCTCTCCGAACGCATCGGGCATCAGGGGGACCCGGTCGTCGAGGGCCTGCTGGATTGCAGCGGCCAGCGAGGCCGGGTCGGGACCGGGGACCGCAGGCTCCTGGACCTCGACCGTCGGCTCCGGGGCCGGTTGTGGCGGGCGTGCCTTCCGGGTGGGCGGCGTCGCCGGTGTGAAGAGGGCCCGGCGGCCTGGGCGTTCGTCGGGCTCGCGGTCTCCGCCCGTGCGGCGTCCCTTGGGTTCCCGGCCCCCTTCCATCACCATGCGAGGACCCCCTCGGCGATCCGCCGGTATGCGAGGCCGGCCGGGGAGTCGGGAGCGTACTGGGCAATTGGGAGGCCCCGCTGCTGCGCTTCGTAGACCTCGCGCGAGAACGGCACGGTCTCGACCCGTCCGAACCTGCGCTTCACCTCGGCCTCGATCCGGGCCCTCCGTTCGGCCTCCGTCGCACCGCCCTGAGACAGGGGCTCAGCTGCCGGGATCTGCGGAGCGCCGCGCTTGAAGAGTCGGGAGAGGAGACCTGCCAGCCCGGGGCGCACGGAGGGCTCCGACATCAGGGGAGGCGCCTCCTCCCAGCGCGTCAGGACGGCGAGGTCCGCCGTCACCCGGTGACCGACGATCTCGCCGATATCGGCGAAGATCGTCTCGAGCCCATCGATCCCGCGCAGGGCGAAGATGCCGGCATCGATGGTCACGACGATGTGGTCCGCGGCGACCAGGCCGTTGATCACAAACTGCCCCATCGAAGGGGGCGTATCGATCAGGATGTAGTCGTAGGCATGCCGCACCGGTTCGAGCAGGTCGCGAAGTATGCCCGCACGGTCGTCGATCATGTAGAGCGAAGGCTCGACCCCGACCAGGTCCAGGTTCGAAGGGGCGAGATCGATCCCTGCCTCGGTCTTCGTGATCACCTCGGTGATCGGGACATTGGGAAAGCCCTCGAAGACCGACATGAAGACGTCGTACATGTGCCGTCGCCGGGAGTCGGGGTAGATGCCGAGACCCATGGTCGCGTTTGCCTGCGGATCGGCGTCCACGACGAGTACCCTCTTCCCGGCCAGGGCGAGAAAACCGGCGACGTTCAGGCACGAAGTCGTCTTGCCCGTGCCGCCCTTGTGATGGGAGAAGGTGATGCAGGAGATATTACCACCCGTAATCAAACGGTACTCGTCTGGAGGTAAAAAATGGTATGGTCACGCTGAAAGAAAGCCCTTGTCACGCCAGCGCGCGCTGCAGCGCGGCCACGAGTTCGGCGATGCTGTAGGGCTTCGGGAGTGCGCCCACGAACCCGTGCTCCATCGGTCTGGCCATCACCGGGTCGTTCGAGTGACCGCTCGAGACCACGGCGCGTACTCCGGGGTCGATCGCGAGGAGTTGATGTATCGCCTCCCGGCCGCCCACGCCGCCCGGAATGGTCAGGTCCATCACCACCGTGTCGAAACGGGCGCCGGCCGCCATGGCGTCCCGGTGTGCAGCCACGGCCTCGGCGCCGTCCCGGGCGCAGGAGACATCAAAGCCACGCCGGCGCAGCATCTGGCTCATGATCTCAAGGATGCTCTCTTCATCGTCCATGAGAAGGACCCGACCGTGGGGCCCAGCGCTCGGGATCGGTTCTGGCATGGGTAAAGCACCGTCTCCATCAGCCCGCAGATGAGGCGGAGACAGGGGAGCCTCCGCGGATCACGCTGATTTGGTGAATATATGAGTTCGCGCGTTTAAAATCATATCCTATTTATTATGGCCGGCGTACGTACCAATGACCACGAGATGTTCGCTTCCCGGCGTCACGCCCTCCTCTGCCTCGTCGCCCTCGTCTCGATTGCGGGCTGCACTGCAAGCGAGCCGGGCTTCGGACCCATAGAATACGGACAGGCAGAACTCAACGTGACCGTCGTCACCGACGCCCCGATAGCGCACGCCAGTCTGCAGGTGGCCGTCTCCGCCCTTGATCCGCTCGGGCAGCGCGAGGTCTTTGCCGAAGCGCGATATGTGGATATCGCCGCTGGGACCAATCGATACACCTACCGGCTCGAGCTTCCTCCGGGCACCTACCGGTGCTATCTTCACCTCCATGAAGGGGATGAACGACGGGCGGCCGTGATCCGGGAGCTGACCGTGCCCGGGGAGAGGAGCCGTGGATGAGCGCGTGCGGGCGGCCCTCGGCGATCTGCGGCCGGATCTGGCCCTGCTGAACGCGTGCATCTTCAACCCGTTCCTGGGCGAGTGGGAGGAGACCGACCTCGGCATCCACGCGGGTCGGGTCCTAGGGCCCGGTCCGTACCGGGCGCGAGAACAGATCGACCTGCGGGGGGCCCGGGTCGTGCCCGGCCTGATCGACGCGCACGTGCATATCGAGTCGTCCCTGCTCTCCCCGTTCGAGTACGCCCGCCTGGCCGCGGCCCACGGGACCACGACCGTGATCGCCGATCCGCATGAGATCGCGAACGTGCTCGGGGAACCGGGGATCGAGTACGTACTCGCCTGCCGGCCCCACCTTCCGGTCGACCTCCTCCTGATGCTTCCGTCCTGCGTGCCGGCCACGCCCCTCGACCGCGGGGGCGCGGTCCTCGACGCCGATGTGCTTCTCGCGTTCGCCGGGAGGGAGGGAGTGCTCGGACTCGGAGAGGTGATGAACGTGCCCGGCCTCCTCGGGCAGGACCCAGACCTGGTCGCCAAGCTCGCGGGGTTCGACCTGGTCGACGGGCACGCCCCCGGGCTTGCAGGCCACGCCCTGAACGCGTACATCCTCTCGGGGGTCCAGAGCGACCACGAGTCTACCACAGCCGGAGAGGGGAGGGACCGGCTCGCCCGCGGAATGTGGCTCTTTCTCCGGGAAGGGTCGACCGAACGAAACCTCCGGGCTCTCCTTCCCCTCGTCACTCCCGCCACCGCGCCCCGCGCTGCCTTCTGCACGGACGACCGGCATGCCGACCTGCTGGTGCGGGCCGGAAGCATCGACGACTGTGTCCGCCAGGCCGTCGAGGCCGGGCTCGAGCCTGAGCTGGCCCTTCGCATGGCCACACTCTCGGCCGCCGACCGGTTCGGCCTTCTCGACCGCGGTGCGCTCTCCCCCGGCCGCCGGGCCGACCTCTGCGTCCTCGAGCCCGGCCGGGAGTTCCGGGTGGCCAGAACCTTCCGGGCCGGCGCCGAGGTGGTCGACCGGGGGTCGGTCCCCGCCCCGGTGCCGCCGCCCCCCCGGCCCATGCGCTGCCGTCCACCGAAGGCGACGGACCTTGCCCTGACGCTCGAAGGCACGGCGCGCGTGATCGAGCTGGTCCCGGGCCAGATCCGGACCAGGGCACTGGACCTTCCTCTCCACGGCGGCACGGTGCCCGACCCGACCTCGGACCTGCTCGTCGGAGTGGTCTGCGACGCCTATCGGGGCACTGGCTCCGGGATCGGTCTGGTCCGCGGATTCGGCCTCCGGACCGGGGCGATCGCGGGATCGGTTGCGCACGACGCGCACCATGTGGTGGCAGTCGGTGCCGAGCCGGAGGCGATCGTCGCCGCGGTGGAGACGGTGATCTCGTCGGGGGGCGGGCTCGCCGCGGTCGGCGCGGGAGAGACCACGGCCCTGCCGCTTCCGGTCGCGGGCCTGATGTCCGATCGTCCGTTCGACGAGGTCGTCGCGGGGCTCGATCGGCTCCATGACCACGCGGCTGCCCTCGGGGCCTGCGATCAGGCCTTCATGCACCTCTCGTTCCTCGCCCTGACTGTGATCCCCGAGCGACGCCTGACCGAGCGCGGAGTCTTCGATACCGGGGCATGGTCCGACATGCCGCTTCTCTTCTAGGTCGAGGAGAGGATCACGACCGCGGCGCCGAGCACCATCAGGCCCGCACCGGCCGCGCGCTGGCGCAGGCCGCTCTCGCCTGCGAGCACGCACCCGTAGAAGACCGAGAAGACCGCGCTGGTCCGCTTGAGCGCGACCGCGTACGGGACTGTCACGAAGAGAAAGGCCGCGTTGATCGAGACCACCTCGACCGCGAGCAGGGCACCGAGCCCGACGATCGCCCCGCGGTCCCGCCACGGCACGGGCGAAGACCCCCTGACCCGCCGCGCAGCCAGAGCGCGGGCAAGAAAAAATGCCCCGATCAGCAGGGTCACGAGCGCCGAACCGATGAAGGGGTCGGACTGCTGGACCACGACCTTGTCGAACTGCGAGGTGAGCGCGTAGATCATCGCGACGCCGAGCATGGCCCGGACGCCCGGGTCGCGCCCGAGCGCCCGGAGCGGCTCGAGGGGCGAGCGGCAGCGCGCGGTCAGGTTCAGGACGTACGAGCCCGTGACGATCAGGGCGATGCCGAGGACCCCGAGAGGGGGCGGGACCGCCCCTTCGAAGATCGGTGAGGTCAGGAGGAGCGCGGCCGGGGTGAACGAGAGCATCGGGACCGCGATCGAGAGGTCCGTGACCCGGAAGGCACGAAGGGTCAGGTACGTGGCGACCGCGTTCAGGGCGGTGGTCGCGACCACGGACGGTAGAAAGAGCGGCCCGAGCGCGGGGAGCCCGACCGCGACCGCGGTGAGGAGGAGCAGCACTGAGGCCGAGAGATGGATCCCCCCCGCGATCAGGTCCTGGCCGTGCGGCTCGATCAGGCGCTTGAGCCCGAAGAGATAGCTCGCGTTGGCAACCGCCGAGACGAGCGAGAGCGGGATCCAGACCAGCATGGGATCAGAAGATCCCTTCGTCTTCGAGCTCTCTCAAGAGCGCGAGCACCTCGGGCTCCTCAAGGTCCCGCCAGTGGCGATACGCCTCGGCCACTGCGAACCGGTCCCCCGAACGGATATTGGCGCAAACGACCGCATCGGCCGCCTCGGCCACGAGGATGACGGTCCGGTCGTGCCCGGTCGGGACCACCACGACGATCGGAACGGCCCCCGCTGCCCGAAGGGCGGCCACGACCACGAGCGCCGTGGACCCGCCGGCGAGCCCGTCGTCCACGACGAGCACGCGTCGACCTCGGACCTCCGGCATTCGCTTCGACCCGAAGAATGAGACGAGGCGCTCCTCGACCGAGGCCCGGGCCCGCCGCACGGCCTCCTCAACCTCCGGGGGGTCGAGGGAGAGCGCGGCGATCAGGGGCCGGTCGAGAATAACGCGTCCGTCCCAGGCCACGGCACCCATGCCGAACTCGGTGTTGCCCGGCACCTGGACCTTCCGGGCGACCAGGAGCGTGAAGGGCAGGCCCAGCCGCCGTGCGATCGGCCCGGCGACCGCGACCCCGCCGGACGGAATGGCGCCGCAGAGCGCGTTCGACACCAGGTCTTCGTGCTCCTGCATGAGCTCCGCGCAGACCACACCCGCCTCGGCTCGGTCCCGGAAGATGCCGCGTCGTCCGGACAGTGCCGGGTCGTGGATGATAGATACCATCCTGCCTGTCCCAAAGGGCGCAGGGGGTATAAAGATTTCCAGAAAACAGGGGGACGGGTGCCGTCGGCCTCAGGCCGTTGCCGTCACCGGTCCGGCGGCCTTACTTCGGGATCGAGACGTTGATCGCCGGCACGGTCACGTTGAGGGCTGGCAGGGTCGCGTTGATGCCCGGGATCGTTACGTTCCCGGCTACCGTGGTCGTGACTGCGGGCGCACCTGCCGTCGGGGCGGCGGTCGCGTTTGCGCTCAGGTTCGGCGCCTGGTTGTTGTTGATCTTGAGGATCGTGTTGTTCATGGTCGGCGCGGCGGTCGCGTTGGGCGCCTTGGTCGCGTTCCCGGCCGGGGCCTGGCTCGTGCATCCGGCCACGCAGAGCATTCCCACGGCTGCAAGGCAGACGAGGCAGAGGATCATACGGTTATTGAGTGACATAGCTCTCCATCCGGTGCCTCCCGCTGGCTGCAGGAGGCATCGCTATAAAAATTGCTCGGATCAGGCATTTATGTATTATGATTCATCTCCGAATCGAAGGGCGGACCAGACGATTCCGGAGGGGCCGGGCGCCGGAAGACCGCCTCGACCTCTGCCCGGGGAAGGCGTTCGCCGCGGACGCGGAGGTGCCATCGGACTGTATCGATTCGGACCGGTAGCATGGAGGGGAAGAGAGCTCCGACCTCCTCCTCGGTGAAGTAGTGCGTGAGCAGACCGTTGCGGCGGAGCCGTGACCCGTCCTCGACCGGTTCGCCTGAGCCGGCACGAAGGTCCTCGTGCGAGAAGACGCGGAGGTGCACCGTGCCCCCGCGAGCGGTGACGCGCTCGGCCTCGGCCGCGAGCCGGTGCCGGTCGTCGCTGTATCCATGCCCGATCACGTGGAACATCAGGACCTGGTCGAACGATCCATCCCGAAAAGGCAGAGATCCGGCGTCGGCGAGCGCGAGTACCGGCGCCGGCTCCCGGGCTCCGGCACGGCAGAGCGCGAGCGCCGACCGGGCCGTATCGATCCCGACAGCGGTGCACGCATGGGCCCCGAGCGCCTGGAGCGTGCGTCCGTCGCCGCACCCGATGTCGAGGATGCGCCCGCCACGGGGGATGGGCGGCAGCCGGACCTCTCCCCTGTACAGCCGCCCGCGCTGCCGATAGTCCTCGTCCCAGCCACCTGACGCCATGTACCGATGTCTGTCGCGAGAAGGGGTAACATTTACCGCGTCGATGGCTGAAACAGGCTTATCCGAAGAACCGGCGACTGATACTGTGATATGGAGCCCCGCGGCGCGCCGAACCGGTACCTGCTCCTGGCGGTCGTGCTTGCCGGAGTCTTCATGGCCGTCATCGACGGCGTGGTGGTCGCGATCGCCCTCCCGACGATCACCGGTCAGTTCGGCGTCGACCTCGATACCACGCAGTGGGTGATCACAGCCTATCTCCTGACCATGACGGTCCTGCTCCTCCCGGCGGGCCGCATCTCGGAGTACATCGGGCGAACTCCCCTCTTCATCGGTGGGCTCCTCCTCTTCACCCTGGCCTCGGGGGCCTGCGGCCTCGCGCCGACCCTGCCGTACCTGATCGCGGCGCGAATGGTCCAGGCGGTCGGGGGCGCGATGGTCTTCTCGATCTCGAATGCCCTCATCTTCGACGCATTCCCGCTCGCCGAACGGGGCCGGGCCCTCGGCTATCTCGGGTCCACGGTCGCGATCGCCTCGATCGCGGCCCCCGTGCTCGGCGGCTTCCTGGTCGAGGCGTTCGGCTGGAAGTCGATCTTCTTCATCAACCTCCCGATCGGCGCCGTGGTCATGGCCGGCGCACTCCGGATCCTGCCGCGGGCACACACCCGGCCCGAACAATTCCGGCTCGACCTGCCCGGCGCCGTGACGCTCGGCATCGGGCTTGCGGGCCTGATGCTCTTTCTCGGACGACTCGCCGACAATCCGTCGCTCGATCCCCTGGGGGCGGTATACGGGCTCGTTGCCCTCACCGCAACGGCCGTGTTTGTCCTGGTCGAGCGGGGGCGGAAGGACCCGCTCGTCGACCTGGGCCTACTCGCCGAGCCCCTGTACGTCCTCCCGGTCGGCGCCATGGTCCTCTTCTTCGTGGCGAGCTTCATGCTGAACCTGGTCGGCCCGTTCTACTTCGAACGGGTGATGGACCTCTCGCCCGCGACGGTCGGACTCGTCTTCCTGGTGCTGCCCGGGATGATGGCCGTGACCGCGCCCGTGGCCGGCTGGCTCTACGACCGCTCGCGGTTCCCGTACCTCGCCGCCGTCGGGATGGCCCTTGTCGCCATCGGGTATGCCGCGGCCGGTCTCGCAGCCCCGGCCGGCCTCCTCACGCCGATCCTCGCAGCATTCGTCGTGATGGGGTTCGGGTCGGCGCTCTTCCAGGCCCCGAACAACACGGACCAGATGAGCTCGGTCCCTCGCCGCTGGCTCGGTCTGGCCTCCGCGGTCACTGCGGCCGGGAGGAACCTGGGGATGTCCCTCGGCGTCTCGATCGGCTCGATCCTGCTCAACGCCCTTCTCATCGCCGGGGGCCACCCGGGTCCGGTCCTCGAGGCCGAACCCGCCCTGATCGCCCACGTGATCGGCCTGATCATCCTTGTCGGGGCCGGCTTGGCCGCGGTCTCCGCGGCCCTCTCGGCCCTGCGCGGGCGCCAGGCCTCTCGGACGGCTCACCCCTGAAGGAGAGACTCGCCCCCGTCGACCCAGACCTCGGTCCCGGTGATCAGGAACGAGACGTCCGAGGCGAGGAAGAGGACGAGCGCCGCGACCTGCTCGGACATGCCCGGGCGCCCGTCGGTCAGGGGGATCTTCCCCTCGGGGAAGATGACGGGCTCGCGGACCTCGTCGAGGTCGCGCTCCACGGTGTTGTTGTCGATCTCGGTCGAGATCGCGCCCGGGCAGACGACGTTCACCCGGATCCGGTCCCTGGCCAGTTCGAACGCGAGCATCTTCGCGAGCGCGACCTGACCGGCCTTCGAGACGGAGTACGCGGTCGCCCCCGTATTCGAGAAGATCCTGGTGCCGTTCACGGACGAGTTCACGATGATCGAACCCCCCGTGCTCCGCATCAGCGGCACTGCGTACTTGATCGTCAGAAACGTGCCGCGCAGGTTTACGTTGATCGTCTGGTCCCAGTCTCCCGGCTCGAGCTCGTCGATCGGGGCCCAGACCCCGTTGATCCCGGCGTTGGCGAAGACCACATCGAGCCGGCCCCACTGGGCCTCGATCGCCGAGATCGCGTCGCGCATCTGGCTTGCATGCGCGACGTCCGCCACGATCGACAGGGCCACGCCGCCCTGCTCGTGGATATCCGCGACGACCTGTTCGATCTCGTCGGCGGTATGGCCGAGGGCGGCCACCTTGGCGCCCTCCCGGGCAAAGAGCAGGGCCGTGGCCCGGCCGATCCCGGACCCCGCACCTGTCACGAGTGCTACACGGTGTACGAGTTGCATCACCACATCTCCGTCATGCTCATGGACGGGACCCTTGTATGCAGATCGGATAAAGGCATCGGATTGCAGGATCAGGTTTTTCTAGGCAGGTCTCGTACGATCTCTGAGGGGGAACGAGCATCGAGTACTCGAAGATTTATGGCTCCCTGATCGACGGGGGGGAGCACCCCGGCGACGGGGACACTGCGGTCGAATGGCTCCGCCGCGGCCAGGCCCAGATCGAGGCCGGCGAGTACGCTCGCGCGCTCTGGTGCTTCGAGACGGCGACCGAGCGCGAGCCCGAGAACTGCCCGGCCCTCAGGGCCTCGGCAAAGGCGCTTCATCACCTTGGACGGGAGAAGGAGGCGTTCGAGCGGATCGAGCGCGCCTCCATGATCGGCATCGCCCGGTTCGATCACTGGCTCAAGAAGGGGTTCGAGCTGATCGACGGCGAACAGCACGCGGAGGCCTGCTGGTGCTTCGAGGCAGCGATCGAGATCAAGCCCGACGACCCGACCGCGTGGCTGATGCGAGGGATGATGGAGAAGTCGCTCGACCGGTGCGAGGACGCCCTCTTCTCTCTCGAGCGGTCGCTCGATCTCGACCCCCAGCGTGCGACCGCGTGGGCACTGACGGCCGAGGTGATGGAGGCCCTCGGGAGGCCCGAGGAGGCCGGGCTCTGCCGCGAGACGGCCGGGAAGCTCGGGCTCTGACGATCCCTTAAAGTAGGGAGCGCCCCATCCCTCACGCATGGAGCCCGAGGACGAGGTCCCGATCTACGTGGTCTCGGAGGGGCGGACCGTACCCATGCGGCGCTGCCACCTCCCGGACGAGGAGTGGCGGCGACGCCTGACCCCCGAGCAGTACAGCGTCGCCCGGAAGAAGGGGACAGAGGTGGCCTTCCAGAACGAATACCACGCAAACAAGCGGCCCGGGATCTACCGGTGCGCCTCCTGTGGCATCGACCTCTTCAGCTCGGCCGACAAGATCGAGTCGGGGACGGGGTGGCCGAGCTTCTCGCGCCCCGTGGCCTCTACGAACGTCTACGAGGAGGCGGACCGCGCGTACGGCATGGAGCGGACCGAGGTCCTCTGCCGGCGCTGTGACGCCCATCTCGGGCATGTCTTTGACGACGGCCCGCCGCCGACTGGCCGCCGGTACTGCATGAACTCCGCCTCCCTCCGATTCGTGGAGGAGTAGGAGGAGATGGGAGAGGCGCTCACCCTCGATCTGGCCTGGCGTCATGGCCCGGGGGCCGTACAGGGCGGACTCGTCGCGACCGATACGGGCCTTTCGGTCCAGGAGGTGGTCGAGGCGATCCGGCCGGCGCTCGAGGCCGCCGGAGTCCGCGTCACGGTGCGGGAGGAGATGACCTCGGGCGACGGGGGCGTGGAGGTGAACGGCCGGGACCTCGAGGAGATCCTGGAGCGGGTCCGCGAGGGGCACCTCTACTGCCGCGCCCGGTCGCGCCGGGAGGAGATAGCGGCCATTCGGCACCCGCTCGCCGAGGACGAGGCGAGGGCCGCCGGGGGATACACGGAGTTCATGCTCCGCAAGGCGCTCCTCCTGGCGATCGAGGGCGAGGACTAGGCGAGCTGCTTCCAGAGGAGGAGCAGGCCCACAAAGACCGGCTGGTGGAGCAGGTAGACCGCGAGGGTGTGCCGCCCGAGCCAGGCGAGGGGCCGGGTCCAGTTCGGGGGGTCGTCGAGGACGAAGCGGCGTTCACCCTCGGGGTAGAGCAGCCGGCCGAAGGCGACACCGATCAGCAGGACCCCGAACCAGGGCAAGACCGGGACGTAGTCAAACGAGACGAAGTCGGGCGGGTGGAACCCGAGCCAGGCGAGCCAGATCGGCCCGCGCACGGCCGCCGCGACGGGGCCGAGGAGGACGCAGGTGCTGCCGAGGACGAACGCGGCTCGCGGGTGCCGCAGGAGCGGGATCGCCAGGATCGTGCCCACTCCGATCAGGTGGAGGATCCCGAAGAGGATCGTCCCCTGCTCGAACGCGACCTCGGTCACGACCGTGATCACAAGCCCCCAGCCGATCAGCTCGAGACCGCGGCGACCGATCATCCGGGCGATCTCCCCCGAGGTCGCGCCGCGGCGGCGCCCTGCCGACTCTGCCAGGGTCAGGGAGAGGCCGGCGATCACGACGAAGAGGCTCGCGGTGACGTAGGCGAAGGCCCGCCAGAACCCGGTGAGGACCTCCACAGCCGCCATCCCCATGAACCAGAGGTCGAAGAGGAGGTGGTAGAGAAGCATCATCAGGAGCGCGATCGCGCGGACGAGGTCGACCTCGGGTAGGCGAGCCGTGCGCCGTGCCGGAGCGGCCGGACCGCGGAGATGGGCGGCCACGGCCCGGATACCCTCCCCCACCGAACTTCCTCCACCCATCATTCAATACCCTATTGCGTCCCTACCTGTTGAATATGGAGGAGACAGAGTACCCCGTCGGGGACGAGCACGTGATCGAGGCGATCGGAAAGACACGCGTCGTGATCCGCAACGGGTGCGTGGTCGAGGTCGGTCTGCCCGTGATCGAGGACTGCCCGCTCGCTCGGCGGTTCGCCGTGCCGGTCACGGAGATGTCGCCCGACGCGATCCGCGCCAACATGGAGGCCCGGATCCGGGGCTTCGGGATGTGCACGCCCGACCGCGAGGTCGTCTCCGAGACCGACTTCGTCCTCTTCGGCGCCTCCGAGCTGATGATGGAGGGGCTCCGAGCGGGACTCCTCGACGGCGCCGTGCTCGCCTGCGATGGCGCGGGCACGGTGGTCGTCTCGTCGCCGTCCCTGGTCCAGGGGATCGGCGGTAGAATGTCGGGACTCGTCTCAACCACCCCCTACCCGTCCGTGATCGCCCGGATCCGGGAGGCGGGTGGGCACGTGGTCTACCCCGAGACAGCGGCGATGGACCAGGCCGGCGGAGCACGCTATGCGCTCGAACACGGATTCTCGCGGATCGCCGTGACCATCGCCGGGCCCGCGATGGTCGAGGCGGTCCGGGCGGCGGCCCCCGACGCCCTGATCATCGCCGTGCACACCACGGGCCTGACCCCCGAGGAGGCCGAGCGGCTCGTCACGGTGGCGGACATCACGACGGCCTGCGCCTCGGGCACGGTCCGCGCGGCCGCACGGACAAGGGCGCTCGTCCAGGGCGGGACCGGGGTCCCGATCTTCGCCCTGACGCCGCGGGGCAAGGCGCTCGTGATGACCAAGCTCTCGGCCACCACCATGCCGCTCCTGGTCAAGGGCGGCCCGCTCCCAGAGGATGCGGGGCGGTCACCGACGCCCCTGATCTAGGCGCCCTCAGATCTTCTTTCGGGCCCGCTTCTTCCGGGGGACGGGCTCCTCTTCTTCCGCCTTTCCCCCGGCCTTCTGCTGGAGCTGGCGGACGCGCTCGCGGAGAGCGATCGCCCGCTCGAAGTCGAGCTCCTCGGCCGCCTTTCGCATCTCGGCCTCGAGCTCGATCACCAGGGCCGGTATCTCGCGCGTGGGCACGTGCTTGGCGTCCTTGAGGTCCGCCTCCTGCTCGCGGATCGGCTTGACGATCGTCTGCGGCACGATCCCGTGGACCCGGTTGAACTCGAGCTGGATCTGCCGGCGGCGTTCGGTCTCGGCGAGCGCGATCTTGATCGAGTCCGTCATCCGGTCCGCGTAGAGGACCACGTGCGATTCGGCGTTCCGGGCCGCGCGCCCGATCGTCTGGATCAGGGAGCGGGCGTCGCGCAGGAACCCCTCCTTGTCCGCGTCCAGGATCCCGATGAACCCGACCTCGGGGATGTCCAGGCCCTCGCGGAGCAGGTTGATCCCGACCAGGACGTCGAACCTGCCGAGGCGGAGCTGCCGGATGATCTCGGTCCGCTCGATCGTATCGATCTCTGAGTGGAGATAGCGGGTCTTGATCCCGCGCTCGGCCAGCCACTCGGAGAGCTCCTCAGAGAGTTTCTTGGTGAGCGTGGTGACGAGCGCCCGCTCGCCCTTCTCGATCGTCTTTTTGACCTCCTCGATCACGTCGAGGGTCTGGCCCGCGATCGGCCGGACCTCGACGGGCGGGTCCACGAGCCCGGTCGGGCGGATGATCTGCTCGACCAGGCGCGCCGAGACGCGGCGCTCGTACTCGCCGGGCGTGGCCGAGACGAAGACCACCTGCCGCATATACTCGCGGAACTCTTCCCATTTGAGGGGGCGGTTATCGTAGGCCGACGGTAGACGGAAGCCGTAGTCGATGAGGTTGGACTTTCGAGACCGGTCGCCCTTGTACATCCCGTGGACCTGAGGGATCGTCTGGTGGGACTCGTCGATCACCATCATGAAGTCCTTCGGGAAGTAGTCGAGCAGGCAGTACGGCTTCTCCCCGGGCTTCCGGAAGTCGAAGTGGCGCGAGTAGTTTTCGATCCCTTTGCAGCTGCCCGTCTCCTCGATCATCTCGATGTCGTAGAGGGTCCGCTGCTGGAGCCGGTGCGCCTCGAGAAGGCCGAGCTCGGGGAGTCGCCGGTCGAGCTCCTCGCGGATCGACTCGATCGCCTTGGCCCGGGTGTGGGCCGGGATCACGTAGTGGCGGGCCGGGTAGACGTAGAAGTACTCCATCCGCTCCTTGGCGAGGCCGGTCATCCGGTCGACCTCCAGGATCCGCTCGATCTTGTCGCCGAAGCTCTCGACCCGGATGATGTTGTTGAAGTATCCGGGCACGATGTCGACCGTATCGCCACGCACACGGAACCGCCCGGGCATGAGCTCGAGGTCGTTGCGCTCGAACTGGATCTCCACGAGCTGTCGGAGGAGGTCGCTCCGCTTGAACCGGTCGCCGACTTTGAGCTCGAAGCCCATGTCGCGGAAGTTCACGGGGTTGCCCAGACCGTAGATGCACGAGACCGAGGCCACGACGATCGTGTCCCGGCGCGAGAGGACCGAGGCCGTGGTCGCGAGCCGCATCTGCTCGATCTTCGGGTTGATCGCCATGTCCTTCTCAATGTACATATCTCGCTGGGGGATGTAGGACTCGGGCTGGTAGTAGTCGTAGTACGAGACGAAGTACTCGACGCGGTTCTTCGGGAAGAAGTCCCGGAACTCGTTGTAGAGCTGGGCCGCGAGGGTCTTGTTGTGCGCGATCACGAGGGTCGGGCGCTGGACCTGCTCGATCACGTTCGCGATCGTGTAGGTCTTGCCCGAGCCCGTGACCCCGAGCAGGGTCTGCCGCTCCTCACCCGCGCGGACTCCCTCGACGAGCGAGGCGATCGCCTGGGGCTGGGAGCCCGCAGGCGAGAACGGGGCGACGAGTTCGAATCGTTGATCGGTCACTGGAGCACCGCCTTCTTGCGTAGACTTCGGTTGTAGGTGATCGCGAAGCGATGGGCCTCGTCCCGGACCTCCTGGAGATAGAGGCTCCCCTTCGCCTTCCGGTCGAGCGGGAGCGGGAACGAGAGCCCGGGCACCCAGACCTCCTCCTCGCGCTTGGCCAGCGCGACCACGGGGATCCGGAGCCCAAGTTCGTCGAGCACGCCCTTCGCGGCCGAGAGCTGCCCGCGCCCGCCATCGATCACGACGAGGTCGGGGAGCTCGCCCCCGTCCTTCTTGAGCCGGGCGTACCGCCGCCGGACCACCTCGGCGATCGAGGCGAAGTCGTCGACCCCCTCCACGGTCCGGATCCGGAAGCGCCGGTAGTTCCGCTTGTCGGGCCGCCCGCCCCGGAACTGGACCATGACCCCCACGGTCGAGGTGCCGGCCAGGTGCGAGATGTCGAAGCACTCGACCACCTCGGGCGGGGCGGGCAGGCGCAGGGCCTCGCGCAGGGCCTCGACCTTGATCCGGTCGCCGAAGAACGAGGTCTCGAGGTTGAGCTTCACCAGGTCGAGCAGGTGCCGTCGGTCGCCGCGCTGCGGGACCGTGACATGCACGCGCCGCCCCTTCAGGCGCGAGAGGTAGTCGGCGATCGCCGGGTCGACCTCCTCGGGCAGCACGACCTCTTTCGGCACCGCCTGCTCGGCGTAGTACTGGACCAGGAACTCGGGCAGGAACTCCTCGCGGTGGTCGAAGACGAACTCCTGCCGGCCGGTCAGGGTCCCGAGATGGATCTTGAAGAGAGAGAGGTAGACCGTCCCCTCGACCACGATGTAGTTCAGGATGTCCTCGTCGTAGGCCTTCTGCCGGTCCATCCGCTGCCGCTCGGCGAGCCCCTCGATCGCCCGAATCTGCTCGCGCCGGGCGAGGGCCTGCTCGAACAGCTGTCCGGCCGAGTACGCGGCCATCTCCTCGCGGAGCGTGCCCAGGAGCTCGCGGTCGCGCCCCCTGAGGATCTCCTCGGCACGCCGCACCTGCTCGCCGTACTCCGTCTCGGTGACCGCACCCACGCACGGCCCCGAGCAGGAGTTCATGTGGTACCGGAGGCAGGCGCGTTTCGGGAGCGTGCGGCAGCTCCGGAGGCGGAAGGTCCGCCTGAGGCCTTTGACGAGCTGGTCGCGCTCGAGGCCCGAGACGAAGGGGCCGTAGTAGGTCCCTTCGCCTCCCTTCTTCCTCGCGACCACGAGGCGCGGGAATGCATCGTCCGTCCGGAGGATGTAGGCATAGGTCCTGGAGTCCTTGAGGTTGATGTTGTACCGAGGCCAGTGCTCCTTGATCAGGGTGTTCTCGAGGATCAGGGCCTCTACCTCGTTCGAGGTGACGATGAAGTCGAGACGCGCGATGTGGGCCACGAGGGCCGCGGTCTTGGGATCCAGGTCGCGCCTGGTGAAGTACGACGAGACCCGCCGCCGGAGGTTCTTGGCCTTGCCCACGTAGATGACGACCCCGGATGCATCGTAGTAGCGGTAGCACCCGGGGAGCTCGGGGAGGGTCGAGAGGTCGATCGGCGGCTCAGTCATAACACCTGTTTGAGGAACGTGCCCGTGTAGGAGCGCGGGCTCGCCGCGACCTCCTCGGGCGTGCCCGTGGCCACCACCTCGCCGCCCCCGTCCCCACCTTCGGGGCCGAGGTCGATCAGGTGGTCGGCCGACTTGATCACGTCCAGGTTGTGCTCGATCACGAGCACGCTGTTCCCTTTCCTCACGAGGTCGTCCAGGACCTGGATCAGCTTCTTGACGTCGTGGAAGTGGAGCCCGGTCGTCGGTTCGTCCAGGAGGTAGAGCGTCCGGCCCGTGGCCCGCTTCGAGAGCTCGCGGGTCAGCTTGATCCGCTGGGCCTCGCCGCCCGAGAGCGTGGTCGAGGATTGGCCGAGCTTGATGTAGTCGAGGCCGACACGGCTGAGGACCTCGAGCTTGTTCCGGATCGACGGGATCCGCTCGAAGAGGTGGAGGGCCTCCTCGACGGACATGTCCAGGATGTCGGCGATCGACTTGCCCTTGTACTTCACCTCGAGGGTCTCGCGGTTGTACCGCTGGCCCTTGCACTCCTCGCACTCGATGTAGACCTCGGGCAGGAAGTTCATCTCGATCTTGATCAGCCCGTCGCCCTGGCAGGCCTCGCATCGACCGCCGCGGACGTTGAACGAGAACCGGCCCGGCGTGTATCCCCGAACCTTCGCCTCCTGCGTCTCGGCGAAGATCGACCGGATCTCGTCGAAGACCTTGGTGTAGGTCGCCGGGTTCGAGCGTGGGGTCCGGCCGATCGGGGACTGGTCGATCACGATCACCTTGTCGATCGGCGCGTCGAGCTCGAGTGCGTCGTGGGCCCCCGGGAGGTCTCCGGCCTGGAAGAGCTGGCGGTGGAGGGCCTTGTACAGGATCTCGTACACGAGCGTCGACTTGCCCGAGCCCGAGACGCCGGTCACGACGGTCAGCACCCCCATCGGGATCGCGACGTCGATCCCCTTCAGGTTGTTCTCGCGCGCGTTCCTGATCCGGATGAAGGTCTCACTCGTCCGCCGCCAGGTCGGGGACTCGATCCGGAGGGAGCCGGCGAGGTAGAGCCCCGTGAGCGAGTTGGTCGAGCGCTCGATCTCGCGGGGTGTCCCCTTGGCGACGATCTGGCCCCCGTGGACCCCGGCCCCGGGGCCGATGTCGACCACGTAGTCGGCCGCCCGGATCGTGTCCTCGTCGTGCTCGACCACGACCAGGGTGTTGCCGAGGTCGCGGAGGGCGCAGAGCGTGTCGATCAGGCGTCGGTTGTCGCGCTGATGCAGGCCGATCGAAGGCTCGTCGAGGACGTAGAGCACACCCATCAGGTTCGCGCCGAGCTGGGTCGCGAGCCGGATGCGCTGGCCCTCGCCCCCCGAGAGGGTCGCGGCCGCGCGCGAGAGAGTCAGGTAGCCGAGTCCGACCCGTTCGAGGAACTCAAGCCGCTCCAGGATCTCCTTGATCACGAGACGGGCGATCTGCTCCTCCTTCGGGTTCAGCTCGAGCTCGCGGAAGAAGCGGACGCAGGCAGTGATCGAGAGGCGGGTCACGTCGATGATCGAGGAGTCGGCGATCCGGATCGCGCGGACCTTCTCCTTGAGCCGGGCTCCCCCGCAGGTCGGGCAGTCGAAGATCCGCATGAACCGCTCGAGCTCGCGCTTGCGGTAGTCGGACTGGGTCTGGGCATAGAGCCGCTGGGCCTGAGGGAGGAGTCCCTCCCAGGCACCGCGGTGCGACCACTGGGCGTCGCCGCGTCGGGCCTTCATGGTGAAATTGAGTTTCTCCGGGGTCCCGTACATCAGCCCGTTGTACTGCTCCTCCGTGAGCTGGGAGAGCGGGGTGAAGAGGTCGAAGCCGAGCTGGCGCGCGACGGCCTCGATCAGCTGCCCCCGGTACCCGTCGAGCGAATTCTTGTAGACCGCTATGGCGCCGTCGACGATGCAGAGGTCCCGGTCCGGGACGATCAGCTCGGGGTCGAAGACCATCTTGAACCCGAGCCCATTACACTCCTCGCAAGCCCCGAAGGGCGAGTTGAACGAGAACATCCGGGGCTGGAGCTCCTCGAAGACCATGCCGCAGACCGGGCAGGCCATCATGGACGAATAGGTCGTCTCGGCCCCGTCCTCGCCGATCACGATCACGAGTCCTTCAGCCTTCTTGAGCGCGTTCTCGATCGCCTCGACAAGGCGGGAGCGGTCCTGGACATCGGGCCGATCGATCACGACCTCGATGTCCTGCTTCTTGTACCGCTCGAGGGGCACCTCCTCGTCGGTCCGGTGGATCTCGCCGTTGATCCGGACGCGGGCGTAGCCCTCACGAAACAGGTCCTTGATCAGCTGGCCGTACGTCCCCTTCTTCTGCCGGACCAAGGGCGCGAGGACCGTGACCGTGCCCGTCTTCTCGGCCTGGATCGTGTCCGCAATCCGCTCGGGCGACTGGGTCTCGATCCGGATGTTGTGGGTCGGGCAGTACGGGACGCCGATCCGCGCGAAGAGAAGCCGCAGGTAGTCGTAGATCTCGGTCGTGGTCCCGACGGTCGAGCGCGGGTTCTTTGAGGTCGTCTTCTGCTCGATCGAGATGGCGGGGCTGAGCCCCTCGATCGCGTCCACATCGGGCTTGTGCATCACCCCGAGGAACTGCCGTGCATAGGTTGAGAGAGACTCCACGTATCGGCGTTGCCCCTCGGCGTAGAGCGTATCGAACGCAAGCGTGGATTTGCCCGATCCGGAGAGTCCGGTGAAGACGATCAGGCGGTCGCGGGGCAGTGCAAGGTCGACGTTCTTGAGATTGTGCTCGCGCGCCCCTTTGATGATGATCTCCTTCATAATCCCTCCTGTTTATAAAGGGGTCATCAGACCATATAGAGCCTTCTTTACTGTCAACGTAGTGCATACGATCACCCCCAGACATAAGAACCCGTAGGGCAAACCTACCTCCAATCGATATGGCGGGTATGAACAGCGTCTACGTGATCGGGCATCGACAGCCCGATACCGACTCGATCTGCAGCGTGATCGCGTATGCTGAGCTACTGAACATGGACGAGCCCGGGGTCTACATCCCGGCCCGGTGCGGCGACTGCACGGCCGAGACCCGATGGGCCCTCTCGGAGTTCCGGGCGGAGCCGCCAGTCTACATCGAGTCGGTCGAGCCCGGGATCGCGGATATCCCGTACATCGACACTCGTTCGGCCCGGACCGATGTCCCGACCGTGGACGTAGCGTCCCTGATGGACCAGTACGACATGCGGAACATCCCGATCGTGGACGCGGCCGGCCGGCTCGCAGGGCTCGTCTCCGAGTACGGCCTGGCCCGGGCCTACGTGACCGGGCAGCGGGAGGAGGCCCTGACCGTCCCGCCGATCCGGCTCGAGGATCTGGCCCGGATCCTCTTCGCAACCGTGCTCGTGGGCGCCCACGACCACCTCGAGGGCCGGGTCTACACCGCGATCGACGCGCTCCACGTCACGCTCTCGCGCCTGACCGCGCACGACGTCGCGATCGTGGGCGACAACGAGCCGGCGCAGCTGACCCTGATCTCGGCCGGGATCGCCGCGATGATCGTGGCCGACGGCGCCCCGGTCGGCGACCGGGTCCTGAATGCGGCCCGGGCCCAGGGGGTCACGATCCTCTCAACCGACCTCGACGCGTTCAGCGTCGGCAAACGCCTCCACCTCTCGGCCCCGGCGGGCATGATCATGGAGACCGACGTCCCGACGGTCACGCTCGACGACTCGCTCGAGCGGGCCAAGCACCTGGTCTCGACCTCGAAGTTCCGGACGGCCTGTGTCGTCGACGACGAGGGCCGGTACCTCGGGCTCCTCTCGAGGACCTCGCTGATGCAGGAGATCCAGAAGGCCGTGATCCTGCTCGATCACAACGAGCCGGCCCAGGCCGTGGACGGGATCGAGAATGCGGACATCCTGGAGATCATCGATCACCACAGGCTCGGCGTGATCTCGACCCTGAAGCCGGTCCGGTTCCTGAACGATCCGGTCGGCTCGACCTGCACGATCATCACGACCCGGTTCATGGAGGCCGGGCGCGACCCCTCGCCCGCCACGGCCGGGCTCCTCCTCTGCGGGATCCTCTCGGACACGCTCGTGCTCCGGATGTCGACCACGACCTCGCTCGACCATCGGGCCGTGGAGTACCTGGCCGGGCTCGTCGGCCGCGATCCTCTCGCCCTCGGCACGACCCTGATCGAGAAGGGCATGGCCGTGGACGACGTCCCGATCGAGGAGCAGCTCCGGCGCGACAGCAAGTCCTACGCACTCTTCGGCCGAAACGTCGTGATCGCCCAGGTGATGGTCCCGTCGTTCGCGTTTCCCGAGGCGCACGGCCCCGAGATCCGGCGCGAACTCGGGAGGCTCCGAGCGAGCCACCGCGCCGACCTGGCGGTCGCGCTCTACACCTCGGTCTTCGAGAACGCCTCCCTCGCCTTTTTCGCCGCGGTCGACGAGGTCTGGCTCGCCCGGCTCGAGCTCGAGGGAGCGCCCCTCCTCCTGAAGGACGTGATGAGCCGCAAGAAGGACTTCGTCCCACGCCTCGGGCAGCTGCTCCGGCAGCAGTCCTGACCTCCCCTCTCTTCTGCCGCCCCCATCTCTCCCGGTTTTATCTGTGCGGGGGGCAAATCAGCTCTCCATGAACGACAAGTCCCGGGTCGCCGGGATGGCCTGCGACCTGATGGCCCTTGCGGCCCGCACAGCGCCGAAGGGAAAGGGCGAGGACTCCCTCGTGATCCGAATCGTCTCGGAGGGCGAACTCGACCGGCTGGCCGACACGATGCGGAAGGCGGCTGAGGGCGAGAGAGCCCGGATCTTCGAGCGGGATGCCGGGAATGTCGCCGCCGGTGCGGCCTGCCTCCTGCTCGGCATCCGGGGCCGCGAACCGGTCGGGGTCGACTGCGGTGGGTGCGGCTATCCGGACTGTGCGGCCATGCGCGAGGCCGCCACATCGGCCGGGCCCGAGACCACCGCGTACGGCGCCCCGAACTGCGTCCTGAAGGTCCTGGACCTCGGGATCGCGATCGGTTCGGCCGTCAAGACCGCCTCGCTCCTGAACCTGGACAACCGGGTCATGTACACGGCCGGCGCGGCCGGGCTCGTCCTGGGGTGGCTCCCCGACTGCACGGTCGCCTGCGGCATCCCGGTCTCGGCGACGGGCAAGAACATCTTCTTCGACCGGAGGCGGTGAGATACCATGCCGGTCATGAAGATCCGCGGCGGCGACCTCGACCTCGTCGAGTACGACTTCCGCCCATTCGCCCCTGGCGAGAACATCCACACCCTCGATCTCGAAAGGACATGCGATCTGCAACTATACGCAGGGACCATCCGGGTCAGTGCTCCCTCGCGCATCCATCTCACGGTCCTGGACATGAACAGGTTCGCCCCCGAACAGCCGGGCGGCGGGGGAGTCGGGTTCGCGATCGCGCTCCCCGTGACGATCTCCCTCCGGTGCGTCGACGGCTCCGATGAGATTCGGTCGGTGCGCCAGCCGATCATCTGTCACTTCCTCGAGGTCTTCCGCCGCGCGAGCGGGTACGAGGGCGGTTTCTCGGTCGTCGTCGAGGACCACGCCTATCCACATGTCGGGCTCGGGTCGACGAGCACGGTCCTGATCGCGCTTGCCCACGCCCTGAACGCCGCGGTCGGCTCCCCCTTCAGCGACGACCAGCTCCGGCTCCTCCTGGGACACAACTACGTCGAAGAGACCGACGAGGGCGAGATCGCATACGGCTTCGAGACCGGAGTCGGACCGGCCGTCAGCACGTACGGCGGGATGGCCGTGATGGGGGACCGGCTGACCCTGGTGTATCAGCACCCGTTCGCCGAGAGAGAGTCGGTTTACGTGATCATCCCTTCCTCCGACATCTCGTCGGCCGGCGCAAAGGAGTTCGACCTGCTGATGAACCGGGCGCGGACCCTGGACTACCAGGATCGCGAGCTCAAGGCCTACCTGCTCCTCATGGACCTGATCCCGGCCCTCGAGCGGGGCGACCTCTGCAAGGTCGGCGACGTGCTCTGGGAGCTCGAGTTTCGAGGGTCGAAGCGGGCCGAGATCGAGCACCACACCTTCGCTATCTACACATACATGAGCCGGCTTCGCGAGGCCGGGTTCGAGTTCGTGGGGATGTCCTCGGTCGGCCCCTCGATCGCGGTCATAACCACGCGGCCGCGCCCGGAGCTCGAAGCGGCGATTGTGCCCCTCGGGCTCGAGATCGCGATCGAGACCGCCGTCGACAACACGGGGGTCGTGGTCAAGTATCTCGACGACTAAGTCATCGAAGAAGCAGCTAAGAATCGGCCGCGGCGACGCGGTCACCTATCTATTTTAAAAAAGGTATTCCGGTCAGAAACCCATCGAGGGCAGGGGGACCGTGGTCTGCGTCACCGGGAACGGGGTGGGCGGCGGTGTCTGCGTTGTCTTGGTCGGGTTCGGCGTCGGGACCGTGGTCTTCACCGTAGTCGTCGGCTTCGTCGTCGGAGCCGTGGTCTTCACCGTAGTCGTCGGCTTCGTCGTCGGAGCCGTGGTCTTCACTGTGGTCGTCGGCTGCGATGTCGGGGCCGTGGTCTTCACCGTGGTCGTCGGCTGCGATGTCGGAGCCGTGGTCTTCACTGTGGTCGTCGGCTGCGATGTCGGCTGCGATGTCGGGGCCGTGGTCACGACCGTGGTGGTCGGCTCGACCGTGGGCTGTGAGTCCGTCGGCTGGACCGTGAGGGTTGGCGCAACCGTGGTGGGGGCTGTCGGAATCGTCATGGAGACGGACGGCAGGACCGTCGTGACGACCGAGGTGGGCTGGGTCGTCCGAAGCGTGATGGGGTCGCTCGACGACCCCGAGTCCTGCTCCATGTACGAGGTTCGGGTCGCGGTGGCCTTTACGGTCGTATTTGCAGTCGGTGTGACGTTCGCGGTCGCATTCGGTGCCGTCGTTTCCGCAGGTGTCGTGGAGACGATCTCGGTCGTCCCGACGGTCACCGGCATCTCGGTCGTGACCGGTTCAGTGGTCGCAACAGTCGTCGTGGCAGGCGTGGAGGTGGCGGTCGTATTCGTGCCGGGGGCGCTCGTCATGCACCCGGCGACGAGCAGGCCACCGACCAGCACCGCTACCAGGGCCAGCAGCAGAGCATTTTTTGCCATAAACTAGGTACTGTTCTCTCGGGTACGGTTAAACCTGTCGAATCCGGGTGGGCGGAATCGCCCGGAATTCGGGTAAAAACAGAAGCGTAAAAAGGAAGCGCAGTTTTCAGGGAGCGATGCCGCTCCGGAGGTCGGCATCGATCGCGGCCGCGGCCCGCTTGCCCGCACCCATCGCGAGGATGACCGTTGCCGCCCCGGTCGCGATGTCGCCCCCCGCGTAGACGCGGGGGATCGAGGTGCGCCCGTCCTCGTCCACGACCAGGTTCCCCTTCCGCCCAGTCTCGGCTCCCGGCAGGAGCCGGACCAGCAGAGGGTTCGGGCTGGTCCCGATCGCCTGGATCACGGTGTCGGCATCGATCACGAAGGATGAACCCTCGCATTCCCGGGGCGCGGGTCGCCCGCTCTCGTCGAGGGCGCACATCTCCATCTGGACGCACTCGACCCCGGTCACGCAGGGCTCGCCGAGGATGCGCACGGGTGCGGCGCAGGTCATGAACTCGACCCCTTCCTCGCGTGCATGGCGGACCTCCTCGCGGCGGGCGGGAAGGTCCTCCTCGCGTCGCCGGTAGACGAGCGAGACCCGCGCCCCAAGGCGACGAGCCACGCGGGCCGCGTCCATCGCGACATTCCCCCCGCCCGTGACAACGACCCTGCTCCCGCGCTTGACCGGCGTGCCGGAGTCCGGGAACCGGTCGGCATGCATCAAGTTGACCCGGGTCAGGAACTCGTTCGCCGAGTAGACCCCGTTCACCTCCTCGCCCGGGATGCCCATGAACGACGGGAGCCCCGCACCGGTCGCGATGAAGACCGCGTCATAGGCGAGCAGCTCCTCGACCGGGAGGGATTGGCCCACGAGCATGTTCGTCCGGAGCTCCACGCCGAGGGCGAGCACGCGCTCGATCTCCTCACGCACCACGGCCTTGGGAAGGCGGAACTCGGGGATACCGTAGAGGAGGACGCCGCCCGGCTCGTGGAGCGACTCGTAGAGCGTGACCGCGTGGCCGCGCCGAGCGAGCTCGGCCGCCGCTGTCAGGCCGGCCGGTCCGGAGCCGACGACAGCAACGCGCCGCCCGGTCGCGGGAGCCCGTGCGACGGGAGCCTCGCCCTCGAGGCCACCCAAGTCGGCCGCGAACCGCTCGAGCGCGCCGATGTTGATCGCCCGATCCTTCCCCGAGAGGACGCAGGCCCCCTCGCACTGCGTCTCCTGCGGACAGACCCGGCCGCAGACGGCGGGCAGCAGGTTCGCCTCGAGGATCCCGGTCCGGGCCTCCCCGAATCGGCCCTCGGCGATCGCAAGGACGAAGGCCGGAATATCGACGCCGACGGGGCAGCCGGTCACGCAGGCCGGCTTCTTGCACTGCAGGCACCGGTCGGCTTCGGCCTGGGCCTGGTCCGGCGAGAGACCGAGGTCGACCTCGCCGAAGTCGTGCACGCGCACGGTCGACGCGCGTTCAGCCATGTCGCGCCCCCGGCTCACACCCGCAATGAGAGGCATGATGCCGCTCGAGGGCCTCGCGCTCCTCCTCCGGGTAGATCCGCTGGCGCTGCATCAACCGGTCGAAGTCCACCTGGTGGGCATCGAACTCCGGGCCGTCCACGCAGGCGAACTTCGTCTCGCCGTTCACGACCACGCGGCACGAGCCGCACATGCCCGTGCCGTCGACCATGATCGGGTTCAGGCTGACCCAGGTCCGGATCCCCTTCGGCCGGGTCACGGCGCTGGTGACCTTCATCATGATCGCAGGGCCGATGACCCAGACCTGATCGACCGGCTCGGCCTCGATCACCTCCTTCAGGACGTCGGCCGCGTACCCGTGCCGTCCCATCGAGCCGTCGTCGGTCGTGACGTGCAGCTCGTCACAGGCCTGCCGCATCTCGTCCTCGAGGATCATGAGGTCCGCATTCCTCGCACCGATGATCCCGATCACACGGTTTCCGGCGCCTCGCAGGGTCCGGGCGATGATCGGACAGGAGGCGATCCCGACACCGCCTCCGACGACCACGCAGGTCGCATTCTGCGGGATCCCGCTCGGTCGCCCGAGAGGACCCGCCACGTCCAGAATCGAGTCGCCAGCACGCAGCTCGGCGAGCCGATACGTGGTCGCGCCGATGGTCATGAAGATGACGCGGACGAGGTCGCCCTCTGCCCGAGAGATCGTGAGCGGAATTCGCTCGCCATCCGGGTCGACGCGGACGATCAGAAACTGCCCGGCCTTCGCATGTCGGGCCACATGTGGCGCCTCGACCACGAGCTCGTGCACTCTATCGGCCAGCTGCTCGGCCTTCACCACACTGTACACTCTGACTGCCTCCGAACCCGGGGGGTTCGTCGTATTATTTGTGCTCCAGTTTCATTACCTTACGCCTTCTCACCGCGACCCCACGGGTGGAGGCGCACATCTCTGCGGCCGACATCGCGGCCCGGCCGGTTGCGAGCGCGAGCGTGCCGACCACGAGGACCTCGTCTCCCGGCCTGATCCGGGGGTCGGCGTCGAGCACTCCGGGGGCGAGGACATCGCCCTGCGGCACAAAGGCGTCGATCGTGACCCGGTAGCCCTCGCCCAGGCGGCGCCAGCCCTCGAAGGTCGGGCGGAGGAGGCCCGCATCCACGTCGATCCCAAAGAGGGGCGTCTTCCCCCGGAGGTACTGCAGCCTCGGGTAGCGCCCCCGGCTCCGGAGGCACGAGAGGTCGAGTTCGTGGTCGAACTGGTAGAGGGCGAGGCCGCGGAGCGGGTCTTCGAGCCGCCGGCGGCTCCCGTCGAGGGCCGCCTCAAGCTCTCCCAGCGATGCCTCAGAGGTGGGACGGCCGTCCGCGACCGTCCGTTCGAGCGTGCACCCGGCCCCGGCCGCGGCCACCTCTGCCACGCGGAGGGCTCCGCCCTCGAGATGGGCGATGACGCGTCCGAACGCGTGGCGCTCGAGGTAGGCGCCGAGGGTAGCCGCTATGACTGCGACCTCCTCCGCGTCCCAGTATCCTGTCACGGGCACGTCGTAGTGCGCCGCGGGATAGCAGAGCTCGAGCTCGCGCGGGACGATGCCGAGGGGCGAGGTGACGATCAGTTCGTGGGCCCGGTCACGGATGACGCTGGCGAAGCGGCGATGGCTCTGCGAGAGGGCGTAGGGCTTGCGTGCCGAGCACGGCAGGAGCACGACCGTGTCGGTCCGAGACGGTCGGTACCGCTTGAGCACCCGCTCGGCAAAGCGGCGGACCTCGGGCCGCCCGAGGGCCTCGGCCGAGTTCGCCCGCATCGGGGTCGGGCCCGTCACGGGCGTCCACCGCTCGATGAACGGGTACCGGCGATCAAGCAGGCGGAGGACGCCGACGGCCGCGGCGTCGAGCCGGCAGCGGGAGTCGACCAGGTCACGCAGCCGTCCGTCCTGGACGAAACTCCGGACCAGCGCGAGTTCCCGCTCGAGCGTGAGCCGATTGTGGCGCCGGAGGTCGCCGGCCACGCATCCCTCGCATGCACAGACCCCGCTCTCAAGCGCATCGGCACCGAGCTCCCCTTCGGGGAGGAGGAAACGGCCCCGGGCAGCGGCCAGGTCGGTCGCTGCGTAGTCGAAGAGGTCGAACCCGGTCCAGGCGAGGAGAGCTGCGTTCAGGGGGGTGGCGGCGGCCGGCGCATACCGGGGCGCGTCCGGCGGGAGCGACTCGATGAGCGGCACGAGATGCCGGACATATGCCCCCGGATCGGCCAGGACCGTCTGCCAGTTCGCGACCATGACGGCCTCTCCGGCGGAGACCGGCTCGTGATAGGCCGGGTGGACCGTGTGCGGCTCCTCGCCAGAGACGAGCCAGGCCGCAACGAACGCCTCGTCGGCCGAGATGGGGACGTTCTCGTAGGCCCGGGCGAGGAGCGACGGAAAGACCGCGTCGACCTCGGTCACGCCCGGGCATGGGAACGAGAGGTCGCCGTGGACCAGGACGCCCGCGCGGGCAAGGCCGTCGCGAGAGCGGATCTCAATCTTCATGGGAGATCACCTGGACCCCGGGGGCTTCACAGGCGACGAGCTCCGCCCACCGCGGCTCGCAGCGAACCGTGAACTCTGCGTCCGGGTTCGCCTCGACCAGGGCCGCGATGCCCCGGCACCCGGACCTGACCATCGTCTCGTCCCAGGACGGGATCTCGCACTGGCCGATGGGAAAGGTCTCGGCGAGAGCGGGCGGGTAGGGGCCGAAGGGCGGGCGGAAGGCGAGGCACCGGTCAAAACCGGGCTCGGGTTGCCCGAAGAACGAGATCAGCACCCGCCCGGCCATGTCGAACCTGGCGAGGTCGCGGTGATAGCGGACGACCTCGGTCCGCTGGCAGGATTCGTCCCCCCGGTAGAAGAACCGTCGCTTGGTGCTCCGGTCGAAGAGCTCGAGCGAGGGGGAGGCGCGGAGGAGCTCGCGGTAGCCCTCGAGGAGGCGCGGGTGCGACCGGCAGCGCTCGTCGACGAGCTCCCAGAGGGTGCCGTCCATGATCGCTTGGCGGATCCGGGCGAGCTCGCCGAGGGTGACGTGGAGGTTGTGGAGCGCGAGGAGGCGCTCGCTCTCGGGGGAGCGGCGGAGCGTGTCCGGCGTGTGCGATCGGCAGATCGCACAGGAGCAGGGGAGCTCGGTCAGCTCGCCGAGGAAGAGGGTGCCGTGGACCGTGAGGTACCGACCCTCCTTCGCATAGAGGGCGTACGCGGCCGAGTCGAAGAGGTCGCAGCCCATCGCGACCGCGAGCGCGAGCATGGCCGGATGGCCCGCGCCGAAGAGGTGGACGCAGGCGCCCGGCGAGAGTCCGCGCTTGGCCGCGAGCACCACCCGGACCAGGTCGCGGTAGCGGTAGTTCTCCATCAAGGGGACGACCGCACCGATCGGGGTAATCACGCACCCGCGCTCGCTCACCTCCCGGCCGGCCCGCTCGCGAAGGTCCTCGAAGATGCCGCCCTGGACAGGGGCCGCGAGCACCGAGTTCTCCCCGACAAGGCCGCAGGCCTCGTCGATCCGGGCGAGCGTGACCTCGAGCTCGGCCTCGGCCCGCTCACGGTCGGCAGATGGAGGGGTCGGCAGGTCGAGGGGCACGATGATCTCCGAGCCGATCCGCTGCTGGAACTCGAGGGTGTCGCGATTGCCGACCTCGACATCGCCGTAGACCGAGAGCTGGAACGAGCCCGAGTCGGTCATGATCACCCCGGGAAAGTCCAGGACCGCGTGGAGCCCCCGCTCGAGCGCGGCCTCGTAGAACCGCTCGCTCCGATAGAAGATGTAGGCGTTCGTGATCAGGGCCTCGACTCCCATCTCGTGCATCTCGTTCGGCGTGACGATCTGGAGATGGGGGTTGATCACCGGCAGCAGTGCCGGGGTCCGAACAGTCTTCGATCCGATCCTGAGCCGGCCGATACGGCCGGCGACATCCTTGTGTAGCACCTCGAACCCGAACACCATGTCAACACCTATTCGTGAAAGATCTGTCCCTCGAAGAGGCTGACCTCGACCTCCGGTCGTCGCCAGCACCCGGCCTGCAGCCCGGCCTTCCGGCAGGTCTGGTCGAGGAACTCGAGAGCGGCCCAGCCGTACTCGGTCGCAACCTGCGGCAGAAGAAGGCCGCTCGTGCCATGACCACGCACGATCAGTCCGTGCCGCCCGACCTCGACCTGTCCTGCCCGCGACTCGGCCGGCCCGCCGATCGGCGCCGGCATCGTGAGCACGGTCAGCTCGACCCTGATCGAGGCGAGCTCCGACGGCTGTACCGGAGGGAACCTCGGGTCCTGGAGCGCTGCTGAGGTCCCGGCCTCGACGATCGCCTTGGCAAGCGGCGCTACCGGATACGGCAGGCCGATACAGCCCCGCAGTTCTCCGTTCCGAGTCAGGGTGACAAAGACACCCCGGGGCTCGGAGAAGACGGGAGGCAGCGGGGCCTGGGCAGGCCGCTGGCGTCGGACCGCGGCCTCGACCGCCTGTCGGGCTAGGGCCATGCCCAGGCGCCCCTCCTCATCAGAGAGCTGCGTCATGGTCCATACCATATGCATTCGCGATTCATAAGCCTCTCCACTCAGAGAGCGAGAAGTCGATCCACGTATCGCTCGATCTCGCGGTCCGCATCCTCGGGGGCGATGCCAACCGCACCGTAGACCACGTGTGTCTGGAGGACCTCGAGACCACAGAACTCGAGCAGGTTGTGCGTCAGGGCGCGGAGGTGCTGGTGCAGGTCGCCGTGCGGCCCCGCGGGCGAGTAGAGTTCTGCCGACGAGCCCGCCGTCACGACGACCATCGCCTTCTTTCCACGCAGGAGGCCGTTGCCGTAGACCTGGCCCTTCTGGAGATTGACCACGAACCCCGGGGCAAAGACGCGGTCGAACCAGCCCTTGAGGATCGCGGGCATCGAGGTCCACCAGATCGGGAACTGGATGATCAGCAGGTCGGCCCGGCGGACCTTCTCGATCTCGGCCGCGATGTCCGGAGCGATGGTCCCGGTCGCGATTGCATGCATCTGTTCGGCTGCCGGATCGAAGACCACGGTATCGCGGCGATCGGGAAAGTCCCGGGCGTCGAGCACGGCCTTGAAATCCATGCCGTACAGGTCCGAGATCTCGACGTTCATCCCTCCCCCCTTGAGAGTCGAGATGGCCGCAGCCAGCATCGCACCGTTCAGCGACTTCGGTTCGGGCGCGGCGTAGACTATGAGCACATTCTTCATGGCACTTCAGAAGGGGGGAGGTGTTCCAGCTATTAAAAAGTGGGTGCCGCCTCAGAGCCGCTGATAGAGAACTGTGACATCCCCGTAATCGATTCGGGTATTCTGGTTGAAGTCGAAGGTCGAGCCGGGGTAGGCGCCGCCCACGAAGTCCAGGTTGTTGAAGAGGAGGACGACATCGGCGAAGTCGCTCCGTCCGTTGCCGTTGACATCCTCGTACCGGCCATCGCCGTCATTGTCACAGGGTGAACCGGATGCACCGGGAAGCGGCGTGAGGGGCTCTCCCTTTCCCCCCAGGACAGGGGTGGAGTTCGGGGTCGGGGTCGCCGACGGTGAGACCTCCGGGGGGAGGGGGATGGTGGGGATCGTACCCACCGGAGTTACGGTCGGCGTCGGCGTCAGGGTCGACGTGGGAACGGCTGAGATCGAGGCATTTGTCTTCGCCAGGGGAAGGGGGTCCGAGTTGGCGGAGTTGATCATGAAGGGTCGGTCGCAGATACCGTCACGATCGCCGTCGGAGCTCGTCTCAGAGAAACCCGTTCCCGCCGGGTGGGCCCAGTAGTTGCCGCCGAGGGTGCTGCCGCCCGTGATCGAGGTCCCCGAGCGCCGTTCCGTCGACCAGACGCTCGGCCCGCAGGAGCCGCCGTAGCGCGCGTTCACGGGGTTCGAGAAGTGGTTGTTCGTCACGGTATTGCCGCTCGACCGGCAGAGGTAGATACCGATCTCACCGTTGTCCCGGACAGTATTCGAGGTGACGCTGTTGTTGTTCGTCGGGATGGTCTCTTCGCCGTTCAGGACGATGCCCCCCTTGCCGTTCCGCGAGACCGTGTTGGACCTGATGGTGTTGCCGCTCGACGATGATATCCAGATTCCATAGTCGGCCGCTCCCGTGACGGTGTTGCCAATCAGCTCGGTGCTGTCCGCATCGTAGAGATAGACGGCCTGTTCGGACCCTCCGGAGACCGTGTTCGACTCGACCCGGGTCCTGGAGGAGTAGTCGATGAAGATTCCGAAGGCGCTATTGGAGGTGACCTTGTTGTTCGAGAGGATGTTCCCATCGGAGAAGTCCACGTAGAGGCCCATCCGGCCGTTGCCGATCGCGTTGTTCCCGACGACCTGGTTGCCCGTCGAGTCGTAGACAATGCCGCTCGCAGTCCTCCCGGTCGAGGCGAGCCAGAGCCCCATCTCCTTGTTGTCGGAGATCGTGCAGGACTCGATTCTGTTTCTCGAGCACTCGGACCAGACATAGAATCCCTGTCCGTTCCCGGTCGCCGTGCACCCGGTGATGACGTTGTCGTTCGAGCAGCGGAGGCTGATCCCCGCCCTCAGGTTGTTCGTGGCCGTCACGGACTCGATCCGTCCGCCGTTCACTCCCTTGAAGTAGAGGCCGTCGTACCAATCGTTCAGCCGGACATTCTTGATCGTGACGCCCGAGAGGAGTCCGCTGTTGCTGTTGACCAGGATTCCGAACGACCCGTTGGCATCGACGCCGTCAATGGTGTGCCCGTTGCCGTCGAGGACCACGTTCGAGCACTGGATCTTGATGGCCGTGCCCTGGGTCGTACTGATGTCCTGTCCCAGAACGTAGGTTCCCGGAATTGAGATCACCGTCGGACCGTTGATCTGAACTGGCGCTGCCGACACGATCGGTGCAACGATCATGGTGGCCAGCGCAAAAAGACCTATCTTGAAAAAAAGGCTGCACTTCATTAGTTCTAAACTAGAAGGTCACCCCTTAAAACAGTTGTGATATTTCCGAAGGTAATAATTGGCCTGAATTCCGGGGGAAAATATTGCGTAAGTTCATATACACCTTTGTGTTTTTAGTGACGGACAGCACGCCGAATCCTCATCAAAGGGAGGAGGTTCCTTCGATACCAGGCCCAGTTCCTACCCTGACAGATATTCATGGGAGGCATAACCGGGAGATCTCCCTCCCCCCGGGATACAGAGCCCGGGGTCGATCAGGGCGGTGGGACTCCATTTCTGCGCGCGGATGCTTGTTCTGCGGAAAAAGACCCATGGGAAAACAGACTCGGACGCCGCGTGGACGGAGAAATCAGAAAATTTTTAATCCAGTGGCGCGGCCGTTCTGCCCGTCGTCCGGGATGGAGACGTATCGTCGATGAGCCCGGCAGATACGAACGAGGACTGCGACGAGATGCACTCGAGTGAAGCGAGCCGCAGAGCGGTCTTAAAAAAAAGAAAGAGGTTTAGTGGGGGATCAGTTCCGGCGGAGGACGAGCACCGCAACGGCACCGAGGCCGACGAGCGCGACAACCGCACCGAACCCGGGTGAGCGGGTCGGGGT
>SISS01000014.1 GCA_004332335.1 Methanoregulaceae archaeon UXB-2016 | reverse complement strand
GCTCCATTCCTGCACTCAGAAAACCGGGATAGTCAAAGGGGACGGGGAGCACTGACGAATGAAAGATGACACGGAGGGAAATTAGCGAAGTACTGGGGTTCAGGCCGAGGGCCAGGAGGCGCCCTCGGTCTGCTCGGCGCAGGGCATCGAGAGGTGGAGCTGCGCGAACCGCCAGACTCCCTCGTTCCGGCGGAGAACGGCCGTGAACCGTCCCTCCATGGCGCCCTCGGACTCTCCGGCACAGAAGTCGAACCGGCATGTCCCCATCACCCAGGCCGCGGCCCCCTCGATCGTGCAGCGCCGCTCGGAGAAGGCGATCGTGGAGGAATCGGCCTGAGCGAAGTCGCGGACGACCGACTGGCGGAGCTCTTCCGCACTCATGACCACCTCGTCGGGACCGGTGCCGAAGCCCTGAAAGTCGGACTCGACAAGCGAGATGAGGCCGGCAAGGTCGCGCTGGCTATAGAGGACGGTATAGGTATCGAGGATGCGGTTCACGCCGATGCACTCGGGGTTCATCTCTGATCATCGATTCAGGGGGGCTTGAGCCTGCCGATCCGGGCTCGCTGACGGTTCCTTTTCAAAATGACAGGGCTGCGGCCCGTGCCCGGAGACAAAGGTCGATGATCGGAACCGGGGGCTTCGCCCCGCTCGGGGGAGGGCGGCCCCCGTCTCAAACAGGTTGATGTGACTGCCCGGCCATACTCAGATGTGTACGATCTCGTCGTCCGCAACGGGCTCGTGGTCTCGCCGGACGGAACCCGGCTGGCCGACATCGCGGTCCGGGACGGCCGCATCGCGGCCGTGGGCACGGTGACCGGTCCGGCCTGTCGAATGATCGATGCGGGCGGGCTCCACGTCCTGCCCGGCGGGGTCGAGCCGCATATGCATGTGGAGAACGACTTCCTGGGGCTCTCCTCGGCGAACGACTTCTACACCCAGTCGGTCGCGGCCGCGTTCGGCGGGACGACGACCGTCTTCGACTTCGCGAACACCCCCAGGGGCGGCTCCCTTCTCGAGTCGCTCGAGCGCCGCAAGGAGCAGATGGCGAAGTCGGCGCTCGACTACGCCGTTCACGGGCGGGTGCTCGAGGCCGCGCACGCGGACGAGCTCGCGGAGGCGGTCCGGGCGGGCTGCCCGTCCTTCAAGGTCTACATGACCTACCGCGAGGTCGGGCTGATGGTCGACGACGAGACCATGCTCGCGGCCTTCGAACGGGCGGCCGCCTGCAGAGCCCTTCCGCTCGTCCATGCCGAGTCAGATCCGATCGCGGCCTTTCTGACCGAACAGGCCCGCCGTGAGGGGGACCTCTCCTGGTCTCGGTATCCCGACACCAGGCCCCCTGAGTGCGAGGCCGAGGCCTTTGGCCGGGCCGTCCGCTGCGCCCGTGTCGCGCACTGCACGCTCTACGTCGTGCATACGACCGTCGGCGACGCGCTCGACTGCGCCCGCCGGGCCCGGGCCGCCGGTCAGCGTCTCCATGTGGAGACCTGCCCCCAGTACCTCGTCCTCGACCGGTCGCTCTACGACGACCCCGATCGCGGCCACCTCGCGGTCTGCTCGCCTCCGCTCCGCAGCCCCTCCGAAGCCGATGCGCTCTGGCGGGGGCTGGCCGACGGCACGATCACCGTGGTCGGGTCGGACGACTGCGCCTACACCCGGGCCGCCAAGGAGGCCCTCCTCGAACGGAGCGACGACGGTCGGCTCGTCCCGGATTTCACCCGGGTCGTCCAGGGAGTCCCGGGGATCGAGACCCGCCTCCCGCTCCTCCTCTCGGAGGGTGTGGCCCGGGGCCGTCTCACGATCGAGCAGGTCGCGGCCCTGACCAGCGCGAACCCGGCGAAATGCTTCGGCCTCTACCCCAGGAAGGGCGCCGTACGGCCCGGCGCCGACGCGGACCTCGTGCTCGTCGACCTTGCGGCCGAACGAGTCCTCTCGGCGTCGGTCCTCCACACCCCCCTCGAGGACTGCCTCTACGACGGCCTCCAGGTAAAGGGATGGCCTGAAATGACGATCGTCGGGGGAGAGGTCGTGGTGGAGGACGGTATCTTTACTGGCGAACGGGGCCGGGGCAGGTTCCTGGCGCGGGGGACAGGCGGGTGAGGGACGGTTCCTCTGCGAACCGGAACGCCCTTCCCGTCGGCCCGGGGCGCCTTCGTCTCCTGGTCTCCCTCGTTGCACTCGCGGCCTTCATGTGCTCGCGGCCGGCCTCTTCATCCCGGTCAACTATCGGCTCGTCCTCGGCTTCGCGAAGGGGCCGGATACGGGCGAGGTCGGATCGACCGCGATCACCACGCGCAATGCCGGCTCCGCCGTCTCGATGGCGCTCTATGCCGCGGTCTTCACCATCGCCGCCCACGCGGGGGGCTGATCGAGACCACGACACCGCTCTATCGTTATCTCGACGAGGTCATCGATTCCTGATTTCAGGCGGTCTTCCTCCTCGGAACGCTCTTCGCGCTCCTGCTTCTGATGATCACCGCGGTCGCGAAGGTGCCACCCGAACCGCCGGCCCCGGCCTGTGATCCATTCATCCGGCAGGATGATATGCTCGAACGGCGCTGATGGGTTCAGGGGACGATAACCATGTCATTCACCTACAACCCGGTTGTTGTAATCAACCTGGCTCTGACCACCGTCATCCTGATCCTCGGGATCTGGGGGTTCCAGAAGAGCGGCCGACTGACCGAGGCGCTCGTGGGCGGCGCGTTCGGCCTCTTTGCGGCCTCGCACCTGCTCGTGCTCTTCGGGGTCGACACGAGCGACCTCCTGATCATCGCACTCCGGATCGCCGCCTACCTGGTCGTGATCTACGCCCTGCTGCGGGTTGCGACAGGCCAGACCTACGGCTGACCGGGGCTGCCGCCCGCACGGGGCGCCGCCTGGGGGCGGTCGGTCCCGGCTCCGACTATGCGCCCGTGTTGCGGCCTCCGCCGTTGAAGACGCTGTACGGCGACGCCGACTGCTGGTCCGGGTCCACTGCGAGCGGGGGCGCGATCCCGGTCTTCCAGCCCTGGGGATAGGTGACGACGGTGGTCTGGAAACTCTGCGTCGTCGTCGGCAGCACCGGCCCCTCGCTCCCGACGCTGATGTGGCGGTCGGGATAGTCGACGGAGACCAGGATCCGATCCTCGGTCGCACGGACGAACGACGTCTTCCAGTTGGCGTGGCAGCAGAATCGGTACATGTCGCCGTAGTTCGACTGCCAGACACCCTTGTCCCCGGAGCAGTCCTTGCAGTAGCCGGCGGCCGTAACCTCGGCGGGGCAGGTCTGGGACGTGGTGAAGGCGTCGATGTTCTCCTCGAGCGAGACCGGGACCGCGAACGACTTTCCCGGGGCGAGCGAGGGCAGCACGGCCGAACCGCCGCGATAGAACCCGAGGGAGTCCCCGACCGAGACCACGCAGGGGTCGGTCGGCTCGGTGTTGGGGTTGGAGACTCGGAGCATGACGAGCCCCGGGTGCGGGAGATACTCGGGGTCCGGGATGAAATCCGCGCCGATCCGGTCGTCGATCTCGCTGTTGAACGAGGAGATCAGGTCGTCGGCGGCCGCCTTCCCCTCCGCCTTGATCTTGGTCTGCAGCTCCTCCGGGAGCGCCTCCCAGGCCTCCCCGGCCCCTATCTCCTGCAGCGCGAGATGGGCCATATACTCTGTGCCCGAGTCCTTGAGCTCCGCATAGCTCGGCAGGGTCGGCGGGACGCCGAACGCGACCATCACCACCTGGAGCGACGTCTTCAGGAAGCCCCGGCAGGCGTCGCTCTCGTCGCAGCCGAGCGGGCCCAGGATCGTGGTCTTGATCGCAACATCGACGACGAAGTCCTGAAGCATCTGCCAGGTGGTCGCCAGGGCCCCGGTGACCATCTCAATCGCGTCGGAAATGGCGTCCGCGGCCTGTATCCAGCAGTCGCCGTCCGTGACGTACGGTGAGTCGCAGGTCGACTTGTCGGGCGGGTCGTAGAAATGGCCGCCCTTCGGCCAGAGTGCCGATCCATTCAGGACGTAATAGTGGTACGGCTCCGCGGTCTCCCGGATCGGATCGTACGAGACGATCCGGACCGAGGGCGGGCGGAGAACATGAGTGGTGGTCGTGGTTGTGAAGCCAAGCCCCGGTCCCCCATCCGGCCGCGTCACGGTCACCTCGACCGGGATCGAGGGGTTGCCGGCACTATGCCCCTCCCCGTCGACGGGCACGACCCGGACGTAGAAGGTCTGGTTGATCGCGAGGAAGAGATTCGAAACCTTGCCCGGGTCTATCCCCTGGATGAGGCAGCCCGTGCAGGGCGCATCGGCTCCGGGCAGGTCCTCCTTCTCCTTGCCGAAGGCCATCCCGTTCGGCAGCGGGAACGAGGCCGGACCGAGTTCGATCGTCGCGAACCGAGACCTCGATCCAGCCGAACCCGACAGGGAACGTCCAGGCACTCGAGATCGCCCCCTGCTCGAGGGCGCCGGCGCTGGCCGGCCGATTCGCGGCCCTGGCCATGTTGATCGTGAACGTCTGCCAGGTATCTCCGTTCCGCGTCACCTTCCCGTAGACCGCGAGCCCCGGCGGGTCCGTCCAGTTTGCTCCGCCCACCGGGAAGGGGATGCGGGAGACCTGGAAGACTCCGCCCGTCGCGTTGGGGAGGGCGGTCGCCCAGCGGAAGTCCAGGGGATAGGTACTCGCGTTCCGGTCGATCTCGACGACATGCCAGTCGCTCCAGATGCTTGGCGCGTCGACCGTGACGCGCTGCTTCACCTCGACCACCGCCATCGGCACGGTCCGGGGATTGATCCCGACGACCGCGTAGGGCGAGCAGGTCGTGATCCGCGGTGACTTCACGATCTCGCCGATGCGGACGGTGTAGTTCGACCAGAGCGGACGATCGGAGATCCCGGCCGTGAACGGGGGCGGGGTCGTGCTTCGGATCGTCGCGGTAGCGGCGCCCGGCGTCGGGCTCGCCGACGGTCGGGCGGCGGCCGGGGTCGCGAATGGAGTCGTCCGATCGATCGTCGTGGCGGGGGCGGTAGTCGGCGCCGTTGTGGCAACCGTCGTCGCTGGAGTGGAGGATGGAGCGACGGTCGGTTGCCGCGAGGTCGGGCCAGGCGAGGTCGCTGCGGCGGTCGGCGCCGGCGTGGACGTGGGCGAGAGGGGATGGTCCCGGCCTGGGTCGTGATCGTCGGCGTCGACGTAGCCGTCGGCGTGCTGGAGGTCGTCGGCATGGGGCTCCGGGTCGCCGCAGTGGTCACGGGTTCAAGGGTATAACGAACGGGAACCCGTCCCCCTGGGGGATCGCGACCTCGTCCTCCGCGTCCCGGTACCCGGAGAGCGAGACGACGACGGTATGATTGCCGGCGGCGAGGTCGGGTACGGTGAGCGGCGAGCTGCCTGCGGGTACGCCGTCGACGGTCACGTCCGCGTTCGACGGTGAGGTCTCGACGATGAGCCAGCCGGTCGCCAGCCCTCTGTGATGATCGGCAACGTCCGTCCTGCAGGGATCAGTGCCGGGTTGATCTCCGGCCGGAGCGTCGCCGCCGTTGTCGTCGCCGCGACGAGCAGGCAGAGAAGGAGCAGGATGCCTCCTCCTCGAATGATTCGGTAGTAATGTTGATCCATACCCGGCCCTCCGAGCTCTTTAATGGATGATCACGCAATCGACAGGATAACCTTTGCCTTTTGTTCCGGTCGCCGTCCACGCCTCGCGCCCGCAAGCCGGGCACGGAGAAAGGAAGATCCTGCTCCGGTCGGGATCACGGCGACGCCCCGATGGGAGATCTGCGGGATCAAAACCCTTTTATCTCCTGAAAAAGCCCTTCACTCAGGATTGAGGTCGGCGCAATGGCAAAAAGGTTGATTCCAGAGGAAGAGGCGTACCGGCTGCTGCGCGGGGCCGGGATCCCGGTGCCGGCGTCGGCCCTTGCCACCACGCGCGACGAGGCGGCTCGGGCCGCGACGGCGATCGGGTTCCCGGTCGTGATGAAGATCGTCTCGCCCGACGTGGTCCACAAGACCGACGCCGGCGGCGTCGTGCTCGGGATCGGTTCGGCTGACGAGGCCGGCGAGGCATTCGACCGGATCGTCGAGAGCGTGGCGAGCCGGGTGCCCGGCGCGAGGATCGAGGGCGTGATCGTCGTGGGCCAGGCACGGCCCGGGTTCGAACTGATCATCGGCGGGCGAACCGATCCCTCTTTCGGCAAGATCCTGACCTTCGGCCTCGGTGGCACGCTCGTCGAGTTCCTGCGCGATGTCGTGGTCCGGGTCCTGCCCCTCTCCGAGGCCGAGGTCGTCACGATGGTCAGGCAGCTCGGGGCCTACCGGCTGATCCGGGGCTATCGCGACTACCCGGCTCTCGACGAGGCGGTGCTGGTCGACCTGATCAGGCGCGTGGCCGGACTCTTCGAGGCCGACCCGTATATCGCCGAGTTCGACCTGAACCCCCTCATGCTCTACGAGGAGGGTGCGGTCGTCGTCGACGCCCGGATCTACCTCGACGACGAGCCGGTCGAGATCCCCTGCACCGAGCCCGAGGCGATCCCGCCCGATCTCTTTCTGCCCCGTTCGATCGCGGTCGTCGGGGCCTCGACCGATCCGAGGAAGATCGGGTACGCGGTCTTTCGCAACCTCCTCCGGTTCAAGGGGGCGCTCTACCCCGTCAACCCGAAGCGGACCGAGGTCCTCGGTCGCCAGGCCTACCCCTCGCTCGGAGCCGTACCCGGGACTGTCGACATGGCCGTGATCGCGGTCCCGGCCGAGCTCGTCCCTGGCGTGATCGAGGAGGCGGGCCGGGCAGGGGTCCGGCTCGCCGTGATCCTCTCGGCAGGCTTTCGCGAGACGGGCGAGGAGGGGGGCCGGCTCGAGGCGGAGGTCCTCGCGAACGCCCGGAAGGCCGGGATTCGCGTGGTTGGGCCGAACTGCCTCGGGATCATGCTCCCGCCGTACGGGATCAATACGACCTTCGACCCGGTCTCCCCCAAGCCCGGTACGATCGCGTTCATCTCCCAGTCCGGGGCCGTGATCACGATGGTCGTGGACTGGTCCCTCCCCGAAGAGATCGGGTTCTCGGTCGTGATCAGCGTCGGGAACCAGGCCGACCTCTCGTTCCAGGACTACCTCCGCTTCGCCGAGCAGGATTCGAACACCCGCTCGATCATCATGTACATCGAGGAGATCCGCGACGGCTGCAGCTTCCTCAAGATCGTCCGCCGGGTCACGGAGCGCAAGCCGGTGATCGTGCTCAAATCGGGGTCGTCCGCACGGGGCCAGAAGACCGCGTCGTCGCACACGGGCTCGATCGCCGGCGACTACGCAGTCTACCGGGGAGCCTTCGAGCAGGCCGGCGTGATCGCGGTCGACTCCTTCTCGGAGGCGTTCCAGATCGCCGAGCTTCTCGGCTCGGAGGGGTATCCCCGGGGCCGGCGGGCGCTCGTGATCACGAGCGCGGGGGGTCTCGCGGTCCTCTCGTCCGACTATGCCGAGCGCTACGGCGTGGACCTGATCGAGCTCCCCCCCGACCTGCTCGCCGAGCTCGACAGCTTCCTGCCGGACGAGTGGAACCGGCAGAATCCGCTCGACCTGATCGGCGATGCGGGCGCGGACCGGTTCGCCCGGGTCTTCGACGCCCTGCTCCGGCGCGAGGACCTCTGGGACATCGCGATCGTGATCGCGGTCCCGTCCGCGACCATGGACCCGGCCCACCTCGCGAACGAGGTGGTCCGGTTCAGCGAGCACACGGACAGGATGATCGTGGGCTGCCTCGCGGGCGGCGACTCGATCCGTGCCGGCCTCCGCATCCTCCGCGAGCACCATATCCCGAACTTCGAGGAGATCGAGGACGCGTTCCGGGCGCTCGGCGCGGTCTTCGCCGTGCGGGAGCCGGGAGGCGCAGGCGGATAGAC
This sequence comes from Methanoregulaceae archaeon UXB-2016, assembly GCA_004332335.1. GTDB lineage: Archaea > Halobacteriota > Methanomicrobia > Methanomicrobiales > Methanospirillaceae > UBA288. The sequence goes on along the minus strand of SISS01000014.1, from coordinate 129,265 downwards.
AACCCTTTAGCGTTCGCCCGCCGACTGATCCTGCAATGGGCGAGCTGGTCGTGGACATCGGCGGGCGCCCGGGCCTCGACTGCCGGGGCTTCTGCGCCTACTGTTACTTCAGGCACGTGAAAGACCCGGCCCCGCTCGGGTGCCGGCACTGCCTCCCCTTCAAGAAGGGCTGCGACTACTGCACGCGGATGGTCCGCGAGCAGTACGACGGGTTCCGACCGTTCCGCGACGTGGCCGAGGAGACCCTCGGCCGGCTCCAGATGCTCTCGGGTGAGATCGACCGCGTCACGATCAGCGGTGGGGGCGACCCGAGCTGCTACCCGGCCTTCGACGACCTGGTCGAGGTACTCGCCGCGATCGAGGCCCCGCTCCACATCGGGTACACCTCGGGCAAGGGCTTCGACGATCCGGGCGTGGCCAACCGCCTGATCGACCACGGTCTCGCCGAAATCTCGTTCACGGTCTTCGCCTCGGACCCGACCCTCCGCCGCAAGTACATGCACGACCCGACGCCCGAGGCCTCGCTCGCGGTGATCGAACGGCTCGCCGGCGCGATCGACCTCTACGCGGCGGTCGTGGTGCTCCCCGGGGTCAACGACGGCGCCGTTCTTGAAGAGACCGCCGCGTGGCTCGAGGACGCGGGCGCGAAGGGCCTGATCCTGATGCGCTTTGCGAACGAGCCGCACCAGGGGCTCGTGCTCGGGAACGCCCCGGTCCTGCCGGGCGTCGAGGCGCAGCCGGTCGAGGCCTTTGCCGCGGTCGTCCGCGACCTCGCCGGCCGACATGCGATGCGGATCACGGGCACGCCCCTCCTCGACCCGGCCCTCGGGTCGCCGTTCGCGGTCCGCGACGAGCCCGACCTCCTCTCGCGCCTGCCCCGTCTCTCGGGCCGGGCCTCGGTGGTCACGGGCGCGGTCGCGGCGCCGTACCTCGCCCCGCTCCTCGAGCGGCTCGGCGGCACGGCCACGGTCGTGCCGGTCCGAAAGGAGATCGCCTGCCTGATCACGGCCGACGACCTCCGGGAGCTCGACCTTGCCGCGCTCGAACGGGTCGTGGTCCTGCCGGGCCGTGCCCTCGTCCACGACGTCGAGGCCGAGCGGATCCTCTCGGCCGACGGCGTGAGCCGGACCGTGGTCCGGGGCCCCGAGATGCTGACCGCCGACGGCGAGACCAGCATGGGCATGACTCGCGACGGCGTGCTCGAGATCGAGCTCCGCGGGCTCTTCGAGCTCGTCAATACCATCAACCTGTACGGCCGGGAGTGAACGGGAAGGCTCGTCGCCGGCCCGACCGCACTCAATTCGGCAGCGTTATGCCGTCGCGAGCGGACTCGATCGCATGGCAACCATCACCGTTGCGTACGCATCGAAGAACGGGTCGACGGCCGAGATCGCGGGCTGGATTGGCGAGGCCCTCACGGCCGCCGGGGCCGAGGTCCGCGTCCGGCCCGTCGGCGAGGTCGGGGGCCTCGAGGGGTTCGACGCCGTGGTGATCGGCGGCCCGCTCTACATGGGGGCGCGTGCTCGGCCCGGTCCCCGCCTTCTTCTCCCACCACCGGGACGCCCTTCTGGCGCGGCCCGTCGCGCTCTTCCTCTCGGGCACCTCGATCGGCGGTGTCGAGCCCGGAGGCGACGAGACGGGCCGTGCGATCGCCGAGACAGCCCGATCGGGCGTGCCTCTCGTGGCGATCGCCCTCTTCGGCGGGGTCTTCTCGCCCCGGAACGTGCCGCTCGTCAGGCGGTTCATCAAGGGAGGAGAGGTGAAGGACACCCGCGACCGGGATGCCATCGCAGCCTGGGCCGAAGCGCTGCCGGGCTCCTTCGGCCTCTGATCACATATCAAGGTCTGGTGGCTTTGGAAAGAGGATCTCCCAGTTGTACACGACGAGCAGGACCGCGAAGAGCACCAGCGGCAGATTGATCGCGAGGAGCTTGCCCACCCCCGTGTGCCCGATCAGCAGGTTGAAGAGCGCGTGAATCGTGATCGCGACCGTGTACAGGCCGAAGAGGATCGCCGGGAGGGACCGCCGTGCAAAGCCATAGGTCAGGAAGATCCCGTACCCGATGATCGCGGTCATGCACCCGTGCATGACCGAGGTCGTGATCCCGCGCAGGACCACATAGACGATCGATCCGATGCCCGCGATCTCGTAGTGCGAGATGTAGACGTAGTTCTCTAGAATCGCAAAACCGAAGCCAGAGGCCATGGCGAGCACGAGCAGCTCACGCGTGTACCGCCGGGCGAAGACGATGAGCAGCACGAAGAGCGGCAGCGCCTTCAGGAACTCCTCGACCACGGGCGCGATCGTCACCTCGGGCACGATCGCGGTCGAGGCGTAGAGGAGGGTCAGGTAGTAGTTGATGTAGTACGCGATCGCCCCGGCCGAGAGGCCCCAGGCGAGGAACGCGAGGATCCGCCTCTGTTCTCCCTCGAGAAAGATCAGGAGAAAGAAGAGCGGAAGCGAAGCCGCAAGGTAGAACTCAAGGATCACAGCAGGGCCTCCTTCGAACGGCCGAGCATCCCCAGGGCGAGCAGCGCGAACGAGACGGCGGCAAGCGGACCGACGACCCCGAGGAGCCAGGGCGGGTCGGGCAGGGTCGAACGGACCGCATAGAGCATATGGGTCAGCGCGACCGCGAGGGTGCCGAGGAAGAGGACGCCGTAGAGGTGGACCGAGTACAGCACCGAGACCGCGACGAGCCCCATCGCCAGGATGAAGAAGAGCAGGGTCAGCACCGTCGCGAGGTTGAGCCCCATCCCGAGGACGAGCCAGAGGGGGACTGCGAGGGGCGGAAGCATGATCGCGCCCGTGACCCAGACCGGGAGCCTGTTCCGGGCGAAGACCTCCTCGTACCCGGCGATCAGAAAGAGGAAGACTCCGATGAACCCCGCTTCGGCCACGGTCGGGTACATCAGGTTCGTTTTGATGATCAGCGTGTAGGCGTACCAGAAGGTGTTCGCAAGCGTCCACGAGACTGCGGCGAACGCCCCGTGGATCAGGAGGGCGTCACGCGACCACCGGAAGTAGGCGTACAGGCAGACGACGGCCATGCTGCCGCTCGTGATCAGCTGGGTGTAGTTGCTGATGTCGGAGAACCCCGGAAAGGAGTGGTCCGGCAGGAAGAGGACGACGGCAACGAGGCCGACCGAGACTGCGAGCAGGAGGTAAAAGAACGCCACGAGCAGGCCATGTCGGCCGAGCGGAGAGGAGAGCCGTTCCACGATCAGAGGTGGGCTCGATGAGGTAATAACCCATCACCAAGACCGGCACCAATAACTTCTGTCTTCACGAGATCTGATCAGAGGAATCAGCGCACCATGGCATCCGAGTTCGTCTCTCGCTTCAGGGCCGCCATCGCCGAACGGCTGCCGTTCCTCGGACCGGGCCTGATCCTGGCCATGTCCTCGGCCGGCTGGGTCGGCATCCTCGTCTTTCTCTCGCTCGGCGCCAACTTCGGGTACGCCCTCCTCTGGGCCGTCGCGGGGGTCATCATCTACAAGTACACGTTCGCGCTCGGGATCGCCCGGTACACGGTCGCCACGGGGGAGAACATCTACGCCGGGCTGCAACGGATACCGGGCCTGAAGACCTGGGAGATCCTCTTCATCGGCGCCATCTACGTAATCGAGATCGTCTACCATGCCGGGGGCGCTGTGGTGGCTGCCACCCTGCTCGCATCGCTCGTCCCGCAATCGATGCCCGTGCCGTACATGATGATCCTGATCTTCGCGATCATCACCCTGATCCTCTTCAGGAACTCCTATCCTCTCTTCAAGAAGGTGATGGTCTTCGTCGGCCTGGTGATCATCGCCGGGATGTGCGTCAACTTCCTCTCGCTCTATCTCTCCCCGGTCGAGATCGTACGGGGCCTCGTGCTCCCCGAGTTCGGGAACGAGGACCACCTCTACTACGCGGGCGTGATCATGTGCTCGCTCGGGACGGGCCTCTCGCTCCTCTGCTCGTCGATGTGGCTCCAGAAGCAGATCGGCGACAACCACGGCGAGGCCTTCTACCGGGCGCATATGAAGTCGGTCCGCTTCGACCTCTCGCTCGGGTTCGCACTCCTGGCGTTCCTCTCGCTCTTCTACCTGACGATAGGATTCGTCGTGCTGAACGAGCACGGGCTGCCCGCGTTCGAGCAGGACCTGATGGTTCGGTTGATCGGGCACACCCTCGACGTGGTCCCGTACGGCATGACCATCTTCATCATCACCTCGTTCCTCACCCTCTTCGTCTATCTGATCGGTGCGACGGACGGGAGGGCACGCGCGATTGCGACGATCCTGAAGCAGACCGTTCCTGCGCGCATCTCCGAGGACTGGCTCTATCGGGGGGTTGTGATCGTCTTCTCCGCGATCTTCATCGCCTTCAGCTTCGTCGGGTCCAAGTACACGATCAAGGACGTGCTGACGATCTCGGTCTTCATGTTCGGGATCGTCGGGTTCATGCTGATCTGGCTCGATCGCCACCTGCCCGCGTATGCGAGGGGCTCGAAGCTCTGGTACGCGATCATGGTGATCGGCTCGATCTGCTTTCCGATCGGGGCCGTCTACTACTCGCAGATGTAGTGCGGACGCTATCGTCGGAAGGGTACTGTCGACCCGAGGGTCACAAAAAGAGGGATGAGTCGCCCTACCCTCACGGGGGATAGATGCCGTTGGTGTTGCCACCACCGATAAAGCCCGAGAGGAAGGAGATGTCGAGTCCGAGCATCGAGGCCGTCGTCAGGCCCACCACGACGGCGACGATCCCGGCGACTGCGATCAGAATCAGATTACGTCGCTCCATACTTTCTACAGTGATTGGCGCATTTAAAAATGTTTCTATTTGCCTTGCGGTACTGCCATGTATATGGCATTTCTCCCGCCGCGGTAGTCCTGCCAGAGGATCTCATCCGACGAGACCGTGAGCCAGACCTGGTCTTCGGGCTGGGTGCAGACGGGGTACTCGGTCGCCGTCGTCAGGTTGAATGCGTAGATGTCCCAGTTCAGGTTCCGGCAGTCGACCCAGACCACTAGATCGCCCCGGACCTTCGGGAGCCACTGGCGCGAGGACTCGTTGCAGATGAGCCTCTCCTCGCCCGTGCTCAGGTCGTACAGGTAGATGTCGAACCCTTTGCCCGAGCGGAAGTCCTGCCAGACGATACGGCCGTCCGAGACGGCGGGGCACCACTGTCCGCGCTTGTCGCCGCAGATCACGCGCTCCTCGTCGGTCGAGAGGAGATGCGCATAGATGTCGCCGGCCGTCTCGTACCCCCTGCGATAGTCCTCCCAGACGACGACGTCGCCGTCGATATCGGGGTTGTACTGGGTCTGGGGCTGCACGCAGAGAGGCCGTTCGGTACGGTTTCGGAGATCGTAGAGATAGATGTCGGGGTCGCCGCTCCGTTCGTCCGTCCAGACCACATGATCGCCCGAGATGACCGGGTGGGACTGCTTGGCCGGATCGGTGCAGATCGGGATCTCCTCGTGCGTCGTGAGATTGCAGAGGTAGATGTCCCAGTTCCCGTTCCGCTTGTCCTGCCAGACGACGCGGTCCTGCCAGATCGAGGGAGAGAACTGCTGGCCTGCGTGGGCCGAGACCGGCGAGAGCGTCCCTGTGGAAGCGGAATAGACCACGATCTGGGCGTCACTGCCGATGCCGTGCTCCTCCCAGACCGTCAGATCGCCGCTGACGTCGGGGTAGAGCGGGTTGGAGTCGGCCGGGGAGAACCGGATCCCGTCGACCGTGCCGTGAGCGACCTGCCCGACCGCTGCGAGCGAGCCCGAGAGAAGGAGAGCGCCTGCCAGCATCAGCAGCAGGAGCGGCACGCCATTGAGGATGTATCGTCGGTCCATTCGCGTATCAACATGCGTGTGGCGCTCGGGATGCTAATCGTATCGGTGGACGGACCGATCGGCAGATGAAGATTTAGATACAGGATTGATCATGATCATGAGGGAGACGTGGGAGCATAGAGCATATCCGCTGCAAAACATGCCAGTACTTCGTCGTGACCGACCCGCTCCTCCCGGCCTCGGGTGACTGCCGGCGGCGGGCACCGACCTTTCCCGGCAACGGCCAACCGGCCGGGTTCCCGGTCATGCGCGAGGGCTGCTGGTGCGGCGAGTGGCTCTCCGAGGCCCTGGCCGCGCCCGAGCCGGTCCGGGTACGCCCGATTATGCGTCGGGCCATGGTCGATCCGTTCGTCGAGTCCGACGACGCAAAGAGCGAGTTCAACGATATCTGGCTGCCGTAAGGGGGGAGTCCCCCCTCAGTCGAGCCGCTTCTTCTCGAGCCCGTAGACCGCCGGGCCGTGCATCACCTCGCCGTTCGAGCGGTAGCGCGACCCGTGGCAGGGGCAGTCCCAGGTCTCCTCGGCCGGGTTCCAGACGACCGTGCACCCCATATGCCGGCAGGCCGGGTCATGGGACTCGAGCCCGCCGCCTGCCGCCCGGTGGAGCGCGTACTTCTTTCCCTTCACGGTCATGACCGCACCCTGTCCCGGCCGGAGGGTCGACGGGTCGTCGCCTATCGAGGGGATCAGCCCCGCGACGAACTCGGCCGCGACGTTCGCCTGCTGGGAGAGGAACTCCTTGGCCGAGGCCGTGGGCTTGAAGCGGCCCGGGTCGAAGACCTCGGCCCACGGGTTCTCCTTCTCGAGGATCAGGTCGGACAGGATTCGGCCCGCGACCGTGCCGTGGGTCATGCCCCACTTCTTGAAGCCGGTCGCGACCCAGAGATGGGGCGTCTCCCCCGCGAGCCGGCCGATGTAGGGGACATTGTCGACCGTGATGGTGTCCTGCGTGAACCAGTGGTACCGGACCTCGCGGACGTGGTAGAGGGCCTCTGCGAACCGGAGGAGGGCAAGGTAGTGGTGCCGGGTGTCGCCGCCCTGACCCGAACGATGCCCCTCGCCCGAGACGAGCACGAGCTCGCCCTCGGGTGTCGGCTGCGAGCGGAGCGAGCGAGTCGGCTCCTCGACGCTGATGAACATCCCGTCCGGGAAGGGCTTGTCGAGGGTCACGCCGAGGACGTAACTGGCCGACTGGTACATCCTGGCGAAGTACATGCCGGGCTTGTCGTAGAACGGGAAGTGTGAGGCCACGACCACGTCGTCGGCATGGACCGTACCCGTAGTGGTCCGGATCGAGACGGGCACCCCCTCGGTGATATCGAGGGCCCGGGTCTGCTCGAAGATCGCCGAGCCGCCCCCCGGGATCGTCTTCGCGAGCCCGAGCAGGTACGAGCGGGGGTGGAACTGGGCCTGGTTGTCGAACTGGATCGCTCCGTCCGAGTGGAGGGGGAGCGGAACCTCGTCCACGAAGTGCGCCGGGAGGCCGAGCTTGAGCGCGGCATCGACCTCGTCCTGGACCTGTTCGCGCCCCTTGTCGCTCTGCGCATAGGTGTAGGCCGGCCGGCGCATGAAGTTGCAGTCGATCCCGTGCTCGATCGCCAGGGACTCGACCAGGCCGATCGCGGCCTGGTTCGCATCGGCGTACTGCTGTGCCCGGCGCTGGTCGAAGTGGTCGATCAGGTGCCGGTAGCAGAGATGGTGGAGCGAGGTCAGCTTGGCCGTCGTGTGGCCGGTCACATCGGCCGCGATCCGATCGGCCTCGATGACGGCCACGGTCTTTCCCGCCCTCTTCAGCAGCACGGCCGCAGTCAGGCCGGCAATTCCGCCGCCGACCACGGCCACGTCCGCACGGAAGTTGGTGGGTGCGGCCGGGTACTCGGGGCCGACGGCGCTCTCGATCCAGTAGGAAGCCGCCTTTCCCGGCAGCCGCTCCATCTCCGGTTCTTCGTTCGGCATGGTTCACCATCCGGGCCTCACCGAGCCCATAAGGGGTCGAATCGGCCGTACGCCCTCACTACGGGGATGCGCTATTTATACGTTGTCCCGTGCGCGGGTAGCTTCGAGGCGCTGGACCATCCGCTCTCCGAGCGCCTGGGCCGAGAACGGGTCCTGGCCCGTCAGGAGCTCCCGGTCCTCGATCAGGAGGGGCATGCCCGGCACAGCGCCCTTCCGCAGCTTCATCCCGAGGGCGGCGAGCTGCTTGTCGAGGTACCACGGCAGCCGCCCGCCGAGCACGGGGAAGGGGTACTCGAGCAGGTGCTCCATCCAGCTCGGAAAGCAGGTCAGGGCGTACCCGGCATACGGGAACGGCCGGCCGGCCCCGGCCATGGAGAGGAGCGCGGCCGGACCATGGCAGATCAGGCAGGTCAGCTTTCTCGCCTCGTGAAAGTGGAGGAGGATCCGCGCCATCGCATCGCTCCGGGGCAGGTCGACCATCTGGGCGTGACCGCCGGGGACGAAGAGCCCCGCGTAGCGTGCGAGGTCGGGCTCGTGCAGGGACTCGATAGGCACGGGCTCCCGCATCCCCTCCGTTCGCTCGACGAACGCGAGCTGCGCGGCCCTGGCCCGTGCGGGAAGGAGCGCCAGGCTGTGGGGATCGGGGGCGGGCGGCCTTCCTTCGGGAGTCGCGATATCGACCCTGTACCCGGCCTCGAGAAGCCGGTCGAGGGGGAGGGCGAGCTCGGAGAGACAGTACCCGGTCCGGAACCGCCGGCCGTTCGCCAGGGGGAGCTCGGTCGCGGCTGAGCTCACCACGAGGAGACGGGGTCTGGTCATAGACCGGTCAGGACCAGGATGAGGTGCGCCCTGAGCCGTTCGAGCTGGGCGGCCGTCCAGTCGGCCGGCTGGTCCGGTGTCGCGTCGTACACGGTGAAGGTCGGCAGCATGTTCATCCCGACGAAGGCGAGGGTGTTGAAGGTGAGCGGGGCGAGGATCTCCCGCAGCCCGCCCTGCTTTCCGGGCGAGTAGACAGCCTCGGGTGCCTCGACGGTCGTGATCACCATGGCCCGCTTCCCCTTCAGGAACGGCCGGGAGGAGAGGTTTTCGGCATCGGCCGCCTGCGCGAACGAGAGCACGCGATCGATCCAGCCCTTCAGGATCGCCGGGACCGAGGCCCACCAGAGCGGGAACTGGAAGACCACCAGGTCGGCAGAGCGGAGTTTCTCGAGCTCGCCGGCGATGTCGTCCGGGACGGTCCCGCTCGTGAGTGCTCGCCGGATCTCGATGTTCGGGACGAAGCGGTTCGTGACGGCCCGGTCGGGGAAGTCCCGCTCGCGCAGCACGGGCTCGAAGTCGAGCGCGTACAGGTCCGAGTCCACGATCGCGTGGCCCATCGACTCGAGCGTCCGCCGGGCCTGCTCGCGTATGGCCGCGTTCATCGACCCGGGGTCTTCGTGATGTGCATAGACATAGAGTATGTTCATCTGGAACCTCCTCCTGCCTCCATAAGGGCAGGTTGGGATATAATGATATCCAGCGGGCCTCGATCGTGCCGGACGGGCCGCCTCGCACTCCCCTCGCGGGCGCACCTTTTTCTTCACCGGCGCCATAACCAGCGAGACGATGACCGGGTTCAGGTTCTTCTATGGCGAGCGCCCCCATTTCCGGCACGAGTTCGAGCAGCTCCGCGAGCTCACGGACCTGCTTGCGGCGGCGGACCTCGAGGGACCGGTATACGTGGTCTCGAACTTCCTTATCGCGAACGGCGAGATCGACTGCCTGCTCGTGATGCCCCACGGCCTCGTGGTGCTCGACCTGAAGGCCTACCTCGGGACGGTCTACGGCGTCGAGGAGGGGGACTGGCGGGTGGTCGGGCCCGACGGCTCGGAGGAGACGCTCAGGGTCAACCTCTTTCACCAGCTCCGGACGCTCCGGTTCGACCTCGTCCGGCGGCTCGAGCGGATCCGCGACGAGGCCTTTCCGCAGATCGACGAGCGGGACCTCAAGAAGGTCGCGGCCTAGGGCTACTTCCAGGCCGGGTCGACCTATCCTCCGGGCCAGATCGAGCTCGAACGGGTCAAGTGGTTCGACGTCGTGACCGCCGAGACCGTGATCGAACGGCTGATGCTGGTTCAGGCCGGCTTCACCCTCGCTGAACGCGAGATGGACGCGATCGTCCGGGAACTCCGGGTGACCCCGGCGGAGGGGATCGCGCCGTCGTCCGCCGAAGGCAGGGCCGAGCCGGTCCCGCCCGAGGCCCCCGTGCGGGAGCCGGCCCCCCTCGAACGGGCGCTCGTCGAGCGGATGGACGCCCTCGTCACGAGGATGGAGGCGATCCCCCGGGCGATCACCGGGCTGGCCAGGCCCGAGGAGGTCTGCACGAACCCGCCGACCGGGGCCGGAGGGGCGTCGACAGTATCCGGCGGGTGCTCGGACACGGTCGGCCCCGACGAGTCCGAGACGCCGCTTGCCCAGCGGATCCGCCGCCATGTCTGCACGGAGTACGCGGCCCCCGCCCGTCGCGAGGGGCGAACAGAGTTCACGCTCACCTCGGGCGAGGTCCACCAAGCCATGGGGCTCGAGGACCTGGTCTCCTCGGTCTGCGGCGCCCTCCGGAGCCGGCGGCTCGAGGCCGACTGCAGGATCGAGCTCATCGAGGAGGTGCGGTCGGTGCGCGTCCGCGAGAACAGCGCGACCAACCGCTTCATCTTCCGGATAAAATAAGGGTCAGTCGGACTTCGTCGCGGCGTCGCCGGCCTCGTTGCAGCCCTTCGCGATCATCTCGCGCATGACCTGCAGGGTCTCGACATTCTGCCGCTTGAGCTGCATCTCCGACTCGAGGTAGAGGATCTTCTTGTCGATCATCCGGAGGATCATGGCCCGAGTCTGGTCCTCGTCGAGGTACTCCCAGGCCTTCATCAGGAGCATATCGCGGTACCCACCGCCCATCTGGTGGCCGCCCATGCCGCCGTGACCACCCGTCATTCCGCCGTGCATACGGACTCCGAAAGGTCGACAAGCTATGAATAGATTGCGGTCGGCTGGTCCTTTCAGGACTTCGTGCCTCCCGGGACATCTCCGTGTGAGACGCATGCCTGCTCCTCGGTCCCCTCCACAAGTCCGTCCTTGAGGTTGATCACGCGGCAGAAGTACCGGCGGTGCCAGTCCTCGTGGCTGACCATCACGATCGTCTGCCCGAGCTCGCGGTTGAGCCGGGCAAAGAGGTCCAGGATCGTCTTCGAGGTGGCCGAGTCCAGGTTCGCGCAGGGCTCGTCCGCGAAGACGATCGCGGGCCGGTTCACGAGCGCCCGTGCGATCGCGACCCGCTGCTGCTCGCCGCCCGAGAGCTCGTACTGCTGGTGGTCGGCGCGGTCCCCGAGACCGACCTCATCCAGGATCTCGCGGGCCGTCCGGAGGTACTCGTCCCGGGACGCGCCCCGGACGAGCGAGGAGAGGTAGATGTTCTCGAGGGCGGTCAGCTCGCTGATCAGGGCGTAGTCCTGGAAGACGTACCCGAGCCGTTCGAGCCGGAAACGGGTCCGTTCGCGGTCCGAGAGCCCGAGCACGTTCACGCCGTCGACCTCGAGCCTTCCCGCGGTCGGCTGGTCCAGGAGCCCGAGGATGTGGAGCAGGGTCGACTTGCCCGAGCCGGAGGAGCCCATGATCCCGACGAACTCGCCCCGTTCGATCGCGAACGAGACCCCGCCCAGGGCGCGGACGTCGACCGCGCCCATGTGATAGATCCGGGTCAGCCCCTCTGCCGTGATCATCGCCTACCCCCGGATGGCCTCGAGGATCTCCTCGCCGGCGACCTTCCAGGCGGGCACGTACCCGGCGATCGCCGAGACCACGAAGAGGCTCGCGACCGACTGGACCACCTGGAGGAGTTCGACGACCGGCAGCACGGGTCCGCCCGGGAAACGGAGGGGGTAGAGGGTCAGGTACTGGACCACGCCCGAGAGGAGCAGGAGCCCGGCGACCGCGCCCACCGCGCAGATCACCAGGACCTGCAGGACGTAGGAGTGGACGATCAGGCGGGGTTCGATCCCGATCGCCTTCAGGATCCCGATCTGCCGGCGGCGGTTCACGGTGTTGATGAAGACCACGATGAAGATCACGACGACCGCGATCACGAGCGAGACCACGGTCGAGATCAGGTTGATGATCGCGAACGAGTTGGTGACGTCGCCGATGATCCCGCGGGACTTCTCCTGCCAGGTCTTGACCGTCTCCTGCACCCCGTAGCTGTAGAGGCGGAGCCGGAACGCCTCCTCGTCCCCGTCGGTCCGGGTCCGGACCAGGAGCTGCGAGGCCCAGTCGCTCCGCCCGGTCACCTGCTCGAGCTCGCTCCGTGTCACGAAGACCGAGGCGTCGGTCGAGAACGAGTCGGTCTGGAAGATTCCCTTGACCAGGTACCGGCGGACCACCCCGTTCGTGTACGTGACCGTGATCGAGTCGCCGACCCGGACGCCGCCGAGGGAGTCCTGCGTGTCGAGGCGCGGGTCCTCGTTGCCCGCGATCGTCTTGCCGATCACGGTCGCACCCGTGTCCCCGTCCGAGAGGTACTCGCCCTCGATCATCCGGGTCGCGGTCAGGGTGACCCGGCGCTCCTCGGACGGAACGATCCCGATCACCGAGCGGGCGAGCGAGGTGCCCTGGAACGTGACCGTGCCGCCCGCGGTCAGGCGCGGCGAGACCGCGAGCACCCCCGGGATCCGCTCGATCCTCCGCGTCAGCACGCCCGCGTCCGTGATCGCCTGCTCGTTCTCCCTCGGCTCGACGATCAGGTTGCCGTAGTTGTAGTTGACCGACTGCTGGTTGAATAGCACGACCACGCCCGCGACGATCGAGGGGAGGAAGACGAGGTTCACGAAGACGAGCGCGATGATCATCACGGTCAGGACGAGCGTCCCCTTGTTCCCGCGCTGCAACGCCTTCCCGGCCAGGAAGGCCGAGACCCGGAGTCCCTCGAACATGGTCTACGAGCTCCGGCGCCGCCAGAGCCAGATCCCGACGGCCGCGAGCGCCACCAGGACGAGCGCGCCGAGGATGAGGATCCCGTTGCCCGCGCCCTCGGCCACCTCGAGGGTCAGGGGCTCGACCAGCGTCTGCTCTCCCTCGTCGTCCTCCCAGGTCGCGGTCAGGGTATATGCCAGGACTCCCGTCCGGTCGGCTACGAGGTTGAAGACGGCCGGCGCGTCGTTGCCGGGCTCGACCGTCCCGATGAAGGACTCGTTGTTGCCCTGGAGCGGCAGGTCGATCCGGGCCCGGACCGAGTTCGCGTCGTCGGTGCCCGTGTTCTGAAGCCGGACCAGGAGCGAGAAGGCATCGCCCCGGGTCGGCCGGACCGGGTCGATGGAGAGGGCCGCAAGGCCGAGTTCGGCCCGGCCGCGTATGAGCACGGCGAACGACTCGTTCTGCCGCTGCGGGGTGCCGTCGGGGAGGACGTAGTCGAGGGTCGCGCCGATCGTCCTGAGGCCGAGCGCGACCTGGCGGTCGGTCGAGAACTCGAGCGTGATCGGCCGGGCCTCGCCCGGCTCGAGCCGCTCTATGTAGTGGATCGCCGGGCTCTCGAGCCCGAGGGACTGGGCCGAGGCGTTGACCGTCAGGACGATGTCGGTCGCGGCCGCGCTGCCCCTGTTGGCGATCGAGAGGTTCGCCCTGAACGGATCGCCGGGCCGGACCGGCCCGGGCATCGTCTTCTCGAGGACCAGGGCGGGCCGGGTCAGCTGCCCGATCCGGGTGCCGACGTTCACGACGACCGGGTAGCGCACGATCTGGCCCTGCGCGGTCCGGATCCAGACCTCGGGGAAGTAGATCCCCGGGGCCGACGGGGCCGTGAAGTGGAACGTGACCGGGACGGACTGGCCCGGCCCGAGCAGCCCGAGGTCCTCGTACGAGCCCGAGAGGAGGCGGAGGTCGGTCGAGTGAAGCCGGACCGACTCGATCACCGGATCCCCTCCTGGGACGATCGTCCCCGTGGTCTGGGTGGATCCGCCCCCGTTCGTGATCGTGACGGTCAGGAGCCCGTCGCCGCCCGGGCTGAGCACGTCGGGCGCGACCCGGTAATCGGAGACGATCACGCCCGCTCCGACGGACCCGACGAACGCTGCCAGGAGGAGCAGGGTGGCGAGGGCCGGGAGGGGCCGGCTCATGCCCCCTCCACGACCGGGTACCCGGCCGCCTTCCAGGCCGCGAACCCGCCGAGCAGGTTCGCGACGCACGTGACCCCCCGCGCCGCGAGCAGGCTGGCGGCCAGGACCCCCTTGTACCCGATGTCGCAGTGCGTCACGATCGGCCGGTCGACCGGGATTTCGTCGAGCCGGGACGCGAGCTCCCCCGCATAGATATGCATCGCCCCCGGGATCGCCCCCTGCTCCGCGCGGACGTTGCCGTCGCGCACGTCGAGGACGAGGACGTCGTCGAGGCGATCGCGGAGGTCCTGCGCGGACCAGGTCATGATCTGCCCGACGGGGCGGCCCGCGCGGAGCCAGGACGCGAAGCCCCCGCCGAGGTATCCGGCGAGGTTGTCGTACCCGAGCCGGATGAAGTGGGCCGCGACCTGGCCGAGGTCGAGGTTGAAGTCGTCGACGAGCGCGATCGGCCGCTCGTAATCGAGGAACCAGCCCATGAAGAGGGGGAGGCCCTCGCGCCAGATACTGATACTGCCCGGGACGTGGCCGGCCCCGTACCCGGTCGGGGAGCGGATGTCCACGACCTGCATCCCGGCGAGCGCTGCCGGAGCGAGGGGGCGGAGGGTGCGGAGATCGGGCGGAGCGGGCGGACCGGCCTGGTTCAGCCGCTCCATCTGCCGGAAGTACGGCGGCCGGTAGGTCAGCTCCCCCGCCTTCTTCGCGACGAACGCCTCCCGGTCGAGCTGCAGGGAGGGGTTCGTGGCCCGCTCGAACCCGATCGTGGTGAAGGGGAGGTCGCTGATCGAGGGGCCGCAGACCGAGCCGGCGCCGTGGGCCGGGCAGACGACCGTCCCGTCGCCGAGCGGGAGGAGCACCCGGTGGAGGGAGTCGTAGAGGCGGTCGGCGGTCGCGGCCCGGTCCTCGCCCGCGAGGTCGACCCGGCCGACCGAGCCCGCAAAGAGGGCGTCGCCCGTGAAGACCATGAAGGGACGGTCGGCGATCGCAGGGTTGCGCAGGACGTACGAGAGGGATTCGTCCGTGTGCCCGGGCGTCTCGAGGGCCTCGATCGCGAGCGATCCGACCCGGAAGGTATCGCCGTGGCGGGCGAACGAGCCGTATGCGAAGTCGGTGGCCGTGCCGTGATGGACGGTCGCCCCAGTCCTCCGTGCCAGCTCGGGCGAGCCGATCAGATAGTCCTCGTTCCGGTGCGTCTCGAAGAGATGGGTGATTGAGGCCCCTTGGGCCGCAGCCCGTTCGAGATAGACCCCGCAGTCCCGGCGCGGGTCGATCACGGCCGCCGCTCCGTCGTCTCCGACGAGATAGGATTGATGGGCAAGACCCTCCGATCGGATCGTCTCAAAGAACATCTGGATCCCCCCGTCCCGCATGGGCGGGATCGGAAATACTAACGATGCATCCCGTCCCATGCTAATAAAACCATCCGATGAGGGCTCCTCATGCGTTCCACCCCCTGTCTCCTCGTCCTCGTGCTCCTCCTCGTCGCCGCGGTTCCGGCGGCCGACGGTACGAGCCGGCTCCTCATCAACTCGGTACCCTCGGGCGCCGACGTGACGATCGACGGGGCCGGGGCGGGGGCCACGCCCCTCGACCTGCCCAGACCCCCCGGGACCTACGCCCTCGCCTTCACCCTCGACGGGTACGACCCGTATGCGACCACCGTGGTCCTCGCGGCGGACGAGAGCCGTTCGGTCGAGGCCCCGCTCGCGATCGCCTCCGGCACGGGGACCCTCCGCGTCTCGAGCGTCCCCGAGGGCGCCTCGATCTATCTGGACGGGCTCCTGCTCGGCCGGACCCCCTACGCGTCCGGCCGGATGGCAACGGGGGTCCACGAGCTCGAGCTCGAACTCGAGGGGTTCGACCGGTATGCGGAGCAGGTCGCGGTCCTGAACGGCCGGCTCACACGAGTCGAGGCCCCGCTCGCCCGGACGCCGACCTCGGGCACTCTCGCGGTCCTCTCGTCCCCGCCCGGCGCCCAGGTCCGGATCGACCGTGTGCTTCAGGGCGAGACGCCCTACGAGGGACGGGGCTTCGTTCCCGGCACCCACCTGGTCGAACTCCGGAGGGACGGGTACCAGGTCTACCAGGTCCAGGCGGTCGTCGAGGCGAACCGGCGGACCGAGGTCTCCACGACCCTCGAGCCCGTCCCCCCCGTGGGACGGCTGAGCCTCTCGTCGGAGCCTTCGGGGGCCCGCGTCTACCTGGACGGGGCCGAGCGCGGGCTCACCCCGCTCTCGCTCGAGGCGACCCCCGGGCTGCACGAGGTCCGCGTGGAGGCGGACGGATACCTGGCTGAGACGGTCACGGCCGAGGTCCGGGCCGGCGCCGAGACCCCGCTCGCGCTGACCCTGCTCCCGGCCGCGACCCCCGAGCTGACGGCAGCCCCCACCGGCACCGCAGGGAACGGTGCGGTCCGCGTCGCCTCCGAGCCCCCCGGGGCCGTGCTCGCGGTCGACGGGGACCTGCGCGGGGTCTCCCCCCGGACGGTGCGGGATCTCGTCCCAGGCCCGCATCGGCTCACCCTCACGGCCCCGGGCTTCACGGCGCTGGAGGAGACGGTCGAGGTCCGGGCCGGCGAGACCCTCTTCGTCAACCGGACCCTGGTCCGGCTCCCCCGGGCCACGTCGAACGCGACCCTTCCGGCGACGACGCCGGCCGCAGGAGAGCCCCCCCTCGTTCCGGCAGTCGCCGTGCTTGCCGCGGCCGCTGTCCTCGCAGGGCGCGTCCGTTCCTGACATGTGTCGATCCGCAACGCTGATGTCCTACGAATGAAAAGTTTGTAGTACCTTCCCGAGGTTGTTCCACCACATGACCCCCCAACCCCTGCAGGGCAGCCGCACCCGGAGCGTGCTGCTGCTGCTACTCCTGGTAACCGGTGCAGTCCTGGTTACTCCGGCCGGTGCGTCCTCCCTGGACGACGGCGCCTCCCCCCAGGCCATCGCCGCCTCCGTGCTCGCCAGCGCGGAGACGATGAACGGATCCCGATCACTCCTCTCGTCGACCCTGCTCGACTGGCTCGACCGGCACGGGGAGCCGGCCCTGCAGGGGACGGCCGGGCCCGAGGCGCGGACCTACGTCTACGTCTCCCTCACGTCCGGGACCCCGACCTCGGTCCTCGATTCGCGGCTCTCGGGGATCGTCGACCGCGACGAGTCGAGCGGGCTTGTGACGGCGCGGGTGACGGCCGGGGAGCTCGAGGCCCTGGCCGGGATGCCGGAGGTCCGCCAGGTGCGTGAGGTCGACAGCCCGGTCCTCGCGGCGGGCAAGACCACGACCGCGGGGGACTCGGTGCTCAGGACCGACCTGCTCCGGACCCAGTACGGCCTCACGGGAAGCGGTGTCCGGATCGGCGTGATCTCGGACGGCGTCGAGAGTCTTGCCCAGGCCCAGGCGACCGGCGACCTGCCGCTGGGGCTCCACGTCCTCTCGAACGAGCAGGGCGGAGACGAGGGGACCGCGATGCTCGAGATTGTGCAGGACGTCGCACCCGGGGCCGAGCTCTACTTCCACGACCACGGAGACAGCATGCTCGAGTTCAACCGGGCCGTCGACGCCCTCGTCGCCGCGGGCTGCACGGTGATCGTGGACGATGTGGCCTGGCCCCGCGAGCCCTTCTTCGAGGACGGGATGATCGCCACCCACCTCGCGGCCCTCCTCGACTCCCACGAGTTCGTGTACGTGACCGCGGCGGGGAACTACGCGCAGCAGCATTACCAGGGGGCGTTCCGGGACGACGGTGAGGGGTTCCACGACTTCTCGGGCACGGGTTCGAGCCGCCCCTATCTCTACGCGGACCTCCCCGCCGGGTCGACCCTCCAGGTCGTCCTCCAGTGGGACGAGGCCTTCGGGAGTGCGGCCGACGACTTCGACCTCTTCCTGGTCGACGCCCGGACCGGCAGGGTCCTCGATAGATCCACGGACCAGCAGAACGGGCAGGGCGACCCGCTCGAGGCGCTCGTCTGGACCAACCATAACGAGGACCTCGAGGCCGCGATCGTGGTCCTCGATGCCGGCGGCGCCGGTGCCGGCCGGACCCTCGAGGTCTATGCCTACCCGTCGTCCACGGCAGGGGTGAGCGACGAGAACCTCGTTCCCGACGACGGGATCTACGGCCACCAGGCGGTCGCGGACGTGGTCTCGGTGGGCGCGGTCAGCGCCGTGCTCTCCGATCAGATCGAACCGTTCTCGTCGAACGGGCCCGTGACCCACGTATCGCCCTCTCCCACGGTCCGGCAGAAGCCCGATATCTGCGGGGTCGACCGGGTCCGGGTCTCGGGCGCGGGCGGGTTCAAGTCGACCTTTGTCGGGACCTCGGCCGCCTCACCCCATATCGGCGCCCTCTGCGCCCTGGTCTGGTCCGGCCGGCCCGACCTGACTGCCGACGAGATTCGCAACGCCCTCTACCGGTCTGCGACCGATCTCGGCGCCCCGGGCCGAGACACCGTCTTCGGATGGGGCCGCGCCGATGCGGTCGACATGTACGCCCTCGTCGCGACGGGGACTCCGACCCCCACCCCGACGCCCGTACCGGTCACCCCGACTCCGACACCCGGGGCGGTCGTCACCCCGACAGTGATCACCCCCGTGCCGACGGTGACATCCGACACGGGCTTCGGCCGATCAACGTTCGGACGGCATCCAACAGGGTACAGCTGGAGCGGGACCGGCTCCCCGACGTACACCGTGCCGACCACGACGACCTCTCCCTTCGGCTCCGGAGGGAGCTCCATCAGCCCCTCGACGCGCCCGTTCCAGCGCTGGTATCCGGCGGACCGGTGGAGTTTGAGCCGGTAGCTGTCCCGGGAACGGGTTGGCTTAATGCCCTTTCCGCGCCCAACAGCTGGGTATGACCGCGGACCGTGACCAGGCGATCTTCGAGGCCGGAATCAAGCTCGGAGCGCTCTATCACCAGTGGGTGGGAACCCCGATCTCACCCCAGACTGCCGAGGTGATCGAGGAGGCGATCGAGCAGGCCGTGGGGCTCCAGCCGTTCGTGGAGGAGATCACGGTGCGGCTCGATACGCGGCGCATGCGTCCGAACGAGTTCGGGTACAGCGAGCTCTCCGGGCTGATGTTCGAGGTCGAGCTCGTGACCCGGTGCAACGGCGCCTCCTGCCGCGCCCGGCTCGCGCCCCACGACGACTACCCCATGATGTCGATCCTCTCCTGCCATGATGCCCCACCGGTTTCCGATCACCGATGATCATATCCACATCGACCCTCTGAACGGACGGGGGGTCGAGGCGGCCAAGGAGTTCTACCGGGCCGGCGGCACCCACCTCTTCCTCGTGACCAAGCCCTCGTGGTCGTTCGGCCTGATGCCGGCCTGCGGCGAGGACTACCGGCAGGTCTTCGACGCCACTCTCGCCGTCGCCGAGGAGGTCCGCCAGGTGGGCCCCGTGGTCTTCCCCGTGCTCGGCGTCCACCCGGCCGAGATCACGGTCTTCGCCGACCGGCGGCCGCCCGCCGAGTCGGCACGGGTCATGGAGGAGGGGCTCGCTCTCGCGGCCGAGTACGTGCGCGAGGGGCGGGCCGTCGCCCTCAAGAGCGGCCGGCCCCACTACGATGCGGGCGAGGAGGTGACCCAGCTCTCGAACCGCGTCCTGGCACGGGCCCTCGCGCTCGCGGCTGGGGCGGGCTGCGCCCTCCAGCTCCATGCCGAGAGCGGTCCCTGCGAGGACGTGGTCGGCATGGCCCGCGAGGCCGGCATGGACCTCTCCCGCGTGGTCAAGCACTTTGCCGATCCCACGACGCCGCTCGTGCCGTCCCTGATCGCCCGGCACGAGGGAGTCCCCGAGGTCGCACGGTCGGGGCGCGGCTTCATGCTCGAGAGCGACTACATGGACGAGCGGGACCGCCCCGGGGCCGTGATCGGACCGAAGTCGGTCCCGCGCTTCAGCCTCCGCCTGCTCGAGTCGGGGGCGATCGACGAGGAGGCCCTCGCCCGCTGCCATGTCGATACCCCCTCCCGGACCTACGGCGTAGAGATCGCCCTCTAAGGCAAAACGCCCCCACGGGCACATTTTTAATCACGGGCGGCAATTAGGTGAGCAGCATGTATCTGAAGGTGCACCGAGCCCGCGGCCAGGGCGAGGTGGTGGCGGTCTGCGATCCGGAACTCATCAACCGGACCCTCCGGCACGGCGACGTCGACGTTCCGATCTCGGAAGGGTTCTACGGAGACCGGCTGGTGACCGAGGACGAGGTCCGCGAGGCCCTCAAGCACGCCAGCAACATCAATCTCTTCGGGCGTCGGGCCGTCCAGCTGGCCTGTGAGCTGGGGCTCGTCGACGAGGCGGAATGCCTCCTGATCGACGAGGTCCCGCACGCCCAGGTCTATAGGCTCTGATATGGATATTCGCGAAGCATTCTGCCCCCGCTGTGGGGCCCCGACGATGGAGGACGGGCTCTGCGGCAGGTGCCGCCTCTCCGGCACGCAGTGGCTCGAGTGCGAGTCACGCGCGATACACACCTACTGCCCGAGCTGCGGCGCGCAGAAACGCGGGCAGACCTGGGCCGACACGGAACAGGAGCGGGACGAGATCGGCCCCACGCTGGCCCTCTCGGCGGTCCGGCTCCACCCCGAGGTCAGCCTGCCGCAGTTCCAGGTCTCGATCCGCGAGATCTCGAGCAACCGTTCGACGGCCGAGGTCGAGGTCTCGGGGAGCCTCTTCGGCGAGCCAGTCCGTGACCGGTGCTCGATCGAGCTCGTCTGGCATAAGGAGCAGTGCGACCGGTGCAACCGGATCGCGGGGTCGTACTACGAGGGGGTCGTCCAGATCAGGGCGACCGACCGCAAGCTCACGGACCGCGAGGCCCGCGAGGCGACCCGGATCGCCCACGAGATCGAGGCCGCGCACCTGGCCGACGGGGACCGGCTCTCCTACATCTCGGACCTGAAAGAGACCAAGGACGGGATCGACGTCGTGATCGGGTCGCAGACGATCGGCATGGGGATCACCCAGGCGATCGCCAGCCGCCTCGGGGGACGGTACACGACTCACCCGAAGCTCGTGGGGCAGAAGGCCGGCCGGCCGATCTACCGTGTCACCTACCTCGTCCGGCTCCACCCGTACCTGCGCGGCGACGTGATCGAGGTCCGGGGCACGGACCTCGAGGTCGTCTCGGTCGAGGGCCACCATGTCCGCGCGGTCGAGCTCCTGACCGGGCGCACCCGGACGATCCGGGATACCGAGGAGAAGCGGCTGGTCGGCCACGGCTCGGAGGCGATCGAAGCCCTCGTGGCCTACATCGACGACGGGATGCTCGGGCTGCTCGACCCGCTCTCGGGCCAGACCGTCGAGGCCCCCCGCCCGGAGTGGCTCACGGTCGAGGCCGGGGCCCAGGTCCGGGTCCTGCGGGACCGCGACCGGCTCGTCGTGCTCGGGTGATCGAATGCGGGTGCGGCGGTATCCGGCAGAGGCCCTCCAAGCGTGCGGAGGAGCGCCGTGGGTCGACCCGGCCCGTCGGCCGTACGTCGCGGACCGGACGGCCTATGTCCCGGTCCGCGAGGGGTATGCGTGGGACGAGGACCTGCCCGAGCGGGCGGACCGCGCGGTCCAGGGATATCAGCGCCTCGGCGACCTCGTCCTCTTTCACGGCGCCCGCCCCGATGACGCAGCCGTCCGGGACGCGGCCGCACGCTGTCGTCCCCGCGGTGTGCTCTGGGTCCGGGGCCACGGAGGCGTCGAACGCATCCCCGAGGTCGAGGTGCTTGAGGGAGAGGCCGGCGAGGTCCGGCACATCGAGGCCGGCATCTCCTACCGGCTCGACCCGACGCGGGTCATGTTCTCGCAGGGCAACCGGGAGGAGAAGGCCCGGCTCGCCCGGCTCGTCCGGCCCGGCGAACGGGTGGCCGACCTCTTCGCCGGGATCGGGTATTTCACCCTCATCCTCGCCCGGGCGGGGGCCCGGGTCCACGCGATGGAGCTCAACCCGGTGGCCTACGGCTACCTCTGTCGGAACCTCGACGAGAACCATCTTGCGGAATCGGTCGAGCCGGCCTGCGGCGACTGCCGCGACCTCCTCAGCGGGGTATACGACCGGCTCGTGCTCGGGCATTTCGAGGCCTCCTGGTTCCTGGAGAACGCCCTCGCCCACGTCCGATCAGGGAGCGTGCTCCACCTCCACGCGGTCGAGAGCCGGCCGGGCGAGCTCGCCCCCGAGCTCGCCCGGCGGGCGACCGACGTCGGCCATTCGCTCGTCTCCTCTGTCCGCACGGTCAAGAAGTACGCCCCGGGCCGCCTCCACACGGTCCATGACCTGGTGATCCTGTGATGTATCAGACACTCGAGGGAAGAACGATCGTGCTCGCCGTGACCGGCTCGATCGCGGCGGTCGAGACCGTACGGCTCGCGCACGAGCTCCGCCGGCGCGGGGCCGTGGTCCAGGCCGTGCTCTCGCCAGCCGCGACCCGGATCGTCCACCCCGACGCGCTCACCTACGCGACGAGCCGACTTACGATCACCGCCCTCTCGGGGCTGGTCGAGCACGTCTACTGGTGCGGCGCCGAGGGCCTCGCGGACCTGCTCCTGGTCGCGCCCTGCACGGCGAACACGATCGGCAAGATCGCGCACGGGATCGACGACACGACCGTCACGACCTTTGCCACGACCGCGCTCGGCAGCGGTATCCCGGTGACGGTCGTGCCGGCCATGCACGAGACCATGTACCGTCACCGCGCGGTCGCGGAGAACCTCGAGCGCCTCGAAGACCTCGGGGTCGGGGTCGTGCCCCCCCGGATCGAGGAGGAGCGTGCCAAGATCGCCGATGTCGCGACGATCGTGCTCCATGCGGAGCGGGCCGTGAACGAAAAGCCCCTCGCGGGCCGCCGGGTCCTCGTGACGAGCGGCCCCTGCCGCGAGCAGGTCGACGACGTGCGCGTGCTCACCACGCGGTCGTCGGGCCAGATGGGCCGGGCCCTCGCGCTCGAGGCCTTCCGGCGCGGGGCGGACGTCACGGTCGTCCATGCCGACTCCTTCCCCTGCGTCCGGAACGTCCGAATCGACTCCGCGGCCGAGATGCGTGCGGCCGTCCTCGCGATCGGGGAGGCCGAGGGGATCGACCTCTACGTCTCGGCGGCCGCGGTCTCGGACTTCGCACCCGAGCGGTTCCCGGGCAAGCTCCCGAGTGGCACGCCGGCGACCCTCGCGCTCGATCCGTTGCCGAAGATCCTCGACGAGGTGATCGAGCGGTTCGGGCCCTGCGCGATTGCATTCAAGCTCGCCCGCGACGCGGACGCACAGGCGGGGACCCTCCTGGAGAAGGGTGCGGCCCTCGTGGTTGCGAACACGCCCGAGGCGATGGGGGCGGCCGCCGGGACGTTCGCCCTCCACTCGCCGCACGGCATCCTGGAGGTCGAGGGGACCAAGGAGGAGGTGGCTGCGGCCGTATGGTCGAGCGTGCAGTAGCCTGGTCTCCGGGCCACATCTCGGGATATTTCCGCCGGTGCGCGGAGCCCGGCGGGGCCGTCACGGGGTCGGTCGGCGGAGGGGTCGTGATCAGCGAGGGCGTGACGGTCGAGGCCGTCCGGTCCGAGGCACCCCGCGTCCGGGTCTGCTGCAGGCATCCCGAAGGGAGCACGACCGTTTCCGAGGGGTCGCCCCCGGTCGAGTCCCTGATGGCCCGGCTCGGGGGGACGGCCGACGTCACGACGACGTGCTCGCTTCCCATCGGGGCCGGCTTCGGCCTCTCGGCCGCGGCCCTCCTCGCGTCCGGGGCGGCCTTCTCGGCCCTCTTCGAGCTCGAACTCTCGCGGGACGAGATCGCGAAGGCCGCGCACGAGGTCGAGGTCGCGTTCAGGACCGGCCTGGGCGATGTCGCGGCAGCCCAGGGCGGCGGCGTCGTGGTCCGGCGTGGCCCCGGGATCGGGGCCGAGATCCTCCGCCTCCCGGCCGATGACCCGATGTACGCGGTCTCGTTCGGCCCGATCTCGACCCCGGCTGTCCTCGCCTCGGAAGGGGCGATGGCCCGGATCCGTGCTGCCTTTCCCGCGTCGGAGCCCAAAGACCTCGCCTCGCTGGTCCGGGTCTCGCGGCAGTTCGCCGAGGCCAGCGGGCTCGTGACGGGCCGGGTCCGCGCCGCGCTCGACGCCTGCGATGGAGCGAATGTCCCGGCTTCCATGACCATGCTCGGCGACGGGGTCTTCGCGACCGGGGCGGAGGCTCCCGCGGCCCTCGCGCCGTTCGCGCCCGTGTACCGGCTCGCGGTCTCGACCGAGGGCTTCCGCCTCCTGGAGGCCGGATCGTGATCCCGCCCGACCATCCCCGGTACCGTTCGCTCGTCGTCCGCGAGCGGCTCGCCCAGTGCGCCCGGGAGGGGGTGGTCGCCCTCGAGGGCCTGACCGCCCACGGACGGGCCGAGGCCTTCGACTACCTGATCGGCGAGCAGAGCACGCCGACGGGCCGGCAGGCCGCCCGAATTGCGGCCGCCCTGCTCCGGCAGGCCCGCCGCCCGGTCCTCTCGGTCAACGGGAACACCGCGGCCCTCGCGGCGGCCGAGTGCGCGGAGCTCCAGGAGGCCACCGGGTGCGGGATCGAGGTGAACCTCTTTCATCGGACCGACGAGCGCATGCGGAAGATCACGCGGCTCCTCGAGGACGCCGGGGCCACGGTCCTCCAGGGAACCCCCGAGCGGCTGATCCCGCTCGAGCACGACCGGGCCCTCTGCCTCCCCCACGGGATCGGCAGGGCCGACCTCGTGCTCGTGCCCCTTGAGGACGGGGACCGGTGCGAGGCCCTTCGCGCCATGGGCCGGGTCGTGGTCACGATCGACCTCAACCCGCTCTCGCGCACGGCACGCACGGCGACCCTGACGGTCGTGGACGAGCTGACCCGCGCCCTCCCCCTGATCACGGCGGCTTACGGCGAGCTGGCCCCGGACGAGGTCGAACGGCTCGTCCGGGAGCTCGACAATCATTATCTGCTGCAGGCCGCAATAGCTGAGATCGTCCGGGGGGTGACCAGTGCTCTGGATTGAGAGATACCGTCCCGGCAACTTCTGTGATATCATCGGCCAGGAGCGGGCCGCCGCGTTCCTCGGTTCGTTTGCCGAGCAGCGCTCTCTGCCGCACCTGTTGATCACGGGCCCGAGCGGATCGGGGCGAATGAGCGCCGTACGCTGCCTGGCGCGGGCGCTCTACGGCGATCACGCCGATGAGAACACGACCGTGATCGCGAGCGGAGACCTCTTCAGCGAGGGACGGGGCTATCTCGAGGCCGACGAGCGGTTCGCACACCTCTATCACAAGGACGAGAGCGTCCTCACGAACGTGAAGCGGATCGTCCGGACCTACGCCTCGATCCGGCCGTTCGACGCCGAGTTCAAGCTGATGGTCTTTATCGAGGCGGATGCCCTGCCCGGAGAGATGCAGCAGGCCCTCCGCCGGACCATGGAGCGGTACTCCCGGACCTGCCGGTTCATCTTCGTGACCTCGCGGCCCTCCGGGATAATGCCTCCGATCGCATCCCGGTGCCTTCCGATCGCCTTTCACCCGCTCTCGACGGGCCTGATCGTCCCGCACCTGCGACAGATCCTGGCCGCCGAGGGTGCGGCGCCGATCGCCGAGGACGACCTCGCCATGATCGCCACCGCGTCCCGGGGCGACCTCCGCCGGGCGATCATGCTCCTCGAGCTGACGATCCGCTCGGGTGCACCCCTCGTGCTCGACGCGTACGAGCGCACGGGGTCCGAACGGACCGCGGCCGAGATCCTCGGTGCGGCCCGCGAAGGCGACCTGGCCGAGGCCCAGCGCCTGGCCGAGGCCCTCATGATCGACGGAGGGCTCTCCGGGCGCGAGCTCCTGTACGAGCTCCGGAAGGCGGTCCGGCGGGAGTTCAACGACCCGCGGATCGCGGTCGCCCTCGCCGAGACGGACGCCCGCCTCAGCCAGGGGGCGGGCGAGTTCGTCCAGATCGGGGCTTTCCTGTCGCAGATCATGGAGGGATGCCGTTGACCGGAGCAGAGCGAACCGAGAAGGTGAAACGTCACTACGACGAGGTGGCCGAGATCTACGATCGGCGGTACACCGAGGGGCCGGGCCGCTCGTATCATGCGCATATCTCCGACCAGGTGACCGACTGGCTCCCCCTGGGCGGACGCCTCCTCGATATCGGCTGCGGGACGGGCCTCTTCGTCGAGCGCTATCTCGAGCGGGGAGGCCGGGCCGTCGGCCTCGACATCTCCCCGAAGATGATCGAGCGCGGGCGCGACCGGTGCCCCGATGCGCACTGGACCGTCGCGACCGGTGAGGACCTGCCCCTTCGGGACAATACCTTCGATGCGGTCTCGAGCCTGCTCGCGTTCTCGTACTTCAAAGACCCCGCCCGGATGCTCGCCGAGGTCTTTCGCGTGCTCCGCCCGGGGGGACGGATCGCGCTCTGCACCCTCGGGCGGAACTTCCTGACCGCGGGCCTGCCCGCGATCCACACCCTCGGCGAACTCGTCCGGGTCCGGCAGGTGGGCATGGGCAACTTCGGCGAGCGCTATTACTCGGACGCGGAGATGACGGCGCTCTTCGACGCGGCCTCCTTCGTCGACGTCCGGGTCAAGCGCTGCTCGTTCGCGCACCTGAACCTCGCACCGCCCGTGTACGACCTGGCCCGCCGGATCGAGCCGCTCGTTGAGCGGCGCCTGCCGTACCTGGCCTACAACATCTGCGCGACCGGCCGCAAGCCCCACCCGTAAAAAAAGATCAGGACCCCCGGGCCGCGAGCCGCGCCCGGACCCGTTCCTTCTTCTCGATTGCGGCCGCGGCCGCGGCCTCGATGCGGGCCTGCATGGCCTCAACATCGCCCTTCTGCTTGTCCACGACCTTCTTGAGCGGGGTGTACGCCGCCTCGCGGAACCGTGGCGTGAAGTCCTGCTCCTCGCCGTCCACCACGAGCACGGCCTCGGCCGGCCCGGCCTCGACCCGGCCGATCTCCTCGCACCGGACCCCGGCACGCCGCACCACGCCGGCGACCGCGTCGACCGCCTCGCGCGGTGCCGCGATCAGGAGCGCGTCGAGCGAGACTCCGAGGGGATCGATCCCCAGGAGGTCGAGCATGGCCTTCACCTCGGGGTCGACGAGCGGCGCGATCGCCTTCTCCTCGATCACGATCCGGCAGCCGGCCGTCCGGGCCATCTCGTGCGCGTCCCCGCGGAGCCCGCCGTTCGTGACGTCGGTCATCGCGTGGACGGTCTCGAGGAGGGGGCTCTCGACGAGGGCCTGGCAGGCGCGGAGGAACTGGAGGTTGATGGTCCGGTCCACGACCTCGCTGTGGCCCGAGTAGAGCGCGGCCGTCGCGATCGTGCCGCCGCCGGCCCCCTCGGTCATGAGCAGGACGTCCCCGGGGGCGAGCTCGCGCCGGGCCGTCAGGTGGTGCGCGATCCCGACCGTGCCCACGCAGCCGGTCATGCGCGAGCCGAGGACCATGTCGCCGCCGATCCGGAGGGTCGAACCGGTCACGAGCGGCACGCCGAGCTCCTCGCCGACGGTCGTAATCCCGGCCGTGTATTCGAAGATCTTGGCCACGTCCCCGTCGTCGGCGACGTGGATATCCGAGAAGAGCAGGATCGGTTTCGCGCCCATGACGAATACGTCGCGAAGGGTCGCCCGGGTCACGTGGAACCCGGCAAGGAACGGGAAGTCCGAGAGGCGCGAGTGCATCCCGTCGACCGTGCAGCAGACGTAGTGGTCGCCGACCCGGACGGCCCCCGCGTCGTCCATCTGGTCGACCCCGACCGAGGCCGAGGTCTTGCCGATGATCCGCGCGATCTGGCCGTGCGCGAAGAAGTCGCCCGTGCCCCGAGACCCGACTCCGAACTCGCCCATCGTGACCCCCGAGGCGGCGGTCTCGAAGAGGTCGCCCTTCAGCCCGCTGGTCAGCAGGGCCTCGTCGACCACGGCCCGGGCGAACGCGCCCGCGTAGGCCTCGTCGACCGGCTTGAACTGCCGGACCCGGGCCGCGAGCTCCCCCTCGATCGCCCCCCGGGCCTCGCCGGCACGGAGCCTCCGCCGGGCGAACTCCTCGACATCCATCAGTCCCGCCCCCCGGCGCCGAGCCGCGAGAGGACCCACGCCATGTTCCGGCCGAGGGTCCGCATGGTCTCGATCCCCTCGTTATCGCCGTCGACGTCGCCGGCGGCGAGGCCGACCCCGAGGTTCCAGTACGACGACCCGACCACGACCATCTCGCCGATCAGGAAGAAGTGGTTGATCGTGTCGAAGGCGTGGATGCCCCCGGCACGGCGCATGGCGACCACGGCCGCGCCGGCCTTTCGCCCGAGCAGGTTGCCGTTCGCCCGGGTCACGTACCCGGCCCGGTCGATCAGGGCCTTCATCTCGCTCGTAACGTCGGCAAAGTAGGTCGGCGACCCGAGCAGGATCCCGTCGGCCGCGATCATCTTCGCGATGAAACCGTTCATCTCGTCGCGATCGT
Source organism: Methanoregulaceae archaeon UXB-2016 (assembly GCA_004332335.1). Taxonomy (GTDB): domain Archaea; phylum Halobacteriota; class Methanomicrobia; order Methanomicrobiales; family Methanospirillaceae; genus UBA288. The sequence continues at coordinate 100,918 of SISS01000014.1, read as the reverse complement.
TCGCGCACCGCCGGTCCTGCCGTTCGAAGCACTTGCCGCAGGCGAGGCAGCCCCGGAGCGGCCGGCCCCCGACCTGGACGAGCTCGGTCTGGTGGCCGGCGCCCTCAAGCGCCTCGAGCGCGTATCCGAGCAGGCGCGCGGTGTTGCCGTCCCGCTTGGGGGACCCGTTGAACGCGGCGACCTTCATTGTTCCTCGCCCATGATTGACGCGGAAGAGATATAAAGGCCGTCACGCCTCGTACGGCTGCCTGCCTGTCCCCCTCAGCGCGTGCGGTGATGTCCTCGGGCTGCGTCCCTCCACGGGCATGTCCGTGCTCGTGGGGCGGGCCGCGGCGAACAGGCAGGGTCCTCCTCCGTTTTCTCATTCCGGCACTCTATCCCGGCCGCCGGCAAAGTTTAGCGCGGTTCAGCAGGTGTGCAGCAGGCAGTTTGCTGTACAGACCCGCCCTCGTGAGGTCGTGCCGCTCGACGGCCCTCATGACTTATTGTCCCGGTCGTTCGTTCCTGACTCGCCACCGCCGGGCCGGAGAGTTCACGCCGCCCTCTTCTCCGCGTCCGGCGATGGATCCTGCAGGTCTGCGTTCCGCTTCGGCCGCAACATCTTCCGGTGGGGCCCGGTGTCCACCAGCGAGACGACAGCGAGACCATCCTGTAGAGGCATCCCGTTTCGGCGAAGGGGTGGGGAGCCGAGCGCAGCCGACGGGAGGCAGGAGGGGGGCTCACACCACCCCTTCTCCGTTCCGGGGAGACGTGAAGCGAGAACGAGCTGGCACCGCGTGACGGTTTTCTTCGGTTCCGCCCGTATCCGCCGGTAGTGTGCCAGAAGTGATATAAATTCTCATTGGCCCTGAATCCAACCTGGATTTGGAGAAACGAGAAACAGGGCCATGATCCCCCTATCGATTATCGATGAGATTATCCCAAAACCCTCCTTACGATGAGGGTACAGGCAATAATGACTATTCCCCGGAACGACTGTTCGAGCCGTTCATACCGCTGGACCAGTTTCCGGAATGACTTCAACCACGAGAAGCATCGTTCGACTGTCGTTCTGGTTGTATACCGTTCGTGGTCGAACCGAAACCGTCGCCCTCGCTTCGGCTTTTTCCGAATCCGTCGATTGATCGGAATCATCGTTTTGATCCCGCGTCGACCGTTATCCCGTCGAATAGCCTTGGAGAATAGCTACAAATCCCAGCTTACCTTTATCTGGTGATTGATCGATCTTTCTGGATGAGCACGGTTGGGAATTTCTTCCTCAACCAGGAGTATGCGGCCATCGCTGCCCGTGGTGACCCGCTCAACGAGATTAACGGTCTGATCGACTGGGAACTGTTTCGTCCTCCGGTTATCCACTGGGGTTATCCCAAAACTCTGATTCATGCCTCAAATCACCGAACATGAGCCATTCCATCGACGTGAAGAGGTGTTGGATCAGTTTTGGGATGACCTCCTCCATATTATACTATCCTGATCCCCTACGGGTGTAGCGGCTCAGTGTACTCTCTCGTCCGAGCGGTGCCTCATCAGCACGTATCCTTTGCACGATGCCGGGGCTGCTCGGCGGCCCACGGGATATAACAGGCTGTAACGGGCGTTCCGGGGGGTGATACGACGTGTAAAATGTTCCTGAGGGATGCAGCTCATCCGCACTTGCCGGCTACTTTGTTTTTGCTTCAGATGCCGCCTGATGCGCTTTGATCTTCGCTTCCGAACCGGCCTCGTGAGCTCCGATCTTTACATCGTCAATAAGTTCGTTCACCGCGACCTTCGCATCGTCCACCACTTCATGAGCGACCACCCTGGTGTCGTCAACAGTCGCATGCGCCTTGACTCGGAGACTATCCTCTGATGCCATAGAGGCCTACTCTCACGGCGGGTGACATATCACTTCGTTATACGCGCTGATTTGTCGGGCGAATGAACGCCCCCATAGGCGATGATCGGGAACTCGATGAAGGGTCAGCAACGAAGGGATCACGGGAGCCGGAACCAGCGTACCCCAGGTTCTTCAGGAAGAATCACCACTCCTGCACGGAGAATTCTTATTCTTCTCCTCCGAAATGGATCCGTATGGGGACTTCGCTGATCAGTGAGGATCAGAAACTCTGGCTTCTCATCGGCGCGGTCTTCGTCGTTGCAATCATTGCATTCTGGCCACTCATGACCGTGATCGTTTGGGCGATCGCCCTTGCGGTTGCACTCATTCCTCTTCACCAGCGACTGTCACGCAGGGTGAAGCCGTCACTATCCGCCCTGTTCATCACACTCGGAGTTCTCCTCGCGATCATGCTGTTTGTGTCGGCTGCAACGATCGTGATCTACAACGAGATTGACTATACCGGAACCCTGGTCTCCACGCTGGTCAAGGGCTTTGATAATACGGGCTTTGCCGCCTTCCTGCCCACGTTCACCACGGCACAGCTCTCCAATATGCCCCAGACGCTTATCCAGATGCTGCTGGATACCCTTCTCTCACTCACCGAGAACCCGGCACTCCTCCTCCTCCAGGTCATCATTCTCTTCCTTTCCCTGTTTATGCTGATCTATGACGGTGAACAGATATGGTTCTCGTTGACGCGGAACCTCTCCCCGAAACTTTCGGCCGCTGTGGAGAGGATGTCCAAGATCGCGGGAAACACGATCTATTCCCTCATCGTGATCCAGATCTCCGCGGCCTTTCTCTCATTTCTCCTCGCCATCCCCTTCTTTTCCCTGCTGGGTTACGGGCACGTGCTCCTGTTTGCCACCATGATCGGGTTCGCGATGCTGATTCCCCTCATCGGCGCCCAGTTGTTTCTGCTCATGTTTACCCTCTACATGCTCGCCCTGGGGGATACCAGGAGTGCACTCATCACCATGTTCATCGGATACCCCCTGTTGAGCGGCTGGATCGACTTCTATTACCGCCCTGTGATGATGAGACAAGAGGTTGCGGTACATCCCGTGTTCATGATAATCGGAATCTTCGCCGGTGTCCCATTCATGGGAATTGTCGGTTTTATTCTCGGCCCGGTGCTCATCGCCCTCGCGGTCACCGGCTATGAGATCTATGCCGAACAGACAGGTGCGCCGGGAGAAATCCACGAACCCCTATGATGGTTCGGAGCGATCAGACGATCCCGTGAAGACGAAGGAGCACGACGCGCCATCCCTGATGGCACATTGATAGCGACTTTCAGCCTGCATCGCACGTTGTGCCGTTTCCTCACCTATCTTTTCTGCAGTCGAAGACCCCATTTTAACGGCTGATTCCAGCTACGCCTCACGGCCCCCTTCCAGCCCGGGTCCCGGGATATCGGAACCGCTTTTCGGCAATGCACCGTGGTGACATGACCTCCTGAACCGATGTCGTACGCGTCAGGTCATGTCCAGAACCAACATTACTTGATACTGGTGGACCGGGCGCCGATCACCCCCAGGGTCCCGGAGAGTGAGCCAGAGTCGCGGCTCCCGCCCCGCCTTCACGGATATTTCCGAACGAGGTCTTCCATCAGTTCCATCTGGATCTTCTGTATCTCCAGCAGCTTCCGCCCCTGGTTGAAAAGGAGGTGATCAATTTTTTTATGCAATTGATGAATTTCCATCTCGGCATTCAGATTTACCTGGTAATCGTGTTCGGCATTCAGGCGGTCCCGCGACTCCTGTCGCTTCTGGCTCATGATGATGAGGGGGGCCTGGATCGCGGCAAGGGCCGAAAGGATGAGGTTGAGCAGGATGTAGGGATACGGATCGAATGGTCTCGTCAGTATGATGAAGGAATTTGCGGCGATCTACAGGATCATCATTCCGGTAAAAGAGACGATGAACGGCCAGCTCCCCGCAAAGTCGGCAATACGGTCGGAAAGCCGTTCCCCGAAGGTAAGCTGCCGGTCAAATTCGATATCGATATTTTTAGCGAGGAGCGCGTGATCCTTCATTGTCTGTCTGACCGCCTCTTCCAGCACGGCGAGCTCGCTCTTCTCATTCTCCAGCACCTCCCCGACATGCTGCGCCCTGAAATGGTCAAGATCAGTCCGGCAGATGTATCCGCTGGCGGACCACGCGGGATATTCTTTCCTGATTAGCACGGCGATCGGCGCCAGAACCGAACGCGCAGGCACAAGTTCGGTCGGTTTTTTAGGCTCCCCGCATGTCTGGCAGAGTACTGTCTCGGCATCGACCACCTCGTTTTCCCCCTGATTCAACATCCATGAGTCTCCATCCTGGCGTAAATTGGAATAGTCCTGTCCGGGCCCGCTGCGGGTCCGATATTTCCCCGTCAGCGACCGAGAAACCACTAGTACCTATTCATGCAGCCAATCCCCTCCTGGTCCAGGAATGTCGGGTCGAACAGAGATCCCGATCCCTCGACGCCCGGAGCGGGCCATCCGCGGACGGAGTCCCCTCAGCCCTCGCTGCTGTACCTGATGGGCCTGCTGACGCACAACGACTCCCGGGTACGGATGCATGACACCGGCACCCTCGAATCGCGGGTCATGACGCTCCAGGACAGGGACCACGGTGTGCAGTGGGCCGCGAGCGGGACACCGGGTGCGATGTGATCGGCGGCCCCAGGCAACCCGCCGCTCCGGTCGCTCCATCCCCGCGGGTCGGCCTGCGGTTCCGGCCAACGATCCGAGGACGCGCAGCGCACGATTACCTCGAGGCAGGCGGAGAGACCTTACCAGCCAGGCCCGGGTACAATCGGTCCGTCTGCGAGACATCCGCGCAGCGGACGGCACAGACGAGGGTATCGAGGAGGACTACCCCGGCCGGATCTTTGTACTCCTTCACCTCCTCCACACCAAGGAGACCCACCCGGGGACCGGGGATCGGCCTCGCGATCGTGAAGCGGATCATCGGCCGGCACGACGGCCGTATCTGGGTCATGTCAACACCGGGCGAGGGATCGATGTTCTTCTCCGCCCTGCCGGCCGCCTGAGGAGACGGGTTTCACAGCCTCGCTTCATTTTTGGCTCTGTAGAAAGGCTCAGATCGACCAAATGAGAATGACTATGACGAGGCGCGAAACGACCACTTGATCGCAATTTGCTTTCGCTCACACTTTTCTTCTTTTTATATGCTGAACGGACTTTCTTCCCTCTTAGAATGTCAGAAACCCTTTCAATCACCAAACTGTCAAAGCCTTTCTACAGAGCCTCATTTTTATACATGCGTGATAGAATGGGTATCGGGTCTGTAACACCTGTTGCGCATGAATGAGAACTCCACACCCATTCCGGACGACGACGCCGACAGCCGGGCTGCAGAGACGAACGCCGAATCGGTGTCACATTCTCCGGCCGACGACTTCCCCATCGTCGGGATCGGCGCCTCGGCCGGCGGGCTCGAGGCCCTCGAGCAGTTCCTCGGGGGTGTCCCCGAGGGGAGCGGGATTGCCTTCGTGGTCGTCCAGCACCTCGACCCGACTCATACCGGCATGATGCCCGAGCTGCTCCAACGCGCCACCCCGATGCCGGTCGTCCAGGTCACGGAGACGGTGGCCCTCCGGCCGGACACCGTCTACGTCATCCCGCCGGGCCACGACCTCGCTCTGCTCCACCGGAGCCTGCACCTGCTCGAGCCGCATGCGCCGCGGGGCCTGCGCCTCCCGATCGACATCCTCTTCCGCTCCCTCGCCGCCGACCTGCAGGAGCACGGCATCGGGGTCGTCCTCTCGGGTATGGGCTCCGACGGCACTGCAGGCCTCCGGGAAATCAAGGAGAGGGCGGGTCTCGCGCTCGTCCAGGACCCGGCCTCGGCCAAGTTCGACGGCATGCCCCGGAGCGCAATCGACGCGGGGCTGGCCGACATCGTCGCACCGGCCGGCGATCTGCCTGAAAAGGTCCTCAAGTTCGTCCGGCACCGGGACTGCCGGCTGGTGTCGGAGCCCCCGAACGAGCCCGGAAGCGCAATAGACAGGGTCGTGATCCTGCTCAGGGGGCGTACCGGCCACGATTTTTCCAGGTACAAGGAGAGCACCGTGAACCGGCGGATTGAGCGGCGCATGGCGATCCATCAGCTCGACCGGATCGCCGACTACATCCGGTTTCTGCAGGAGAACCCTGCCGAGCTGGACCTGCTCTTCAAGGAGCTCTTGATCGGCGTGACCAGTTTCTTCCGTGACCCGGCTGTCTGGGAGGCGCTCGGGGACCGGGTGATCCCCGACCTCATCGCGGCTGCGCCGGACGGTGCAACGCTCCGGGCCTGGGTGGCCGGCTGCTCGACGGGCGAGGAGGCCTACTCCCTTGCGATCGTCTTCTGCGAGGCCCTCGGGAAGGCGTCGCCTCCGAAGCAGTGCACCCTGCTGTGCTACGCCACCGAACTCGACCGGGACGCCGTCGACCGGGCCCGGACCGGGTACTATCCCGAGAGCATCGCGGCCGCTGTCTCGGACGAGCGCCTGAACCGGTTCTTCGTCCGCGACGAGACGGCGGGGTACCGGGTCACAAAAAAGGTCCGAGAGATGGTGATCTTCGCCCCGCATAACGTGACTGCGGACCCGCCGTTCACCCGGCTCGACCTGCTCAGCTGCCGAAACCTGCTGATCTACCTGAAGCCGGAGGTCCAGCGGAAACTCATTCTCCTTTTCCACTACTCCCTCAAGCCGGGGGGCGTGCTGGTCCTCGGCACGGCAGAGACCATCGGCGGCTCGACGAACCTCTTCTCGCCCCTCGACAACAAGCTCAGGCTCTACCACCGGATCGAGACTCCCCTCCTGGCGCCGGGGATCGAGTTCCCGACGGCGTTCTCTCCGACCGGGCCCGGAGCGGCCGGCGCCCCCCCGGAGCCGAGACCGGGAGTCGTCAACCTGCAGTCCCTGGCCGACCAGGTGATCCTGCAGCAGTACGCACCCGCGGCGGTCCTGACAAGCGAGAACGGAGACATCCTCTATATCAACGGCCGGACGGGCCGGTACCTCGAACCGGCGGCGGGAAAGGCCAACTGGAACGTCTTCGCCATGGCCCGCGACGGGCTGCGCACCGAACTGGGAGGCGCATTCAGGCGAGCGCTCCGGCAGGAGGAGCCGGTCGCCCTCCGGGGAATCCAGATCGGGGCCGACGGCGGGACCGTGAATGTCGACGTCACGGTCCGCAAGCTCGCAGAGCCCACGGGGCTCAAGGGGCTGGTGCTGATCGTCCTCGCCGAGGCCCCACCCCCGCCTGGGCCGGTGGCCCGTCCCCGTCGCTCGGGCCGGCACGAGACGGTCCGGGCGCTGGAGGAGAGGCTCGGGCGCGCCGAGGAGGATCTGCAGATCACGCGCGAGGAGTTTCAGTCCTCGCAGGAGGAGTTCCAGTCGACCAACGAAGAGCTCCAGTCGGCCAACGAGGAGCTGACGACCTCCAGGGAGGAGATGCAGTCGCTTAACGAGGAGCTCCAGACCGTCAACGCCGAGCTCGAGAGCCGGGTCGCCGACCTCTCGCACGTGAACGACGACATGAAGAACCTGCTGAACAGCACCAACATCGCGACGATCTTCCTCGATACCCTGCTCAACCTGCGGTTCTACACCACTGGGATGACGAAACTGGTCAACCTGCTCCCTGGCGACGCGGGCCGGCCCGTTACGGACATCGCGTCCGACCTCTTCCAACCCGACCTGCTCGGGGACGCCCAGGAGGTGCTGCGCAACATGGCTCCGTCCGAGCGGGAGGTTGCGACACGCGATGGGCGGCAGTTCTCGGTCCGGACCATCCCCTACCGGACGCTCGAGAACCGGATCGACGGCGTGGTGATCACCTTCACGGACATCACGGCCTTCCGGAGTCTGGAGCGGGAGAGCTCGGAGGCCCGCACCTATGCCGAGGCGATCGTCACGACGATCCGCGAACCCCTGCTCGTCCTCGACGGCACGATGCGCGTTGTCTCGGCAAACCGCTCGTTCTATACGATGCTCCGGGTCTCGCCGGGGGAGGTCGAGGGCCGGGAGATCTACTCACTCGGCAACAGGGAATGGGACGTCCCGGAGCTCCGGAGGCTTCTGGAGAAGGTCCTGTCGGAGAACGCGGTCTTCGACAATTACCGGGTCGACCACGTCTTCCCGGCAATCGGTCGCCGGGTGTTGCTGCTCAATGCCCGCCGAATTATCACCGAGGGGCCGAACAGGAAACTTGTCCTTCTCGCCTTCGAGGACGTCACGGGCACGGAGCGGGAGGACGCACCGTGAAACCGGACGGCGTGGAGTCAGAGAATGCTACGCCCTCCGACGCGCCGAGCCTCCGCCGGCAGGCCGAGGAGAGCCTGAGGGCGCAGCCGACCCGATCGGGCGGGCGGCTCTCGCACGACGAGGCGATCGCCCTGGTTCATGAACTGCAGGTCCACCAGATCGAGCTGGAGCTGCAGAACGAGGAGCTGGTGCGGACGCGGCGGGAGGCTGAGGCGTTGCGGGACCGGTACGCCGACCTCTACGACTTCGCCCCGGTCGGTTACTTCACCCTCGACAGAGTGGGGGCAATACGGGAGGCGAACCTCGCCGGCGCCGTGCAGCTCGGCGTCGACCGGGGCAGCCTCATCGGGGCGTGGTTCGCGACCTTCCTGCACCCCGACAACCGCGCCGGGTTTGCCGTGTTCTGTACCCGGGTTCTCACGGGTGGGACAACGGAGATGTGCGAGGTATCGCTCTTGGCGCGGACCGGGCGCGGGGCGTGGCACGCGCAGCTCGGGGGTCATGCCGATGCAGCGGGAGCGGCGGAATACATTCGGCTCGTGGTTACGGACATCACTGACCGGTGGCGGATCGAGGACGCACTGCGGGAGAGCGAGGCGAAGTATCGGAGCCTCGTCGACGACGACATCACCGGTATCTTTACCACTGATCACAACGGCCGGATCCTGGACTGCAACCCGGCCTTTGCCCGGATGTTCAGGTTCGCCTCGGTTGAAGAGGCCCGATCGACCAGCATCACGGAAACCTACGAGTCCCCAGCGGACTGGGCGGCGTTGCTCGATCAGCTCCGCCGTGAGCGGCGGGTCGAGGGCGACAAGTGTTTCCGGCGGCGCCGGGACGGGGGGCGAATCCACGTCATCGAGAATTTCATCGGAGAGTTCAACGGCGCGGGAGACCTCATCCGGATCAAGGGCTACGCGGTGGACGACACCCATCGATACCAGGCAGAGGAGGCCCTTCGAGAGTCAGAGGAGACCTTGCAAGGAATCTTCCGGGCTGCTCCGGTCGGCATCGGCATCATCTCAGGCCAGGCGATCACCATGGTCAACGACCAGCTCTGCTGGATGACCAGGTACACCCGCGAGGAACTGGTCGGTCAGGACGGGCACCTGCTCTACCCTGGCGATGAGGCGTACAACAGCGTCGTACAGGAGGTGGATGATCTGGTCGCCAGGGACGGGATGGACGCCCACGAGACCCGATGGCGGCGGCGGGACGGGACCTGCTTCGACCTCCTGCTCACCCACGCTTCGCTCGACCCCTCCCGTCCCTTTGAACGGATCATCTTCAGTGTTCTCGACATCACGAAGTGTCGCGAGAGCGAGCGTGCCATTCAGGTTTATACGGACGAACTGAAGCGGTCGAACGAGGAACTGCAGCGGTTCGCGTACGTCGCCAGCCACGACCTCCAGGAGCCACTCCGCACCATCGTCAGTTTCTCCGAGCTTCTCAAGCGCCGGTACAGGGGCCTGCTCGACGCGGATGCTGACGAGTTCATCGACTACATCGTCGAGGGCGGGAGGAGGATGCAGACGCTGATCAAGGACCTGCTTCAGCTCTCCCAGATCGAGACCGAGGGCAAACCGCCGGTGAAGACGGATCCGCGCAATGTCATGGCCGACGTGCTCCGGATACTGGAGTCGCCGATCCACGAAGCGAACGCGACCGTGACCGTGGGCGACCTGCCGCCGGTCATGGTTGACGCGGCCCAGCTGGCACTGGTCTTTACGAACCTGATCGGGAACGCGGTTAAGTACCGCCGGCCCGATGTGCCTCTCGAAATCCGGGTCTCGGCCGAGCAGGAGGGGACGTGCTGGCGGTTCGCCGTGACGGACAACGGGATCGGGATCGAGCCCGTGTACTTCGAGCGGATCTTTGTGATCTTCCAGCGGCTCCATACCCGTGACGAGTACGAGGGCACGGGGATCGGGCTCGCCATAGTTCGGAAGATCGTCGAGAGGTACGGCGGCAGAGTCCGGGTCGAATCGATGTTGGGCGAGGGGGCGACCTTCTTCTTCACGCTCCCGGCCGCCTGAGCCGCGCAGGGTGGCCCACCCCGAACACCTCGTCACCGACCGCTATGACTACATCAGCCCGGTCAACGAGCAGATCACGGGCTACTGCACGGAGGAGTTCACCTCTCTCTTCGGAGGCGTTCGCCGACAGGGTCCACCCCGAGGACCGGGCCACGGTCGGGGCGGACCTCGCCAAGAGGCGGAGAAGCCATAGTGGCACGATCGAGTATCGGCTCCCATGCCCGCCCGCGAACTGGTAATGATCGAGGGAAGGGAAGGTGTGCACGGTCGTCGGATATACGAGTCCCAGATGCTGCGAAGGCGATGGAGATACAGTATATCGCCGATCGGATGCCGGATTCAGAACCAAAAAGTACTAACTGTAGGGGATCAAATTAGCTCGCATATGGTTGTTCCGTCGAATATCTTCTTCACCCGGGGGGTCGGTGTACACAAGGACCGCCTCGCATCCTTCGAACTCGCACTCCGGCAGGCGGGGATCGAGCGATGCAACCTCGTCTACGTCTCGTCCATCTTCCCCCCGATGGCCAAGGAGCTCCCTCGCGAGGAGGGTCTTCGAGAGATCCAGGCAGGACAGATCGTCTACTGCGTGATGGCACGGAACGAGACGAACGAGCCCAACCGCCTGGTCTCAGCCGCGATCGGCCAGGCCCTCCCGCAGGAGAGCGAGGCCTACGGCTATCTCTCCGAGCACCACGCGTTCGGCGAGACCGAGGAGATCTCGGGCGAGTACGCCGAGGACCTCGCCGCGACCATGCTTGCCACCACGCTCGGGATCGCGTTCGACCCCGACAGCGCCTGGCAGGAGCGGGAGCAGATCTACAAGGCGAGCGGCAAGATCATCGAGACCAAGAATATCTGCCAGGCGGCCAAGGGCGACCCGAACGGGCTCTGGACGACCACGATCGCGGCCGCGGTCTTCATCTGAGCCACCTCCTTTTTCTCCGGAGCAGCCTCCGCGAGCGGAGCGAATCTACAACAACTATATATCGTTAAGGGTTCTTTCAGGTGACGGTGAATACCCGCATGGTTGAACGGAGAGAGGAGACCAGAGACGACCGGCTCAAGAGGTCGGTCAACGCACCGGACAAGACCCGAGTCGGCGACGAGCCGGGTTATGTAGCGGTGAACACGCTCCCGAGCAAGGAGCCGATGACCACCCGCGACGACCGGCCGCTCACGCAGAGGGTCGAGGAGGCCCTCGGCGTCGACGACCATGAACATACGCAGATCGAGAAGAACCCGATGGACACCCACGACGACAGGTCGATCACGGAGAAGATCGGGGACACCCTCACCGGCGTGAAGACGGAGGCGAAGGAGATGATCACGCCCGATCGGCCCGCCAGGACCGATCCGACCCGCATCACCCCGGTGGGGGACCGCCCCATGGCCGGAAAGGACGTGACACCGGCACCGGACTGGGACTCGGTCCAGCACCCCGGGGGCTGCGGACCCGAGAGCGATACCGACTACGGCACCCGCCCGGTCTCGGAGCTGACGCCGCCGGCCGCGGTCAAGGATAAGGCCGATCTCGCCGCGATCCGGATGATGGAGCGCGGGAAGGCCGATCACGACCGAACAATGGCCGCGTCGACGATGACGGCCGCAGCCGGAACGCCCGGCAACACGGCCCGCACCTCGCCTGCGGCGGGCGAGCGGACCACCCGCCAGGGCGCTGCAGTCGACACCGGAGTCGGGCATCCGGGAGAGTCCATGGCGACCCCGACGGTCACGCTCCCCCTGACGACCGCGACTCCCGGGGTTGCCCCGGTAAGAACGACGCCGATGTCACAGACCCCTGCCGTCGATCCGGCCGGCATCGCGCACGCCCACGACGAGACCGTCCACCAGGACTGGGAGCGGTTCCCTGCGATCAATGCGCCCCGCGATGTTGGCATCCCGACCGCCGAGGGGCAGGCCGACGCGGCCCGGCTCCGAGCGGGCGACCGCCGGAGCGACGAGGCCAAGGAGCCGCGGATCGACCGCCGCGGCGGGGACTACGAGGTACCGGCCGCGAGCGGCGCCAACCGCGAGGGGGTCACTGAGGCGGTGAAGGACACGGCCCGCGACGCCAAGGCGAAGGCGCGCGATCTCAAGGAAGACGTCGACCGCAAGATCTAAAACCCCATCCCTCTTTTTCCGAGACCTTATCCCGTCTCCGGCCCACCTGAGTACGGTGGGTCATGGAGAGAAAGACCATACTTCTGCTCGGTGCCGGCGTGCTCGTGCTTGCCGTCGCGCTGATCTTCGTCCTGAACTATGCCGCGCCCGCACCCGCGGGGCGTGCGGGGCCCGCACAGTCGACTCTCGCGACGCCGGTCGCCCTCGGTTCGGCCGAGGCCCTCGAGGCCGTCCGGGCGAACGTCCAGAAGGCCCTGGACGAGCTTGACGCCGATACGGCGGGCGCGGCCAAAGCGCTCGGCCCGATCGGGATGAACGGAAACGAGTCCCGGGAGGTTATCCGGGACCTCGCCCTCGCCTCGCCGTCGGTGATCGACGCGACGGCCGTCTCCAAGAACGGGATCATGCTGACCGTCGAGCCGGTCGAGTACCATCACGTGGAGGGCTCGGACATCCGGAGCCAGGAGCACATCCAGCGGCTCATAACCTCACAGAAGCCCGTGATGAGCCGGGTCTTCGAGACGGTCGAAGGGGTGAACGCGTCCGACATCGAGTACCCGGTCTTCACCCCGTCGGGCGCGTTCAACGGCTCGGCGAGCCTGCTCTTCCGGCCGGTCGTGCTCCTGACGATCGCGGTCGAGGAGGCACTCGGCGGCAGGACGGCCGAAGTCTTCGTGATGGATACGGATGGGGTGGTCCTCTACGACCGCGACCCGGCCGAGGTCGGCATGAACGCCTTCTCGGCGCCGATCTTCCGGGACTACCCGGAGGTCGCCGCGATCGCCGCCCGGATGGTCAAGGAGTCGAGCGGGTCGGGGCAGTACACCTTCCAGGCCGAGGGGAGCACGACGCCGGTCAGAAAGGAGGTCTCGTGGATCTCGGTCGGCCTCCACGGGACCGAGTGGCGCGTGGTCGCGGTCAACGCGATCGCGCCCGCCTGATCTCCCCTGAGATCAATTCTTTTTTCATTATCTCCCCTATACGCCGAGATCAAGTGGACCTTCCTTAACGAAAACAAGTTTGCTTGCGGAGAGGACAATCCAGATTTCGTCCGCATTTTTGAAAAGGAGCCTTTATCAGGTATTTCCTCCCACGGATCTCCATGAGTCTGGTTCTCGATGCAAAGAACGGGATCATCACCGAGGAGATGAAGGAGGTCGCCCGACAGGAGGGGCTCGACCCCGAGTACATCCGGCGCGGGATCGCCGGCGGCCACATCGTGATCCCGGTCTCGCCGTACCGCAACGTGCGGCACTGCGGGATCGGCGAAGGGCTCCGGACCAAGGTGAACGCCTCGATCGGGACCTCGTCCGACCTCGTCGACATCGATGTCGAGGTCGAGAAGGCTCGCCAGGCCGAGCTTGCCGGCGCCGACACCCTGATGGAGCTCTCGACCGGCGGCGACCTGGTCGAGATCCGCCGGCGTGTGGTCGAAGCGACGAGCCTCTCGGTCGGCTCGGTTCCCCTGTACCAGGCCTTCATCGAGGCCGCGGTCCGCGACGGCGCGGTCATCCACATGCGCGAGGACGACCTCTTCCGGATCACGGCCGAGCAGGCCAAGGCCGGCACGAACTTCATGGCGATCCACACGGGGATCAACTCCGAGACCATGAAGCGGCTCAAGAACCAGGGCCGGCACGGCGGGCTCGTCTCGCGCGGGGGCGCCTTCATGACCGCCTGGATGCTCCACAACGAGAAGGAGAACCCGCTCTACTCAGAGTTCGACTATCTCTGCGAGATCATGCTCGAGCACGAGGTCACCCTCTCCATGGGCAACGGCATGCGGGCCGGCGCGGTCCACGACTCGACCGACCGTGCGGCCGTCCAGGAGCTGCTGATCAACGCCGAGCTCGCGGACAAGGCCCACGACCTGGGCATCCAGGTGATCGTCGAGGGGCCCGGGCACATCCCGATCGACGAGATCCAGGCGAACGTCATCCTCCAGAAGCGGGTCACGAACCGGAAGCCGTTCTACATGCTCGGCCCGCTCGTGACCGACATCGCGCCCGGCTACGACGACCGCGTCGCGATGATCGGGGCCTCGCTCTCGTCCTCGTACGGGGCGGACTTCATCTGCTACGTCACCCCGGCCGAGCACCTCGCGCTCCCGACGCCCGAGGAGGTCTACGAAGGGGTCATCTCGAGCCGGATCGCGGCCCACGTGGGCGACATGGTCAAGCTCGGCAAGCGCGACGCCGACCTCGAGATGGGCCACGCCCGCCGTGACCTGGACTGGGAGCGGCAGTACGCGGTCGCGCTCAACCCCGAGCGGGCCCGGTCGATCCGCGACTCGCGCCGGTCCGCGGACACGGACGCCTGCACCATGTGCGGCGACTACTGCGCCCTCAAGATCGTCCAGAAGAACTTCTCGTTCTAACCCACCCCCCTTTTCGACCGCGAGGTTTTTCTCTCGCCCTGACCGTGAACGGTCATGCACTCCTTCCTCCGGAGCGGGCCGGCCGGGGCGTCTGGACCCACTTCAGCGACCCGACGGACGAGGAGTGCGCCGAACTCCGGGACCGGCTCGGCGTACCGGCCGACTGGATCCCCGACTCCCTCACCCGTACCAGCGGGCCCGCTTCCAGCGCCTGGACGACCTCGCCCTTCTGATCGTGCTCAGCCCCCGGACCGTCCGCAACCGTCCAGAACCGTTCGCGACGGTCCCGGTCGGGTTGGTCCTCGCTTCGGACCGCGTGGTCACGATCACGCGCCGCGATCCCGACATGATCGCCGACCTCCAGGCCGGCCCGTCGCCCCGGCCCGACGACCCCGCCGCGTTCGCGGTCGCGCTCCTCGCCGCGAACGAGGAGGTCTACCGGCAGGAGCTCCGCGAGATCCACGACCGCTCGACCTTCAAGGAGGTGGAGCTCAAGCGCTCCCTGACCGGGGAGCGCCTGGCCGAGCTGATCGACCACGGGCGGAGCCTGGCCTACTTCTCCTCCGCGCTCGAGTCGAACGGCCGGATGCTGGCCTCGGTCCGGGAGGACGGGCTCGCAGGGGCGGAAGAGGCCGCGTTCGACGAGGTCGTCGAGCGGAACGGGGAGAACGCCGAGATCGCCGCGGTCTTCACGCGGATCCATGGCGACCTGATGGAGGGCTTCTCGTCCCTCGCCTCGATGAACCTGAACGTGCTCGTCCGGACCCTGACCGAGATCACGATCGCCCTTGCGATCCCGGCCATGGTGATCGGGCTCTGGGGGATGAACGTCATCGTTCCGCTTGAGGAGACCGAGATCGCGTTCGCCATCGTCGTCGGGCTCGCGATCGTCTCGTTCCTCGCTATCCGTTTCGGAGAGAACATCCGGCTCGGGCTCTCGGGGCGAAGCTGATATATGGCTGCCCGTCCTCACACTCAGACTGATTGATGAGCAACGCCGTCACCATCGACCACTACGAGGCATACCATGACTAATACTGCTCGTGAGCTGCCACCCAAGCCGCAGACATCGCAGACACGCGTGACCCTGACGAGCGGAGACCTCGTCCTCCTCGATCCCAAGGACCCCGACGAGGACCCCGTGGTCCCGCTCGTCGTGGTCAGTGGAAGACCTGTCGAACTGCCCCACGGAGTCATCTACGTTCTGCGAGACGACCTGCCCCTAGTCGAGGAGCTCCAGCCGCTCTTCCGCGGCCACGGCGACGATTTCAACGCCTGGTACGAACAGGAGCGCGGGCTCTACGAGACCCACGGGCTCACCTACGGCGAGCACGACGAGATCGACCTCCTGGTCAAGCTCCTCGAGGAGCGCGGGCTCTGGCACCGGCGGGCCCCCCGGGTCCTCTTCCTGGTGTGAGGCCGGCCTTCCCCCGCCCCCAATGGAAGAGGTATTAAGGCCGACGCCTCCCCTTTCGTACCTATGGCATACGCGGAGGGACGAGTTTTCTACTTCGAACGGCCCGGGCCCGAGAACACGGCCGACGCGGCCCGGTTCGCGGTGGAGCGGGCCACGGCCCTCGGCATCGGGACGGTCGTGGTCGCGTCCACAAGCGGGTCCACGGCCCGACAGTTCCTGGAGGCCGTGAAGGGCACCGGCCTGCACCTCGTCGTGGTCACGCACGTGGTCGGGTTCAGGGCACCGGGCGAATGGGAGTTCGACCCGGCGGTCGCCGACGAGCTCAGGGCGGCCGGCATGACGATCGTGATCGGGACCCACGTCCTCTCCGGGCTCGAGCGGGCCTTCTCGGCCTCTCCGAAGGTCGGCGGGGGCTCGCGATCGGAGGCCGTGGCAGAAGCGTTCCGCCGCGTGGTCTCGGTCGGGCTGAAGGTCGCGGTCGAGTGCGTGCTGATCGCAGCCGACCAGGGCAAGGTCCCGGTCGATCGCGAGGTGGTCGCCTGTGGCGGGACGGGATCGGGCACGGACACGGTTGTGGTGATCCGGCCGGCGCACACGAGCCGGTTCTTCGACTGCCAGGTACGCGAGCTCGTCGCCATGCCGAGGAACCGCTAGTGCTCTTCGAGGCCCTCCGCGACAGCGTGCGGTATCCGGCGATCTGGCTCGCCGCGGCCGGGTACGCCGCTTTCGACGCGGTCCAGCTCGTGCTCTCGCTCCAGGGCGAGACCTTCTTCTCGGTCCGGCTCCTGGTGCTCGAGTACCTGCTCCTGCCCTTCCTGCTGGCCGGAGCCTACGGCGTGCTCCGCGAGCAGCAGTCCTCGGCCCGGCTCCTCGTCACGGAGGGCGTCAGGAACTACTTCCGTGTCCTCCTGCCCGGGCTCGTGGTCGGGTTCGGCGCAGCCCTCGTGCTCTTCCTGGTCCTGACCCCGCTGCCGCTCCTCGGCCTCGAGGTCACGACCGATCTGGCGGCTGGTGCCGCGCTCGCGGTCCTGATCCCGGTCCTGTTCTTCTCCTCGCTCTACGACACGGCCGCGTGCTACGAGGGGCTCGGGGTCTTCGCCTCCCTCCGGCGGTCGTTCGCCCTCGTCCTCGCGCACATCTGGGAGGTGCTGGTCTTCGCCCTGACCACGTTCGCGGTCCTGCTCGGGCTGGCCTTCGTCCTCCTCCTCGCCTGGACCACGGTCCTCTACGACCGGCTCGCGCCCCTCGCCTCGCTGCCGGCGTCCGAGCTCGCGTCCTTCGGGTCGGGCCAGCTCGCCGCGATGGTCGGGACCTCCGGCCTGATCCTCGCCGCGGTCCTCTACGCGGTCTTCATCCTGCTCGCGTTCGTGCTGGTCGCGACCTACAAGGCCCGGCTCTTCCAGTCGATCGCGGACGCGACGCCGCCCGGGCCCCAGGGCGTCTACGACGAGAAGGGCCGGTACTACCGGTACTGACTCCTTTTTTTGGAGAACCGGCCGTCCCACCCGCCGGCCCGCGGATGGCGAGACGATGCATACGTATCTGAAGTTCATCCTCCTTAATCATCCAACGCCAACAGAAGTGCGGAGTGTGGAATGACCATTTGGAAGAGAGAACTATTGCGCGTTTTCAGAGGGACCTGAACGACTTCTTCGTGCTGGTGCTCCTGAACCTGGCCTTCGGGATACAGTATGTCGTCGTGAACAGGGGCGTGCCGGTATCGGGCCGGCCCGGATAAAAGAGGGTTATCCGACGACGCTCACGGCCGAACCCCTCACGGACTTCGGCATCGCCCCGGTCACGGTGAGGTTCCGCGTCGCCATCGACGAACCATAGGCGTTCGTTGCGGTCAGGGTCACGGCGTATTCGCCAGGCCGGCGGAAGACGACGCTCGGGCTCGTCGTCGAGGTCCAGGCGAGCCCGCCGAAGTCCCACCGCCACGAGGTCGGGCTTCCCGTCGACGCGTCCGTGAACCGGACGTACAGCGGCGCCGTGCCCGTCGTCCGGCTCATCGTGAAGTTGGCCACCGGCGCCCGCAGATCGGCGCCGACCGTGACGTACCCCGTCTTCGAGGTCGATACCGTGCCGATCGATGTCCAGGCGGTCAGGTTCACGGTGTAGGTGCCGGCCTTCGTGTAGGTGTGCACGGGGCTCTCGTCGGTCGACGAGCTCCCGTCGCCGAAGGTCCACCACCGGTGATACGGTGATGGTGACGAGGCATCCGTGAACGCGATGCTCATCGGCGCAGCGCCGACGGTCGAGTTCGCGGAGAAGTCCGCGACCGGCGTCGGTGCCGGCGTCACAGGGTCGGTGACAAGGATGAACTGGTACTCCGTCTTCGTCCCCGTCCTCCCGGCCGAGTCGATCACGGTCAGGGTGACCGGGTAGCGGCCGCTCTGATTGTATATATGAACGGGAGAGTGTTGATCCGAGACCCCGCTGTCACCGAAGTCCCAATACCACGTGACGGCTCCTGTCGTGTAGTCCAGGAACTGCACCGAGTGGGGTGCCGGCCCTGACTGGGGGTACGCGGAGAATGCCGGCATCGGGCCGCCGGGGATCAGGGTCGCCGTGGCGACCTGGTCGATCCAGCCCGCATCGCTGCCCGATCCAGCGGTCTCATCTTTATCATACTGCCAGGTGAGGGTGTGCATTCCGGACGGGAGCGAGACCTGATGACGGGTCCAGTCGACCCCCCCTGTGATCGCGGTCGACTCGACACCATCCACCAGGAGGCGGAGATAGTCGTAATTCGTCTCGCTCGAGACCTTCCACCAGAACGAGACGGTTGCGGGGCCCATGACGGAGGTTGATAGGCTCGATGCGGCCAGGCCGCCGATCGCTCCCGACCGCGCCGCGCTCCGGCCGTCGTGCGCAACCGCGCGATCGACGGTCCACCCCGCGTCCGTGTCCGTAGTCCAGGTCAGGGTCGGGGCATCCACGGCGTCGCCGAGCTCGGACATACTCTTCACCGTGATCGCCGTGGAGACCGGGCCCGACGAGTGGCCGGTCGCGTTTCGCACGGTCAAATTCACGGTGTAGGTGCCGGCAGCGGTGTAGGTGTGGCTCGGATCCTGCAGGGTCGAGATCCCCCCGTCCCCGAAGGTCCACGACCACGACGTCGGCATGCCCGTCGAGGTGTCCGCGAACCCGACGGTCAACGGATAATAGCCGGCAGTCCGTGTCGCCGTGAAGTGGGCTGTAAGGGAGGGCGCGTAGCAGGAGCTGAGCGCGAGGTTCGCTCCGATCCCCGCCGGAGTCTCAGCGTACTGGGGGTGCTCAGCTTCGTGGTCATGCGTCTTCGCATACTCGAATGCCTCCCGCATCGAGACCGTCCGGTCGTCGATCGCGTCGGCGTCGACCGTCGCCCCGCTCCTGTCGTGGCCCGCGACCGCGGAGATCCAGAGGGTGCTGAACGTATCGCCCCATGAAGACTCGTACGCATTGGCCGCGGTCGCGATGACCCTCTTCTGGCCGGGAAGGCCGGGGATGATGTCGTCGACGAACCCACCGCTGTAGCACTGCTCCATGGTGATCGTGACGGGGACGATCGACGCCACCCTGTCGACTTCGACGGCGAACTCGTCGTCCTTAATACGCGTCCAATCCCAGAGGTTCAGGACGACGTTCGTGCCCTGTTGCGGACTGTGTTCCGGTCCGCCGTGGTCCGTCGTGAAGATGAAGAGCCGGTCCCCCGACCCCAGGGTGGTCCGAAGGTGGTCGAAGACCGCGGTGATATTCTCCTTCGTCGCCGCGTACCCGACGTCCTGGTCGCCGTCGCCGTCCAGGTCGGGGTCGGACGAGACGTAGCCCCCGGTATTTTTATGCTGGTCGAGACCGGGATCGGCCCCGTCAGACATCAGGACGTAGACGTGGTCGTCCAGATACCCGTACTCGTTTGCGAGGGTTCTGTACATGAACGAGACGTCGCCATAGTAGCGCTCCCAGTTGTTGTAGGCGTTCGCCCCGCCGCTGATGAGCACGGCATAGGAATGGCTCGTGTCCGTGCACGGTGGAAGGATGCCTCCGACGCCTCGGGGTACATAACGGCTCGGGGCCCTGGTCGGCTGGGCAACCGGGAGAGAGCCCGCCACCATCTTCCACGACTGGAGCGCTCTGGGAGGTCCGTTCGCGTCCTTCACGGTAACCGCGCCGGTCATGTCGACGTGGACGTACCGGCACGGGTGCGCCCAGCCCTCCATCGGCGCATCGTCGATGAAGAAGAGCCAGCCCTCGCTCTCCGGCAGGACGACGGCGCCGTACAGGGTCGAGACCGTGGTGCCGGCGGGGACCGGCTCCGGGTCCGCATACACCCATCTCCCGTCCGTGTTCCCCTGCAGCACGTGCGAGAGGACGGCACCGTATGCGTCGTCCTGCGACAGGCTCGTCCCCTGCGCAACCCCAATCAGGCCGCAGATCGCGATGACGAGAAGAAGCCGAGAATACCAGGACGTCTTCGGCATGTATCTTTTCCACCTCTACTGTATCTCTTGACGCATGCGCGGAACAGCCACCGGTGTCGATCCGCGAGGCGTCTCGATCGATTGATCAGAGAGATCGACGTTCCGATAGTTATAGCTGAACTCTGGCTCTCTGAATTTGACATCGATGGCATCGTCCCGGGACCGGGAGGTCTTCCCGGCTACCGTGCATCCGCCGTCACTCGTCTTCCACACGGCGTTCGGCTTCATCCTCATCGACTGACGTCGCCGGCTCGATCCCACAGGCTCGCACCGCCCGACCGACGCCGCGATCTTCCGCAATGCTCCGGGGTCGAGCACGGTCGACAGGGGAGGCGACGGGGCTCCCGTCCGTCTGTCGCAACGGCCAGTTCCATATCCCGGTCGAGGCCGCCCCGGGGGCCCGCCTATCGACCTCTCCCTTTCTTTCCAACCATTCGACAGGGATGACCATGTCAGCGGATCTCCACCTGGTCTCGGAAGAGTAACTCATAGCAGTGTGGGCAGATCGCCGTGCTGCTGCCGGCATGCAGATATGTCGCGGACTCGAGACCGCAGACGTCGCACCGCCCGAGGCGGCCCGGCTCGACCGGCGCGAGCTCGCCGAGCGGGAGCACGCCCGGGAGGACCCGCACCGCGGACTGCTCGCGACGCCGTGCCGCGTCGTAACACCTCCGGCAGATCCGCCGGCCCGGCGCTCCCGGGTCGCGAGCCCGGCGGGCCCGGTACTTCTCGACATAGTGCACGGCCCGGCCGCCGCAGAGCGGGCACTCCTCCAGCCCGACCCCGTCCGGGATGGGGGCGTAGTCGGCCGGGTCGACTCCGGCGAGGGTGAAGGCCGTGCCGTCGGCTGGGGACGGAGTGCTTTGCTGCACATTTGCAGCAGGTTGCTGCAGGCTGCTGCAGGCCAACGGGGCCTTTTGGGCGCCCGGATGCCAGATTCCTGCGTTCTCGTCCAGGTCTGCGATCTCTTTACCGCAGAGTGCGGAGAACACGGACACACCCCCGGCCTCGCTCACGGTTCGCGAACACCGTGTGTTCTCCCCATCTGCAGCAAACGACGATCTATGATCTAGTACGCGCGATGATATACTACCCGTTTCGTCAACCTGCCCTGTTTCTGTGTCTTCGTGGTTTGCAGCACCTGCAGCAAACGTGCTGCGAACATGCTGCACATGCAGCGAACGACCTCCGTCCGGACCCCCGTCTTTCGGGTCCGGTTCGGCAAGCCAGACCAGGCCGCCGGTCCGCCAATCGCGGTACACCTGCGCGTTGAAGGTGTAGGAGATCGCGCGCCGCCGGATCGTCCCGTCCCCGGCATCGTCCTGCGTCGAGATGGACGTATCGAGCGTGGAGACGGCCGGGCATTTCTCGAGGAGCCCGGTGTAGTTCGCCCCCCGGCTCCGGTAGCCGCTCATCATCCTGGAGATCTGGTGATAACTCAGGTTCGTGAGCGCCTGGATCTTCAGGATCGTGAACTCCTCGAGCCCTGCCGCCGCGATCAGGTCCAGCACCTCCGACTCCCGCTTGGTCAGCTTCTCGGCCTGGCTGCCGGCCGCCCCGTGCAGGGCCGCGAAGATCCCGGCCGCCGTCTCGAAATCAGCCTCGGTCGCATAGACCCGGACGACCCCGCCGGCGAGATCGCGCCGGTCCCGCTGCAGGAAGCGGAGGGCCGCGACCGACTTGATCATGTCGAGGAACATCAGCGGGTTGCGGCGGTTCCTGACATCCGAGAACCGGATCCGCCGGACGAACCGCGAGAGGTTCACGTCGATCAGCTGCCCGTGCAGGAGCTCCCACATCGCCCCGCAGACCCGGACCTCACGGTGCGCCCCGGGCGGCCGGTCGTCGTCGCGGGCCTCGCGGTCGATCGCGGAGCCGATCACGGCCCGGTCCTGCTCCTTCGACTCGTTCACCCAGACCGTGAGCATACGGTTGAGGACCTGGTCGTCGCCTGTGCCCTCCTTTTTTGCGACCCACCAGACGCACCGGGCCGGGATGGTGCAGGTCAGGGGCTTCCGGTCGGTGGTCAGGGTGTGGTGCGTGATCGGCTCGGAAAACGAGGAGGTCGCCTCCTTGAGGACCTCCTGGATCGCGTCGGACATGTCCTTGTCGTCGACGAAGAAGACGGAGGAGGGCGAGAGGTCCTGCTTGTAGTAGAGCGCTTTGTCCGAGAACGAGCCGTTCAGCTTGAACCGTTCGGGCACCTGCCGAAGCATGGCCCGGTAGCCGTCGCTCTTGCCCTTCCCGCTCTCTCCGGTCGTGATCGCGTGGAGCCCCCGCGAGTTCCAGACGATCTGCGAGGCGAGGGAGAGGGCGAGGCACTGGCCGAGGACCGGGTCTCCGACGTGATCGAGGTTGAAGGCCGCGACCATGTAGGCGAGGGGGTCGCCAGCGGCCAGGACTTCGCGGGCCTCGGCCGTTACCGCGGGGTCCTCGTCGGGCTCTGATACCGGCTCCGGAGCCGGCGGGGATACCCGCTCGGCGCGCTCGGACTCGAACCGGTTCCGGAGCTCGGGCCACCGCTGCCGGCCCCCGCCGCAGGAGTCGTGCTTGCACCCGGCGTGGACCGCGCCGTTCGCGAACTGGACCGCGTACGCGCCGTCCGTGTGGGCGTCGGAGAACGGGCACTCGGCGAGGGTGAAGAGGGTGCCGCCCTGCCAGGGCTTGTCGCTTGCGACCCCGATGCCGTGGCCGGCGAGCCAGGCGCGGAGGTCGAGCGGTCCCGCTGCGGGGGCCGGCGGCAGGTCGCCGGCGAGCGCCCGCAGCCGATCGGCCGGTACGACGCCGAACACCTCCGGGCACGAGACGACCGCCGACCGGCGGTGGGGCCGGT
This sequence comes from Methanoregulaceae archaeon UXB-2016, assembly GCA_004332335.1. Lineage (GTDB taxonomy): Archaea > Halobacteriota > Methanomicrobia > Methanomicrobiales > Methanospirillaceae > UBA288. The sequence goes on along the minus strand of SISS01000014.1, from coordinate 77,519 downwards.
CGCGGACCGAGTCGCCCTTCCGGCTGACGGTTCCATAACACTTCCAGATCCGGGCCGCGTTGTGGTTCGCCGTGTCGACCTTCGCCCCCTCGTTCGAGAACCTCGCGTCGAGCGCGGCAAGCACGCCCTTTACGAGCGCCGTGCTCGCGTCGTCGTTCGGGAGCTCGATTCGATAGAGCAGGTGCGCTCCGTTTCCGCTGTCAGCGACGACCGGCGCGGGCCACCCGAGGCTGGCGAGGTACTCGCGGACCGCCTCTGCCGTGCGGAACGATACTTCGTGCTCGGCGTCGGTGCTCGAGATCCCGCTCGGCCGCACGGGGTCGATGTCGACGGGGAGCCAGCGGCGGCGGAGCACGTCGCCGTCGGCAGTCGTTGCGTCACCGCGCCCGAGCCGGCCCTGGACGCGGTTCGCCCGACGGGCGAGCAGGGCGGGGTCGACCGGGTTGAGGGTGAGGTAGACCCCCCGGTAGTCACCCGAGGCGTCCATGGGCTCGACGGCGTTCGCCAGGGCCTCGAGGTCGTCGAAGTACCCCGACGCGATCCGGCCGTCGACCCCGATCGCCCGGAGCTCGACGACGCTTTCCAGCTCGACGAGGAGCCGGAGGGAATCGATGACGGTCATGCGCCGGTTACCCGGTGCAGCCATGCCGGCGCCGCTCGTCGTGAGGGCGCCTGCGCCGGCATTCGCGCCGGCGCTTGTTGATTCTTTCATCGTATTATCCTCCTTGAGAAGAGAGCGGAGGGGGGGGGGGTCACATGAAAGTCGACGTCGTATTATTTATGACGCTCAAAGGAGTGACCGGCTACGTTGTGCCCCGGTGGGAGGTCGGGCAGGTATCAAGCGGGGGCGACCCCTCCCCCGGTTGGACAGTTATGCAGTATAGGTCATCGCGAACACGTTGTCCGAGAGCCACCGCCGGAAGCTCTCGTTATCGCTGAACTGCTTGTAGAGCTCGGTGTCGTCGGTGAGGATCGCAGCCATCACGCGTTGCAGTGCCTTGTCGTGCTCGATGCGGGCGTTCTGCTTGTCCGGGTTTCTGCGGGCATTCTGATACGCGCTGTCGGCCGCGACCCTGGCCGGAATCTCCTCGGTGAGGAGGCGGTGGATGTGATCGGCGTCGGTCCAGGTGATGTTCCCGAACTGGTCATTGAAGGTCCTGATGATGTTGGAGAGGCGGTCGAGCTCCGGCTCGGGCCGTCGGCCGCCGCTGCCGACGGTGGCCGGGTCGACCTCGCCGTCATCATCGGGGAGCGCGATCGCGATGGCATTCTGCGCCTCGACGCGGTAACTGTCCATGTCGATCGTCTCGAGGATGCCCCTCGAGAGGTCGTCCTCGATCGGCGCCGGCAATCGCGGCACCAGGAAATTCAGGTAGATAGATAGCCTCTCCCAGTCGGCGTTCGAGTACGGCAGGATCGAGGTGAGGAAACCATAGATGCGGAGGAAGGCCTTGGCCCCGGACTTGAATTCGACCTGCCCGTCCTCGTCGAGCGCCTGGTTGTAGGACGCGACCGCCACGTCGAGTATCGGATCGAGCCGGTCACGGTCCGCGCCGCCGAGGTAGAGGTCGGTGAGTTCTGAGACCTGTTCGCGCGTGTATACCTGGTGTCCGTCGAGCTCCGACTTGAGGTCGTGGAGCCGGTCCGGGTCGGTCACGTCCGAGAGGATCGTCGTGCGGTAGTAGTCGGAGAAGGATGCGAGGATGGTGTCGGTGCTGTTCATGAAGTCCAGGACGAAGGTATCGTGCTTCTGCGGGTGCGCTCGGTTCAGTCGTGAGAGGGTCTGCACGGCCCTGATCCCCGAGAGCATCTTGTCCACGTACATGGTGTGGAGCAGGGGCTCGTCGTACCCGGTCTGGAACTTGTCGGCGCAGATCAGGAACCGATACGGGTCCTGTCGGATGCGGTCCGTGATCGCATTCGAGGAGAAGCCGTTGATCGTGGCCTCGGTCACCTTCGTGCCGCCGTAGTCGTGTTCGCCCGAGAAGGCGACGATCGCCCTGTACGGGCTCTTCCGCTCGGCGAGGTAGTCCGCGACGGCGTGGTAATACTGGATGGCCCGCTGGATCCCGCTCGTGACCACCATCGCCCGCGCCTGTCCGCCGATCTTCCCGAGCGCCATGACCTGGTCGTGGAAGTGGTCGACCATGATCTCGGCCTTGAGCCGGATTGCGTGGTCGTTGCTCTCGACATAGCGGCGGAGCTTCTTCTGAGCCCGCTTGACATCGAACTCGGGGTCGCCCTCGACCGTCTTGACCAGGCGATAGTAACTGTTCACGGGCGTGTAACTCTTCAGGACGTCGAGGATGAAGCCTTCCTCGATCGCCTGCTTCATGGTGTAACTGTGGAAGGGGCGGTGTTTGACGACTCCGCCCTCCTCGAAGGCCTCGCCGAAGAGCTCGAGCGTCCTGTTCTTGGGCGTGGCTGTGAAGGCGAAGTAGCTCGCGTTGGGAAGGAGTTTCCGGGCCTCCATGATCCGGTTGATCCGGTCCTCGGGGCTCTCCTCTCCGTCGGGGGTCTCGACTCCGGAGAGGGCGACGCTGACTGCGGACGAGGTCCTGCCCCCCTGGCTCGAGTGCGCCTCGTCGATGAGGATCGCAAACGAGCGGTGCCGGTGCTCGTTCCCGATGTCGTCGAGGATGAACGGGAACTTCTGGACCGTGGTGATGATGATCTTCTTGCCGCCCTCGATGAACCGGCGGAGGTCGCCCGAGTGCTCGGCATGGCCCACTGTGGCGCCGACCTGCGCGAACTGCTGGATGGTGTCCCGGATCTGACTGTCGAGAACCCGGCGGTCGGTCACGACGATGATCGAGTCGAAGACCGGGGCGTCCTCCTTCCGGAGCCCGATCAGCTGGTGGGCGAGCCAGGCGATCGAGTTCGATTTGCCGGAGCCGGCCGAGTGCTGGATCAGATACCGGCGGCCGGAACCGTAGACCGCGGCGTTCTCGAGGAGGCGGCGGACGACGTCGAGCTGGTGGTACCGGGGGAAGATCTGCGAACGGCTCTTCCTGCTGGACCGCTCGTCGCGCTTCTCGACGATCTGGGCGTAGTTCTCGAGGATGTCGGTGAGGCTGTCGCGGGCGAGGACCCGCTTCCAGAGGTAGTCGGTCTTGAGGCCGGTCGGGTTCGGCGGGTTGCCGGCGCCGTCGTCGTATCCCCGATTGAAGGGCAGGAACCACGAGGCCTTGCCATTCAGGTGCGTGCAGAAGCGGACCTCGTGCTCGTCCACGGCGAAGTGCGCGACGCACCGGCCGAACTCGAAGAGGCGCTCGCGCGGGTCGCGGTCGCGCCTGTACTGCTCGATCGCGTCGGCGACGGTCTGCCGGGTCAGGCTGTTCTTGAGTTCGAAGGTGGCGATCGGGAGGCCGTTGACGAGGAGGCAGAGGTCGAGGGCGCGCCGGGTCTCGTCGCGGCTGTACCGGAGCTGGCGGGTGACCGTGAACCGGTTGAGGGCGTAGCGCTCGGCAGCCTTCGGGTTGCCGGCCGACGGAGTGCCGTAGAAGAGGGCGAGGTCGTGGGGACCGTGCTTGAGGCCGTTCCGGAGGACGTCGATGGTGCCGCGCTTCGTGATCCCGCCCTGTAGTCGCGCGAGGAATTTCCGGCGGGTGGGGCCATCGCTGCCGAGGTCGAAGGCCTCGGCCGCGTCGGGCTGCGTCGCCTCGAGGAACGCCCGGAGCTGCGCGAGGTCGATGCAGTACTCGCGGTCGTAGTCGTCGGGCCGGCCGCACCGGTAGCCTGCACTGCCGTAGGACGGGGTGGGTTCGGCCACGCCGGCGACGTTCGGGTCGCACGGGGCGCCGGTCAGGGCCGTGCAGATCAGCCGCTCGAGGCCCCGCTCGCTCGTGTCGGTGGTCATGACAGAATCCCCTCAGGGTCGACGTCGGGATCTCCCGAGGCGTCCTGCTCCTCGTCGTCTGGCACCTCGAATTCGTCGAACCGCGCCGGCTCCTCCGCCTCATCGGGCAGGCCGGCTGCGGCCTCGCGGACGTCGATCTTCCCCGTGACCACGTCCGCAATCAGGCGGGTGCGGAACTCGAGGAGGAGGTCAATCTCGTGTTGGGTATTTTGCACCTCATTATCCATTGATCGAGTCACTTTCTCCAAGTGATTTACAATAGCAATCTGTTCCTCAAATGGCGGTACAAGAACTGGAAGAATCGCAATATCTTCTATGTTGAAATGGCTGACAGTGGAACCCTGCGAAGCTAATTTGATGAAATGTCTTGGAGGGCCGACATCGATAATATGCACAAGGTACTGTGAATCGTAGTGGTCCTTCCTCACCTTCATTAACACTGTACGTTGACCCAGACAGAACTTGTATCCAGGAGGAATCACACACGCCTCACCCGCTGGTGCTTCACGAGTGAATACGACATCTCCGGGTTCTGGGCATCCACGACAGGTCCATTCGTCGAATCCCTCAGCTGTCGTGCAGTAGGTGCCTTGTAAATTGAGATGACCATGTCTTACAGCGGTTGTCCTGATCACTCGATATTCGCTAAAATCAACTTTCGGTGCAGTTTTATGCTCGCAATCGATCAATTGGTGAAGAACCCGCTTCAATGCCTTTATTTCCCAATGCGCCGGCACCTCCCCGAGCCATTCCACGCCGGAGTCCTTGAGCGGAACATCGGGATCGAGCCCGCGGGTGACGGCACGGTGGATGATGGCCTGTTTCTGCTCGTTGAGGAGCGCGATCAGCTGCCGCTTGGCCCGGACGGCGCGACGGAGCCGGCGGTCGGCGTGATCGAGGAAACGGACGATGGCGGACTGTTCGGGAAGAGGTGGAAGAGGGAGGGGTGAACGGCTGAGCTTCTCATAATCTATGTTCTGTCCCTCTCGGATGCCGGTAACAAATAATGTCAGATTCTCGATAAACGGTTTGGACTTGAACAAACAGGCGAGGTAACCGTAATTTTGCCTGTCAACAGGAGAGAGAATAGTATATGCAGGGCTAATGATGCCCTGTTCTCTGGCGTATTCGATCCCCCCTTGAAACGAACGCAAGCTGATAACAAAATCCCCAACTCGGACGAGTTTGAGCAGATGAAGATCTTTCAGGGCAAGAACCGTCCGGTTTTCGTACTGTTCTTTTCGTACGACGCCCTTTGTTTGTGTCGCTGCCAGTAATGGTTCGTCTGGAAATCCCTTCTGGCTGCGCTCCCGAAGCAAAGTTTTCGTGCGGATAAGCCCCCAATGTGCCGGCACCTCACCGAGCCACGCCACGCCAGAGTCCCGGTATGCGGGATAGGGCCTGAGTGATTCACTCATGCGCAGACCTCGATCCAGATCGCTCGCCGGCATCAGATCTCCTCTCTGGTGTCTCGTTTGTCCCCTTGATGTCCCCATTCCCGGATGAGTCGACCGATGTCTCGTTTGTCCCTTTTTTGTCCCCTTTCTGGTTCAGCACGTAATGCACCCCCCGGCCCGTCGTGCCCACCTTCTGGGTCAACCCTTTCTCCACCAGGTCCTCGAGGTCCCGCGACGCGGTCTTCTTCGTGCTGCCGGTGATCCTCTGATAATCTGTATTGCCAATCCTGCCGGCGGTCTTCAGGTGGGTGACAGCCTGCCGTTGCCGATCGTTGAGGGCGAGGCCGGCCAGAACTCCGGGGGTCAGCCAGTCCCGCCAGAGCGTGACCGCGAACTGCCCGCCCCGTTGCTCGAAGACCGGGGCCGGCAGCCCGGCCTCCCGGCAGAGTCGGATGACATCGAGGGTGCCCGTACCAAGACTCTCGATGAAATGGGCGAGGTAGAGGGGCGTCGCGAGGAGTGGATTACCTGGTTCGGACGAATGTGGCTTTGCGAGCTGATCGGGGGTCAGGCCTCTCGGTAATCGTCCGGGGTTCCATACCTCGACACGGTCGGCAAAGATCGAGACCTGCACTGCAGCACGTGAAGTATAATCCCGGTGAGCGACGGCATTCACGATGATCTCTGCGATCGCCGCTTCAGGAATCTCGTACCTCACGATAGCCCTCGGTCCGGTCTCCCGTGAACTTACAGCACGATCGAGCTTGGACAGGACGAAATCCACCGCACCATCCACCTGATCGAACAATGTACCGCCGAACACCTGGAGAGAAGGTATGGGTTTGGCCACCTCAACGCCGTGATAATGGGCGCACTTGATGACCGCCAAGTCGAACGATCGCTGGGGGTCACGACCGAAGAGCAGAACGGCGGCATTGGTCAGTTTTCCTTCTCCCATGAGCCGGAGATGAGTCAGTACCTCCTCAAGGGACGCCGAGAGAGAGAGGGAGACCCCGTTCACGCCGACTCTCGGCAAGGAACCACCGGATCCTCTCAGGCGAGAGATCGCTCAATCGAGCCGTCGGGGAGGACGCTGCATCGAATGGCTTGCACTGGATCATTCCCCGTTCTTCAAGGTACTCGATGAGACTGTCGTAAACCTGCCCGGTGAGTTCCGAGATGCCGGTGAAACGACGATAGACGAGCTGATCCTTTGCACGGGCAGTTAAGGCCTCCATCTTCGGGTGTTGTATATGATCACCAGAAGTCTTGATAAATAACAGGCGATGTTTTCCCGTCTCGGTTGCCCGATCAAATTCGCGTTCCACTGCTGATATCCCGACCTCACCGTTCTCCCGTCCGTACTCGTTGCCGAAGAGGGCGATAAAAACTGAACACGCATCCACACGGTCGAGGTAGAGATCATCAGGCCTGCGGTCTCCGGCAGGCAGGTCCTCGAAAAGAAAGAGATCGAAGTACCGTGAGAAGAGGCGATTGCCCATGATGAAATCCCTCACAGCCTTTCGTTCCTCGGCCAATTCCTTCTGCACACTGCTGACGAATATCAGTTCCCTGATCATCACTTCCCCCCACGAAAGATCTGCCTTCCGGTCCTTCGCCCTTCACTTCTGGCAGCCCGGACGCTGCCGAGCGATCCCCTATCACTATCAGATTGTCCGGGATACAACCTCATCGAAAGCGACCTCTGAAGCGCGACTATGACATTGAAGAGACCCGGACCCGGGAAACTCCGGTCTTTTATCGATCTGGATACCTGAATGAGGCAGTGCACAGGTCAATCGAACTGTTAAGGATTCCTTAATAGTTGGATGGTTCCGCTGGAGGGATACGCACCGCTTGGGTATCCGGAGATCCCGGAGAACTGGACTGATCCCACTATTCAGTCCCACTTCCCGGCACACCTGAAGGGCAACGATCTCCCTCATCGAGAAGCCTCCAACAACAGGATCTCATCCAGCAATCCCTCGCTCTCCTTCTGCACAGCCACGATATCGCCCCTGATCTCCTCGAGCGTCCGCATCGGGGCCGGCCTGTAGAAGTACCGGTTGAAGCTGATCTCGTAGCCGACCTTCACGCTCTCCGGGTCGAACCAGGCGTCGGGCGCGTACGGCAGCACCTCGCGCTCGAGGAAGGCCTCGACCCCGCCGTCCTCGAGGAGCGGCACCTGCTCGGTGTCGCGGAGGTCCGGGTCGGGCTCGTACTCCACGACGGCCGGCCGGCCGTCGACAATGGCCTCGAAGAAGCCGTGGAGCGGGTCGGCTTCGACCCCCCGGCGGTGGACCTTCCGGATCACCGGCGGTGCGGCCTCGTCCCGCTCGCAGGTCTCCTTGAGCGCCTTGATCTCTTTCGGGGTGTAGACCCGGCCGCCGTCGACGCCTTTGATCCGCAGGGGCCGCTCGACCGTCACCTTCCGGTAGCCGAACGCCTCGTTCGGGAAGACCTTCGACTGCTCCGTCTCCTCGAACGCGAGGAAGACGTCCGTCACGCGCCGGCAGTCCTCCTCCGAGAGCTGGCAGTTCTTCTTGCCGAGGTTTTTCCGGAGCGGCCTGTACCACTGGGTCGCATCGATCAGCTGCACCTTCCCGCGCCGGTGCTCGGGCTTCCGGTTCGAGAGCACCCAGACATAGGTCGCGATCCCCGTGTTGTAGAACATGTTCAGCGGCAGCGCCACGATCGCCTCGAGCCAGTCGTTCTCGATGATCCAGCGGCGGATGTTGGACTCGCCCTGCCCGGCGTCGCCGGTGAAGAGCGCCGAGCCGTTGTGGACCTCCGCGATCCGGCTCCCGAGCGGCGTCGCCTGCTTCATCTTCGAGAGCATGTTCGCGAGGAAGAGCATCTGGCCGTCGCTCGACCGGGTGATGAGCGGGTACTCGGGGTCGCCGTTGTGCTCGATGACGAAGCGGGGATCCTTGATCCCGGTTTTCCCGCCCATCCGCTCGAGGTCGCCCTTCCAGCTCTTGCCGTAGGGAGGGTTGGAGAGCATGAAGTCGAATTCGTGCGACGGAAATGCATCGTTCGAGAGCGTGGAGTGTTCCGGCCCGCCGACCAGGTTGTCCGCAGCGTCGCCCTCGCCCTTGAGCAGGAGGTCGGCCTTCGCGATGGCGTACGTCTCCGCGTTGATCTTCTGGCCGTAGAGGTGGGTCACGACCTCCTTGCCGCGTTCGCGGGCGATCTGCTGCAGCGTCTCCTCGGCCACAGTGAGCATCCCGCCCGTGCCGCAGGCGCCGTCGTAGAGCAGGTAGGTCCCCGACGGGATCTCGTCGGCGATCGGCAGAAAGATCAGCCGGCCCATCAACTTCACGGCGTCGCGCGGCGTCCAGTGCTCGCCGGCCTCCTCGTTGTTCTCCTCGTTGAACCGACGGAGGAGCTCCTCGAAGATCGTGCCCATCGCGTGGTTGTCGAGGCCGGCGAGACGGACCGAGCCGTCGACCCCAAGCACCGGCTCCGGGCCCAGATTGATCGTCGGGTCCAGGAGCTTCTCGATCAGGGTCCCGAGCGCGTCCGCCTTCGAGAGGCGCGGGATCTGGTTGCGGAACTCGAAGTTGTCGAGGATCTCCTGGACGTTCGGCGAGAACCCGTCGAGGTACGCCTCGAAATCCGCCTTGAGTTTCTGCTGGGACGAACGGGCGCGCAGGTCCCGTAGCGTGAACCTCGATGTGTTGAAGAAAGCCTGCCCGGCCGCCTGCCGGAGGCCCTGGTCCTGGTTGGTGATCCCGGCCGCGTCGAACATCGCCTTCCTCTCGAGTACGGCCGGCTTGCTCGGCTCGAGCACGGCATCGAGGCGGCGGATGACGGTCATTGGCAGGATCACGTCGCGGTACTTGCCGCGCACGTAGAGATCGCGGAGCACGTCGTCCGCGATACCCCAGATGAAATTGACGATCCAGGTGAGTTGCGATTGGTCCATTATCGAATCCTATCCACGGTTTTCCCGGCGAGATCTCTGCATCTGAGCGGGAACCCTAACCTCCGTTACGGTCGCGAAGGCGCCGCCCATCGCTGCCGGCCTGCGATGGAATGGCGGTTGACGACTGACGGGGTCGCCGTCTTGGGATGAAGGGCCGGTTGGTGGCCTTTGAGAGGCGAAACGACGGGAGCGAAGGGGATTGCGGGTTGTTCTGCTGCAGTCTCCTGACACGGCCCGCTCTCTGATAACCATCGGTAAACTGTCTTAACTAACCTGTCGATCCGTCTATCAGGCCCATACGGTGGGTAATTATCATAACCACGCGCTCCTTCTCCGTGTCGGCAACCGTCGCCCGTGCCGGCGAACTCGGCAGTCGTCCGCCGGCAGCTCGCCCGGCCCGAGACGTGAGATACCCTAATCGGTCCGTGCGCGGAGATCAGTTCTGGAGGAACTGGGTGGCGACAGCGAACCTGCGATACATGGTGCTGATGGAGAGAAACGAGGACGGTCGCTATACGGTCACCGTACCGTCGCTGCCGGGCCGCATCTCCGAGGGCGATACCTGGGACGAGGCCATCTCGAATGTCGGGGAGGCGATCGTAGGCTACATCGAGACGCTCGAAGTCCTCGGCCGGCCCATCCCGGTCGAGGTGGAGGTCTCCGTCCGATCGCCGGCGGTCGACCCGACATCGGTATGAAGCTTCCCCGAGTTTCGGGAGCGAAGGTGGTACGGGCTCCGCTGCGGGCAGGATTCCGCGAGGCCCACGTCCGCAGCAGCCATCACTTTCTGCATCATCCTGTTACCGGGCGAATCGTGACCGTGCCGGTCCATTCCGGAGGAGAGATCGCTCCTAAAACCCTCCTCTCGATTCTGACGCAGGCAGAGATGACTGTTGAAGAGTTCGCCGGATTCCTGTAAGTCCCGGGCCGATCGTTCTCAAACACTGACGCTCTCCCCGGCCCTCCTTCGCCACCATTCCTGCACCTATTTACATCCCCTTCACGCATGATCGCATACCCGAAGAGGGAGAGGTGAGTCATGCTTTTCATTGCACTGGTGAAGTTCAGGGGCACCCTGAGCGAGGAGGTCGTCGGCCGGAACCTGGCGGACATCGAGCTCGACACGGACAGCCAGGTCCGGTACGTAGGCGCGTACTGGACCCTCGGCCGATACGACAACGTCATCATCTTCGAGGCCCCGGACGAGAAGACCGCCATGGAGATGGCCCTGCGGCGGGCGGACCGGATGGAGATCGAGACCCTCGTGGCCCTGCCGGCGGACGCAGGGAGTCCGACCGGGCCGGCCTGACCCGTCCTTCGATCGTCCCCCGAGGGCCGGCTTTTATCCGTTCCTTTTTTCTGCCCGCCCGTTCGTCGTGGAGATCGCAGTCCGTTCCGAGCGTGCCTCCGAGTCGCACCGTCGCCGGCGTATCGCGGTAGGATCTGATCCACGATCAGAGTCGGAGGCCCTATTTTCCTGCATCGCAGACCTAATGAGGCGAATCGTCAAATTTCAAGATGGTTATAAGCCGGCTGTCGCCAAAGGAATAACAGGAAAAAATTCAAGCTGGAGTTCATTACATGAAGAGAACGACATCCGTTGTAATTCTGGCCGGCCTCGTCTGCGCCCTGATGATCTGTGCCGGCTGCACGAGCACGCCCGCTACCAACAATACGACGACAACAACCCATGTCGCCACGACAACGGGCACCGCGCCCGCGACTGTGGCAGCAACATCCACGGCTGCCGCATCGGCCCAGGTCTGGAACGGGACCTGGAACACGACGTGGACTGAGGATGGCGAGACGGCCTCCTCGATCTCGCACTTCGTGCAGGCCGGCTCGAACGTGACCGGGTTGAACACAGCCGACAACGGGACGTTCAACGGCACCGTCTCAGGCAACCGGCTCGCCGGGAACTGGACCGGTGTCAACGGCACCGAGTCCTCCGAGGGACCATTCGAGTTCGTGCTCTCCACCGACAACGCCTCGTTCACGGGCAAGTGGGCGTACAACCCCGAAGACCTTGCCAACTCCACGTACAGCTGGGACGGCGTCCGGGTATAACCGGGCACTCTGAGAACTTTTCCGGGGATCCCGGATCCCCGCTCTTTTCATCGCTCGATTGAAAGCGATTCAATCCTGAGGAACCGGCGGATCCGCCTCTCCTTCACGGGTTCGAGAAGACGCTGCCGTATTCCGACAGTATCGCCCGGCTCGTTCGGGCACGGCCCCGTCCCGGGAACGCATCCGGCGATCTCGGACCCTGCCTGGCCGTGCAGCCATGGAACGAGCTGCCATCGGCGGAGGTGAGATCCTCCTCCGCCGACCATCGTTTTAAAAGCCATTCTTTTTCTCACTGGAGGCACCAACCATCGGTAAGGTGCTCTCATGGCAACCGTTCGTCCCCTCATCATCCTCTTCATCGTGATCGCAGCCATCCTGTCTGCCGGCTGCATCACCCAGCCGGCCGCGGAGCGAAACGCCTCTCTGACCGCGACGCAGGTCACTGCGGCCTCCCCGATGAGTATGTCCGTTCCCTTCGGCCCCATCCCTGTGCCCAGCCGGGACGGCCAGAATATCGCCTACGAGCTCGAACTCGTGCCTGCAGGAAACGTCACGCTCGTGCCGGAGCAGGTCGATGTTCTCGATAAGGCCACGGGGGCCGTGCTCTTCTGTGCCAACGGGACGCTCTTCGCTGCGCTGTATCACCCGGCGGCAATCCCGCCGCCCACGGCCGAAGAGCTCCGGAACGGCACGGGCAAGCTCTCCCATCCGCGGATCTCCGTCTGGTTCACGGTCGACCAAGGCGCCGTGCCGGACCGGCTCGTCCACCGCGTCACCCTGAACCGGACCGCGGACGGGCAGGCCCCCATCACGGTGACCGGCGGCGAGGTGGCCGTCCGGAAGGACCAGGCACCGGTCGTGATCGGCTCCCCCATGCGCGGACCGGGCTGGGTCGCCATGGAGACCACCTCGGCGTTCACCCACCACTTCGGCGCCCAGATCACACTGGGCGGCGTGACCCGCGTCCCCCAGCGGTACGCGCAGGACTGGATCTACGTCGACCCGGCCACCGGGCAGGTTGCGTCCGGGAACGTGAGTTTGGCAAAGAATTACTACGGGTACGGGAAGGAGCTCCATGCGGTCGCCGACGGGACGGTCGTGGCTGTCGAGGACGGTCTACCCGACGTCGAGACCATCTACTCCGCCCAGGCTGCCACGTTCGCCACCGCGGCCGGGAACTTCGCGATCATCGACATCGGGAACGGGAAGTATGCCTGCTACGCCCACATGATCCCCGGCTCCCTCCGGGTGAAGGCCGGCGCTGCCGTCAGGGAAGGGCAGGTGATCGGCCAGATGGGCAACAGCGGCAACTCCGACCTCCCGCATCTCCACTTCCAGGTCGTGACGGACACCCCCTCATTCCTCGGGGCCGAGGGATTCCCGCACGTCTACCGTTCTTTCGACGTGACAGGGGCTGTCAACGAGACCCTGGCACAGGAGAAGAGCATCCTGCCTGGCGCTACGATCACCGATGTATGGAGAGAGTTCGGCGATGTCGTCACGTTCTTTGACCGGCCGACGACAGAGGCGAATAGTCTTCCGGAGAACTGGGACATCGTCCGCCTCCCCTGATATTTGTATTCGGCTGGAGATCGCCATGGCGCCAACGGAGCGATCCGTCGGTCCGGCCCGGTCTCGCTCGTCGTGGGTTTGGGCGACTGCTCGACGGCTCGCGGCGTGCTCTGGTCAACGTTCCAGGCTGGAATCGGGATTGCACGCAGCTCACGGGTGGCATCAATATTTCCCGGGTGGGGCGAATCGATGGAAAGATCGGTGCGAGGTCTTCCCTCGCCGTCCCGATGGACATTCCGGCAAACCGTCCATCGCGGATCGTTGCGGAGACGATGAGGAATCATCACACACGGAGCGCACGGGAGGGGAAGACCGAAAACCCGCTCACCCCGTGCCGCAGGCAGAAAGGTCCGTGAAGATGGCGAACCATCATCACGTTACGTCGTCGCCTGCGAGCCGTTGATCCCGAGGTGCCTGAACAGTGCCTGGTTACCAGGTTCCCTGCCGAGGAACTCCTCGAGCAGGACCCCGCCGTCCTTCATGTTGCCCTGTTCGAGGATCGCATGCCGGAACCGCATACCAGTTGCCCGGTCCGTCATCCCCTCGCGCCTGAACTCGTCGACGCACTCGAGCGCGTACACCTTCGACCAGAGGTAGCCGTAGTACCCCGCGTCGTACCCGCTCATCACGTGCTCGAATTGTGCCGGCTGGTGGGTCTCCGGGAGGGGGGCGATGCCGGTCACCTCCTCGTAGGTCTCGTGCGAGACCTCCGTCACGTCGACCGGGCCCCGTGTCGTGTGGAAGCGCATATCCTCGAGCGAGTTCGCCAGGACGCGGCTGAACTCGTAGCTCATCCCGACGTTCCGGGAGGCGATGATCCGGTCGCGGAGCTCAGGGGGGATCTTTTGGGAGGAGTTCGCATAGTGGCCCGAGAGCAACTCCAGGACCTCGGGGTCCCAGGGCCACTCCTCGAAGGCCTGGGACGGAGTCTCGGAAAAGTCCCACTCGGTCTCGAACCCCGAGAGCGATCCGTAGGGCGCTCGTGTGAGGATCACATGGAGCGCGTGGCCGGTCTCGTGGAAGAGGGTCTCGATCTCGTCCTGGGTCATCAGCGACGGCCGCCCGCCCTCGGGGGCCTGGAAGTTCGCCATGACGAGGACCACGGGAGTCACGTAGGACCCGTTCTCCTTCCTACCCTGGATCATCGTCTCGGCCGCGAAGTAGCCGTACTTCCCTTCGCGGGGGTAGAGGTCGAGGTACAGGTACCCGATGGTCGCGCGATCGGTCGCGTTCGCGACCCGGTACAGCCGCACCCCGGGCGCCCAGACCTTCGCGTCCCGGACCTCCTCGAACTGAACGTCGAAGAGCGAATAGGCGATCCCGAACACCCCCTCGAGCACGCCGTCGACCGGGAAATACTCTTTGACCGTCTCCTCGTCGTAGGCGTACCGCTCTCGCTTGAGCCGCTCCTGCAGGTACAGGACGTCCCACGGCTCGACCGTGCTCGCGGCGGGATCGAGCACCCGCTTCAGGCGAAGCAGTTCGGCGAACTCGGCGCGGTTCTTCTCGAGCAGGGGTGCCTGCAGGGAGGCGAGGAACGCCATGACAGTATCGGAGCTCCCGGCCATCCTGCCCTCGATCTTGTAGTCGGCCCAGGTGTCATACCCGAGTTCCTTTGCGATCCGCTGGCGCAGGTCGATCGCCTCCTCCAGGAGGCGGGTGTTCTCCTCGGCCTGCCGGTTGTTGTAGGCCGCGTACATCCGTTTCCGCGTCTCGCCCCGCTCTGCCTTCGTCATGATCGCCATGTAGCCGGGATACTTCACCGCGACGAGGCAGGTGCCGTTCGCGGTCTCCCCGAACGCCTCGACCGTCGACGCCGGCAGGCCGGCCAGCTCGTCGTCCGCAAACTCGAGCGTGGTGGTGTCGTTGTTCAGGTTTGCGAGGAATCGGACCTGGAGCCGGTTCAGGTCGTCCCGCATCGACCTGACCTTCGAGAGCCGCTCGTCCGACAGGTTCAGGCCGTTCTGCTCGAACCTCCGGACCGTGACATTGTAGAGCCGCGACTCCTCCTCCATTCGGGGCACGGCGGGCCGGACTGCGTCATAGAGGTTCCGGCGGGAGTAGGTCGCCGTGGAGAAGACGCCGGTCGCCTCCTCGCAGGCGGTCCCCTCGGCCGCGATCGCCGGGTCGGGATGGACGTATCCCATCAGGGCGAGCGGCTGGGTTGCGTCACCGTAATCGGCCATCGTCCTCTCGAACGCGAGCAGGGTGGTCTCGATGCTGCGGTCGCCGGCAGGGATGGCGGCGATGGCATCGAGCGAAGCGTTCGCAGACGCCTCCGCGGCAACGGAGAGCCGCGTGATCTCGCCGGCCGCGTAGTCGGACCGGATCGGCGCCGTCCCGTTGGGGGGTGCGTTCGGAGGTGCGGCTGCCGGCGAGCTCTGGGTCGAGGTCTGCAGGCACCCGCAGACCGTGGCGGCGATGATGGCGATGATGACTGCGCTCATCCGGAGAATCGCGCCTCTTCCTCTGGGTCGTGCATGCATCGAGGATCAGTCCTTCACTTTTACCGAGTGAAGTGCCATAAACCCCTGCCCTCTGCGGCCGCTCCCGTTCTCCCCGGTCGCGTTCGAGGATGCGTCCGGGCGTGCGGTGTGGCCATGGTGCCGCAGCCATGCCCCGTCGGACCGCCGGTCCGGAAAGACGTATGTAGGAAGAGACACCGAGAGAATTAACCATGGCTGAAAAACAGCGGTGCGAGCACTGTGGGAGGGCTGCAATCGGGTTCCAGTCGTTCGGGTGCTGCTCTGCCTATGTCTGCGCCGATCATGCCGACAGCCTCCTCCTCGCACTCAAACCCGGGGAGAAACAGGCGTTCGGCGAGTGTTACCTCGAACGGTTCGATATGGCCGACCGGTAGGCCCTGCGACGAAGTGTCGTGGTGCCGGCCGGACGGGTTCTCAGCGAGAGGGGTCCGCGCCGAGCACATGAGGGTCGCACGGCGCCCTCAGGTCATCCGCCCGCGAGCGGTGCGGGGAAGAATGCTGACGAGTCATGCGGCCGGCAGGGTGAAGAAGAAGGTCGAGCCCTCGCCCGGGGTCGACTCGGCCCGGATCGTCCCGCCGTGGCGCTCGACGATCTTCTTGACGACCGCAAGGGCGATCCCGGTCCCCTCGTACTCGTCGTGGGTGTGGAGCCGCCGGAACATCTTGAAGATCCGATCGAAGTACTCGGCCTCGATCCCGATCCCGTTGTCCGCGACTCCGAACTCCCACCATCCGTCTTCACGCCTGGCCGAGACCGTGATCACCGGGGACGCAGCCGGCCGGCGGTACTTGATCGCGTTCCCGATCAGGTTGACGAAGACCTGCTCGAGCTGCGAGGGATCCGCCATGACGATCGGCATCGACTCGACCGTGACCGCCCCGGCCGTCTACGTCAACTTTTCGTACATGTACATGGACTGGGACCAGGGTGCGGGCAGCCTCGTGACCACGGTCGAGGACCTGAACCGGTTCCACCGGGCCGTCCGCGAGGGGCAAGTCGTCTCGCCGACGCTCGTGACCGCCCTGGAAAGAGGGGCCGGCCGGAAAGAGGGGCCGGCCATCCTGGATACGCCCGAGGGCGGCTGGGCTCGATACGGATATGGGTACGGCCGACAGTTCGACGCCTCGATCAACCTGACCTTCGCCGGTCATACGGGCGAATACCCCGGGTCCCTGACCTTCGCCTACTATCTCGAAGAGCCCGGGGTCTATGTCGCGATGAACGCGAACCAGGTGGATGGAGCCGTGAGCAACGGCTTCCTCTCGATCGGGTGGGCGCTTCGAGGGACGGCCTGAGGCCGGGACACGGCGATACGTCGGGTTTCGAGCGAAGGCGCATCATCCCGTGTGTTTCATGACGAGAATCGGGCTGTCTTCGCGGGCGAGCTCAGGTCCCGAGCTCCTCCAGGGAGTCGCCGACCTCGTCCACGCGGTGACTGCGAAAGTAGGAGAGGGCGACCATGGCCACAATCAGGGAGCCGACGAGCACGAAGATCATGTCGAGCATGGTGTCCGCGAGGCTGTTCTGCATGGGCCCGGCGAGCGAGCCCCAGAAGAACATGTCCACCAGGAACTCGTACATCTCCCAGACCGCGCCGAGGGCCAGGCCGAAGATGATCGTGAACCCGGCGATGAAGAGCGGCGTCAGGCGCATTCGCCAGTGCCGGTCGAGGTAGACGACACCGAGAAACCCCAGCAGGGCGATCGTGATCCCCGAGACCAGGTGGGCCACCTTGTCGTAGTAGGGGTAGAGGTCGACGTAGAACCCCTGGACGTAGCCGGCGACGTGGAACCAGAGGGCGAGCGAGATCAGGAAGTAGACGAACCACGGGAACCGGATGCTCTCCCGCGCCGCGACCGCGTAGGGCACGATCGAGAGGGCGAACATGAAGGTCGCGGTGAAGGCCTCCCCGATCTGGCCGGTCACGTAGGCGTAGATGCCGCTCAGGGCGATCAGCACCTGGAAGAGGTAGGCGAGGTACATCCCGTTCACGGCGACCATCACCCCCCACTCTCCTGCCCGGCCGTATTATCCTTTTCCATGGCGCAGGCCGGCTGCATCAGCAGAGATATAAGCCAATCTGTCGAGATCGCTTGGAAGGAGCACCATGGCACCTCTGATCGACTACCTCGACGCGCTGCACCAGGGGACGTGGGAGGTGATCGTCCCGAAGGAGGCGGTCACCCAGCCGCTCGAGCCGGCATGGGCCCGGTCTCCGATCAACGTCCCGCGCCCGGGGACGATCGCCAGCTATCGGAACGGCCAGTACCACGCCCACGAGATGACCGGGGACTACCGCGTTCACCTGGACCGGTACGACCCCACCAAGAACCCGGTCATGCACCTGGTCGACGATGCCCCGCTCGTGCTGATGATCCTCGAGACCATGGAGACCCTGGCCGTCTCCGCGCGCGATGCGCGGCACGACGACCCGATCGCGCGCCTGGTCGACCTCCGCCTGACCGGGTGGATGCGCACGGCCCTGGGCGCCCTCCTCGTGGGGCTCGGCGTCCTCCTCCTCGTCATGGCCTTCGGACCGACGGAGGTCGTCTTCTCGTTGATCATCCCGGGCATCATGATCGCCATGGGCCTGGTGCTGCTCTTCAACGGGCTCCGGCTCCGTTCCAGGCGCGAGCATACAAAGAAGGACCTGGTGAACGGGGTCGCCCTGCTCGGCGGCGGGTGGTTCCTCCTGGTCACGTGGGAGCTCCTGGTCGTGCTCCTCCTCCTGCTCCTCGCGGTCTGGTTCCTCTCGAGCGCCGTCGTCTCGCTCCACCGCGTGGTCCGCGCCCGCGACCGGATCCCGCAGGGTCTCGTCTTCACGACGGGCCTGGGCGTGGCCTCTCTCGTCCTCGGATGGATGGTCTTCACCGATCCGGTCGAGCTGATCGAGCTCCTGGTCCTCGTCCTCGGCGTCATCGTCCTGGTCGCCGGCGGGTTCCTCGCCCTCGACGGCTACGGGATGCAGAACGCGGCCCGGCTGCTCGCCGACAGGGAATCGGCCTGAACTCGGCGGCTCAGGTGTTGCCCCGGAGGCGGGCCGCGCAGGGCGCGCAGCACATCTTTCGCTTCCGGTCGAGCTCGTCGAGCGAATGGGGCGCGTACATGACGCACTCGCGCTCGGAGCAGTGCTCGAGGCCGAGGAGGTGCCCGATCTCGTGGGCCCCCTCCTTGGCGATCCGGTCGACCAGGTCGTCCTCCGAGGGGCTCCGGCCGTAGAAGTCGTTGTGGAGCCGGGCCGTCGAGACGACCGCGGTCCCCTGGCTCGGCCGGGCCAGGCCGAAGACGTACTCCTCCCTCGGGACGTAGAGGTCGTCGGGGACCACGAGCAGGATCGGGTCGCGCCCCCCCCGTCGGCGCTGGACCGCCTCGAGGCAGGTCAGCAGGACCTGTGCGTTGTACTGGCGGCGGAGGAGATCGAACCCCGTGAGCATGAGGCGATCGCACTCGTCCACGTCGCCCTCGATCCCGAGGACCCCCTCGATCAGCCGCTGGACGGGCCGCTGAAGACCCTGCGGCGAGCGGTGATCCCAATAAAGGGCAAAACGCATAGCAATAGGTACGATGGACGGGGCCATTAAACGTATTGAGCGCGCGGTCGGGGCCTACGTCGCCACGCGGTATCGGAACGTGGTCGAGGTCGGGATCGGCCGGAACACGACCGCTGCCGAGACGATCGCGGCGGCGGGCGTCCGGGTCCGGGCGGTCGACATCCGTCTCGTCGAGGCCGGCCCAATCCCGTGCTTCCGCGACGACGTCTTCTCGCCCGAGCCGAGCATCTACCGCGGCGTCGACCTGGTGTACGCGGTCCGTCCTGGGGTCGAGATGGTCCCGCCTCTGATCGCCCTCGCCCGCCGGTGTGATTGCGACCTCCTGGTCTACCACCTGGGCGACGAGGTCTATCTCGGCGGCGGAGAGCGGATCCCCGTCGACGGGATCGTCCTCCACCGCTACCACCGTGCCGGCTCGTCAGAAGAGGGTTGACTGGGACCGCGCCGGCTCGGGCGGTGGGGAGACGGGATCCTCCCGCTCCTTCTTCGGCCGGCGTTTCGGCCGCTCGGCCTTCTCGAGCTCCCGCCGCTCCCTGACGAGGGCTGCGACGATCTCCTCGGCCTCGGCACGGTCCGGCAGGAGGAGGGCGAGCTCGTCCGCGTCGAGCTCGAGGGCCCTCGCGACCGGCTCGGGGTCGAGCGAGACGAGCTCGCCGGCGGCCTGCAGGTAGTACTCGCGGAGCTCAGCGCGCGAGACGCCCATCCAGGCCCCGAGCTTCCGCATGAGCGTGGTCCGGGCCGCCTTTCGGCGCCGGGCCTGGGACATCCGGGCCCACCGGGAGGGGGGCATGAGCCTGCTCCGGACCCCGGCGCCGCCGGCGGCCTGCGCCGTGCCCAGGACCGCGAGCGCGGTCGCGTACCGCCAGAGGGTGTAGTGCTGCCGGCGGTAGGTCCTCGCGATCGCGAGGTCGGCGGCCGCGAGCGGGGGGTAGGCCTCGCAGCGGGCCTCGGGCGGGAGCTGGCCCAGGCTCCCCTCGAGCCACTGGAGGATCGTCTCGGGCTTGTCCTGGACCTCCCAGGCCAGGCGCATCAGCTCCTCGTCCGGGCGGTCGTGCAGGACCGCGCCCACGAGCTCGAAGATCGTGGCGCGCTCGTCCTTCTGCGAGGTCCGGATCGAGGCGCCGTCGAGCTCGTCCCGGCCGATCGCCGCGGCCTCGAGCATGGTCACGGCCGAGCGCAGGTCGCCGTTCGCGCTCTCGGCCACGAGCCGGAGGGTCTCCTCGTCGCACGCAACCCCCTCGGTCGCGCAGATCTGCCGGAGGCGGGGCGCGATCGACCGGGCCGCGAGCGCCCGGAACTGGACGGGCTCGGTCCGGGACTTGAGCTCGGCCGCGACGCCGTAGAGGTCGTTCGCGATCAGCAGGACGGGCTGCCGGGCGGTCTTGATCAGCTCGATGATCGCCTTCGCTCCCCCGCGGTCCGCGGTCCCGTGGAGGCTGTCGGCCTCGTCGAGCACGATCAGCCGGCGTTCGTCTCCGAAGAGGCTGCCCGAGACGGCCGACTGGCCGGCCACGCGGTCGATCGCGGCCTTGGTCCGCTGGTCCGAGGCGTTCAGCTCGATCAGCTCCCAGCCCATGTCGCGGGCCAGGGCGTGGGCGGCCGAGGTCTTGCCCGTGCCGGGCTTGCCGTAGAGCAGGAGCGGTCGGGCGCCGATCTTCCAGGTCCTGGCCCATTCGACCAGCTGCCGGATCGCGGGCCCGTTGCCCACCAGGTCGCTGACCCGCTGCGGCCGATATCGCTCCGTCCAGTCCATGTATAGTGATCAGGGCGGAAATCAAATAAAATATCAGCGATGAGGCATCAAACCTTTAGAAGAAACAGGGAAGGTCGTCAAGCCGTGGAGGGATCGCAGCCGACAGCGTTCATCGCCGAACGGATTCGTGAGTACGAGGGGGTCAGACGGAAGCACGCGATCGGAGAGATGGTCCGTGCCTTCTCGATGGACGCGCCGGACGTCATGGCCGACTTCGGTGAAGACGCGGCCGTCATCCGGAACGGAGACCAGGCCCTCCTGCTCGCGGCCGACGGGATCTGGTCGAAGCTGATGGAGGCCGACCCCTACTGGGCCGGGTACTGCGCCGTGCTCGTGAACATCCACGATATCGCGGCCATGGGCGGCCGGCCCCTCGCGATGGTCGACATCTTCTCGATCGCGGACCGTGCGATCTGCGACCAGGTGATCGCGGGGATGCGGGACGCCTCGCTCCAGTTCGGAGTCCCGATCGTCGGCGGCCACCTCCACCCCGACACGCCCTACTCGGTGATCGACGTCGCGATCCTGGGGGTGGCCCGCGTGGACGCGGTCATCTACAGCCACACGGCGAACGAGGGGGACCGGGTGATCGCCGCGATCGACCTGGACGGGCGGGTCCACCCGTCCTGCATCCTGAACTGGGACTCGGTCACCATGAAGCCGGCGGACGTGGTCCGCGCCCAGATCGACTGCCTCCGGGGCCTGGCCGAGGCCGGGCTGGTCACGGCCGGCAAGGATATCTCGAACCCGGGGCTCGTGGGCACGCTCGGGATGCTCCTCGAGGTGAGCGGCGGGGGCGCCGTGGTCGAGATCGAACGGATCCCCCGGCCCGACCTCGAGGCCCACGGGCTCACCCTCGACCACTGGCTCCGGATGTACCCGGGCATGGGCTTCGTCCTGACCGTGCGCCCCGAGTCGGTCGAGGAGGTCTGCGCCCGCTTCGAGGCCGTGGGCATGACCGCCAGCGAGATCGGGACGGTCGACGCCACCCGGCGGCTCTCGATCGCCGGCGAAGACGAAGAGGTGCTGGTCTTCGACCTGGCCGACAGCGGGATCATGCGCCTGGCCACGTGCCGGGATGATCCGGCGTGATCCTCGGGATCGGCGTCGCGTCCCCCGAGGACCTGCCGGGGATGCGCCGGGCCGCGGCCGAGCTCGGCCCCGGCGTGGTCGTGCGATACTACTGCCCCGAGAGCGGCGCCGAGGGCTCGCCCGACCTGGTCCCCTCCTCCGACCCCGAGGCCGCCCTGGTCGGAGACCTCGTCGCGAACCGGATCGACGGGGCCGTGCGCGGGACCTTTCCAGCGAACCGGACCCTGCGCCTGCTCCGCGAGGCGGCCGGGGTCGACCACCTCGAACGGGTGGCCCTCCTCGAGACCGCCGACGGCCGCCTCTTCTTCCTGGCCCCGGTCGGGGTCGACGAGGGCTGGACCGTGGCCGAGAAGGTCGCCCTGATCCGGCGCGGGCGCGAGCTCGCCCGGCTCTTCGAGCTCTCGCCGAAGGTCGGGGTCCTCTCGGGCGGCCGGCTCGGGGACCTGGGCCGGCACCCGGCCGTGGACCGCTCCATGGCCGATGCCGAGCTCGCGGCCCGGCTCGGCGACGGGGTGCACTGCGAGATCCTGATCGAGGACGCGGTCCGGGAGTGCGGCCTCGTGATCGCCCCTGACGGGATCGCGGGCAACCTCGTCTTCCGGACGCTCGCCTACCTCGGCGGGGGAAAAGGGCACGGAGCGCCCGTTACCAATATTGAACCCGTATTTATCGATACTTCGCGCGCCTCGACCGATTACGCCCAGGCCCTCCGCCTCGCCATCGCCATGGTCGGGGGCCGTTCGCGCCCCTTATAGGGCTCAGATGTGTAATCGGTCGGGATTATGCGCCTGATTCTCCTATCCCATCAAATTCCCGGGGGATTGGATTAATCGACACAAATCCCCGGTCTTTGAGTGATTTAAGCGCGATTCGGCCGGATAAACTCGAAATATTTAAATCTCCACTGGGATATCTCTTTCTTGAGGTTTACAAGCCCATGGCTGACTTACCAATTGCTGCAGTTGTTCGTATTGCAAAAAAGAGCGGTGCTGAACGTGTCGGGAGCGACGCGGCGGCCGCGATCGTGGCGAAGGCCGAGGACTACATCGGCGCCCTGACCAAGGAGGCCAACCGCCTCGCACAGCACGCGGGCCGGAAGACCATCAAGGAAGAGGATGTCGAACTCGCGGCCAAGTCCGCCTAATCCTTTTTTTACAGCACGCCCTTCGTGCTCGGGACCGTATCGACTGCTCCGTCCAGCGCCACCGCCGAGCGGAGCGCCACGCCCACGGCCTTGAAGATCGCCTCCGTGCGGTGGTGGTCGTTCCGGCCGTAGGCACGGACGTGCAGGGTGAGCCCCGCATGCTGGCAGAGTGACTCGAAGAAGTGCGGCACCAGGGTGACGTCGATCCCGCCCACGGCGAGGCCGTGGAAGGGCGCGTCGAAGACGAGGTAACTCCGCCCGGCGCAGTCGAGCGCGACCTCGGCGAGGGACTCGTCCATGGGCACGGCGGCCTGGCCGAAGCGCCGGATCCCGCGCCCCTCCCCGATCGCCTTCTTCAGGACCGTGCCGAGCACGATCCCGACGTCCTCGATCGTGTGGTGCGCGTCCACGGCCAGGTCCCCCGTCGCCTCGACCTCGAGGTCGAAGCGGCCGTGCCGGGCGAACGCGTTCAGCATGTGGTCCAGGAACGGCAGGCCCGTGGCGAGCTCGGCCTTCCCCGACCCGTCCAGGTCGAGGACGATCCGAATCTGAGTCTCGGCCGTGCGCCGCTCCCCCGCGGCCCGTCTCATCGGGACGCCTCCAGGGCCTCGGTGAGCGTGACCCGGCCGGCATAGAGGGCCGAGCCGAGCACGGCTCCGGCCGCGCCCAGGTCCCGCAGGGCCCGGACGTCTTCGCCCGAGGAGACGCCGCCCGCGACCACGACCGGGCAGGGGACGGTCTCCAGGAGGGCCCGGACCGGCCCGGGGTCGATCCCCTGCTGGAGCCCCTCGACCGAGACGTTCGTGTAGAGGAGCGAGCCTGCGCCCATCTCCACGAAGACCTCGGCCCAGCGGAGGTAGTTGCCCTTCGTCTCCTGCCAGCCCGCGACCGCGATCTCGGTGCCCCGGGCGTCCACGCCGGCCATCACCCGCTCGGAGCCGTACTCCTTCGCGAGCCAGCGCAGGACGTCGGGCTGCTCGACCGCATGGGTCCCGAGGATCACGCGCGCGACCCCCGCGTCGAGCCAGCCGGCCGCGTCCTCGAGGGACCGGATCCCGCCCCCGAGCTCGACGAAGGCCCCCGTCTCGCGCACGAGCTCGCGGATCAGGGCCACGTTCTTCCGGGCGGCGCCGAAGGCCCCGTCCAGGTTGATCACGTGGAGCGCTCGGGCCCCCTCGTCGCACCAGCGACGCGCACAGGTGAGGGGATCGCCGTACTGCGTCGCGCGCTCACGCTCGCCCTGCACGAGCTGGACGCAGTGCCCGTCCATCACATCGACTGCCGGAAAGATCTCCATCGTCGTCAGCGGATCATTCGCTCTATGGACATAACAAGAATGTCTTTTGCCCCGGCGCGCTTGAGCCGGGGGATCAGGCCGTAGACCTGGGCCTCCTCCACGACCGCGTGGACCGCCACCAGGTCGTCGTGCGACGCGACGGGCATCACGGTCGGCCCGCCCAGGCCGGGCAGGACCTCCTCGACCTCGGCCAGGTGCGTGCGGCTGACGTTCATCATCAGGTAGCACTGCCCCTGCGCCCGTACCACGCTCTCGAGGGCGAGCACGAGCTCGTCGATCTTCCGCGCCTTCTCTTTCACCGAGACCGGGTTGGCGATCAGGCGTGTGCTCGACCGGAGGACCTCGGCCACCACCCGGAGCCGGTTGGTCCGGAGGGTCGTGCCCGAGGAGGAGAGGTCCACGATCGCGTCGGCGATGCCCAGGTGCGGCGCGAGCTCGCAGGCCCCGGCCACGGGGACGAGCGTGACCGCGATCCCCCGGTCCGCGAAGTAGCGGGCCGTCAGGTTCGGGAACTCGGTCGCGATCCGCTTCCCCGCGAGCTCGGCGATCTCGACCACGGGCGAGTCCTCCATCACGGCCAGGACCAGGGTCGCCTCGCCGAACTGCAGGTCGAGGAGTTCCTCGACCGCGGCCCCGCGCTCGCCGACCATATCCAGGCCCGTGATCCCCAGGTCCGCGGCGCCGCTGGCCACATACGCCGGGATGTCGATCGGCCGGGCAAAGAGGAGCTCGACCCCGGGGTCGAGGGTCCGGACGATCAGGCGGCGTTCGCCCGCGCCGACCGCGTGGAGCCCGCTCTTGCCGAGGAGCTCCATGATCGGCTCGGCGATCCGCCCCTTGTTCGGGACCGCGAGCCGGACCCGCTCAGAAGGTTGCGAGCTCTCCACGGATGACCTTCTCGGTGACGCAGGTGATATCGCTGAGCTGTGCGTCCATGACCTCCTCGATCTGCCGCTGCATGCGTCCGAACTCGGCGCCCGCACGGGGCAGGACCTGGACCGACGCCACGAGCGGGTGGTCGATCGGCGTGCCGATCTGCGAGAGGAGGCGGATGTAGCACTCTTCGATCCCCTCGACATCCCTCACGCAGGCCTCGGCCATCTGCGTGGAGAGGATGTTGTAGATCTTGCCGATGTGGTTGATCGGGTTCTTGCCCGAGGTGGCCTCCATGGACATGGGGCGGTTGGGCGTGATCAGCCCGTTCGCGCGGTTGCCGCGCCCGACCGAGCCGTCGTCGCCCATCTCGGCCGAGGTCCCGGTCACGGTCAGGAAGATCGAGCCGCTGTCCAGGTCGTCGGCCGTGTTGACGTCGACGTCGACGGTCCGGGCCGTGTACTTCCGGCAGAGGGCCTCGATCTCGTCCTGCATGAACACCTTGGTGTCCATGTACTCGGCGAGCCCGGGGCAGTGGCGGTCGACCATGGCGCAGCCGATGGTGAGCCGGATCCGGTCGCCGTCGCGCAGACCCATGACCTTGACGTCCTGACCGATCATCGGCCGGCGCCTGGAGAGGTCGTCGTCGATGAACCGCGAGACCTCGCGGACGAGGGTCTCGGTCTCGGAGAAGGGCGCGTGGCCCACGCCGAACGAGGTGTCGTTCGCCCGGGGCACCTTCGAGTCGCAGGGGCGGAAGACGTCGCGGAGGTCGGTCGAGCCGACGCCGAGGCGGCAGTCGACGATCAGGCCACGGTCCTGGTCGAGGTTCGGGATCGTCTGGCGGAGGTAGTCGTGGGCCGCCTCGATCGCGATCGAGTCGGTCGGGAAGAGGTGACCCTCGAACTCCTTGGTGGCCCGGCCGTCGATCAGGAGATAGATCGGGCGGATCATGCGGCCGCCCCCGAACTTCGGGTCCGATTGGCCCGCGACGACCTCGCCCTGGTCGGTATTGTGGTGGAGGTAGACGCCGGCCTCCTCCATGTATGTCCGGCAGAGCGCGCGGCTGATCGACTCGGCGATCCCGTCGGCAATACTGTCGGGGTGGCCGATCCCCTTGCGCTCGACGAGCTCGATCTGCTGCCGCTCCAGCGGAATCTGGTTCAGCGCCTCGATACGAATGTTCCTGCTCATGAAGTCCCTCAATGACCGCGGCCGCCTGAAGGCCTCCGCGGAGGTTGATCAGTAGAGCTGTGCATACAATCGATTAAAAATATGCGGCGGAGTGCTAGGCCCGCCGGCCGAGGGGGACCCGCCGGCCGCAGGCGTCGCGGGTGTGGCGGCCGAGCTCGCTCTGCAGGACCACCGGGCCGGGGAAGACCGGGCCGTCCCGGCAGACGCAGAGGCCGTCGGGGTCGATCGCGCAGGAGCCGCAGAGCCCGACCCCGCATTTCATGTACCGGTGGAGGGAGAAGAAGGACTGCTCGAGCACGCCGGCACTCTCGAGCCGGTCCCGCACGGCGACCATCATGGGCTCGGGGCCGCAGACGCAGATCGCTCTGTACGCCCCGAGGTCGAGCCCGTCGATCAGTGCCGGGACGAACCCGTGGAGGCCGGCCGTCCCGTCGTCGGTCGCGATCCGGAGGTCGGTCGCAGCCGCGAGCCGCTCGCGGAAGGGGAGCTCGGTTGCCGTCCGGGCACCGAGGAGGCAGGCCGTCGCCCGCCCGCTCTCGACGAGGGGGAGGAGGGGGGCCGCGCCGATCCCGCCCGCGATCGCGAGCACGGGGCCGCCCGCTGGGAAGCCCCGCCCGTATGGGCCGCGGACCCCGAGCCTCGCCCCGGGCTCGAGCCCGCAGAGCGCGCTGGTCGCGTCCCCGACCCGCTGGACCGAGATCGAGCGCGCCGAGGAGAGGGCCATGGGGACCTCGTCGACCCCGGGGACCCAGACCATCACGAACTGCCCGGGCTCGAAGACGAACGCACGGTCGAAGACGATTGTCCGGACGGACGGGGTCTCGTCGACCACCGCCTCGATCGTCACCACCGCCGGCTCACACATGGGCGCACCCCACGATCTCTGCCGGGTCCACGCCGTCGGCCGCGTACAGGTCCCGGGCGATCGTCGCGAAGACCTCGGGGTCGGCCAGGGCCCCCGTGCCGACCTCGACCGCGGAGGCGCCGGCCATCATCATCTCGAGCACGTCCGCGGCGGACGAGACCCCGCCGCAGCCGACGATCGGAATCGAGCAGGCCTCGCGGAGCTCGTACACGCAGCGGACCGCGATCGGGAAGATCGCGCGCCCTGAGAGCCCGCCGTAGCGGTTGCCTAGGACCGGGCGGCGGAGCTCGGTCGAGATCCGCATGGCCCGGACCGTGTTGATCGCGACCAGGGCCGAGGCGCCCCCCCGCTCGGCCGCACGCCCGATCGCGGCGATATCCGTGACGTTCGGAGTCAGCTTGACCCAGACGGGCAGGCCGAGCCCGGCCACGGCACGGGTGCAGGCCTCGACCATCTCGGGGTCCGAGCCGAGCGCGGCCCCGTACCCCTCGGCATGGGGGCAGGAGAGGTTCAGCTCGAGCCCGGCCGCATGGTCCGCGAACCATCCCCCGACCCCGGCGAACTCCCCGGGGGAGCCGCCGAAGACCGAGACGATCACGGGCTCGCCCTCGACGGCTCCGAGCTCCTGGCGGAACTCCTCGGACGGGTTGGGCAGGCCCATGGCGTTCAGGACCCCGAACTCGAGCGGGACCAGGCAGGGGCCGGCGTGGCCGGGCTTGGGCTCGGGCCCGATCGACTTGGTCACGACCCCACCGGCCCCGTTCCGGAGCTGCCGGGCGAGCGAGGCGCCGGTCGTGCCGAGCACGCCGGCCGCGAGCACCAGGTGATTGCGGAGCCGGACTCCGCCGACCTCGACCGGTCCGGGTCTGAGCGACAGCATGTGCGATCAGCTCGTCTTTTCGGATGATGAGCATTGCGGGAGGAGGGCCGGCGGACCCCGTTCTACCTGCGCGCCGCGAGAGTTGCATTCTATTACGTGCGCCGCAAATAGTACCCGCAATGACCAGGTTATGCGTGATGGGCGCCGGACGGATCGGCGGCGAGGTGGCGTTTCTTGCGGCGGCCACCGGGCTTGTGGACGAGCTCGTGCTCCACGACGCGGTCGCACCGTTCCTTCACGCCCAGGTCCTGGACCTCCAGCACACGGGCCTCGATCTCTCGATCTCGACCGACCTCGCGGACGCGGCCTCGGCCGAGATCGGGATCTTCGCCGCGGGCTCGCCGCGGAACCCGAACATCAGGTCCCGGGCGGACCTGCTCGCGGCGAACCTGCCTGTCGCCGACGAGTGCCTCGAGGTCATGGGCCGCTTTCCGGGCGTGCTCGTCGCGATCACGAACCCCTCGGACGCGAACGCCTATTACATCTCGAAGAAGTCGGGCCTCGACCGGTCGCGCGTGATCGGCTTCGGCGGGCAGCTCGACTCGGCGCGGTTCGGCCTCGCCCTCCGCGAGCGGGGCCTCGGGACGGCTGGCACCGTCCTCGGCGAGCACGGCGACCACCAGGTCCCGATCTTCTCGCGGGCGGCCCCCGACGTCCCGGCGCCCGTGCGCGAGGAGATCCTGGCCGGCCTCCAGACCTCCTCGATCCCCGTGATGCAGGGCAAGGGCGGCACGGTCTTCGGCCCGGCCGTCCACATCGTCAACCTCCTCCGGGCGGTCGTCGAGGACCGGCGCGAGGTCCTCCCCTGCGCCGTGGCCCTCGAGGGCGAGTACGGGATCGAGGGCTGCTCCCTCGCGGTCCCGGTCGAGGTCGGGCGCGAGGGCGCCCGGCGGGTCGAGGAGTGGGATCTGGACGAATGGGAGACGGCGCGGATGCAGGCGGCCGGCGCGTACCTCCGCGAGCTCTGCGCGGGGCTGCCGCTCTGAGCCCCATGACGGCCGAAGGCGAGCCGGTCGAGTGCGCGATCACCCAGGTCGAGTACTCGGCCGGCCCGGTCGGCACCACGGTCCACGTCTTCGGCCGCGACCGGGAGATGAACCCGGTCCACCTCCAGGTGACGGGCTTTCGGCCCTACTTCTACGTGCCCGAGAACCAGGCCGGGGCGGCGGCCTCGACGGGGATGCTCGTCCTCGAGGAGGGGACGAGCTACCGCTCGATCCGGGGCGAGACCCTCCGCCGGCTCTACGCCACCCGGCCCGGCGACGTCCGCGACGCCCGGAGCGGGTTCGACCACTACGAGGCCGACATCCTCTTCACGACGAGGTTCATGATCGACGCGGACCTCCGCGGCGCCTGCCGGGCGCCGACGGCGACCCCGGACTTCCTCGAGGTCGTGCCGGCCGAGCTCGACGTCCCGGCCCGGGTCTGTTTCATCGACATCGAGTGCGAGGACGAGCAGGGCTTTCCCGACCCGAACCGCGACAGGGTGATCTGCATCACCTGCCACGACTCGTACGAGGACCGGTACACGACCTTCCTCCTCCGGCCGAAGGAGACCGCGATCGACGAGGCCGCGATCGCCAGCGGGCTAAACAACGCCTGCGTCAGAGAGGACGGGCACACCCTCTGCGTCTACGACTCGGAGATGGGGCTCTTTGCCGGGCTCTCGGAGTACGTGCAGCGGACCGACCCCGACGTGGTCTCAGGCTGGAACGTGGCCGACTTTGACGTCCCGTACATCTTCGATAGGATGACCCGGCTCGACCTGCGCCCGTCCGAGGCCCTGGCCCGCCTCCCGGGCACGAGCGAGCGCAACCCCCTCCGGGGCCGGGTGATCTTCGACCTCCTCGAGGCGTACAAGAAGGTCCACCTGCAGAAGCGCGAGTCCTACCGGCTCGACGCGATCGCTCAAGCCGAGCTCGGCGAGACCAAGGTCCGGTACACGGGCACGATCGCGGCCCTCTGGCGCGAGGACCCGCGCCTCCTGGTCGAGTACAACATCAAGGACGTCGAGCTCTGCGTCGGGATCAACCGGAAGGACAGCATCATCGAGTTCTACCGCGAGATCGCCCGGTACGTGGGCTGCCCCCTCGACCGGTCGATCAACTCCTCGCAGGTGGTCGACGTCTACATCCTCCGGAAGGCGTTCGGGCGGTTCGTCCTGCCCTCGAAGGCCTCGATCGTGGCCGAGGAGTTCGAGGGGGCGACCGTCTTCGACCCCTCGCGGGGCGTGCGTGAGAACGTGATCGTGCTCGACCTGAAGTCCCTCTACCCGATGGCGATGATGACCATCAACGCCTCGCCCGAGACGAAGGACCCGACCGGCGAGCTGACTGCACCGAACGGGGTCCGGTTCCGGGCGAAGCCGGACGGGCTGACGCGCTCGATCATCTCGGAGCTCCTGACCGAGCGCGACGAGCGAAAAAGGCTCCGGAACACCTTCCCCTCCGGCTCGCCCGAGTACCACCTCCTCGACCTGCAGCAGAACGTGATCAAGGTGATCATGAACTCCTACTACGGGGTCTCGGGGTACGTCCGCTTCCGGCTCTACGACCGCGAGATCGGGTCGGCCGTGACCTCGGTGGGGCGGGCGATCATCGAGCACACGCGGAAGGTGATCGAGTCCCTCGGATACAGGGTCCTCTACGGGGACACGGACTCGTGCATGATCGGTCTGCCCGTGATGGAGATGGAGGAGACGATCGCCGCAGCCCGGGCGATCGAGGGCTCGCTGAACGCCTCGTACAGCGAGTTCGCCCGCGAGTGTCTGCACGCGGAGCAGCACTACTTTTCCATAAAGTTCGAGAAGGTCTACCGCCGGTTCTTCCAGGCCGGCCGGAAGAAACGCTATGCCGGCCACCTGGTCTGGAAGGAGGGCAAGGAGGTCGACGAGGTCGACGTGGTCGGGTTCGAGCTCCGCCGCTCGGACTCGCCGGCGATCACGAAGGAGGTCCAGGGGCGCGTGATGGAGATGATCCTCAAAGGCGCCGGGTACGACACGGTCAAGGCCTATCTCGGCGAGGTGATCACGACCTACCGGGCCGGCGAGTACCCGCTCGAGGTGGTCGGGATCCCGGGCGGGATCGGCAAGGCCCTCGGCGCGTACGAGAACGACGACGCCCACATCCGCGGGGCGAAGTACGCGAACCAGCACTTCGGGACCTCGTTCGGCAAGGGCTCGAAGCCGAAGAGGCTCTACATCAAGAACGTCACGGCGAAGTACCCCAAGACCGACGTGATCGCGTTCGAGTACGGAGACCAGGTGCCGCCCGAGTTCGTGGTCGACTGGGAGACGATGCTCGACAAGACGATCAGGCAGCCGATCTCGCGGATCATCGAGGCGCTCGGGTGGAAGTGGACCGACGTCGACCCGTCGCACACGGACCTCTCGCAGTGGGGGTTCTGAACCAGGCGAGACAACTCTCCGATACGTGGCCTGAACGCATGGTCGAGCGCCACTCCGCCGTCGGGCCGATCCCTTCATATCTCCCTGCGCGGAACTCTCTCGCAGGAGGGAGTACCATGCCGGCCGACATCTACACGCTGATCGCGAAGAAGCGCGATGAGATTGTGGCCGTGGCTGCGCGCTACGGCGTCACGAATGTCCGCGTCTTCGGATCGGTCGCACGTCACGAGGCCCGCGAGGACAGCGACCTCGATCTCCTCGTGACATTTCCCCCCGGAGCCTCGCTCTTCGACCTGATCGGGCTCGAGCAGGACCTCTCCGCTCTTCTCGGCCTCGAGGTGCAGGTCGCGTCCGACCGGGGGCTGCGCGAGCGGGTCAGGGCGACAGTGATGCAGGAAGCGGTCCCCCTGTGAGGTCCGATCGCGACCGACTCACGGACATCCTCGAGGCGATCGAGAAGATTCAGGAGCGACTGCCACCTTCACAGGAGGAGCTGATGGCCTCCGAGCTCCTGCAGGTCTGGGTCATCCACCACCTCCAGGTGATCGGCGAGGCCGCCAACAACCTCTCCCCGGCGCTGACCGACGCGCATCCGGAGGTGCCGTGGAGCAAGGTCACCGGGCTCCGCCACGTCCTCGTCCACCGGTACTTCGGTGTCGACGTCGCGATCGTCTGGCAGCTGGCGTCGCATGACCTGCGGACCCTCGAGGAGATGGTGAACGGCATCTTCACGGGCCTGCCCTGAGGCCGGCATCGAGGATCATCTCCTGCCCGTGGACCCGTTCAGGTGGGCAGCCATTCTCACGGCGCGTCTCCACCAGGTTCCCCACAACGGCGACGGGCGCGCCTGTCTCAATCCAGCGGTCGAGTCCGCGCCCGACCTCCTCGCGCAACCTCGTTTGGCCGGGGCTCGAAGACGAAGCGGGTCTACATCAAGAACGTCACGGCGAAGTACCCGCAGGACCGACGTGATCGCGTTCGAGAAGACCGACGTGATCGTGTTCGAGTACGGAGACCTGGTGACGCCCGAGTTCGTGGTCGACCGGGAGACGATGCTCGAGAAGACGATCAAGCAGCCGATCTCGCGGATCATCGAGGCGCTGGGATGGAAGTGGACCAATGTCGACCCGTCGCACACGGACCTCTCGCCGTGGGGGTTCTGAGAAAGGTATAGCCGGCCGTGATAGAGTTGTTCCCTCTGCTACTCCGCCCCATCTTTGTTCAGGCGGTGGCAGCCATCTCCGTCTGGCAGGCAGCCTTGAAGGCTTCCGGCACAACACACCTCGAGGGATCGGATCTCGATCCAGGCCTGCTGGAGAGTATCGAATCCGAAAAAACAGCCCGGGTCGAGTTCTCGTTATCTCACTTTTTCCGACGAAGAGGCCGTCTGCACGCATCCGATGCACTACCCCGGGGATACTCCCGGTGCCGATAGATAGCACACCGAAACGGGTATCCTGCGGGACGGTTACGACGCTACACGGGAGCGCGATGCATGCAGGGCTTCCGCGCTCTTCCGGCTACTTCTTTTTTCGATCTGACGAGGCCTGATGCGCGTTATGCTTCGTATCCGATCCGACTTTGCGGGCTCCGCCCTTCACATCGTCGACCGCTTTGTTCGCCGCGACCTTCGCGTCATCCTTCACTACCTGAGCAGCAGCTTTGGCGTTTTTCCCAGCCTTTTTCGGCTTGAGATTGATTCTGTCTTTGTTTGCCATACTGGGTGATCCCGCGACAATCTATTTATAGCCTCGTTACTGGCGACAAATAACCGGACGACGGAATAAAGTAAAAGAGCTTGTCCGGGGCCGAATGAAAGGTTCACCACGACAGGATCACAGGGGCCGCAGCCGGCATCCCGGCCAGTTTTCAGGATTTTCATTCTTCGCACTGGTACTCGATATCGTCCTCCATGTGCTCATACCGCCAGTCGCAGAGCTGGTCGAGGATCGGCATCAGGGATTGTCCTCTCTCCGTGAGCGAATACTCCACCTTCGGCGGAACCTGCGTGTAGACCTTTCTCGTGACGAGACCTTCGGCCTCGAGTTCGCGAAGCTCTTTTGTCAGCTTCCGCTGCGCGATCCGGGGCTGCACGCTGTTCACTATCTGACTGAAGCGCAACGTCCCTTCCTTCAGCTGATAGATGATCAGGGGTTTCCACTTGCCGCCGATCACATCGATGGTGGCCTCGATTCCCCAGCTGTGCCGGCAGGCGTACAGGAGAGCTATCGAACTCCCGGGGGCCGCCGTTCGTCGCAGTGCCCCGGCCCCCGCCGGCCGGCTGTGCACGGCTCGCGGACGGGGTCGACGAACGGGATCCCTGGGAGACCCGTGACTGTATGTTCGACAAAACCTGTGTCGACCCTGCTGTCACCGCCCCGAACCTCCGCCGGCACGAGCCGGCACCGTTCCGTGACCTCCCTCGACCACGTCTCCCGGCAGTACGACGGTTTCCTCCCGCTGACCGCACGCGCCTCCCACACCGGCCCGTCGACCGCGACGAACCCGTGCGGGCCGATCGAGTTGCAACATTGCAACAAAAAAAAATACCTGTTGCAA
The DNA here is from genome assembly GCA_004332335.1 of Methanoregulaceae archaeon UXB-2016. GTDB lineage: Archaea > Halobacteriota > Methanomicrobia > Methanomicrobiales > Methanospirillaceae > UBA288. The sequence goes on along the minus strand of SISS01000014.1, from coordinate 43,595 downwards.
CCGGGGTTGCAACACCTGTTGTAACTTCGGAAAGCACCGTATCGGACCCCTATCCTGATTCCAGGCAAGATTTTTTTAAGATCAATAATTGAAGTTTCAACATTCGGGTACACAGTGAGGGATCTTCCTCCGCCCTGCCCGTCGTGTTACCCTCTCTGTACTCCGGCGTGTTGCAACTCTCGATCGCAATCTCCGCGCTTTTCCCTCCGTTCTTCTGTTACCCCGCATGTCGCCGCCTTCCGAAGTTACAACACGTATTACAACAGGCGTACAACAATCCCCGGCGATGCAACCGTCGTCGGACTCGTCGCCCGTCCCGGGATCGAGCCCGAGCTCGCCGGCAACGCGGGCTGTTCGGAACGCCGCGCTGTCGAACACGAAGCACGCGAAGACTGACTGCGTCGACAATAAAAAGGGTATCAAACGGTATTGAACAGCCAGACGATGTCCCTGAAGTCGATCCGGCCGTTGTCGTTGAAGTCGAAGGAGGCAAGCGGTTCATTCGCAGCGATCCAGCTCATCTGGTTGATGTAGAGGGTGACATCGGCGAAATCCCTCCGTCCGTCCCCGTTCACGTCGTCATATTTCCCGTCGCCGTTCAGGTCCCCCGGGACGGCGGATCCGCCGGGGACGACCGCCATCGACGACAAGCCCGCCGTTGTCGCCAGCAGTGCCATCCCGAGCTGCCCGTTCTTCCTCGCGAACGACGTGGAGATCAGGTCGACCGTATCATACGGTGTATGGGCCTCGGGTGTATCCAACTGGGAATGGGTCATGATCGCGGGGATACTCCAGCACCAGAACGCATGATGATCGCTGCCACCGTCGTATACATTGTATGTCAGGGTGAAGTTGATGTCATACAGAGAGTTGTACCGGGTCAGCAGGTCTGCGTATTGAGCCGTGTTGGATTCATAAAGAACATCCAGGACATAGCGATTATCGGGATCATAGCAGGAAACATCATAGTTGAAGTACAGAGGGATGGTCACAGAACGGTTCATGGCATCTGCCACGTACTCGTAACTCCCCAGGAGACCGACCTCCTCCCCGTTCCAGAACGCAAACTGGATGGTGTGATCAAAGTGGTACTTGCTCATGACCCGGGCAAGTTCCAGCACGATCCCGACCCCGCCGCCATCATCGGTCCCGCCGGGAGCATGGGCCAGATCGTACGAAATGCTATCGTAGTGTGCTCCGACGACGATGATATCGTCAGACGTCCTGTTCATTCCCGGAAGGGTTGCGATGACGTTGTGATGCCCGGTGTTCGGATATGCGACCTCCAGGCCCGGGATGGTGGAGAGCCGGTTGTAGAGATAGATGGCTGCCTGTTCGTTCCCGGTTGAAGGGTAGTACCGGGTGGTACAGTTCTGCAGATCGTATGCTGTCTGGTAGATCTCGGCTTCACTGATTTGCGATAGCATCGTTGCGAGGACCGGGTCATAGGTTGCCTGGTCCTGAGAGAGTAACGGTGCGCCGTCACCGCCGTCGACGGATGGCTGCCAGCTGGTCCCCGTGCCGGTACCGGCCGTCTCGACGGCCGAGACGGAGACGATGCTGATCGCGATCAGCAGCGCTGTCGCGAGACCGGCCAGAGAGGGAGAACGTGTCCGCATGAGTGGCTCCTCGCTGTTCGAATACCTGCTTGATAGCGCCCCATGGAGATAAATATGCCGAAATATTCTGGAAGGGTTTTATAGGGCCTTGAGCGACCGAGGAGTAGGAGGTAATAGACGCTCATTCTGGCCGCTGGCGCGAGCGGAGCACCCGACACGCTGGGGCAGCCTGCCCGGCTCGGCCTCGCCGTGCTGATCTTCGGCGGGCTGCTGCCCGGCGCTGGCTCGTCGCGCGCATGCTCTCGGCGCTGCGGACGGTCGATGATATGTGGTATACGTCCCCTGCCGATCCGCGTAGAACCGGAGTAGGCGGGACGAAGCCGTCCTGGCTGCTTCGCTCTGACAAACGCACACTTAGGGGCCCAGTGGACCGCCGGCGACCTGTCGAGCAGGCCCGGGGGCCGGCCTCCGCGCGATTCGCAGCCGAGCCTGATTCGCCGACCTTCTGGTTGTTCCACCCGATCCAGTGCCGCAGGTCCGCGAGATCGAAGTTCTCGATCCGGTCGAACTTCGTACTCAGCAAGCCGTCAGACGTGCCACGGATGAACAGAAGATTGGCCAGCGATCAAAAAGGGTTCACCAGAGCGCCGGCAGAAGCCGGCCCCTGGCGAAGGCGAGGAACCCCTCCTGCTCGAGCCCGACCTGGTGGAGCGAGATCCGGTCGTAGCCCAGGTCCTCCGCCGACCGCACCTCCGCGACGAACCGCTTCAGGTCCGGGCTGCAGACGACCTTCTCGGCGACCTTCTCGGGCGTCACCATCCCGGCGACCTGCTCGTTGTGCTTCCAGCTCGGCAGCTCCCGGTTGATCTGGCCCCTGTTCGCCGCGATCGGCCACCACCCGTACGCGATCTCCTTCGCTCTCGCCTCGTCCTCGTGATAGCAGAACGAGGGCTGGGTCATGCGGGGCTTGCCCGCGCCGCCCGCGGCTCTGAAGACGTCCATGACCGCCCGGACCTTCTCGGGATCGCTCATGGGGAGGACCAGCTGGTCCCCGGACGCGCCCGCCACCCTCGCCGCGATCGGCCCGGTGGCCGAGACGATGATCGGCGGCGGGGTCTCGGGGAGCGAGAAGACCTTCGCCTTCTCGACGATGTAGTACGTCCCGTAGTGGTCCGCGATCTCGCCCTTCCAGAGGAGTCGGATCACCTCGATCGCCTCCTGCATCATCTCGATCCGGACCGTGGCCGGCGGCCAGCCGGCCCTCGCCCGAGCCGATCCCGAGCTCGAACCGCCCCTCCATCAGGCTCTCGGCCGCGCGGGCGTATCCGACCAGGGTCGGCGCGTCGTGCTCCTCCGTGCTCAGCGTGTACCCGATCTCGACCATGGCTCTCCTCTCCGCGCCGCCGCCGGCCGCAACCGCTCCAGGGCCCCGGAGACGCCTTAATGGTTTGCAGTCCATGGCCTCTGCGCACGCCCTCCTTGCCGCCGACCGCCGTATCGTCCGGTTCGTGGGAGCCGGCGGCGCTCCCGCTTCATGGAGAGCGTACTCATGAGTGTTAACAGCGCCGGCAGCTGGCCCGGGAGGCTTTATTGCCACGCCTCGTGAAAGCTTGTTGTGATTGTCTGTGACGGACGGAGGCCGCGGGCCCGCTCGCCGCGCCTCCCGGCCGCCCTTCTCGCAGTCGTGCTGCTGCTCACGTTCGGCACGGGGATCGTCTCCGCCATCGGCTGGCATACCGAGACCGTGGACTCGGCGGGGCGGGTCGGGTTCTTCACGTCCCTGGCCCTGGATGGCGGTGGGAACCCCCGGATCAGCTACTTCGACGATACGAACGCCGACCTGAAGTACGCGTGGCGCGACGACTCGGGCTGGCATACCGAGACCGTGGACTCGAAGGGGATCGTCGGGTGGTACACGTCGCTCGCGCTGGATGCAGCCGGCAACCCGCGGATCAGCTACTCCGACGATACGAATCGCGACCTGAAGTACGCGTGGCGCGATACCTCGGGCTGGCACACCCAGGTCGTGGACTCGGCCGGGGACGTCGGGCGATACACGTCCCTGGCCCTGGACGGCGGCGGGAACCCACGGATCAGCTACTACGACTACACGAACTGCGACCTGAAGTATGCGTGGCGCGACGCCTCGGGCTGGCACACCGAGACCGTGGACTCGAAGGGGATCGTCGGGTGGTACACGTCGCTCGCGCTGGACGGCGCCGGCAACCCCCGGATCAGCTACCTGTTCGAATGGAGCGACGACCTGAAGTATGCGTGGCGCGACGCCTCGGGCTGGCATACCGAGACCGTGGATGCGGAAGGGTACGTCGGGAAGTGCACGTCGCTCGCGCTGGACGGCGCCGGCAACCCCCGGATCAGCTACTTCGACGATACGGACGATACGAAGGACGACCTGAAGTATGCGTGGCGCGACGCCTCGGGCTGGCATACCGAGACCGTGGACACGGAGGGGTGGGTCGGGTTCTTCACGTCCCTGGCCCTGGACGGTGCCGGCAATCCCCGGATCAGCTACTTCGACGATACGAACGACGACCTGAAGTACGCGTGGCGCGACGCCTCGGGCTGGCATACCCAGACCGTGGACTCGGCCGGGAACGTCGGGCTGTACACGTCGCTCGCGCTCGACGGCGCCGGCAACGCACGGATCAGCTATCTGGATTACGGGAACGGCGACCTGGAGTTTGCCCGGGCAGAGACGCCGCCGCCCAGCGTAAACAGGGTCCCCGGCGGGAACGCGGCGGCGACCGACACGGACAACGACGGGCTGTACGAGGACGTGAACGGCAACGGGCGGAAGGACTTCGCCGACGTGATTTTGTTCTTCAACCAGATGACCTGGATCACAGCGAATGAGCCCTTAGCGGCGTTCGACTACAACGGCAACAGGAGGATCGACTTCGCCGACATGATCTGGCTCTTCAATACGCTCGGGAATCCTGTCATCACCCCGACGCCGACACCATCTCCAACAGCCACGACTCAGTCTCCGACCGTCACGACTCCGTCGACCACCCCGTTCAGCGCCGCGTTCACCATGGACAGAATGATCGGCACGGCACCGCTCGAGGTCCGGTTCACCTCGACCTCGACCAGACCGTACGACACGCTCGACTGGACCATCCTCGTCGGCGACGACGTGGTCGGCACGATGATCGGCGAGAACCCGAGCTACACATTCAACCAGCCGAACACCTACACAGTCCAGCTCGAGGCCTCGAACTCCTCGACTCATGAGATCGCCACGGCTGAGAAGACCATCACGGTCACGGCCGGGCCGACCGTGACCGCGACCCAGACCGCTGTCGCCGGCAACCAGCCCTACCCCTCGGCGCACAACCTGCCCGGCAGGGTCGAGGCCGAGGACTACGACGTGACCGCAGGCTACCCTGCCTACTCGGATGCCACCGCGGCGAACGAAGGCGGCGTCTACCGTATCGATGCGGTCGACATCGAGGTCGGCGGCAGCAACTACGACATCGGCTGGATCCGCCCGGGCGAGTTCCTGACCTACTCGGTCGACGCGACCGCCGCCGGCGATTTCACCCTGACGCTGCGCGTTGCGAACCCGGAGGCGACCACGAAAGCAGTCAGGGTCTACCTCGACGGGGTCCCTGCCGGCCAGGTCGTGATCGCTCCGACCGGCGGCTGGCCGGCCTACGGGGAGTTCTCCGGATCGACCCGGCTCGCCCTCACGCAGGGCCGCCACGTCGTGACCATCTCGTTCGAGGGGGTCAACCGGCTGAACTTCGACTGGCTGAGCTTCGCGAGGTAGGTCCGGGCCGCGACTCCGACGCGAGGGTGAACGCCAGAGTGACCGGTGCCGTCTGCTCCACCTGGCCCTCGAGCCACTGGAGGGCGTACGTGAACTGGAAGTCCTCGCCTGCCATCAACCGGGCCATGGTCTCCTCGTCGATCGGCACCCGGATAGCCGTCGGTGCCCCGCAGGCCGGCCCGGCGTTGCTGTCGACCGGACTGTCCGCCCCGGGAAAAGGTCGGGGGATGAAGGCATCGACTTTCTCTTCGCAGGTGGCGTGAACCGACGCGGCGAGCCGCCCGTTCCAACCGGGTCGGACGGTCGACCGTCTCGGCGGAGAGCATTGTCCGGCCGGCCCCGGAACCCCTGATCGACACTCTACAGGCCGGCGGTCAGCACGACACCGTCCTCAGGGTGCAGGTCCTTCACCATCAGAAAGATCCCGCCCTCGAGCCCGGAGAAGAAACGAACGCCGTCCATGTCGAACGATTCGTACGACGAGAACCCCCGCTCGGCAAACCCGCATCGCTCGAACGCGTGCTTCGATGTCGAGTTGGTGCAGTCGGCCACGGCCTGCTCGAACCCGCGGTCCCGCGCATTCACGAGCGCTCTGCGGATCAGAGCCTGTGCCGTCCCTCTGCCGCGGTACTGTCCGTCGACGCCGATCTGGAAGATATGCAGGCTGGATCCACGCGGGATCGATTCGCGGTCGAGATGGCGGGCCTCCAGTTCATCGATCATGGCAACGGCCTCTCCGAACTGAGAGAGGAACTCCACCATCGTCGGGCCCTCCTGGGCCGGGTCGTCCAGGAGGTCGATACAGAAGACGAACCCTATGAGCTCGCCCGTCGATTCGTCCCGTGCAAGGAAACTGAGCTCCATGCTCACGAGCGACCGGACATAGAACCGGGCATAGGGGAGGAACCGGACCGGGTCCGGCGCATGACGGCGAGTCGTGGGTTCGTCCCGGAGAAAGACCCCGGTATAGAACCGGGCTGCCGCTTCCACATCCGGTTCGCGTAAAGGAACGATCCGGGGGGATGAAGGGGACGCGTGAGTATCGGGGATCGCCCTTTCGCGGTCGTCCGCGTGCCAAGCTCCCTCCTGCACCATACCTAGAGATCAGTTCTCCCGGTTACTAATCCTTGACGAGCCAAACAGTGCGATCGGCCTCGAGTGAGATCAACAGTAACGCCTCGTCCGGGGCCTGCGCATACACGATCACGATCGCCGCTTCAGCGCCGCAACCAGCCAGCTCATCTACCGGCCCCGGTCCTCAGTCTCGAGAAAGGCCGCGAGCGCCGGCGACCACTCGACCATCAGCACCATATGGAACGACGACCGAACCGCGGCCTGCAGGTCATCGAGGTTACCATACTGCTTTTCGCCTCGAAGTGCTCGGACCGGACCGGCGGCTCCGGAAGAGCACCTGCGAGTACCCGTGATACAGATACAGCGCGTGGACCGTCGCGATCTGCGATCTCCGGGACCTCGAGGAGAGCGGCCATCCGCTCCGCCGGCGCGACCGGCACCTTCAGCGGTCCGAGCTCGAACGTCACCCCCGGGCTACACCAGAGTCGCACGACACCTCGCCCCACGCCTTCGCCAGGATCCGGCGGTAGTAGAGCCGGTCCGCGTGCGCCGCCTCCCAGGCGCAGTCGGCCAGGCCGGCCCGGGCATCCCGGACCACGTACCGGATCGTCATCCCCGGTGCCACGGGTACGCCGGCCCGTCCATACGCCGCGACCGCACCCCGCTCCGGGCACTTCCGCGCGTAGTCCACGGTCGAGATCCGCCGGCTGATCACCAGATCCTCGACCGGCGCCGAGGCCAGTCCGTCGCAGTAGGTCCCGTACAGGGTCCGGAGCGCGGGTGAGAGCGTAAGGAGTTCGGCGACCGACCGCGCCCGGCCCATCAGCGTCAGCGCTTCCTGCTGGAACCGCTGCACGTACGCCGGGCAGTCTCCCCGCCGGGCCATGATCCCCCGGACCTTCCCTCGCCGTCGTCCAGCCGGCCGTAGTACCATGTTACGCCCCGGTCCTGTCCTTCTGCGGCAGAAAGACCGCCCTGTCGAAGGTCTCTATCTCGGTCAGGTATCCGCTCGTCGCCTCCACCGCCGCCTTCAGCGCGGAGACGGGCGAGCCCTGCACGAAGAGGCAGTCCGTGATCCCGTGCAGGACGTTGAAGCCCAGCGACTCCGCCAGCTCCTTCGACGAGATCAGGACCTCGCGCGAGTGCTGCGTGATCGCCTCGTGCACATCCACCCGGCCGAACTTCGCGTTCTTGTACCCCGTGTACCCGAAGCAGGTCACGAGCATCCACTTCAGGACCGAATCCATGCCGGCGACCGCCGGGTCCGTCCTCTTCGCGGTCTTCGTTCCGATCCGCATCTCCAGCAGGGGCCGGAGACACTCGGCGAGGAAGCCTGGCCGCTCGGGGTGCCCGACCGTCTCGGGCGAGAGGTTGTGCTTCACGATGATCGACGGGTAGAGCGAGGTGAAGTCGATCTGGTAGACCCGTTCGTACACCCCCGGGACCGGCTGGAACGTCATCCCGCCCCGTTCGGCGGCCCGGAGGGCTGCGGCCGGCTTGACCCGTTCGGCGTCGGTCTTCAGCCACGGCACGGCGATCCCCTGGGAGAGCGCCGCGTAGACCTCGAAGGCGGAGACGAGCGTGCCGGGGGTGAACCGTCCCGTGCGGTTCAGCGAGAGCCCGGTGATCCGGGCCGCGACCAGCACGCCCGGCAGGCCGCCCTCGCGGTATGTGAACGACTGCTCGGTGTCGATCAGCACCCGGCCCGGCCGGGACCATGGCCCGGGGCCTGTGGTACATCCGGCCGGAGGAGAAGTACGAGCGTGAGTCGAGCGTGACGTGCCGGCCGGTCCGCGAGAGGGTCGTCTCGATCCCGTAGCCCTTCGCCGCCTCGACGAGATGCTCGGTCCAGGTGTCGGCGTTCGGAAAGAGGATCACGTCGGGATCGATCGTCTCGACGAGACCGAACAGGTCGTCGAGATCTCGGGCGCTGAACCTCGACGGCCCCGATCACCCGGTCCATGGTCGCATGGTCGTCGACGTTCAGGGCCTGGCGGAAGCGCCGCCAGCGGACGAGCAGGGGCGCCAGGTCGGCGGTCACCGTATACGCCCCGGCTATGCCGGAATGTGCACGCTTCTCCGCACGCCTCCCGACAGACTCGTGTAGACTCTCCCGACGGCCGCATCGGTACGGGGAACGACGCGTCGAGGGGTCACTACCTTTTTTTTGGTGACATGATCATCACGGCCAACGCCCCCATAGTCATGGCGGCGGATGCCGAGATCATCGGCGACCGGGTATTTGACCGCGAGCCGTGCGGTGGAAAAGTGAACGGGAACCCTCGATCCAGGGCTGCCCCGCAGGAGCGTATCGTTCACCCGTCACGTCTCGACCCGGGTCGAGACGACGTGGAAGACGGTCCGCCGGCAGACGGTAGAACTGGACGAAGAGCGGAGCATTCGGTTTGATCATGGCGAAGACACGCCGGAGCAGCTGCTCGATCACGATCGCCTCGAGTTTGGAGGAAGATCCCCATCTCCTGGCCCCTGTGGCACCTCAGACGAGGGCGGCGATACCGCCTCAGCTATATCCTCCATCACCCCGCGGAGCATCCGGACCAGCTCCTGGATCTCGTACGGCTTGGGCAACACGTCAATGAAGCCGTATCGACGATGGTCGGCCATCACCGGCGCGTCCGAGTACCCGCTCGAGACAATCACCCGTGCCCCGGGATCAAGGGCCAGGATCTGCCGCGTCGCCTCCAGCCCGCCCATGCCGCCAGGGACGGTCAGGTCCATCACGACTGCGTCGAAAGGCGCTCCGGCTGCGAAGGCCTCCCGGTACCGCTCGATCGCCCCGGCGCCGTCCTCGGCCATGACGACCGCATAGCCGCGCCGGGTGAGAAGCGTTCCTATCGTCGAGAGGATCCCGGGGTCGTCGTCCATCAGCAAGACCCGGTCCCCGCCCGTCGCTTCCGGCAGCTCGTTGGCCCGTGCCGAGTCGGGTGCCCCGGCCGACCGCGGCAGATAGACCGTGAACCGCGTCCCGACCCCGAGCTCGGACGAGACCGTGAGGTGGCCACCGTGGCGCCGGACGATCGAGACGACCGAGGCGAGCCCGAGGCCGTTCCCTGACTTCTTCGTCGTGAAGTACGGCTCGAATATCCGGGCGAGGCGCTCGTTCGGGATCCCCACCCCCTCGTCCGTCACCCGGCAGCGAACGTACTCGCCAGCCGGCAGCGACTCCTCAGGAGTCGAGAGGGTCACGTTCTCCACGGTCACGGTGATCAGCCCGCCCTCGGGCATCGCCTGGTCGGCGTTGATCACCAGGTTGTTGATCACCTGGGCGATCTGCCCCTCGTCCACGTCCGCCGACCAGAGCGGCTCGCTAAGGTCGACCACGAGCTTCGACCGCGTCGCCCGGGCAACGAACGCGGCCGTCTCCCGGACCAGCTCGCCGATGGCGACCGTCCGCTTGACGGGGGCCCCGCCCTTCGCGAACGTGATGAGTTGCCGCGTGACCTCGCCTGCCCGCATCGTCGCCGCCTCCGCGTCCTCGAGGCAGCCGTAGACCTGGGTCTCCGGATCGATATCGAGCTTCGCCAGGGCGAGATTGCCCGTTATCGCCGTCAGGATGTTGTTGAAGTCGTGCGCGATCCCGCCTGCGAGGACCCCGAGCGACTCGAGGCGCTGGGTGCGGGCCTGCTCCTCCTCGATTCGGAGCCGGTCCATGATGTCCCGGAACACGAGCACTGCGCCGAACCGGTGCCGCCCCTCGTCCTCGATCGGCGCGGCCGAGAGGACAATAGGCCGTTCCCCACCGTCCCGATCGAGGAATCCCAGCCCGTGCGTGTGCTCGACGGCCCTGCCCGAGAAGAGCACCTCGCGCGTCGGACTCTCGATGGGCCGATGCCGGACCGTGTCGATCAACCGGAGCACCTCCTCGATCGGGCGCCCGAGAACCTCCTCCTCCGAGCAGTCAAGCAGGGACGCGGCTACCGCGTTCATCAGGGTAACGCGCCCGTCGGTATCGGTTGTTATGACGCCGTCCGCGATCGAGGCGAGGGTGACGGCCAGTCGCTCCTTCTGCTCTGCGAGCGAGCGTTCGGCCGCCCGACGGACCGCGACCTCGTCCTCGAGCTGCGCCGTCCGCTCGTCCACGAGTTCCTCGAGCCGGTCGCGGTGGCGGGCCAGCTCGGCCCGAGCCCGCTCGCGTTCGGTGACATTCCGGGCGATGCAGAAGATCCCGATCGGCTGGTGCGTGGCGAGATCGTACTCGGGCTGGGCCCGGATCTCGATCAGCTGCTCGACTCCGGCGCGGGTTATGATTCTGACCATCCCTGCGTGGTGCCCTTTGTGGGCATCTGTGGCCGAAAGCCAGGACCGAACGGTTGGCACGTCGGACTCTGTGAAGAGGGACGAGAGGTCGCGGCCGACGAGCACCTCCCGGTCGTACCCCGTCATGGACTCGGTCGTCCGGTTGACCGCCGTGATCCGGCCCGCGGTATCGATGGTGAAGAAGAGGTCGCGTGACTCCTCGACAAGCCGGCCGTACCGCTCCTGGTGCGCCTGGATCAGGGCCTGCGACCGTTCGAGCGAACCGAGCATGTCGTTGATCCGCGCGGCGACCAAGGTGATCTCGTCGGACCCCTCGAAGGCGATGCGGGAGGAGAGGCGGCCGCTCTGGGTGATCGTGGTGATCCGGGTAGCGAGCACGGCCAGGCGCGAGAGGACCGTGCGTTCGAGCAGGAACATGGTCATGCCGCCGAAGACGAGCCCGATCAGGAGGAGGGAGAGGAGGAGGTAGCTCAGGCTCGCCTGGCCCCGCTGGTAAATTGGGCGCCCCTCCTCGATCGTCAACGCGAGGACCGGGACTCCCGCGATATCGGAGAGAAGGCCGTATCCCCGGATGAGCTCATCGTCGGCCGGCGTCACGACCGCCGTTTCTCCCCCCTTGAGCCGCTCGACGGCCGCGGCGAGTGGGGGGTTCATCGCCCTGCCGACAAGCGGCGTGACCGAGAACGGGAGCTGCGTCCGGGCCGAGATCTGGGCGATCTCGCCGGAGTCGAGGTACCGGCCGAGGATGATCGTGCCGTGCTCCGGGCCATCGCCCGGGATCGGCTGCGCGGCCAGCATCATCGGCCCTGAGTAGAGGTCGATCAGGCCGCTCGCGGACGCAACCCCCAGTGTTTGATTGGTGAGGCTCGGATGGCCGGCAAGCTGGGCGAGGAGGCTTTTCGGGGTCGGCATCCGGTGCCCGTACTCGAGGTTCACGTACCGGTGCTCGACCACGCGGCCGTCGGCGTCGAGAAGGAGCATGATGTTGATCTCGGAGGCGGAAAAACGGCTCTCGGGGAAAGCGCGGTCGAGAAGCGTCGTATCGTGGGTGCGCATGAACGCCGTGAGCTCGGGCGCGCTCCCCCATGCCCCGGCGATCGCGACGATCCGAGCCACCTCGCCGTCGATCGCACTCTCGGCACGCCCGACATCCCGGGCCACCTGCTCGTTCTCGAGGGTTGTGAATCCTCCGCCGACCGAACCGAGAGCGAAGAGGAAGAGGAGGATGGTCAGCGACAGAGATATCACCGAGATTGTGATCAGCGTCCGAGTGCGGAGCGAGACGGGGCGTGCCGAATAAATGGAGCTGCGGCGAGTAACCGTTTGACGCTGGCGGGCCTCGTCGATCGGATGGGACGCAGAAGAGAGAATCTCCATCAAAACCACTATATTTCAATCATAACACAATAGTTAAAAGAGTTCCTCAATATATTCGGCCCTCTGCTTGAATAGGCATAATTTCTTCCGAATGGGACAATAGAGTCCAATTTGCTCATAATCCACCCAAAAAACCCCTGCATCACGATATGGAATCAATATATCAATATTGAAAATATTGTGACAATGACTATTACTCTGTATTTCTAACCCTCAACCATGTCGGGTCGAGGACTATGAGGAGACGAGGGCCAGAGGAAATGGATTCGGCCGGGCAATCGGTCGAGTACCTGATAGTGTTCGTGGTGGCCGTGGCCGGTATCGCCCTGATCGCGGCACAGGTCCTGAATCACTTTCCGCTCGAATCATCAAGCAAGATCTCCGGCACAGTGAGCCCGGAGTACTCGTTCCGGATCGTCGGCTCGACCACAGTTCAGCCCGTCTCGGAGATTCTGGCCGGCATGTTCATGAAGGCCGAGCCGAAGGCAAAGATCCTGGTCGAGGGCGGGGGCTCGGGCAGCGGGATCCGGCAGTGCGGCGAAGGTACGGCTGAGATCGGGGCGGGCTCGCGTCCCCTAGAGGCCGGCGAGCTGGCCCGGTACCCCGATCTTCGGGTCCATCGGATCGGCGGAAGTGCCGTCGTGCTCATCGCGAGCCGTGACTATCCGGCGGACAGGGTGACGGCCGACGAGGTCAGGGCGCTCTACGACAACCGGAGCACGGATCTCACGGCCCTCCCCGGCGTCGGCCATGTGCAGGCCGCGGTCCAGCGGATCGATCCCTCCGGCACGGAGGAGGTCTTCGCTCAGTGGCTCTTCGGATCGTCGACGCCGTCGGTCGACGCTGGGCTCGAGGCCAAAGACCGGGGCGCATCGGGGGCGATCGAGGCGCTGGCTGGTCCCTCGAATGCGGCCGTGCTCGAGCTCGTGAAACAGAGCTCGAACGCGATCGGGTTCGTCGATGTCGGGTACGCAGAAGGAGATCCCGGGGTGAAGATCCTCCGCATCATCGACACCGGTGAGAGCGATGCCCTGCCCCGGAACACGTCCGCGATCCGCGCGGCGATCCTGGACGAGCTCGCACACGCCGACGGCCGGAACGGGGCATACATCGAGCGGCTCACCCGTCCCCTCGCGTACGTCACGAAGGGCGAGCCCTCGCCGCCCGTCGCGCGATTCATCGCGTTCGCTCAGTCCGACGAGGCGGCCTTCGCCTTCGATGAGATCGGATACTTCTCAATCGCGGAGATCCGCACCGCCTCCGGGGAACCAAGTAGCCGGAACTCGCCAGACGTGAAACCGAGCCCGGCAGTAGACCGCCAATAAGGACGTGACATGATCCGCAGTTGTTCCGACCAGACCCACCACAACACCCGACCGGCATCCGATCCGATCGCAATCGTCCGCGTGCGATACGCCCGGGGCGAGATCACGCGGGAAGAGCTGCACGAGATGATCGCCGTGCTGCGGTCGGAGCCCGTGACGGCCGTGTCAGTCGGTGAAAGGTCCGACCCGGTCGAACTCATCGCATGCTGGGGCGGCGACGGACAGCTCCGATATCCCGGGGGTGTCGCCATCGACCCGGCCGGTACCGTGTACGTGGCCGATTCGGACAACAACCGGATTTTGTCGTTCACGTCGGACGGTGCCTTCATCGCAGCATCGTCCGGCAACGGCCAGTGCTACGGCCGGTTCAAGTATCCCGGGGGGGTTGCTGTGGACGGAGCCGGCACGGTCTACGTGGCCGACTCGGACAACGACCGCATCCAGAAGTTCACGGCGATCGGCGCCCCAGTCGCCACCTGGGGGGGCAACGGTGAGGAACACGGCCAGTTCCGGTATCCCCGCGGGATCGCCGTGGACACGGGAGAGAAGGTGTACGTTGCCGACACCGAGAACCACCGCGTCCAGGTCTTCAGCTCGACCGGCACCTTCATCTCCGCATGGGGGAGCCGGGGATCGGGAGACGGACAGTTCAAGTCCCCCCGGTCGATCGCGGTCGACGGCGCCGGCGCTGTCTATGTTGCGGACACGAGCAATTTCCGGGTCCAGATGTTCACACCGACAGGAGCCTTCGAGGTTGCGTGGGGGTGCCGCGGCTCGGGCGTCGGACAGTTCTATGCCCCCTACGGGATCGCGGTGGGCCCGGACGGCATGGTCTACGTGGCCGACTCGGGGAACGACCGGGTCCAGGCCTTCACACCGGACGGGATGTTCGTCGCGGCGTGGGGCCGGTTCGGATCGTCTGAGGGTGAGTTCAGCGATCCTCGCGGTGTGGCCATCGACCGTGCCGGTCAGGTCTACGTGGTGGACACGGGCAACAACCGGATCCAGGTCTTCGGCCCCTCCCACAGTACATCGATCTCATGATGGCCCCCAATCAGATCCGCCACGGCGAGACTATCGTTCCGCCTAGTTTTCCTTCTCGACGGCGTCGTTGATCACGATCTCAGCGATATCTCCCGAGTACTCCCCGAGTCGCCGGATGGACTCGGCGATATATCCGAGTGCAACCGCAGGCTTGGCCGGTAAGGAGAGGGCCTGGGTATGCAGCTCCTCGCAGAGGGTCTCGGCCTGCCGCACCTCCTCGATCGATTGGTTCGCGAGCTTCATGTCGTGCGAGAAGAACGAGCCGGCCGCCTTATCGAATACCTCGAGAGAGAAGGCGCTTGCCGCCTGAAGCCGAGCGGCGAGTTCCGGCTCGAGCGGGCGATCAGCGAGTGCAGCACAGTTCGTCGCGATCCGGACGGCGTGGTCCGCGATCCGCTCGATGACCCGCGCCACGATCGCATGACTCACGATCGCGACGGGCGAAAGCCCGGTCCGTCTCATAAGACTCGTGTTCCGCATGACCATGTTCGTCTGCCGGGAGATCAGCCACTGGAGCCGGTCGACATCCCGGTCCTCAGCGATCACGTCGGCTGCGAGCCCATTATCCCGAGACTGGACCGCCGTGATCGCGTCCTCGTGCATGGACCGCGAGATCACGTACATCCGCTTGAGCGTGCTCTCGAACGAGAGCTCGACCGGGTTGAGGAGGTCCCGGATCCGGATCGTCGTGCTGGTCTCCTCCATCACCTCCTGCCCGATCGTCATCTGCGTGAAGTCGCGCACGACAGTCCGGACGAACGGGGGAAGACGTGATTTTGAACCGATCGTGATCTCGGAATAACCGGCGATATATGTTCCGATAAGAGAACGGAAGAGAAATGAGGCACTTGTGCAGGAGCTGACGTCGATCGCCCGGACTCGTGAGACCTGGTCCTCGAAGAGATTTGGCGTTATCAGGAGCGTGCCGTCCGGCTGGGCGGTCACCCGAACCGGATCGTTCTTCTGGATCTTCATGGCCGTCGTCCATTCCTTGGGGAGTGTCACGACGAACGACGACCCCCCGGTTACCTGTACACGCCTAATATCCATGGTCTCTCCTGCACCAGAACGTTCCTGCCCTATACATCATGTACGTCTTCCCTATTATTTCCATATATATCTATATTTTATGTCGAACATCTGTATATCCAGTGCGAGCCCATGAGATTCCAGCACATGTCATCGAATCACCCCCAGATCACAATCGCCATGCTGGCGACGGCCATCGTCCTCATCGGGGCGCTGCTCGTCGCCGGCTGCACCGGCACCGGAGGCACAGCAACCCCCACCCCGACGGCCGCGCCCACGACCCTGACCACGACCGCCCCGACGACCGCCGCCGGAACCCAGGTCACGACGACCGGCACCACGGTCGCTCCGACCGTGACGGCCACGACCGCCGGCTCTACGTACATCCCCGGGGCGTCCACAGGGAAGATCTCCGTGACCGGTTCGACCACGGTCCTGCCAATCGCGCAGAAGCTCGCCGAGCGGTTCATGGAGCTGAACAAGAACGCCGATGTCCAGATCTCGGGCGGCGGCTCGGGCGTGGGCGTGCAGTCGGCAGGCGAGAAGACGGCCGAGATCGGCATGTCCTCGCGCGAGCTCAAGGACGCCGAGAAGACGAAGTACGCGGGCCTGAAGGCGGTCCCGATGGCCCGTGACGGCATCGTGGTGATCGTCCATCCATCGAACGCGATCACGACCATCTCGCTCGAGCAGATCAAGAATATCTACACCGGCAAGGCCGTGAACTGGAAGGATGTCGGCAGCAAGGCCCAGCCAATCGTCGTGATCGGCCGCGACTCGGCCTCGGGCACGCGCGAGTTCTTCACCGAGAAGATCCTGGGCAAGAACGCGACGACGGCTTCGATGCTCGAGAAGAACTCGAACGGTGCGGTCAAGTCCTCGATCAGCCCGAACCCCGGGGCGATCGGCTACGTCGGTCTCGGGTACATCGACAACTCCGTCAAGGCCCTCAACCTCTCCGTCAACGGCACCGAGGTGCAGCCCACCACCGAAAACGTGGTGAAGGGCACCTACCCGCTCGCCCGGAACCTCTACTACGTGACGAACGGCGATGCAACCGGGCTCGCGAAGGACTTCATCGACTTCACGCTCAGCCCCGAGGGACAGAAGATCGTCGAGGAGGAAGGGTTCGTCTCGATCACCAGGACGGCCTGAGCCGTCCCTCGACCCTCACTCCTTCTTCAGGATCTCCTTATGAACCAGGCATCCAGCGTGACACCGCCGCCGACACGGATGTCGTCGAGCCCACTCAAGGAGACGGCGATCTCCATCATCTGGCTGCTCTGCGCCCTTTTTGCCGTCGTCACGGTCTTCTTCATCCTGCTCTATCTCGTCTGGGACGGCCTCCCGCTCTTCAACGAGTACGGTCTCTGGCCGTTCCTCGCCGGCGTGACCTGGAGCCCGACCTTCGATCCCCCGGCGTTCGGGATCCTCCCGCTGATCGTCGGCACGTTGCTCGTCACGGCCGGATCGATGGTCGTTGCCGTGCCCCTCTCGATCGCCACGGCCATCTACCTCTCGGAGGTTGCGCCGTACCGGGTCAAGGTCCTGGTCAAGCCGGCGGTCGAACTCCTCGCAGGTATCCCCTCGGTCGTCTACGGGTTCTTCGGCCTGATCGTCCTGGTCGAATGGCTCCGAGTCACGTTCGACGCGCCCTCGGGCGAGTCGATGCTCGCCGGCTCGATCCTGCTCGGGATCATGGCCCTCCCGACGATCATCTCGGTCTCGGAGGACGCGATCAACAGCGTGCCCCGGGAGTTCCGCGAGGGCTCGCTCGCCCTGGGGGCCACGAGGTGGCAGACGATCCGGCAGGTGGTCGTACCAGCCGCACTCTCCGGCATCACGGCCGCGATCATCCTGGGCATGGGCCGCGCGATCGGCGAGACGATGGCCGTCCTGATGGTGACCGGGAACGCCGCGATCATTCCCTCGCCGATCACGAACGTCCTCTCGCCCGTGCGGACCCTGACCGGGACCCTCGGGATCGAGATGGGCGAGGTCGCGATCGGCTCCCTTCACTACCACGCGCTCTTCGCACTCGCGACCGTGCTGCTGGTGATCACGCTGATCGTCAACCTCGGCGCATCCATGATCCTCAAGCGCCTGAACGCCCGGGCAACAGGTCGAGCACACGCGGGCCGAACCGTCCTCGAGTCGATCTTCAGGCACCCTGCGACTTCGGCCGCACCGATCGCCCTCGTCGCGCTCCTCGTCGTGGCCGTGATCGGTTCGATGGGAGGGCCGTACTACGCAGGGGCCGCCCTCCTTGTCGTGGCCGTCCTGGCGCTGGTCGTCCCCCGCCTCTCCCGGGCGCGGAGCCAGCAGCTCGCCTTCCTCCTCATCTATGCAGCCGTCGGTGCAGTCCTCCTGATCCTCGCGATCATCCTCTTCGATATCATCTCGAAGGGCCTGCCCGCCCTCTCCTGGGAATTCCTGACCTCGTCACCGAGGGACCTGGGGCGCGAGGGCGGGATCTTCCCGGCGATCGTCGGCACTCTCTGCCTCGTCGCCGGTTCGATCGCGTTCGCCCTGCCGTTCGGGGTGGGGGCCGCGATCTACCTGGTCGAGTACCAGCGCGACAACCGCCTGACCCGGACGATCCGGACCGGCGTGGACCTTCTGAACGGCACCCCCTCGATCGTCTTCGGTCTCTTCGGCTTCGCCTTTCTCGTCCTCTTCCTCGGCTTCGGTGTCTCGATGCTCGCCGGCCAGATCACGCTCGGGCTGATGGTGCTGCCGACGATCATACGGACCACCGAGGAGGCATTGAAGAACGTTCCCCAATCCCTGCGGGAGGGCTCGCTCGCCCTCGGTGCGACCCGGTGGCAGACGATCGGCCGCGTCGTCCTGCCGCCGGCCGCCCCCGGGATCATCACGGGCATGATCCTCTCGATCGGCCGTGCGGCCGGGGAGACCGCGCCGATCCTGTTCACGGCGGTCGTCTTCTCGCAGCGATATCTCCCGTCGTCGGTCTTCGACCCGGTCATGGCCCTCCCGTACCACCTCTTCATCCTGACCACGAACGTGCCCGGTTCGGAGACCAACAAGTACGGCACCGCCCTGGTCCTGATCATGCTCGTCGTCGCGATCTATGCGGTCGCGATCGTGGTCCGCAACCGCTATCACACCACCATGAGGCTCTAGATGGCAACCATACCCGAACAGATCATCGAGACCAGGGGGCTCAACCTCTGGTACGGGCCGTGCCAGGCCCTCATCGACGTCTCGATCTCCGTGCCGGCCCGAAGAGTTACGGCCCTGATCGGGCCGTCGGGCTGCGGCAAGTCGACCCTGCTCCGGTGCTTCAACCGGATGAACGACCTGGTCTCCGACTGTCGGATCGAAGGCACCGTCTCGTACCACGGCACCGACGTCAACGATTCCGCGTACGATGTCGTGGAACTTCGAAAGCGCGTGGGCATGGTCTTCCAGAAGCCGAACCCGTTTCCGAAGACGATCTACGATAATGTCGCGTACGGCCCCCGCGTCCACGGCGAGAAGGACCGGGCGAAGCTCGACGAGATCGTCGAGCGCTCGCTCCGGCGGGCCGCCCTCTGGGACGAGGCGAAGGACCGGCTCGGCGACTCGGCCCTCGGGCTCTCGGGCGGGCAGCAGCAGCGGCTCTGCATCGCCCGGACCCTCGCGGTCGAGCCCGACGTGATCCTGATGGACGAGCCCTGTTCGGCCCTCGACCCGATCGCGACTGCAAAGATCGAGAACCTGATCGACGATCTCAAAGAACACTACACCGTGATCATCGTGACCCACAACATGCAACAGGCCTCCCGCGTCAGCGACTACACGGGGTTCATGTACCTCGGAGAGCTCGTCGAGTTCGGCGAGACCCTCCAGGTCTTCGAGGCACCGAAGGAGGCGCTGACCGAGCGCTACATCACCGGGAGGTTCGGATGACCGAGAAGTTCGAGGTCGAGCTCGCCCGTCTCCGCGAGGAGACCCTCACGATGGGCGTGCTTGCCCGCGGAATGATGGCGGACGCGACCCGGGCCCTCGTCGCCCAGGACCTCGCGCTCGCCGCCTCGGTGACGGCCCGGAAGGCCGATCTCCGCCATCGCCTGTACCGGGTCGAGGACCACGCCTACGAGATCCTGATCCTGTATCAGCCGTTCGCGAGGGATCTGCGGACCGTGGTCTCGTGCCTGAAGGTGGCGACCGCGCTCGAGCGGATCGGCCGGTATGGCAAGGACATCGCGACGATCGTCGGCCACCTCGCGGGCATGGCCCCGCTCTCCGGCCTCCTCTCGATCCCGCACATGGCCCGGTCCTCCGAGGCGATGATCGCCGACGCCATCGCTGCGTTCGAGGCCGGCGATCTCACGATCGTTGCGGACTTCTCCGCCCGCGACGACCAGGTCGACGCGCTCGGGTACTCGATCTTCCGCGAGTGCGTCACCTACATGCTCGAGGACCCGACCACGATCACGCGCTGCGCGAACTACGTGATGGTCGCTCGATACCTCGAGCGTTCGGCCGACCACGCCTGCACGATCACCGAGGCTACGGTCTTCATGGAAATGGGCGAACGGGTCGAGATCAAGTAGCCCGGCGGGAATCGTGTCGTCCGGGTCCCGCCGGCAGAGCGAGTTACAGGACCGGCCATTATCCCTTTTCCAAAACGCCGGTAAGAGCTTCGCAGGCCGGCCGATCACATCTCGATCCGTGTCGAGACGCCGTGCAGATGGTCCGCCGGCAGACGGTAGAACTGGACGAAGGTCGGCGCGTTCCGTTTGATCATGGCGAAGATACGCCAGACCAGGTGTTCGGTCACGATCTCCTCGAGCCCGTAGAAGATCGCCTTCTCCTGGATGCCATGGTCCCTCAGGATCGAGACGACATCCACAAACTCGAGGTACCCGTGCCGGATCTCGAATGTCCGGAGTCCCTCGGCCAGGTTCCGCTTGAAGTCGTGTACGACGCCGAACGGTGTGTCCTCGACCACGATCGAGACCAGGATGTTGTCCTGGTACAGGATGTTGTTCACGAACATGGTCCGGGCGATATACGGCGGCATCCGCTCCACATCCCGGGCGAGAAAGAGGGCCGTGCCGCTGATTCGGTTCATCGTGTCATGGACCTCGCGGTACTGGCGGAGGAACCGGTCCAGCGGTACAGACCGGAAGGAGCGGTAGAGCCGTTTCTGGCCCGAGAGGAAGATCAGGATCACGCTCATCGGGACCGCGGCGAGCACGAGCGACCAGTACCCGCCGGTGGAGAACTTGCTCAGGCTCGCCCCCAGGAGGAGGAAGTCGACAAGCGTGATGCTCCACGCGAGGGCAGCATGACCGTAGCGATGCCTGCGCAGGAAGATGGTCGTGATCAGGATGCCGGTCAGGGCCATCGTCCCCGTCACTGCGAGACCGTACGCGGATGCGAGGTGACGGGACTCGCGGAAGAGGATCATGACGAAGAGCACGGCGCCGAGCAGCATCCAGTTGACACTGTCGATATAGATCTGAGACCGGAGCTGAGCCGAGGTGTAGTCGACCTTGAGAGCCGGGAGAAGCCGGGTCGTGATTCCCTGGTAGACGATCGAGAAGAGCCCGCTGATCATGGCCTGGGACGCGATCACGGTCGCGGCGATCGAGAGGAGGACGAAGGGGACGTACAGGTAGGTCGAGAGGGAGAGGATCATCTCGAAGAGGAAGCTCGACGCCCCGGGGTGGGTCAGGGCGAACGCCCCCTGTCCGAGGTAGTTGATCACGAGCGCCGGGAAGACGAAGCGCCAGGCGCGCCGGATCGGGTCGCGCCCGAGGTGCCCCATGTCCGCATACAGGGCCTCGCCGCCGGTCACGCAGAGGACCACCGAGGCGAGGACCAGGAATGACGCGAGCCCGTTCGAGAAGAGGAAGCCGATCCCGAGCAGGGGATTGAGCGCCAAAAGGACCGAGGGTGCCTGCACGATCATGATGAGGCCCGAGACGGTGAGCACAACAAACCAGACCACCATGATCGGTCCGAAGGCGAAGGCGACTCGCTCGGTCCCCCGCCGCTGGATCGCGAAGAGCGCGATGGCGATGCCGGCTGCGAGCAGGACGAGCAGGTCGGGCCCCGTCGCTTCGAGCCCCGGGATCAGGGGGACGCCCTCGACGGCCGAGAGGATGCTGATCGCCGGCGTGATCACGCCGTCGCCGATCAGGAGCGAGATCCCGATCACGGTCAGTATCAGGAGGGCATTTCGCGACCTGGCACGCTTCAGGAGCGGGTTCAGGAGCTCGCGGAGCACGATCGTCCCGCCCTCGCCCTTCTTGCCGAGGCTCATGGCGAGCCAGGCGTACTGGACCGTGACGATCAGGAACAGAGACCAGACGATCAGGGAGAGGACGCCGAGGACCGTGCTCTCGGTCCGGGGAATGAGGGCGAGGATCACGGTCAGGGTGTAGATCGGGCTTGTGCCGATATCGCCGAAGACGAGGCCGGCCGCCTTGACGGCGTCCAGCGCCGCAGCACGGCTTGTGCCGTCGCCGCCGCTGACTCCCACAGTATAGGATACATCTTTCCGACTATGGATAAATACTTGGTTTTTTCCCTCGAAAGCACCCGGGTTGTCGTTACCTCATATGACACGCTCGGGCATACCTGCCGGATGTAGGGCGGTCCTGGGGTACGACGAGAGGTACGAAGAGGAGCGGTCCGAGAACGAGGTTATCCCAACACTCTCATTCATGCCTCAAATCACTGAACATAAGCCATTCCATCGACGTGAAGAGGTGGTGTGATCAGGACATTCGCAGAGCAACCTTCGAACACCGGCAGGTGCCAAGGGCGGATCGGACACGACCATCGGACCGCTCCATACACGGGGCCCGTCGTATCTCGAGGACTCAGCCATGGATGTGCCCTTTGCGGAAGAGAGCCTCCCGCTTCTCTATCGGCCCGATGCCGGTTTGGCCCCTTTGGGCGAGGCGGGCCGGAGGAGGATCTGCACGGCCGGGACTCCGTCCCAGACGATATCGCCGAGGGCGGCGTCCGCACAGATGGGAAGGCCGTCGAGGCGGGTCAGCCTGACTGCGGAGATATGCATCCGAGCCCCCTCCAGCGATTGTCGGACCCGAACCCGCATACCCTCCCGCTCGGACGGATCGACAAGGTCCCCGATCTCCCGGCCCACGAGCGAGTGCGCGGGGTCGCTTCGGACTTTTTCTTTATCGCCGGCGAGGCGAAAAGCCACTGCGTGCTCGAGACGATCGAGGACCTGGTCGAGGAGTTCGCCGATCAGCCGGAGATCCTGCAGCGAATATATGTCCTGGAAGACCGCACCAGCTCCATCTGTCACCCCGAGATCGACTACGAGACGGTCACACGCAACCGCTTCGCGGAGTTCGTCCGGAAAGGCATCCATGTAGTCAAGAGCACGGACCCCTTCCCCCCCGCAGCTTTTCTCTTTCGCCATCGGCGACGGCACTCGTCATCGATATCCGGGTCGGTCGGCCGGACATCGAAAAATGAGCATGATTATGGGGCCGAAGACCTGAGCGACGCGTCCGTCCCCGTGATCTCGCTCAGGTAGGCCCCCGACCCGACCCACCAGGTATCGTCCACGGGGAGGACGTACCCGATCTTGATCTCGTCCCGGTTCTCCTTCGCGGGGTTGGGCCACACAAAGACGACGTAGCCGCCGCCGGCACGAGCGGTCTTGACAAGCGCCCGGACGTTCTCCATCCCGAAGGGATCGCGCCGCTCGATCAGGCTGGACCCGATCTTCTCGGGCAGGTAGGGGTGGGCGAGGAGCGTGCCGTTGTAGTCGTAGGCGTAGATGTAGTGTCCGTCCCTGTCGACGAACTTCCCGGACCGGTTCGAGATCTCGCTGAACGCCCCGGCCCTTCCCTCGCTCCGTCCATAGGCGGCGCAGGCCTCGACCAGGTCGACCATCTCCGAGACCGCGTTCGGGCCCGTGCCGTTCTGCACCATGTCCGCGAGGTACACGCCCGAGCCGATCCACATGCCCTCCCCGGCCGGGGCGACGAATCCGATCTTCGGCTGGTATGCGTCCAGGGCCCTCTCGTCGATCGTCCCGTTCTGCGGCGCCGGGTACAGGTACGCGATGAACCCGCCGCCGTTTCCGGCCGTGGCGTTGCCGACCCGGACGAACGGCAGCCCGCGGGCATCGGTCCAGTTCGTCCGGTCCGTCCCGACCAGGTTCGGCTGGTACGGATGTGCGAGAAGCGTCCCGTTGGAGTCGTAGGCGTAGATGTACAGGTCGCCCTGCGAGAATCGCCCGTCCTGTTTCTGGAACTCGGTGAGCGCGGCCTGCTCTCCCACGGCGTCCACGTACGCCGAGGCTTTCTGTACGAATGCGGCGAGCGCGGCCGGGGTCATCGCCTGCGGCCCGATCGTCGTTACGGGCGATGCGACTGCCGCCGCCGTAGACGTCGGCGACGTCCCCGACAGGTTCCCCGAAAGGGTCGCAGGGGTCGTGCAGCCGGCACCGAGGACCGCCGCCAGCACCAGGGCGAGAGCGAGAAGGACCGTTGGCGTTCTCATGCATAGGGATGAGGCCATCCCTCTATAAAGAAAAATGGGAGGAGAGAACCCGCATCAGGTCGCCGGGGCCGGCACGACGAAGAACGTGAGGTACCCGTCACCGATGTTCCTGGTCCGGTGGCCCTTCCCCGTCGTGTCGTCCAGCAGGACGAGGTCACCCGGTACGAGCCGCCGGACCTCCCCGTCGGTCGTCTCCACCTCCGCTTCGCCCGAGAGGAGGGCCAGGAACTGCCGGGCCGGAGCCGGGTGCAGGTCGCCGAACCAGCCGGGCTCGAACGAGTAGAAGCGGTACCTCGATGCGGGGGCGTCCGCGGAGACGTAGAACGGCGGGGCGGGCGGCGCTCCGGCAGCGAGGCGCTGCTCGATCGTCACGG
The DNA here is from genome assembly GCA_004332335.1 of Methanoregulaceae archaeon UXB-2016. Taxonomy (GTDB): domain Archaea; phylum Halobacteriota; class Methanomicrobia; order Methanomicrobiales; family Methanospirillaceae; genus UBA288. Next base: position 19,243 of record SISS01000014.1, on the reverse strand, counting down.
TGTCGAAGTGCGAGCCGCCCTGGGCGTCCGCGAATACCCGGTGGTACGTCACATGGGTGGAATCGGGCGAAGGTGTCTGCGTCATGTCCGTCTTCTCCTCGAAGGTGATGCGGGCCGGGGCGTCCGTCCCGGTGAGAGTACGAACGGAAGGATGACGGATAAACGTAACGACGCGTATTCGGCTATGGGGGTATGTGCGTCTACAGTGTCTCCTTGGGCTCCTCGATCGCCCGGCAGCCGTTCGTCTATCACCAGATCGCGTGAGCATACCGATCCCGGACTCCAATGCAAACCACATCCGGACCCCTGAGGCCCACACGTTGTCGCAACCATCGAAGCCGTCGCAGCCAGCTCCACTCTGCCCGAAGGCCTCCGCCGGGAGGCGCAGATGAACTTCCCGTTGAACGGTTCCTTCAACCTGCTCTCCGGCACCTGGAAGAACCTCATGCTCGTCGTGGGTACGGCGGATGACCCGGCTCCCATGCCGTCTCCTCAGGATGGCCGGCCGATCAACGGGTCGTGGCTCGTCTGGCCCCGAGGCCTCCCGCGTATCGGGTCGCGCTACACCCCCGTGGAGTGCGGAAGGGATGCGCTCGCGTTCTCCGGGATCGATGGATCGCCAGTTGTCTCCAGGCAATCTCCATGCCATCCGTTCCGGGCGGGACGCAAGGGAGCGGCTGGGTATCCCTCCGCGACGGATGACCGCATGGAATACGGTGTAATCGGGCCGTAGCACGCAGCGCATTGGAAAAATAGAGAACCTGACCGGGGTCAGACTCGCGCAATCGGGATCATCAGCCGGCGATCGGCATCCCGTAGTTCTGGATATTTTCCTGCATCTCCGGGCTCAGGGGCTTGACGAGCTCCGCGTTGTATGAAGCGGTCGGCAGGTACGGCAACGTGTTGTTGAAGATCTGCTGAGCGGCAATCCCGTACGACCGGGAGATCGCAGCCGGCGACCCGTCTCTTACCGCCGGATCGACATCCGTCGTCAGGATCGAGACCGTATTGTCGCTGTTGCGGACGATCTCGAAGGTGCGGAACTGCTGGGGGAAGTCCCGCAGGGACGCAGTCTCGACCTCCCAGAAGCCGAGCTCGGGACGGCCGGGATCGGGAGATTTCTGTGCGGTCACCGTGTTGAAATGACGGTGTCCCGAGACCCACAGGATGAGGTTCGGGTACTCGTGCAGTTTGGCAAGCAGCTGGTCTTCGGAGACCTGGGCGACAGAACTCCAGCCCACAAAATCACTGAGGGCTGAACTCGTCGACTCGGTTCCAATGGGTATGTGTGCGGCGATGATCATGAGTTTCCCTTCAGCCTGGCCCGCATCCAGCTCGTGCACCAGCCAGTCGAAACGCTCGTTGTCGAGAGAACCGTGCCCGTAACCGCCGTCATTGGCATCGGTGTTATTCTGGGTATCATCGAGCACGATGACCTTGATTGGCATGTCCGATCTCGGTTCGAATGAATAGCAGGCGAATCCAGCTTCTACATCCGATTGATTGAAGCCATGTCCCTTCGGACTTGAAGTGGTATTGAAAAATTCACTCATCCATTCGCTCGGGGTAAGTATATGGCGGTTTGGATCAGCTGCAAGTACTTTCGGAGGGGATGTGAAATTTGAGACATTTCCCACGCCGATAATGTCCCCGTTCGGGGTTCTGCCATCGATTGAACCCATATAGTACCCACGGCTATTTGTGCCGAGAGGATTGGTGAAAATATCGCCCATGTTGAGGATATACTCGCCGGTATAGTTCTCTTTCAAATAATCGTTCGCGGGGTTTGTTCCGATCCAGAAATGATCGTGGTTTCCGAGAGCCTGATACCAGGGTATAGACTTGTTCAGTCCTGCCGCCTTGAAGGTATCCTGATAATCATTGAGTGGTCCGGGAACCGGGTCATCCTTAATACCAGAATCCGGGTTTATCGTCTTGCCGTCGAGGACGTCGATATACCATCTGAGCTCATTATACTGTTCGTTGTTGGCAACATCGCCCAGAGAGATACCGAAATCAAACGGTTCCTTCTGGTGAAGGGCGTTTATCGTCTGGACGGCGGCGTCGAGGACCTGCGTTGTCAAGAGCATGACAGGTGAATATCCTGATGATTGACCACCCAGGTAACCATAGAATATTCCCTGATTTGGAGACTCTTTGTCGGAGATATGAATATCGGTCATATCGAAAAAGTGCAGCAATCGCGCGGTATGGGTGACGGCGGCCGGGGTCTGTGCGGGCGTCACGAAGTCCGTTCGCTTCTGAAACCCGTGACCCCGGGCCTGTTCCGTGCGTGAAGGAGATGCCTGGGGCGTGACGAGGTCCAGCCGTTTATCGTACCCGAGACCCCCGCCGTACTCCCAGAGGCCGTATCCGTTCTCCGAGTAGTTCGCCACCTGATAGGGGCGTATCGTGAGCGCCGTCGAGGGCACAGGGACGATGTTGACCGTCCTCTCGAGGGTGGTATTCACATCGGCATCAATCGGATAGTCGGTATCCAGCACCGGCGTGGCTCCGACCGCACAGACGAGAAAAAAAGAGGCGAGCAGTATTGCAATCGTCACCTTGTTGTTCATAGTATCAGTGCGGGGGCCTCTAATTAATATCTCTGCACCGTCCGGCCCGCTTGCCTGGAATGGCCAGGATATGGCTTTTCGCCGGTCTGTCCGCCGGGGCGCTTTCACAGCTCGTGCAGCACGGCCCGGGGCAGGAGCCGGGAGATCGGAAGATCGGCAGGGCGAGAGTGAAACTCGTCTCGCCCCTGCTCGGTCGGCTCGACTGTACCCCGCTTGCCCGACAGTACCCCGAGTTCGTCTTCATCGCGGCGCTCGCGATCGCGTTCGCCTACGCGATGGTTGCCGGGGTGATCGGCCTCTCGGCGATCGTGGGGGCGTTCATCGCGGGGGTCTCGTGCCGCGAGGTCGCTCTCTGTCACAGCAGAGACCCGCGGGAGGGGGCGGAGTATCTCCAGATCATCTTCGCCGCGATCTTCTTCGTCTCGCTCGGCATCATCGTCGATCTCAGAGCCCTGACGCCGGCTGTCGACGTGCTGTTCGGCGCTGTCACGGTGGTTCGCAATCCTGACCAAAGTGGTCGGTTGCGGCCTGCCGGCCCGGCTCTTCGGGTACACGCGGCAGGAGTCGGTCGTCATCGGGTTCGGGATGGCGCCGCGCGGCGAGGTAGCGATGATCGTGGCCCTTATCGGGTTGAACGCGGGGGTGATCGGCCAGGAGATCTTCGTCGCGATCCTCCTGATGAGCCTCGTTACGACCGTGGTCACGCCCGTCGTCTTTCAGAATTGGCTCCTCCGGCCCCGCAGCTCGGACGGGGCCGAGCCTGTCCCGGAGTCGCGATAGGAGGGATTGCGGGACCGTGCTCCCGTGGCCCGCTTCGCAGTTCGCTGTCCGCTGGGAGTCGGGGACCTCCGATGGCGGTATATGTCTGCGGGCCCGAGAGGCCGCGAATGGAAGGGCAAGGCCGCCCGGGCCTGTGATGCGTGTTATACCGGCGTGTGAGGTTCGGCCGTCGAGAGTGTCGTTCGCGTCCGACCCGGCGCGCCTTTCGCCCGCAAAGATTAAGACGATGTAGTCCGAAGCGCGTGCATATGGCCCTCACTGCCACGACCGTTCCGCCCTCCAGGGCCCTGCGCATCCCTGCTCACCTGGGCATCATCCCCGACGGCAACCGACGGTGGGCCGTGGCGCGGGGTCTTCCCAAGTCGGCCGGGTACGATCACGGCATCGAGCCCGGAAAGCAGCTCTTCGATGTCGTGTGGGACCTCGGCATCAGGGAGGTCTCGACCTACATCTTCACGAAGGAGAACACGCACCGGCCCAGGAACCAGGTCGAGGCCTTCAAGGCCTCCTTCGTCAAGTTCATCGACTGGGTCGAGAACCAGGACGTCTCGATCCTCCTCGTCGGCGACACCAGCTCCACCGTCTTTCCCGAGGGTCTCGAGCATCTCACCGTGCCCGCGGAGGGCAGGGCCAGGAGGAGACGCCTCAACCTCCTCGTCAGTTACAGCTGGAAGTGGGACGTGGGTGAGGCCGTCCGGGCGCACGCGGCCGGCATGGGGAGCGATCCGCTCCACCTCATCGGCTCGCGACACGTCTCCCGGATCGACCTGATCATCCGGTGGGGCGGGAGGAGTCGGTTGAGCGGTTTCCTGCCCCTGCAGTCCGCCTACGCGGACCTCTTCGTCGTGGACGCGCTGTGGCCAGACTTCGAGATGGGACACTTCTGGGACGCCCTGAGCTGGTACGGCGGCCAGGATGTTACAATGGGCGGCTAGGTCCGGCCCCCCCGCTGCGTGCCCGGTCGTCTCGATCGATTGTCCGTCCGGGGAGAGCGCATGTCGGGGGTTCCGGCCGCCTGGCTCGCCCTCACCATCCGACAAGGATAACGGGCGGGACGGTGCGGCCGAGTTCCGAAAGATCCCGGAGGTGCGGAACCGGAATTCGGGGCGCCGTACCATGACTTACCGTCGGGTGCGCAAATCATCGATCGTGAGCCGACGTGTCGGGTGGGCCAGCCTGGTATCCCTGGCAACCGTGCTTGCGCTGGCGGACCAGCCGGAGCCCGTCAGAAAAGAGAGTGGGACTACGCCTGCCCGGCCTCGTCAGCCGATAACTCGCCCGGCTCCTCCGCAGGGGTAGGCGGCCGGTAGTGTTCCATAAGGGCCTCCAGCACCTCGTCGACCCCCACGCCCGTCGCGGTAGACATCACGAGCCCCTCCTCGGCCCGCGCGATATCGGCCTTGTTGGAGACAACGATGATCGGGACCGAGACGAAGGTGGATCCCCTGTGCGCCGACTGCGGGCGACCGCGCTCGATCGCCGAGATATTCCGGAAAGAATACAAGTGTATAAGCACACGCTTATATAGAATTTCATGGAACCCGACGACACATCCAGAGAGTGCGATCTTGCCGGGATCGTCCCCGCAATGGCCGGGACGTTCAAAGCGCTCGGCGACCTCACGCGCCTCCGGATCATCCACCTCCTCTCGACCGATACGAGCGGGATCCTCGGGGTCGGGGAGCTCGCCGCCCGGCTCAACATCTCGCAGCCCGCGGTCTCGCAGCACCTGAAGACCCTCAGGACCGAGGGGATCGTGGACTCGCGGCGGGAGGGGTTCTACATCTACTACACGATCAACCGCGAGCGGATGATGGAGCTCCGTGGGCACTTCGAGCTGATGTACACGAGCGTCATGGAGAAGTGCAACCGTGAACTGGTCCGCACGTCGACCCGCGACCGGACGATCCGGGCCTGCGTGATCTTCTACTCGTACTCCGGCGTGACCCGGAGCGTTGCCGAGGGCATCCGGAATGCCAGCGGGTGCGACCTCATCGAGGTCCGGACAACACGGCCGTACACCTCGTTCTCCGCCTACACGACCGGCGTCCTGCGGTCGCGGAAGATGGCCTGCGACCCGATCGAGCCGGCCGAGATCGATGTCTCGGAGTACGACCTGCTGATCATCGGCACCCCGGTCTGGGCCTGGAAGCCGACCCCCGCAATCAACGGGGCGGTCTGGGCGCTGAAGGGCTGCGAGGGCAAGACGGCCGTGCTCTTCTCCACCTGCTCCAACCAGCCCGGCGAGGCCCTGCCGATCCTGAAGAAGGCCCTGGAGGAGCGCGGGGTTCGGGTGCTGGCGGAGTGCTCCCTGGATGCGCAGGATACGAAGAACCCGGACGCGGGCGGCGAGCTGCTCAGGCGGATCATCGAGGCCGACCCGCTCGGGGGCATGGACGACGAAATCGAAGGGAAGACGATACGTGACGGATCATGACGACGATCATCTACTATTTCACGGGCACCGGCAACTCGCTTGCCGCGGCACGGAGGATCGGAGTAGCGCAGGACGACTGCATGCTGGTGCCGATCGCATCGCTTGAAGACACTGCAGGGGGCATCGCGCCGCAGGCGGACCGTGTCGGAATCGTCTGCCCGGTCTACGACGGCGGGTTGCCGGTCATGGTGGCGGAGTTCGCGAAACGGCTCGACCTGTCGCGGGCGGACTACGTCTTCGCGGTCGTCACGATGGGCGGGACGGGTGTCTCCGCCCTCCGCCAGCTGGACGGTCTGCTCCGGGCGCAGGGCCGAGGACTCGATGCCGCGTTCGCCGTCAGGATGCCCGGCAACTTCCCGCCCCTGTACCGGCCGCAGTCGGGCAGCAAGCGGGACGAGTGCCTTGCGTCCGCGGAGAAACGGCTTGCCGAGATCGGAGAGGCGATCGCCCGCGGCCAGGCCGCTCCGCCCGGGGTCGCACTGCTCTCCGCGGTGGTCAAGGCCGTGACCTACGGATCGTTCTCGAAGAACGTCCACGGGGGAGACACCGCCTTCTCCGTATCGGATGCCTGCACCGGCTGCGGGACCTGCACCAGGGTCTGCCCGGCGGGCAACATCGCGCTGGCGGCCGGCCGCCCAGCCTGGAACCACCGGTGCGAGCTCTGCTGCGCCTGCCTCCACTTCTGCCCGGTCGAGGCGATCCAGCTGAACGTCCTGATGGGGACGAAGGGCCGGGGGCGGTACCGGCACCCGGCGCTCACCGTGGCGGACATGAGAGTCCAGCGGGGGGAGATGGCCTCGGCACCGCCGGAACCGGGGGCCTGACGATGGCCCGCGAGTCGGCGGCACCCATGGAAGAGGGCAACCGCTACCGGGAGACGTTCGACGCCGCCATCGGCGATATCCTCGGCCAGGCCGTCCGGATCGTCGCCGCGGAGCCGGCCCTCCTGATCCCCGGGACCGCCATCCTCCGCCACCAGCGGAAGGCGGCATCCGTGCGGAGGCGGCACGAGGAGGAGGGGCTCCTGGTCCCGCCGGTGGTGATCGCGAGCATCACCTCGCGCTGCAACCTCGCGTGCGCGGGCTGCTACATGCACGGGCGGGGCGAGAGGCCCGACGCAGAGATGAGCCCGGCGGTCCTCGCGTGGGTCGCGGACCAGGCTGCAGACCTCGGCGTCTCGGTCATCGTTCTCGCCGGCGGCGAGCCGCTGGTCCGGCTGGAGGAGATTGTCGGCCTGGCGCGGGCCCATCCCCGGATCCTCTTCCCGGTCTTCACGAACGGCCTCCTGATCGACGATGCGGTTGCCGGGACGATCGCCGGGTGCCGGAACCTGGTGCCGGTCGTCAGCTTCGAAGGCCTCCGCGAGGAGACCGACCGGCGGCGGGGCAGCGGGGTCTACGACCGGCTCCTCGGGGTCTGCAGCCGGCTGAAGGGCCGTGGCGTCTTCTTCGGCTGCTCCGTGACCACGACGAGGGAGAACTTCGACCGTGTCACGAGCGAGGCGTTCGTCCGGCAGATGCTCGAAACCGGCGCCCGGGTCTTCACCTTCGTCGAGTACGTGCCCATGGCGCCCGGCACCGGGGACCTGGTCCTGACCCGCGACCAGAAGACGACCCTGCAGGCGGTCCTCGCGGACTACAGCCGGACGCTCCCGGCGCTCTTCGTCGGCTTCCCCGGGGACGAGGACGCCTACGGCGGGTGCCTTGCGGCCGGCCGCGGGTTCGTGCACGTCAGCCCGTCCGGCGACCTCGAGCCCTGCCCCGCGGCCCCGTACTCGGACGCGAACCTGACGGCCGTCCCACTCAGAGACGCCCTCCAGTCCCGGCTGCTCGGCCGGCTCAGGGAGACGCCGGAGCTCCTCACAGAGTCGAGCGGCGGATGCGCCCTCCGGGCGAACCGCGTCTGGGTGGAGGAGCTCGCGAGCCGGGAGGCGTTCCCGGCCGGGAGAGCGGGGGGCTGCGTGGCGAGCGGAGATGCGGACGGGGACGGTGTCGCCGAAGGTACGCTCTTCTAGGGCCGTGGACGACGGTGACCGCCCGCACCGGCTACGAAGATATTCAGAGGTCGTCCGATAGCAGCTCGATTCGATGACGCCCGAAGACGTATTCAATCGGGTGTTCGGCTCCATACCGCGGCTGGACCCGGGGAGTTCGGCTGCGACTCCAACCGTCCGGTGGTGCATTCCCGCATGCTCAAACCTGCTCGATATCGGGTGCGGCTTCGGCGCGCAGACCCGGGACCTCGCCGAGCTCACGGCCGTGGATACCCGCCGGCCGTTCCTCGACCGGAGCAACGCCTGGTCTGCAGAGCATGGGTATGCGGCACGGGCCGGGTGAACCGCGAATCCGTCTCTACTGCGAGCGATCGCTATCGTCGCCGCGTATCCTGTAATATCTCTTATTGTGCACGCAGAGCACACCCTCGTCCGAGACCCACCTCGCGTGTTCGGTCTCCAGGAACTTCTCCATCCCGTGATCCCTGATGTACTCCAGGTTCTCGATCTCGCTCATGCCGTAGCGCCTCCGGTACCGGGTGTCCAGGAGCTTCAACCGGGCGCAGGGGAACCCGGAGCAGGTGTAGCAGAACGCACCGTCGCGTTTTTCGCACAGGCGCAGTCGACAGTTCGTGCAGGACTTCGGCCGAACCTGGCCGGCGTCGTTGCATCCCCGGCAGGTTCGCTTCTCGCGGAGACGGGCACTGCAGATGCCGCAGTTGATCCCGCAGGGGGCGATGATCGTCGAGTCGAAAATGGGTGCGCTCATCGGTATCACGGACCGGAGGGCGGGACTCACCGCCCCCGGAACGCCCGCCGGATCCGGACCGACTCGGCGTGGGCGTGGAGGCCCTCCGCGCCGGCGATGCTCTCGATCGTGTCCCCGATCGCCTCGAGGCCCGTCCTGGTGATGACCTGGACCGTCGACGTCTTGCAGAAGTGGCTCACGTTGAGCCCCGAGTAGGTCGCCGCGTATCCCGCCGTGGGCAGGACGTGGTTGGTCCCTGACGCGTAGTCGCCGGCGGCCACGGGCGCGAACGGCCCGACGAAGATCGAGCCGGCGTTCTTCACGGCCGTGAGGACCGAGAGCGGGTCCTCGACCATGATCGAGAGGTGTTCGGGGGCCACCCTGTCCATCAGGGAGACGGCCGTGTCGAGGTCGTCGGCGATCATGTACCTCGAGTGGGTGAGCGCCTGCAGGATGATCTCCTTCCGGGGCGCGGCCGCGAGCTGCCGGCCCAGCTCCTCCTCCACCTGCTCCACGAGCGCCCGCTCGGTCGTGATGAGGACGCACGCGGCATCGGGGTCGTGCTCGGACTGGGCCAGGATGTCGCTGGCGATGAAGCCCGGGTTCGCCGACCGGTCCGCGATGATCCCGATCTCGCTGGGCCCGGCCGGAAAGTCGATCTCCGCGTCCTCCCGCAGGAGCATCTTGGCCGCAGTCACGTACGCGTTCCCGGGCCCGACGATCTTGCGCACCGGCCGGATGCTCTGTGTCCCGAGCGCCATCGCGGCGATGGCCTGCGCCCCGCCGATCCGGTAGATCTCCGAAACGCCCACGATGTCCAGGGCCACGAGCGTGAGGGGCAGGATCGGCGGAGGGGAGCAGGCGCACATCTCGGGGACGCCGGCGACCCGGGCCGGGATCGCGTTCATGAGCGCCGTCGAGGGGTATGCCGCCCGCCTGCCCGGGATGTAGAGGCCGGCGCGATCGATGGGCGTGGTCTTGACACCGAGGATGATGCCCGGCTCGACCTCCTCGAGCCAGAGGTCGCGGTCCTTCTGGCGCTCGTGGAACCGGGTGATCCGCGCCTCCGCCTCGAAGAGGCTCTCCACGAGGTGCTCGTCGACCTCGTCGTACGCTGCCTCGACCTCCTCACGCGAGACCCTGACCGAGTCGATCTCGGGCTCGTACTTTCTCGCCATCCGGAGCAGGGCTTCGTCACCCTCGCTCCGAACGAGGCCGATCACCTCGGCCGCAGACCGTTTTGCCTCGTCGAGGTTCGAACGCCGCTGCTTCACCCATGTGTCGACATCAAGCGCCTGTAGCATGCGGTCAGGGGTTTATCGTCTGCGACAATAAGTTTGTTTCATGAGAAGGGGGCCGGGATAGACCAGTCGCCCGAAAAAAAACCGCCTGGCGCGATAGTTCGTCCTCTCCAGCACCTCCCCCAACCGATTCGGGGTCGGCCCGGACCCTGCCCTCTACGACGCGCAGCCGGAAAAGACCTACCTCGACGAGGAGAAACGGGCGTTCGGCGGGACCTTCAGCACGTTTTCGGGGCCGTTGAAGGCCGGAATGATTCACGGACAGAAAGGGTACCTGGTCTGGTACCCGTTCGGGAGCGGCGATGCCTGTGAGGACGGTGCCTGCCTGAACGCCGTCCTCGATAACGATACCGTCTTCAACACTACAGGCCGGTCCTGCAGCCAGGTCAACCTCATCGCGAAGCTCGACACCCTGATGGAGGAAAAGGACCCGTCCGGAAAGAAGCGGCTGATCTACTACCACTACAACGGCGGGAAGGACCGGACCGGTGCCGTGACCATCGGGTATCTCCTCCGGGTGCATCCGGAGATGTCCTACTGCCGGGCGCTGACGTACGCGGAGTACCTGGGCCGGAGATCGCCTCCCCCTCAGTACTGTAGGAGGAACGGGGCCTCCGTCCCTTGTCCCGCCGGCGCAGAGCCTGGTTCGATCTGATACGGGCCGGTATCTACCGGGCTCTCAGCTCATTACTTCCCGCTCTTTTCATCCGGTCAGGCATGGTCTGGCAGAAATTCCTCGAATTCTTCGAATCGTCTTAAACGCATCATCACAGGCCGTATCCGTGAAGGGTCCGGGTCTCCGGAACAGAGGCCGGCACGCTCACCCATCGTTACGTCGTCAGAGGTCGGTGAACCAAAAAAAGATGGTGCGAATGAACACACCTCACAGGGAGTTGCCCTTTACATACGTGTTCATCCAGGAGATCTCCCGGAGCCAGAGATCCTGCCACTGCTTTGGTTCGCCGGGAAAATGGCCGGCCCGAGGATAGATGACGAGCTGCGACGGAACGCCCAGCTTCCAGAGTGCCCTGTAGAACTCCTTCGCCTGTCCGAGCGGAACCCTGACATCATCCTGTCCGCTCACAACCAGCGTCGGGGTCGAGATGTTTGCTACATGACGGATGGGTGACCGGTCTGAATACAGGTCCCATTTTTCCCAGAATTCCCCGCCAAAGTATGTCGGCTCATCGAACGGCATATCATTGGTGCCAACATTGCTCACGAGATCGGTGATGCCATCGATGACAACGGCCCCTTTGAACCGGTCGGTCTGGGTGACGGTCCATGCGGCCATGTACCCCCCGTAACTCTGTCCGATGATCCCCATGCGCCCCGGATCCGCGATCCCCTGAGCCACAAGGTAATCTGCTCCGGCTATGAGATCGCGATAATCTCCGCCGCCCCAGTCGGCATAGTTTGCGCTGGCAAAATCGATCCCGTACCCGGTAGATCCCTGAATATTGGGTCGCAGGACCGCATACCCGAGGGACGAGAAGGTTCCCGCCGGCAGTATGGGCCAACTCCCCCCGCTGCCGGTGAAGAACCGGACAGAGTTAAGCCCCGGACCTCCGTGGGGCTCGATGATCAGGGGACACTTCGTACCGGGCGTATAGTTTGCCGGGTACGTGAGCAGTCCCTCGATCACCTTCCCGTCCGTGGAGTTCCACTGGATGACGTCTGTCTTTCCGATCTTTTCGGTCGGGAGGCCGGCATTGAGCCGGGTGACCTGAGAAGGCCTGAACGTATCCACGGGGGTTGTATAGATCTCCATGGGGAGTCCGGAATCCTCTGCGGCATAGACAAAGGCCGTCCGCTCGTGGTTCTCCTGAATCTTCGCGATATTCCCGTACCGGAAGAGCTCCGTCGCGGCCGAACCATTGATTGGGAACGCGTCCATCGTGATCGAAGTTCCTTTCGTCTCGGGAACATACAGGGTCTTCCCATCCGCTGACCAGCCGGTCAGGCCCAGGATGTTGATGGGGTTTTGACTGAGGTTGGCGGCTATCATCCGGGATGTGCCGCCATTCACCGATGTAATAGAGAGATCCATGAAATTGAATGATTTCCATGTCGTGTAGGCAACCGACTGCCCGTCCGGGGAGACAAGGAGATGCATATAGGTGGTGTATATCTTTGCTTCAGGAACCAGGAGCGTGAGGGTGCCGTTCCTGATATCAAAGCGGGATATGGTTGAGTTGAAACCAGATTCCGCATCGGTCGCGGGCACATGGACAAACACTATCCCTGAACTGTCCGCAAGCCAGCTCCAGCTGCTGACGGTCATATCTGAAGATGTTACGATCCGGGCCTCGGGATAACCCTGGCCGGCCGGGACCACCGGTACAAGGTAGAGCCCTGCCACCTGGATGTTCTCCCCTGAAACGATGGGGTCTTCTTTTGTGGCCGCTGCCAGTTTCTGTTCAGCGGTCGGGGGGATCAGTGCGGAATAACTGATCTGTTTCCCGTCCGGCGACCAGGTGAACGACGAGACGCCAGTCTCCTGGTCGGTGAGGCGGTACGCCCCGCTTCCGTCGGCATTTATGATCCATACCTGCGGGCTCCCGCTTTCATGAGAAAGGTACGCGATACTTTTCCCATCTGGTGACCATGCCGGGCTCGTGCATGACTGAGTATCATTGGTTAACTGCCGTGTGGAGGATCCGTTAGCCTGAACAGAATAGATCACATTACGAAACTCGCTCGTGTTTGCATCCATAATGGGGTGCATAACAGCATACACTATATCCCGGCCCGATGGCGAGAGATCGAGGGAGTTTATCGTCGCAACCTGGATGGTATCCGAGAGGGACCAGATTGCGGTGTCGTTAACCAGATCGACGGTAGCAGATCCGGCATGAACGGCCGGGATACCGGTGAGGAATAATCCGCAAAGGAGAATTGAAAAGAGCCATGTGCGGGTGGAGCTGGCAACTAGAGAAACCATGCACGTAAATGGTCTTTTACTGACGTAATATATGTTCCCTTTTTCCCGCCCTTATCCATTCTGCTGTCGGATACGGTTTTTCCCTTTTATCGCCTGTTGTAATGGTACAGGGTGCTGATCCGTTGGCGGTTGATTGGGGAATTTATAGTGTTGAACTCCTGAAGCGGGGAAACACCCCAGCGACGATCGCGTCGAACGTCGCCGCCTCCTCGATCGGGGTCGCGAGCACGCGAGTCGCCGATCTGGTTGCCGATATCTGAACGAAATCTCCCATTTTTCTCTCCTCCTGGTGCAATGCACCGAGTATAGATTGTATCTCGGGAGATGTATGGCGCTCAAACGATCGAAGGCCCGGACGAGTCTTCGGCGAACACAGCGCGGAGCCGGCCGAGAATGCCGGCGACCGCTCTCATCGCGAAGATGCCCTGCGACACCTCATCCGTTCCTCGTCGCTTCCGGTCCCCCGTGGTCCCGTGTCAGATAGAGGCCGACGCCCACCGGGATCAGGAATGTCAGGGCGTAGTACACGAAGACGTCGGGGCGGTAGTACTCGGCCTGCAGCAGGAGGACGATGAACAGGTAGTCGAAGACCACCGCGATCAGGGTCCAGACCAGTCCGACCTTCACGTAATAGGATAGGGGCAGGCGCCGTGCCCTGAACCACCACCATGCGATCGCGATGGTGACCGGAGTGAAGACCGCGGTGATGATCCAGCCCATGACCCCGGCAAACGGCGAGAAGAAGAGCACCATCGATGCAAGATACCCGAGGAGCCAGAGCACCGTACCGAGCCCCGCGGTGTCCTTGATCCACGCCTTCATGCGTGAGATCTTCGCAGTCCGATACAATAGCGTTAATTGAGACCGGAGTGATCATGAGATCACAGAGCCAGCCCGCAGAGCCCGCATCGGCCGACCGATGCGACCTTCGCCCGCTTCCGCCTGGCGGCCCTGCTGTAAGACCATTTTCAGAGCCGGCGGCCTCATCGTCTCCGCACAGGGGTCCTCTCTCACTCCTGGTACGTCCCGCTCCCGACGAACCAGTCGTCGCCGGCCATGGCGACGTAGACGTGCTTCTCCCAGATCCCGGGCCGGTTCAGACGGTGGTTCGTCACGTAGATCACGAACCCGCCGCCTTCGAGCGCGGCCTCCCGCATCTGCCGGGCCGTCCGGACCCCGTTCGGGTCGACCTGGTCCCAATGGCTCGTCCCGACGCTCGCCGGCTCGGCTGGCAGCGCGAGCACGGTCCCGTTCAGGTCGTAGGCGAAGACGTACCGGTCGCCGCGGACGAACGAGCCGTTCGGGTCGCCGAACGCAGCGAGGGCTGCCGCCTTCCCGTTCGCGGCCGCATACCGAACGGCCTCCTCGACGAGCGAGACCGTCTCGGCCGTCGGGTCGGGGTCGACCGGGAGGTAGACCCCCGAGCCGAGCCACCAGTCGTCGACCCGCTCGACGTACCCGAGCTTCGTCTCGGTCGCGTTCCCGTGCGCCGGGTTCACATATCGGAACCGGCCGAAGCCCGTCCCGTTCCGGGCGACGTCGCGCATCTGCCGGACGAAACCGCCTATCTCCTTCTCGTCGAGCCGGCTCTTGCCGACCCTGTCCGTCTGGAGCGGGTGGGCGAGCGTGACCCCGTCGAAGTCGTAGGCGTAGATGTAGAGGTCGTCCTGGAAGAACGGGCCCGAACGGTCCATGAACGCGGCGAGGGCCGCCTCCCGGCCGTGGCTCCGGGCATAGGCCGCCGCGTCGTGGACGAGCGCGACCATCTGCGCGGTCGTATGCGGCGTCGCGTTCACGGACGCGTTCGCCCCGACGGTCGGCGTCGTGTTCGAGGGCGGCACGGAGGACGTACAGCCGGCGGCCAGGAGGAGGAGCACGAGGCAGAGAACAGTGAACCCCCGTCGCATGCCCAGGAGTTTGGACGCGCGGATAAAAGTATGTGTCCCCCGGGCCCGCGGCGGTCGATCGGGACCCGGTAGGAAGATGGATCTGCACCGGCCTGATGATCCTGTCGGTCCGGCATCGGCGGCAGCTGTCACTGCGCCGGCCGCCACCAGAATGATACATACCTTGGGAACAACAATTGCTGTACTATCGGATGTCCGTCCACGCTTTCTTCCCCGGTCTGCTCGTCTGGATCCTGCTGATCGCCACCTCGCTCATCTGCGTCGTCGGCCTGTATCGCCTCGTCTCGGGGTACGGGCACGGCCGGCCGGGCCGGTTCCTCGCCGTCTGGGCGCACGAGGCGTTCCGGGACGGACCGGGGGTGTTCCTCCGAGCCCTGGTGCTCGACGTCCTCCTCTTCCGGCGTGTCTGGCGGCGGAGCCGGCGGCGCTGGGCCGTGCACATGGCCATGTTCTGGGTCTTCGTCGTCCTCGGCGGATTCGTGCTCCTCTCGATTGTCGCACTCGTCTTCGCGTACCTGGACCCGGCCGGCATCGGGGGAGCATTCGCCGGGTATGTGAAGAACCTCAAGCTCCCGTACTCCCTCTCGGGCTATGTCCTGGTCGCGGCGTCCGGCGCGGCGCTCGCACGGCGGCTTCTCGTCCGGGAGGTCCGGGAGCGGACCCGGCTCTCGGACCTCTTCCTCGTGGGGAGCGTCTTCGTGATCGGGGCGACCGGGATGGTCGCGGAGTGGTTCAGCGGCTTCGACCTCGTCGTCGGCCCTGGCATGAAGAACTGGGATCTGGCCCTCCAGGTCCTCTCCCTGCACATCTACGCCGTCTTCCTGCTCTTCGTGATGATGATCCCGTGGAGCCGGTTCCGGCACATCGTCACCTCTCCGCTCCTCCTGCTCGCCCGCAGGGGAGGCGATTAAGATGGACCGGTTCTCGGAGATCCGGTCGCGGTGGTTCTCGCCCCTCCAGATGCTGGAGCTGGACGCCTGCACCCGGTGCCGCGAGTGCGTCGATGCCTGCCCCGTGGTCCGGGCCGGCCTCCCGGACGGGGCCATGGAGCGGATCGCCGGCTGGCGGCGGCTCGGGACCCCCTCCTCCCGCCTCATCCTGAAGCTCGTGAAGACCCCCTCATCCGAGCTGGACCGGGTGGCCCTCTTCTCGAGCCTCTTCCGGTGCACCTCTTGCGGCGCGTGTGCTGTGGTATGCGAGTCCGGGATCGCCTGCGCCCCGCTCTGGGAGTCCATGATGGGCGCCGGAAGGGAGATGGGCTTTGCCGACGCGGCAATCGAGCAGATCGCCGGCACGGTCGTGCAGGACAGAAATCCGTTCGGCGGGAGCGACGGAGAGCGGGGCGCATGGATCCCTGCGGGCGCCCGGATCGCGGACGTGGCCCCGATCGGCCTCTTCGTCGGCTGCACCACCGCGTTCCGGCAGCCGGAGCTCGGGCAGGCGGCCCTGCGGATCCTCGAGCGATCGGGTACCGGGTTCTGCATGCTCGGGGAGACGGAGTCGTGCTGTGGCTCTATCCTCTTCCGGACCGGGTCCTGGACGGAGTACAGGGAGACCGTGCTCGCCATGATCGAGGACCTCCGGGCGCGGGGGGTGCAGACCCTGCTCGTCCTCTGTGCCGGATGTCTGAAGACCATCGCCCTCGATTGGCCCCGGGTGTACGGCGGGGAGCTGCCCTTCAGGCCCGTGCCCTTCGCCGTCTTCCTGCGGGACCTGATCCAGGAGAAGAAACTCCGGTTCGGTGCCGGCGAGGCCCTGCGGGTCGCATACCACGACCCATGCCACGGCGGCCGGCAGCTGATGCATCGCCTGGGCCGGGACTGGGTCTTCGAGGCCCCGCGAGAGGTGCTCGCTGCGATCCCCGGGCTCGAGGTGGTGGAGTTCGCTCGGAACCGGGAGCACCAGGTCTGCTGCGGGGCCGGCGGAGGGGTCAAGGCCGGGGACCCCGATCTCGCCCTCAGGATCGCACGGGAGAAGGTGGCCGCAGTCGACGGGATGGACGCCGCCATCATCGCCTCGACCTGTCCCTTCTGCCGGAGGAACCTGGACGACGCCCGCGAACGTGCCGGGTCGTCTGTCGAGGTCCTCGACGTCGTGCAGCTGGCGGACCGGATGATGGTCCGTTAGCGGCTGTCCACCTCTCCGATCGCCACGGCCCTCGGCGATCTGGTGCCCCCCTGCCGGGCGACCGCGGACAAACTACTTATGCCGTTGCCGCGACCCGTGGAGCATGACCGGCGACAGGGCGCCCCCCCCCCGCTCGCGGCTCGCGGTCCTGCCCGGCACCACCCAGGTCACGGTCGCGGACCGGGCCGGCTGGTCCCGATGATCGCCGAGTTCCTCGATGCGCCCGAATCGGGAGAGTCGTGAACGGCATAGATCGCCGATGCATGAACGGCTGTCGCCTCTCCGGCGCCGTCTACGAATACCCGGCCGCCAGGTAGCCCGTGACGCCGCCGGCCGCGTTGTGGACCTCGGCGAAGCCGGCCCGCTTGAGCAGGCTGCATGCCAGGCTCGAGCGCTGCCCGGTCCTACACATCACGATCAGGGGCCGATCGGCCGGGAGCTCGGCGTGTCGCGTCCGCAGGTCCATGGCCGGGATGTTGACCGCGCCTTCCAGATGGTGCTCGACGAACTCGTCGGGGAACCGGACGTCGACGAGGACGGCCCCGCCGCCCCCCTCGACCATCGCGTGCGTCTCGGCCGGTGAGAGCTGGCGGACGTGGTCGGTCGGGTACCCGGCGATGGCCCACGCGTGGGTCCCGCCCACCAGGTAGCCGACGGCCCTGTCCAGCCCCACCCGGCGGAGCATCACGACGGCCTCGCGGACCTGGGTGGGGCTGTCCGCGACGAGCAGGATCTCGCGGTCCGGCGGGAGCACCCAGCCCGCGAAGGTCGAGAAGTTTGAGGCGATGTCAACGTGGAAACTGCCGGGGACGTGGACTCCGCCGAAGGTCGCGTAGTCGCGGATCGAGAGCACGACCGCGTCCCCCGCCTCGGCCCGCACCCGGAACTCGGCTGGCCTCATGGGGCGGATCTGGGATAGGGTCCGGATGAGGGCGGGGCCCCGCCGGTTGATCTCGCTGCACCGGGAGAAGTGGTCCGGTACCGGCGGCATGTTTTTGGTCAGGGACTCGACGAACTCCTCGCGGCTCTTCTGCTGCAGGGTGGCGTTGTTCCGCCGCTCGTACCCGATCGTCGAGAGCCGCATCGCGCCCATGGCCCGCCCGCAGAGGGACCCCGCGCCGTGGCTGGGAAAGACCAGGCAGGCGTCGGGCAGAGTCATGATCTTCTCGTGCAGGCTGTCGTAGAGCATCGCCGCGAGCTCCCGGGACCGGTCGGGGAAGAGGTCGGGTCGGCCCACGTCCCCGACGAAGAGCGCGTCGCCTGTGAAAGCGGCCGCAGGTTCGTCGCCCCGCGTGGGGTCCGTGACCACGTAGGTCACGCTGTCGGGGGTGTGACCCGGCGTGTCGAGAACGGTGATGCGGAGCTCCTCGACTTCGAACTCGGTCCCGTCCTGCACGGCCTGGTGCTCGAACTCGCAGTCGCCCGAGGCAGGCGCACAGATGGTCGCACCAGCGGTCTCGGCGAGCTCCATGTGTCCCGAGACGAAGTCCGCGTGGAGATGCGTCTCGAGGACGTGCGTGATCCCGAGGTCGAGCTCGCCGGCCGCATCGAGGTACCGGTCCACGTCCCGCGCCGGGTCGATGACGGCGCACGTGCTGCCGGCGCCGATGAGGTACGAACTCTGCGCAATACCCGGGATGAAGAACTGCTGGACGAACACCTTCCGACACCTCGCGTCGCTGAGCATATCCGGCCGTGAGCTGATAAATTCATCCCGGGCTGCTCGGGGAGGGGAGCCGGCACAGATGCAACAGGTCTTCCTGGGCCGTTATCATCGCTTCCTGCCAGGCGAGGATCCCCGGACCGGGTACGCAGCACGAATGTCCGAGAGTGCGACCGCCCGATGCCGACCGTACGGGGGGCGTAACCGGCAATCTGATATCGGAACGGGTTCCTTTATTCTACGAGCCGGGATAGTCTAGTCCGGGAAGGCGGCAGCCTTGAAAGCTGCTGGTGCTTTGCGCCTCGGGAGTTCAAATCTCCCTCCCGGCGCTCAGGATGAGAGTTCAAATCCTCAGGGGTCGCATAAACGAACATGCACCAAGAGGCCCCGTTCTATCCGCACAAAGTGTGAGCCACTCCGGATCGCGCATTCCGCAAAGCGATTTTCGAAGGACGATTGACTGAGGACGACCACAGCAGGGACGTCGGATCTGTTCGAAATAACATTTGCTCAAGCCGATAAATCTTATTTATCTGTGTTTCTGCTCGATGAGAATCGAAGAACAAACAGAATGAATATCAGTATTATTGAGATGCAATAAATTAGGTCGAGGCCGCTCTTGAGCGGTGGCCTCTCAGTCGGCGTTGTCGTTTTAGGTAAGGGTTTGAATACCAGTACTTCGCTAATTTCCCTCCGTGTCATCTTTCATTCGTCAGTGCTCCCCGTCCTCTTTGACTATCCCGGGTTTCTGAAGGCCGGAATGTTCC